>DUZX01000023.1 GCA_013349325.1 Desulfuromonadales bacterium
ATGTTTCGAGTATCCCGGGCGTGATCCACGCATGGGTGAAGTAACGAAGCGACAAATAGAACTTTATGAGGCTATGGATATTGAATCTCCAACCTCGTTACATTAAACCGGGAATGCAGGATACAACGGTCAGAGCAGCGGGAGTTCAGGCGCCGGTTTCTGCGTATCGGTAAGCCGCAATGCAAAAGGGGAAGCGATCATGAAAAATACCTGTTCGTACCGGATTTTCGTATGGTCGTGCAGTCTGGGAGCGGGAGACGGGTTTTGGTACTATGAGCCGGGAGAGAAACACAATACCCGCAATACAGGCAATGTGTCATATGCAGTCTGTAAGAACTCCGCTCCGCCGTATATATCAAATACAAAAATTCATTACAGCACCACCTGCAACACGGCAACGGGGCATTTCAGCGCAACATCGTATACGTGCAAATGATGGATTTTCTTGTTACGCAGCAGGGGGGGGCACGTCGATATTGACGTCATGGACCGGCAAGCTCCAGCTTGACGATGCGGATACGGTAAGCAGGAGCTTACCGTTACGTTGCGTTGCCAACGCTGGAGCTTGGTAAAAAGAAAAACGAGAAAAAATTTGGTAACGAGGTGCTTCGTCAGTTCTCAATCAGGGAATGGTCGCAAATCCCTGTTCGCGAAAATGCTTATCACATGTGAACGCTGTCCGTATGCCGGTTCGGCGCATAACCTCGAATGATGAACAATCCACAAGGCTCAGGTGTCTCCTCCCCGCCGCCAGGTGGGCACTGGCGGCGGCATGGTGGAGCTGAGCGTCAATCCATCGAACATCAAACAGCGGAACGATATCTTCCATGAACATTCTGGCTGCTTCCATGCCGAGACGGTTTTGTACCAGGGCGCAGGTCTCCACCAGGATGTAATTACTGGTCATCAGCAGAACGCCTGTCTGAAACAGTTTCTGACATGCTGTTTTTACCTCTGCATGCGCTGTGTCATCGGCATCCAGCAGAGCAAAGAAGGCGGAAGTATCAACAAAGATGCAGTTCATTTGAACGCATCCGCCAGATAGTCGTCATGACGTACAGATACATCAGAAAGCCCAGAGTGAAAACGGCCGGCAATCGCCAGTGCCCGGTTTTTCCGTTCGGTGATGGCGTTGGTATCCGGGGATGAGGTGAGCAGATCAACGGCCCGCCTGATCAATTCTGCCATGGATGTGTGCTGGAGTGCGGCGAGGTGCTTCAGTGTTGCTACCTGGGATTCCGGAAGTTGTATCTGTGTTCGTATCATATGCCCTCCTCTGATTACAGTTTTGAAAATATGATAACACGGCGCGGAACGGAATCAATAGTTATAATCGCAGGCAGGATTGGTTGGTCGTGCCGGGGTAAGCGGTGTGGAATGGCTCTTCCTTGTCTTCCGCATAGATGCTGGCAATGCCGAAGGTGAGTTCCTTGATAGGGACGCTGCTGAAGTCGGCGTCCTCGATCATGCCGAATGGGGGGAATTCCAGCACCGAGTCGATTTCCCTCGTTACGCAGCTCCGGCTGCGTAACGTACTGGTCGTGCAAGCTCCAGTTTGCTGGTGCGGATTCAGTAAGCCGGAGCTTATCGTGCCGGTGCGTTACCAAGCCGGAGCTTGGTTACAAGGGGGGCACACAAAAAAATGTTATCCCCGAGTGATTCTATCGGGGACCCACGAAGTCAAAGTCTGGATTCCCGATTAAACCCTCGGGAATGAAAAGCTTTTTAAAATATGTGCTGAATAGTTACAGCGATCTGAGGACACTTACAGTGCAGTTTCGTAGAGAAAGGTATGTTGCGATAAATTATCAGTTGCGCTTTCAGTGCGATTATATATAATTTGGTCAGTTAACTGACGGAGTTACTATGTATATCAGGCAGCGCCAACTTGAAAATCTCGAACATGCCCTGAAACGCGGGAAGGTGGTTGTCATCTATGGCGCCCGTCGCACCGGCAAGACGACGCTTATCAACGAATATCTGAAGTCTGAATCAGAGCCGTACCTCTTGGTGAGCGGTGAAGACATAACGATACAGGGGTATCTTTCATCGCAGTCCATTGAGAAACTGAAATCATTTATCGGCAGCAACCGGCTGCTGGTAATAGATGAAGCCCAAAAGATCCAGAACATCGGCCTGAACCTGAAGCTGATCGTCGACCATGTCCCGGATATCAGGGTCATCGCCACCGGCTCATCATCATTCGATCTGGCGCGGAGCATCGGCGAACCGCTCACCGGCAGGAAAACCACCCTTATCCAGTACCCCCTCTCCCAGTTGGAACTCGCAGCAACCGAGCAGCGCCATGAAACCGACAGTCGCCTGGAACAGAGACTGGTGTACGGGGGATATCCTGAAGTGGTTCTGCTGCAGGACAACCGTGAACGGGAGCAGTATCTCAGGGAGATAGTATCATCATACCTGTACAAGGATATTCTTGAGCTGGAAGGGATCAGACAGTCCGCAAAGATCGGCAGACTGTTACAGCTGATCGCATTCCAGATCGGCAAGGAAGTCTCCTACACCGAACTGGGCACCAGCCTCGGCATGAGCAAGAACACGGTCGACCATTATCTTGATCTGCTGGAAAAG
Organism: Desulfuromonadales bacterium; assembly: GCA_013349325.1. GTDB lineage: Bacteria > Desulfobacterota > Desulfuromonadia > Geobacterales > Pseudopelobacteraceae > JACRCG01. The sequence continues at coordinate 2,593 of DUZX01000023.1, forward strand.
GCCTTTGTCATCAGGAAACTGGGCGGGTTCAGCCGCAACCTGAGAAATGAGATCACCAAGAACAGCAGGTTCTATTTTGTCGACAACGGTATCCGCAATGCCCTGATCAATAACTTTAACCTGCTTGAGCTGCGCAACGATGCCGGTGAACTCTGGGAAAACTACATCGTCCTGGAGCGTCTCAAGCGTCAGGAATATGTGCGGGAGCCTGCAAACAATTACTTCTGGCGGACCTACACCAAGAAGGAGCTCGATCTTGTGGAGGAACGCGGGGGACAGCTCCATGGCTATGAGATCAAATGGGGCAAGGCGAAACCGCGACCGCCAAAGGAATGGAGTTCAGCATATCCCGATGCATCGTGGAGTTTGATAAACCGTGAGAATTATATGGAGTTTATTATATGAATCTACAAACAATCAGTTGGAGAATAAGAGCTTGAACCGAATTTGATACTCAAATCCGACCCCGACGAAAGGGGTAGTTTTTGGAAATGAACAGGCTGTTGCTGGAGAGAAGCGCAGGAGTGAACACGGTTGTGCAGCCATGACATAGGTTGGCGTCACTTTATGTCGCGTTGTAAGCGAATGTTAACGTTTGATAGTTTGAAGTCTGGATAAAATTCTGATGTGTAGGGAAGAGGACAGAAATCTGAACGGAGGATTAAGCTAGGCAACTACCTTGTTCTTCATCATGACAGCATCAGATTCACGCAGGTACAGCGGTACTAAACGGGATGGCTCCAGCTGTTCTCCGCGCTGGTACGTGCTGAGCGCCAGCAGGGTACCGTTGGCGGCGTGGGATGTATGCAGCGGGAAAGGGGCGAAGATGGCACGTTCGGCCATAATCCCGGTAATCAGCTCCCGATAGCGCAGGGCGCCGTCACCGGCAAAAATCACCGCCTGGTGTGTTGCTGCAGAAAGGTGCGTCAGGAAGGCGTCCGGTGGCAGAACGCAATCAGCGATCAGAGGCGTGGGAATTGCGGCGGAGCAGTCATAGAGCGCCGTATAGACTTCGCTTTTACGGGCATCCAGCAGCGGGCAGATCGGAAGAGATGCGAGTGAAAAATTCATTGCCAGGAGCTTGAGCGAAGAGAAACCGGCACACGGTTTTCCGGTTGCCAGTGCCAGTCCCTGAATCGTGGCGACACCACCTCGTATTCCGGTAAACGAACCGGGACCGACCGATGCCGCAAAGAGGTCGATATCGCCCAGCGTCAGGCCGCTGCTGGTGACCAGGCGCTCGATTTCAGGGACCAGACGAGCCGAAAGAGTGCGGTCGCAGCTGAAGACCGATTCGGCAACGATGCGCTCGTCAACAGAAACCGCGATGCTGGCAAGAGAGGTGGATGAGTCCAGAGCTAATATTTTCACTGTTACCCCTGACGGGCGACAAAATACCTGATGATGTCGTTGTAAAAGGCCAGCACCATCAAGCCCAGCAAGAGCACCATACCGATCTGTTGAGCGTATTCGCGCACCTTTTGCGGAACCGGACGACGGAAGATCAGCTCGATAAAAAAGAATAGGAGATGGCCGCCATCCAGAACCGGTACCGGCAATAGATTGAGCACGCCCAGATTGATCGAAAGCAGCGCCATGAAAGCCAGGAAGCTGCCGACACCGGCAGAGGCCTGTTCACCGGCCATTTTGGCGATCATGATTGGGCCGCCGACACTGTCCATCGGAACAACGCGCTGCATCATCTTGACCAGCGACATGAAGGTCAGGTCGATGACTTTCCAGGTTTGCTCGGTCCCTTTAACGATCGCCTGCAGCGGGTTGAAGTACTCGGTTACAACCTCTCCGGCCGAGGCGACGCCAATGGCATAACCGTTAACTTTTTCGCCGAACAGATTTTTGGAGACCCGTGCTTCGGGGGTGATCGTATAGCTGATATCCTGCCCGCCGCGCTTGACGACAATTGTCAGCGGTTGGCCTTTGCTGGCTGTGACCCCTTCGGCGATTTCATCCCAGCGCTTAACCGGCTTGTTATTGATGCTGGTGAGCAGATCACCCTTCTGGATACCGGCTTTGGCGGCCGGCTTATCTTTAAGGACTTCGCCAATCTTGGTCGTTACGGCCGGGACGCCCATCGTGTAGAGCAGCATGAAGATCAGCCAGGCAAAGAGCAGGTTGAAAACGGGACCGGCCATGACGATTGCAATGCGCGCCAGTGGTGGTTTGTGGGCAAACGAGCGACTCTTCTCCTCGTCAGTCAGTTCGCGCAGAACCGGTTCTGCCGTCTGTTCCGTCTGATGTTCGTCCTCAACAGGTGGGTGGTGCGATTCGCCCCCTTCAATAAATCCGCCTTCGCCAAACATCTTGACATAGCCCCCCAGCGGAAAAGCAGACAGCAGGTATTCGGTTTCACCGATCTGTTTACCGATCAGTTTGGGGCCGAAACCGAGCGAGAACTTTTCAACACTGACACCCATCAGCTTGGCGACCAGAAAGTGCCCCAGTTCGTGCACAAAGATCAAAATTCCCAGAACAATAATTGCATAGACAACGGTCATTTCAGTACACCAATCTCCCGGCAGATTTCTCGGGCTGCTATTCTGCCCCACTGATCAACTCTCAGAACTTCTTCGATTGATTGGAGCGGGTGGGGTGTGTGGGCCTGCATCGTGCGTTCGATAGTTTCAGCGATCTGGAGAAAACTGATGCGCCCATCCAAAAATGTTTCAACGGCGATTTCGTTGGCGGCATTCATGACGGCCGGCATGCTTTCTCCGGCGTTGATGGCGCGATAGGCCAAAGCCAGACAGCGGAATTTATCGGTGTCCGGCGCAAAGAAGGTCAGGCCGCTCATACTGGTCAGATCAAGCGGCTTGACACCGGTTGCGATCCGCTCGGGATAGGCCAGTGCGTAGGCGATGGGAGCTTTCATGTCCGGAGTTCCGAGCTGGGCGATGACACAACCGTCTACGTATTCGACCATCGAATGAATGATGCTCTGCGGGTGAATGTTGACGTCGATCTTTTCGACCGGCGTATCGAACAGCCAGCGTGCTTCGATAACTTCCAGCCCTTTGTTCATCATGGTGGCCGAATCGATGGTGATCTTCTTACCCATGCTCCAGTTGGGGTGATTGAGGGCATCCCGTACGGTGACGTGTGCCAGCTGAGCAGTCGGCGTATTCAGGAAGGGGCCACCCGAGGCGGTCAGGATGATACGTTGAATGTCGGCGGAACGGTGTCCCTCCATAGATTGAAAGACGGCACTATGCTCGCTGTCTACCGGGTACAGCTGTACGTCGAACTCTTTGATCATCTCCATAAAGAGGTGGCCGGCTGTCACCAGCGTCTCTTTGTTGGCCAGGGCGATATCCTTGCCGGCCCGGATAGCGGCAGCCGTCGGCACCAGCCCGGCAGCGCCGACGATAGCGGCTACGACCGTCTCGGTTTCTTCGGAAGTCGCCGCCGCAATCAGACCTTCGATACCGCCCAGAATCAGGCAGTCGAGACCAGTGCACATCTCTTTCAGGCGCGGCACATCTTCACCGCAGGCTACTACGGCAATGCGTGGCGTGAATTGTCTGATCTGCCTCGCCAGCAGCTCCAGATTTTTGCCGGCGGTCAGTGCGATAACCCGGAAACGATCCGGATGGGCAGCTACGATCTCCAGCGTACTGACGCCGATCGAGCCGGTTGAACCGAGAATGGTAATATTTTTCATGCTTTATCCCTTGAAAACGTGGATGACGTAATAGTATGTGACCGGTGCCGCAAAGAGGATACTGTCCATGCGGTCCAGTACTCCTCCGTGACCCGGAATCAGTGTGCCGGAATCCTTGACACCGAAACTGCGTTTAAGCAGCGATTCGAACAGATCGCCAAGCTGGCCGATCATGCCGACCACAAGCGCCGTCGCAACGGCATCGAAAAGCGTCAGCTGCGGAAAGAAGGTGAACTTTGCCAGCAGGGTGCCGCAGACACTGCCGAACAATCCGCCGATAGCGCCTTCGATGCTCTTTTTGGGGCTGACTTTTTCATACAGCCGATGCGTGCCAAAGGCGCTGCCGCTATAGTAGGCGGCAGAGTCGTTGGTCATGACAATCAGCATGATGACCAGCAGCCATTGGATGCCGTATATCGTTTGACGCAGAAGCACAAGATGTACCAGCAGAAACGGGATATAGAGAAATCCCAGCAGGGCGAATGCTATATCATGGGCGGCTTCATTGATTGCGCGGATGCGGAACAGGAAAAGGAGGCTGAAGGCCAGAAACAGCAGACCCGGAATCGAAAGGAGCAGACGGGAACTGGCGGTACTGCAGGGTGCGAGTACGAGTGCTGCCGCTGTCAGGGCGGCCAGCCAGGATTCACCTTTTCGCGTTGGCAGTGCCATGTTGTAGAATTCGAGCATGCTGATAGCGGCGAAGAGGGCCAGCAGACAGGCAAAAAACAGTGTGCCACCTTTAACAGTGATCATAACGACGATCGGCAGGAGAATAAGTGCAGTGATCAGTCGTTTGATAGGGTACCCCTGTCCGTGAGCTGATCACTGGTTTTCCCGAAGCGGCGCTCACGCGACTGGAAGTCTGCCAGAGCTTTGTGGAGTTCGTTAATGGTGAAATCCGGCCAGTTGATGTCGGTAAAGTAGAGTTCGGTATATGCCAGCTGCCAGAGCAGAAAATTACTGATACGCATTTCGCCGCTGGTGCGAATCAGAAAATCAGGGTCTGGCAGTCCTCCGGTATCCAGGTAGGTATCAAAAAGATCCGGCGTAATCGCTTCAGGAGCTATTTTGCCTGAAACAGCGTCACGTGCCATCTGTGCTGCCGCGCGACTCAGTTCCTGACGACCTCCGTATGAAAGTGCCAGGGTCAGTACCATGCCGGTGTTGAGCGAGGTTGTGCGGATGGCTTCGTCCAGCGTTTCATTGACATCACCCGGCAGGTCCGAGCGGTTGCCGATGACGTTATAGCGGATATTCTTGCGCATCATGCGGGCCGTTTCCTGACGGATGTACTTCTTCAGAAGCGTCATCAATGCCCGCACTTCAAGGGCAGGGCGCGACCAGTTTTCTGAGGAAAAAGCAAACAGGGTCAGGTAGTTGATTCCCAAAAGCCAGGCCTGCTCTACAACCATCTTGACGGTTTCGGCACCGCGCTGGTGGCCGACAATGCGCTTGAGCATACGCTGCTGCGCCCAGCGTCCGTTGCCATCCATGATAACCGCCAGGTGAACCGGCAGTTTATGCGGGTCGAGTGGCTGCATCAGACTTCCAGTACCTCTTTTTCCTTGTGCGCAACAGCCTCATCAATCTTGGTTTCGAAAGACTTGGTAAGATCCTGGACCTCTTTTTCACCCTTTTTCAGTTCGTCTTCAGTGATGGCCTTGTCTTTTTCAAGCTTTTTTAACTTGTCGATAGCATCACGCCTGATATTGCGGATGGCGATCTTGTCGTCTTCGGCCATTTTCTTCAGCCCCTTGACGATTTCCTTGCGGCGCTCTTCCGTCAGTGGCGGCAGATTAAGGCGGATTGTTTTGCCGTCATTTGATGGTGTCAGGCCGATATTGGCATTCAGGATCGCCTTTTCAATCGGTGCGATCATCTTGGGTTCCCAAGGGGTGATGGTAATGGTGCGCGCCTCAGGTATGGCCAGGGTTGCTACCTGACTGATCGAGGAGGTGTTGCCGTAATAATCAACCGTAACGGAGTCCAAAACGCCGGTAGTGGCTCGACCGGTACGTATTTTCTGAAATTCATTTTTGAGAACTCCCATGGTTTTTTCCATATGGGCTTTCATGTCTTGAAGCACGTTCTTCGGCATGTTCAGGCTCCTTGTACGATGGTACCGATTTCTTCACCACAGATAACTTTTTTGATATTTCCTTCGGTTGTCAGGTCAAACACGATGATCGGCAGGTTGTTGTCCATGCAGAGCGATATTGCAGTGGCATCCATGACCTGCAGACCTTTTTTAAGAACGTCGATGTAGGAGAGCGCCGGGATCTTGACGGCATCAGGAACTTTTTTAGGGTCAGCGGTATAGACACCATCAACTTTGGTGCCTTTCAGGATTACCTGGGTGTTGATCTCCATGGCTCGCAGACTGGCGGCGGTGTCGGTGGTGAAATACGGGTTGCCGGAGCCGCCACCGAAAATAACCACTCTTCCTTTTTCCAGATGACGCATGGCGCGACGGCGAATGTACGGTTCCGCGACCTCCTGCATGGCGATGGCCGACTGTACGCGCGTGGAAACGCCCTGCTTCTCCAATGCGTCCTGCATGGCCAGTGAGTTGATCACGGTTGCCAGCATGCCCATATAATCTGCGCTGGCGCGATCCATCCCCTTGGAGGATGCGGCCAGGCCGCGAAAGATATTGCCGCCGCCGATCACCAGAGCCAATTGCACTCCCATATCAACAACTTCCTTGATCTCGTGTGCAATGGTGGTGAGTGTGAGCGGGTCAATTCCATAGCCCTGATCGCCAGCCAGCGATTCTCCGGAGAGTTTCAGAAGTACTCGGTTGTAGGTTTGTCTGCTCATGCATGGTCTCCCGTGGTTAGAGTGGCACATCCGGCGGCTTTCACCGATAGGTTTGAGAATGTACGAAAAAGGATTAAAAAAAAGCCGGCCATTGCGGCCGGCTTTTTTCAGTAATCAGAGGCCGGCCGCAGCCGCCACCTCGGCGGCAAAGTCGGATTCCCTCTTTTCGAGGCCTTCACCGAGAACATACTTGGTGAAGCGGGTCACCGTAATGGTTGTGCCAAGCGCTTTGCCGGTTTCGGCGGCATACTGCTCGATCGTTTTATCGGTATCTTTAACAAACTGCTGTTCCAGCAGGCAGATGTCGGCGTAGAACTTGTTGACCTGGCCGGCGATGATCTTTTCGATGATGTTATCCGGTTTACCGGATTCGCGGGCTTTGGCGCGGTAGATATCCTTTTCGCGTTCCAGCACGTCGACGTCAACTTCTTCGCGGCGCACGTACAGCGGAGCTGCAGCAGCCGAATGCATGGCCACATCTTTTACAAATGCTGCAAAGCGGGCATCAGCTGCTGCTGCGGCATTGTCGCAGGTTGCTTCTACCAGAACACCGATTTTGCCACCGGCGTGGATATATGTTCCGACAGCGCCGGCACCCGGCACGGTAAAGCTGCTGAAACGGCGGATCTGCATGTTCTCGCCGATGACGGCAATGGCTTCGTTTAACAGAACCTGAACGGTTTTAGCGCTGTCACCGCAATACGGCTGCGCGAGAAGTTCTTCCAGGTTTGCCGGTTCGGAGAGCAGGATGTGCCGGGCAACATCTTTGACGAAACCCTGAAAAACTTCGTTTTTAGCGACGAAGTCGGTTTCACTGTTGATTTCAAGCAGAATGCCCTTGTTACCTGTAGCGCTGACAGCGGCGGCTACCATACCTTCGGTAGCAGCGCGGCCCGCTTTTTTGGACGCGGCCGCCAGTCCTTTAGTACGCAGAAAGTCTACGGCCTGGTCAAAATTGCCATCGGTCTGTTCCAGAGCCTTTTTGCAATCCAGCATTCCGGCACCGGTTGATTTTCTCAATTCACTGATTTGTGCAGCTGTTACAGCCATTCTATCCTCCTGTCCCGTTTTCAGGGATTGTCTAGTGATGTTTATTCGCCGGCTTCTTCTACGGCCACTTCGTCAGCAGCATATTCATCCGCACCTTCTGTGCCGGTCTGCAGCGCGGTATTACGGGCCTGGTTGCCTTCAATGACAGCGTCGGCCATTTTTGAGGCCAAAAGGCGGATGGCACGGATGGCGTCATCGTTACCCGGAATGACATAGTCGATCGGATCGGGGTCACAGTTGGTATCAACAACGGCAACTACAGCAATACCCAGTTTGTTGGCTTCCTGAACGGCAATTTCTTCGTTCTTGGGGTCGATAACAAACATTACGCCGGGGAGTTTGTTCATGGTCTTGATGCCGCCGAGAACCTTTTGAAGCTTTTCGCGGTCGCGGGCAAACTGCAGAGCCTCTTTTTTGGTATACGCGTCAATCGTACCGTCTTCAAACATGGCGTCGATCTTTTTGAGGCGATCGATACTCTGCTTAACGGTTGCGAAGTTGGTCAACATGCCCCCCAGCCAACGCTGATTGACATAGTGCATGCCGCACCGTACGGCTTCTTCGGCGATGGAATCCTGAGCCTGCTTTTTGGTGCCGACAAACAACACGCTGCTGCCGTCCTGGGCTGCGTCTTTAACGAAGCTGTAGGCGGATTTGAAGTAACGGACAGTTTTCTGCAGATCGATGATGTAGATCCCGTTACGGGCCCCGAAGATGTAGGGCTTCATCTTAGGGTTCCAACGCTTGGTCTGGTGGCCGAAATGGACGCCAGCTTCGAGCAGTTCCTTCATGCTGATACTTGACATTGTGCTTCTCCTTTGGTTTTTTCCTCCGCCCCGCTGAATCCCCGTCATCTTCGAGGGACACCGTCGGATCTTTTCGAGGCGTGTGAATTGAATAGCGGGGCTTTATATCACAAGAGCCCTTCTGAAATCAAGAGATAATGCGACGTGAGATTATGATTGCGTCGACGGGACAGGCAGGAATACACGCTCCGCAGTAGGTGCATTTTTCAGAGGATACGATAACCGCACACTTGCGATGACCGATGCTGTCAAGAGTGATGATCCTGAGGGGGCAGGCGGCTACGCAGCGTCCACAGCCGCTGCAACGGGCTCTGTCAACGACCGGGACCGCGTCTATAGTCCCAGGTCCGGCTGTTTCCAAGTGAATTCGGGTTTGGTCTGTTTGCGGGAATAGGGGTAATAGCGGGGGCATTTGGCGACAACTGCCTGTGCAACCTGTTTGCAGGTGCGGCGGCAGGAGGAGCAGAGTTTGTTGGCTGACGGACGATGGGCGATATTTTTCTGTTTTGCTTTCATACCCTACCGAACAAACCTGCGATGTTTTTAAAGCCTCGCAGGTTTCATTGTTGGATGTCGTTTTTTATTCTACAAATCTGACCCAGCCGAAATCATCCTTCAGCTTTCCGGTCTGGATACCGGTTAACGTATCGTAGAGATTTTGAGTGATCTGGCCGACGTTGCCGCCGGTCAGTTGCAGCACTTCGTCCTTGTAACAGAGTTTGCCGACCGGAGTGATAACGGCGGCGGTGCCGCTGCCGAATGCTTCTGTTATCTTGCCGGAGCGGATATCTGCCATCAGATCGTCAACATCAATCTGTCGTTCTTCAACGGTGTAGCCAAGCGTCGGAGCAAGCTTGAGCACCGAATCACGCGTTACGCCTGACAGGATAGAACCGGCCAGCGGCGCTGTGACGATATGGGTACCGTAGGCAAAAAACATGTTCATGGCGCCGACTTCTTCGATGTAGCGCCGCTCCCTGCCATCCAGCCAGAGTACCTGATCATAGCCCTTCTTTTTGGCTTCTAGTCCGGCTTTGAGTGAGCTGGCATAGTTGCCGCCGGTCTTGGCTTCGCCGGTGCCACCCGGCACGGCGCGAACAAAGTGATCCTCGACCAGTATGTTGATCGGATTGAATCCGGCCGCATAATAGGCGCCTACCGGAGAAAGAATGACATAGAAATAGTAATGATCGGAAGGTTTGACGCCCAGCACCGGCTCGACGGCGATCAGGGTGGGGCGGATATACAGAGACGTCCCGGAGGCGGTTGGAATCCAGTCGCGCTCCAGCGAAACCAGCTGCTCGATTCCCTTCAGAAACAGTTCCTCCGGAATCGGCGGCAGGCAGAGGCGGTCACCGGATTGATTGAAACGACGCGCATTCATCTCGGGACGGAAGAGAGCAACGCTGCCATCTGCCCACTTGTAGGCTTTGAGTCCCTCAAAAATCTCCTGAGCATAATGAAAGACCAGACAGGCCGGGTCCAGCGCAAAGGGTGCATACGGTTCGATGCGGGCGTCACACCACCCCTGCGATGCTTTCCATTCGATCATCAGTATCCGGTCGGTAAAATATTTGCCGAAGCCTAGTTTGGTCTGATCGGCAATTTTGGCCTTCATTTTATCGGCCGGTAACGGAACAATTTTTATATCCATACATCACCTCAATAATCTGATTAGTGCTGTTGTACCTATCATATTCAGGCAGTTGCGGCAAGACGAAAATCTTGATTGACAAAACCAAACTAATCTGGTTAAGTGCCGCGACTTGGTACTGTAACTATTTAAAATAGCTGAATATTTTTAGTTTTGCTAAATTATTTTTTTAAGAAGGAGTGTCCACATGGAAAAATACCGCTTTCGTAAAGTTATGGCTGCCAACCGTGGTGAGATTGCGATCCGTATCTTTCGTGCTTGTACAGAGTTGGGTATCGGCACGGTGGCCTTGTATTCCGAGGAGGACAAGCTTTCTCTGCATCGCTATAAAGCGGATGAGGCCTATCTGATCGGCAAGGGGAAATCTCCGATCGATGCCTATTTGGGGATCGATGAAATTATCGCTCTGGCAATCAAAGCCGATGTTGATGCCATTCATCCCGGTTACGGTTTTCTGGCTGAAAATGCCGATTTTGCTGAGGAGTGCCGGATCAACGGTATCACTTTTATCGGCCCGACCGCTGAAATGATGCGTTCTTTAGGGGATAAGGTTGCTGGGCGCAAGGCGGCCATTGCGGCCGGTGTTAATGTCGTTCCCGGAACTGAAAACCCGATCGAGAAAGAAGAAGACGCACTCATATTTGCCAAGGAATATGGCTATCCGATCATCATCAAGGCTTCAGCCGGCGGCGGTGGTCGCGGTATGCGTGTTGCCAACAACAAAAAGGAGCTGCTTGAAGGATTGGTGGCGGCCGGCAGTGAGGCTAAAGCCTCGTTCGGCAATGCTGAAGTTTTTCTGGAACGCTACCTGGCACATCCGAAACATATTGAAGTGCAGGTTCTTGGCGATAATCACGGCAATCTGGTGCATTTTTTCGAGCGCGATTGTTCCGTACAACGTCGCCACCAGAAAGTTGTTGAATTTGCCCCTTCACTCTCGCTGACGCAGGCACAGCGCGAAGTCATCTGCACCGACGCACTCAAAATCGCCGGTCATGTGAAGTATCGCAACGCCGGTACGATAGAATTTCTGGTAGACACGGAAGGCAACCACTATTTTATCGAGATGAATCCGCGTATTCAGGTCGAGCATACCGTTACCGAGATGATCACCGGTCGCAATCTGGTGCAGAGTCAGATACTGGTCGCCTGTGGTCACAAACTGAGTGACCCGTCGATCAATATTCCATCGCAATCCGCCATTGACATGCGAGGTTATGCCATTCAGTGTCGTATCACCACCGAAGATCCGGCCAATAATTTTGCGCCTGATTTTGGTACGTTGACGACCTATCGTTCGGCGGCCGGCTGCGGTATCCGTCTGGATGCCGGCAGTGCTTTTACCGGATCCAGGATTACGCCGCACTACGATTCGCTGCTGGTCAAAGTCAGCTCTTGGGGGCTCTCATTCCAGGATGCGTCACACATCATGCACCGGGCCCTGCAGGAATTCCGCGTGCGTGGCGTCAAGACCAACATCGGCTTTCTGGAGAATGTCATCAATCATCCGGTCTTCATGAAAGGGCAGTGTGACACCTCTTTTATTGAAAAACACCCGGAACTGCTGGTATTCCGTGAAAAGCAGGACCGTGCCAGCAAGGTGCTCGGCTTTCTGGGCGATGTCATCGTCAACGGTTCACCCGGTGTCACCAAACCGCTCCGCTCGGCTGATCTGATCGAAGCCCGTGTTCCGGAATATGACTTCAGCCGACCACGCCCGACAGGTTCCCGCGATCTCTTTATGACCATGGGGGCCGAGGGGCTTTCCAAGTGGATCCTGGGGCAGAAAAAACTGTTGATCACCGACACCACCATGCGCGATGCGCACCAGTCCAATCTGGCAACCCGCGTCCGCAGCTATGACCTGCTCAAAATCGCTGAGCCGACCTCGTATCTGGGCGCCGACCTCTTTTCGCTGGAATGCTGGGGTGGAGCCACTTTTGATGTTGCCATGCGTTTTTTGAAGGAAGATCCCTGGCAGCGGCTGCACAAGCTGTCGGAGAAGATTCCCAACATCCTCTTCCAGATGCTGCTGCGCGGCTCCAATGCGGTCGGCTATACCAACTATCCCGACAATGTTGTCGAAAAATTTGTTGAAGAGGCGGCCGATTCAGGGGTTGATATCTTTCGGGTATTTGATTCGCTCAACTGGACGGTCGGTATGCGCGTTGCCATGGAAGCGGTCCGTAAATCAGGAAAAATCTGTGAGGCAACCATCTGCTACACCGGCGATATTACCGATCCCAAACGTGACAAGTACCCGCTGGAATACTACGTATCCATGGCCAAAGAGCTGGAGAAGATGGGCGCTCACATCCTGGCGATCAAGGATATGGCCGGTCTCTTGAAACCACTGGCGGCCTACAAGCTGGTCAAGGCGCTCAAGGAAAATGTCGGCATCCCGATTCACCTGCATACTCACGATACCTCCAGCAACGGCAGCGCCATCCTGATGAAGGCCAGTGAGGCGGGTGTTGATATTGTCGATGCAGCGCTCTCGTCACTCTCCGGCCTGACCGCCCAGCCAAACCTGAATGCCCTGGTAGCGGCGCTGGAAGGGAGCGAACGCGATCCACTGGTTGATGCCGGAGGATTGCAGAAACTGGCTAATTACTGGGAAACGGTGCGAGATTACTACGCGCCCTTTGAGTCCGGTCTTAAAAGCGGGACGGCTGAGGTTTATAATCATGAAATTCCGGGTGGACAATATTCCAACTACAAACCGCAGGTTGCCGGACTGGGGTTGATCGAGCGCTGGGATGAATGTAAGGAGATGTACCACAAGGTCAACCTGCTGTTCGGCGACATCGTCAAGGTAACGCCCTCTTCAAAGGTTGTCGGCGACATGTCGATGTTCCTGGTTAAAAACAACCTGCAGCCGGAAGATGTATTTACCTCCAAAGAGGATCTGGCTTTCCCCGAATCGGTGGTCGGTATGTTCAAAGGCATGCTTGGCCAGCCGTACCAGGGATGGCCGCAGGAACTTCAGAAAATTATCCTGAAAGGGGAGCAGCCGATTACCTGTCGGCCGGGTGAACTGCTGGAACCGGTTGACTTCATCGAGGAGAAGCTGAAGCTTGAGGAGAAGCTTGGTCACCGGGTTGATGACCGGGCGCTGGTTTCTGCGATCCTCTACCCGAATGTCTATCCCGAATTTGATCGTCACCGTCAGGAGTATTCCGATACCTCGGTTATTCCGACGCCGATCTTTTTCTATGGTCTGGAGCCGGGTCAGGAAACGTCGCTGGATATCGAGCCGGGCAAGACTCTGATCATCAAGCTGAACGCGGTTGGTAAAGTGCAAAAGGATGGGACCCGTACGGTCTACTTTGAGCTGAACGGCAATAACCGCTCTGTTGAAATCCGCGATCTGTCGGCGCAGAGCGATGATGTCGTGCGCGTCAAGGCCGACAAGGGTAATAGCGCCCACATCGGTGCCCCGATGCCGGGCAAGGTCTTCAAGGTAAACGTCAAAGTTGGTGATGTGATTAAGGCCGGTGATGTTGTGATGGTGACCGAGGCGATGAAGATGGAGACCAACATCAAGACTAAAGTCGATGGCAGCGTGGCTGAAGTAAAGTTTAAAGAGGGCGACAAGGTTGAGAAGGAAGATCTCGTGCTTGTCATGGCTTGATTATAGCAACCGCGCGACACGGAAAAACCAAACGCCCCGCTTCTGATAGACAGGAGGCGGGGCGTTTGCTTTCAGGTTTCTATTCAGTCAGCTTCCAGCGCAGATACATCTCCTCAACCTTGTCTCTGGCCCAGGGTGTCCGACGGAGAAATTTCAGGCTGGACGGAATGCCTGGTTCGTGCGTGAAACAACGAATAGCGATGTTTCTGCCCATCTCCTCCCAGCCAAATTGCTCCACCAGCTCGGAAAGAATTGTTTTCAGGGTCACACCCTGCAGTGGATCCCCCATTATATTTCACGTTCTGAGGATGAACTTTTAGCGATCTTCACGCGCAGCGCCTCACTATAGGCTTCACTGCGTGAAATACCTGCTATTTCGGACGCTTTTTTGGCTGCATCTTTGACCGACAGGCTGCCATCTGCCAACAGGCGCTCCAGAATATCCTCCAGCGGTTCACTCTCCTGCTGAGTCGGTTCTCCTGGCGCGATCAAAAGTACTATCTCACCGCGTATCGGGCCGTGCGAAATTGCCGCGATTACCTCTGATGCGCTGCCACGAATATATTCCTCATACATTTTGGTAAGTTCACGCGCTACGATCAGCTGGCGCTCTCCCAATACATCACGAATATCAGTCAATGTATCCAGCAGGCGATGGGGCGCTTCGTACAGTATCAGTGTGCCTGGCAGACTGCGTATCCCGGCCAAAAACGTGCGCCGTTTTCCCTGTCGAGAGGGGGGGAAACCGGCAAACGTGAAGGTGTCGCTCGGCATTCCGGATGCGGCCAGAGCTGTTACGGCGGCACAGGCGCCCGGAATCGGGACGACGTTAATCCCTTCGGCAACGGCGTCGCGCACCAGTTGATACCCCGGATCGGAGACGCAGGGGGTGCCGGCATCCGAGATCAGCGCCACTGATTTCCCCTGTCGCAGCGCATGCAGGATGCGCTCCCCTTTGAACTGCTGATTGTGGTCAAAATAGGAGGTCATCGATTTGGAAATACCAAAGTGTGACAGCAACTTGAGCGAATGGCGCGTATCCTCGGCAGCGATCAGATCGACCTCGCCCAGGATCCGCACGGCCCGGTAGGTCATATCCTCGAGATTGCCGATCGGCGTGGCAATGATGTACAGCGTTGCGCGCAAGCTGCCTTCAGATTCTGGTAGGGCTGCTTGTTCCGTATGTGATCTCACTTCATGACCCACAAGTTGGGCCAGACACCCTTCATCTCTCTGCGGCGAGCAGCTCCGTCAAGAGGAACACCGTCAGTGCTGAGACGGATGTCGTCGTTTACAAATCCGTTCAGATAGTAACTGTGCTCGACCAGTCCTTCCTCCAGGACAATCGGAGTACAATCTACCTGATGAATCTTGGCGTTCAAGAGAGTCGGGTGGGCCGCTCCATCGCAACCAAGCCGCTCCGGGTTACCCTTGGTGTAGTCGGAGACGTACATGGCCTTGTCCTGCTGGTTGTGGTAGATGGTGACAAAGCGTGCCAGTTCCGGTAGGCGTGCCAATGGTTTACCTTCTTCAAAGCAGTCGGCATCCACATCCGGAGCGCACATGAAGATATGTTCAAACAGGCGCGGCAGTGCCCGCCCGCTGGAGTAATCGGCGATCTTCGGCAGCGCCTCCTGCAGCGCATAGTTGCCCATGGAATGACAGAGCAGGTGAATGTCCTGACCGCATTGATCGTCGCCCCGTTTGCATATTTTCATCAGGTAGTCGCGCAGTTTAAGTACGCCACGGGCAAAGGCCTTGCCCGATCCGCTGGCCTCGGTGCGGTCAGATTTGTACGAGACAAACGGCAGCGCCATGCCGTCCGAAGGCCAGGAGAAGAGCACAACGGCGACAGACTGTGTCGTGTCGCCCGTCGTTGATCTGTTGAGCCGTGTCTGCAGGGCCAGTGCTCCCCCTACGGCGTCATTCCAGGAAACATTGAAACCGTGGATATAGATAATGACATCTGTGGCGCAGGTCATAATCCCTTTAAGGTCATCGAACAGTGCCTGTGACCCGAGCTGGACCCCTTCCTGATGGTTCTGATAGCGGGTCGGATCAGGGATGTTTTCTTCGTAGGCCGAAATGCAGGCGCTCCCGGCCATGTTACCGAGATATTCCGACAGCCCGATGCCGTTGCCGACCCCATAACCGGCAGTCGTGGCGAGGTGCTGGTTGACGGTGGCTTCATCAACATCAAGAGTCAGTCTGCCGAACCTGAGATTTTCGATACCATCGTCACTGAACTTGGTGCCGTACCCGCTCGGATGCCAGCGATCTTCGCCGATATGATTGCGATTGGTTGCGTAAAAAAGATTCATGGTTGTGAGGACCGGTTTCTTTTGTGCCGATTTCGGAGATGCCATGATGTTTACTCCTGTACCATGTGGAATTTTTTAACGCTGCGCCAGAACCAGTTTCAGTGCCAGACCGGTAAAGATGGCTGCTGCAGCGCGATTGAGTATCTTCTGAGCAGATGATGACTGCCGGAAGCGTTCACCGAAAACACCCGCCAGGATACTGATGGCACCGAAGATGATCAGGGTCGCGATGATGAAAACGCCCCCCAGTTGCATCAGCTGCAGTGACAGGTGTCCTTTGGATGGATCGGCGAATTGCGGCAGAAAAGCCAGGAAAAAGATTGATACTTTGGGATTGGTGATATTCATGATGATACCACGACGGTAGAGAACGACCGGTCTCAGGTGATCGACACTGCTGAGCGGGCCGGTGTCTGTTCCGGCCCGGAAGGCTTGCACGGCCAGGTAGAGCAGATAGGCGGCTCCGGTCAGTTTAAGCAGGGTGAAAGCGGCCGCTGATGCTGCGAAAAGCGCCGCCAGACCGAATGTTACCGCCGCAGTGTGTGCCAGCAGTCCGGTACAGAGCCCTGCGGTAACCAGCAGGCCGGCTGTGCGCCCCTGTTGGGCGGCCTGCGTCATGACAAACAGGTTGTCAGGTCCCGGAGAGAGAGCCAGCAGGATGGAGGTCGAAAAAAACATCAGCAACGTCGTCGGTTCTATCATACAAGGCTTCCTGTCCGGAGTGAACTCTTTCGGTTACCTCTTCATGGCATCATCCATCAGTTTATAGGCACAGAACTCACCACACATCGTACAGGCGCCATGCTCGCCTGCCGGTGAATTGGCGCGAAAGGCGCGGGCCTTGTCCGGGTCCATGGCCAGGGCGAACTGTCCTTCCCAGTCCAGTTTTTTACGGCATTTTGCCATGGCGATATCCTTGTCGATGGCCCCTTTGACCCCCTTGGCGATATCGGCGGCATGCGCGGCGATGCGGGTGGCAATCACGCCGTCACGTACATCCTGCACATTCGGCAGGCAGAGGTGCTCGGAAGGGGTCACGTAGCAGAGAAAATCTGCCCCGGCAGCGGCAGCAATTGCGCCTCCGATGGCACAGGTAATATGGTCATAGCCGGGGGCAATGTCGGTCACCAGCGGTCCCAGAACATAGAAGGGCGCACCATGGCAGATTCGTTTCTGCAGCTGGATGTTGGTCTGAATCTGATTGAGCGGCACATGGCCCGGTCCCTCGATCATGACCTGCACGCCCGCCGCCTGGGCCCGCTGAGTCAATTCCCCCAGGATGATCAGCTCCTGAATCTGGGCCCTATCGGTGGCGTCCGCCAGGCAGCCGGGACGGAAACCGTCACCCAGCGAGAGTGTCATGTCATACACTTTGGTGATCTCCAGCAGTTTGTCGAAGTGCTCATAAAGCGGGTTTTCCTTGTTGTTGTAACTCATCCATTCGATCGTGAAGGCGCCGCCGCGCGAGACGACATCCATAATACGCCCCTCATTTTTCATGCGCTCGACAGTGGCCCTCGTCACACCGCAATGCACGGTGATAAAATCGACGCCATCTTCAGCGTGCTTGATGATGCCGGCAAAGATGTCATCAACTGTCATGTCAACAATGGCCTTGTTCTTGTTCCGCACCGCATCCAGGGCGGCCTGGTAGAGCGGGACCGTGCCGATACAGGCCTGTGTTTCGGCAATGATCGCTTTACGGATTTCATCGACCGGCCCGCCGGTGGAAAGGTCCATCAGGGCATCGGCTCCGTATTTGACCGCAGTACGTGCCTTTTCGAGCTCCTTTTCCAGATCGGTATCATCCGATGAAGAGCCGATATTGGCGTTAACCTTGGTGCGCAGGCCGGCGCCGACCGCCAGAGGTATCCCGTTGCCATGTTTGATGTTGTGACAGATGACTATCGTACCGGCGGCGATGCCGTCACGGATGAATTCGGGGCTGACTCCCTCGGCGATGGCTGCCAGCTGCATCTTTTCGGTGATCAGTCCTCTGCGTGCGTATTCAAGTTGCGTCATGGGTGCGTTCCTTTTATGTCAGTTCGTGTGCTGCCAGATAGTGATTGACCGGGCTATGTCCTCTGCCCAGTGGTCGGGCGTTACGTATAGCGGCCGTGATATAGGTCTTTGCTTTCGATACCGCTGTCAGCAGCGGCTCTCCCTGTGCCAGAAAGGCCGAAATGGCAGATGCATAGCTGCAGCCGGTACCGTGGGTGTTGCTGGTGAAGATGCGCTCTGTACTGAAACTGTGGCACTCTTTTCCGTCAAAGAGGATGTCGGTTGAGTTCTGACTGCTGAGATGGCCCCCCTTGATCAGGACACGGGCAGCGCCGAGTGCGTACAGGTCGCGGGCAGCTTGTTCCATCTCGGACTCATTTTTGATAACCCGTCCCAAAAGCCGCTCCGCTTCAGGAATATTGGGGGTCAAAAGGTAGGCCAGCGGCAGCAGCTGATCGATGAAGAGTTGCACCGCCTCACGTTCCATCAGGGATGCGCCCCCTTTTGCCACCATCACGGGATCGATTACCAGCGGAATAATAACCTTGCGCTCGCCGAGGCGTTCTGCCAGTGCAGCGATAATGGCCGGCGTATGCAGCATGCCGGTTTTTATGACGTCGATCGGGATGTCAGACAGGACGGTATCAAGCTGATCAAGCACAAAGCTGGGGGGCAGCCCATGAATTGAAGAAACACCGCGTGTATTCTGGGCCGTCAGTGCGGTCAGTACAGATGCGGCGTAGCTTCCCACAAGTGAAATCGTCTTGATATCAGCCTGGATGCCGGCGCCGCCACCTGAATCGCTACCGGCCACAGAGAGTACCGCACCGCGCGGGAAGGGTTGATTTCTCTTGAACAGTAAGCCCAGTTCTGCAGCGGCAGCATCGGGGCGTGGATTCGAGAGAATCGACGATATAACCGCTACTGCATCCGCCCCGGCATCGATTACCCGGCAGGCATTGGCAGGCGTAATTCCGCCGATAGCAACTACCGGCAGGTTGATTTCAGCGCGCAGTGCAGCCAGGCCGACGATGCCGGGCAATTGTGTGACGGCTTTGCTTTCCGTCGGATACATGGCGCCAAAACCGATATAGTCGGCGCCATCCTGCTCAGCTTGACGGGCTTCTGCGACAGTATGGGTCGAAACACCAATGATTTTATTAGAGCCCAATAACTTTCGGGCGGCGGCGACCGTTCCATCATCCTGCCCCAGGTGAACGCCATCAGCCTGCAGCTCGTTTGCCAGCTGCATGTCATCATTGACGATGAAGAGTGCCCCAAAGCGCGTGCAGAGTCGCTGCAACTCACGCCCCTCAGCCAGGCAGAGTTCACGAGCCTTGTCTTTGGCCCGGTACTGTAGTACAGAAACGCCGCCGCGCAACCCCTGGGACACGCGTTCGACCAGATTATCCCCCTGATCGGTAATCAGATAGACACCAGCGATAGCCGGAAGCTGAGGCGTTTTATTGACTACCAGGCGAAATGGCCGTGCGTCACTCACGTTCGTTATCCTTTGAAAATAGAAAAAGGCCGCGCTGAAATGTAGAATCAGGCGGCCGGAGTGAGTACATCCTGCGAGCCGCTTTCCTACGCCGGAATTACCCGGTTCAGGTGCAAAGGGTTCCCGTTCTGCGGTAGAAGTGCACAGAAACGGATCTCAGTTCAAGAGAACTCCCCCAGGGCCGTATCGAGTCGCTACAGTACTGAAATGGACCTGCGATGTCAATTGCTTTAAAGCTTTAAACGGTCTCTCCACCAGAACAGGCGCAGTGCTGCCGTGCCGAAACAGAGCAGTGACAACCAGAGTGCTGAAGGATGGTGTATCCCGCGAAGGTAAAAGGCCAGTGCTACCAGCAGGGCGGTCCAGGCCAGTTGATGCAGCCAGCTATGCAGTGAACGCAGCAGTTCACGGCGATCATCCTCCGCCAGATGCACGGCCAGATCACCCTGCTGCACGGTATCCACAAGATGCCGAAACTTGACCATTGTCAGCGGCAGCTGTTTCAGCTCATGAGCGACCACACCCCAGACGCTGTCATGCTCGCCCAGCGCGCGGGTCAGGTTGGCCTTAAGAATCGGCAAAATATCCTTGATGCCATTAAAGTTTGAGATAAAACTGGTGCCGAGACCTTCAATGATTGAGCTGACCCGCATGACGTAGACGATCTCCTGCGGCAGCTTGAAGGGGTACTCTTTTAACGCATCCATGATGCCGAAGGTCAGCTCCTGCATGCTGGAGGCGCTCAGGTGCTCGTCGTCAAAGATCCGGAAAATTTCTTCCGCCAGTCCGGTCAACTCAGCCTGAGGCGCCCTGTCGGTAACCACCCCCAGTTTGCGGGTGGCCTGCACCAGCAGTTCATAGTCGCGCTCATAGGCCGCCTTGACGGTGTTGATCATGGCCAGGCGGGTAGCGTTGGGAATTCTGCTGACCATGCCGAAATCGAGCAGCACCAGTTCCCCTTGGGATGTGACCAGCAGGTTGCCCGGGTGCGGGTCGGCGTGAAAAAAACCTTTGACCAGCATCTGCTCGGTGTAGAACAGCACCAGTTTTTCCATCAGTTTCGGGAAAGGTACCTGGAGTCGAGCCAATCCCTCGCGGTCGTCAAAGCGGACACCCTCCTCAAAACTCATTACCAGGGCGTCGTGACTGCTGACAGCAGCGTAGGGAACCGGCAGGCGCACGCCGGCGTCCGGGTAGCTGCGGCGAAAGCGCTCCAGGTTGGAGAGCTCGATCTGCATATCGACTTCCTGAAGGATAGTGGTACGGAAGGCGGTCAATACTGCTTCAATCGAATTGCGGGTGTATTCGGAAAAAAGCGGGCGCAACAGAATCAGAAACCATCCCAACAGGCGGATATCCTCACGCACCACGCGTTCGATCTGGTTGCGGCGCAGCTTGACCGCCACCTGGTCGCCATTAAGAAGGGTGGCGTGGTGAACCTGGCCGATGGAAGCGCAGGCCAGAGGCTGCTGTTCAAAAGAACGAAAACAGGTTCCGTTTCCGAAGGCGCGCGTAAAAACCGCCTGGAAATCCTGGCTTGACATCGGTGACAACTGGTCATGCAGCTGCCGCAGCTGCTCAAGGTAGCGGATGTCAAAAAAATCAGCCCGAGTGGCCAAGACCTGCGCCAGTTTTATAAAACTGGCACCCAGTCGCTCTATGGCTGCCACCAGTGGCACCGGTTGAAGCGGTTCAGCCCCCAGCCAGGAGGGCTTCCTGCGAATCAGCAGAAAAAACGTCAGAAGCACTCGGAAAACGGCATAGATCCTGACCGGATGATAGAGCCGCGCCAGCAGCGTGAGTCTGTTCACCAGTTCAGGACTGTCCCTGTCGCAGTTTTTCAAGCTCTGCCCGGAGTGAGTCAACATCTGCACGGGTGGCCAGTCCCAGTTCGTCAATAGCTTCCTTCAGCATCTCCTTGATATTTTCCTTAAGCTGCAGGCGCTCCTCACTCCCTTTTGCTATCGCCTGTTCAAAAAAATCACGCGCCTTACGGTCGTTCTCCTCTCTGAAAATCCCGGCCGATTCACCGGCTTTTTCCAATTTTTCCTTGGCCAGCAAAGCGCTGCCCAAGCCGAAATAAAACAGTTGCTCCAGTTGTGCTTTCATAGTGACAATCTCCTCTTTATTGTTTCAGCAATTGATGCGATACCTCTGCCAATACGCACTCATGAGCTGCAATCGTAGCATTGATTCCGGCATTGCCGATATCGCCCCGGCCGGTCCAGTCGTTTCCCTGTCTGACATAGAGGCTGGTGAGTGTCTTACGGATGGTGCGCGCCGCCTCGGCAGGATTCTGGCGCACCTGTTCAATCAACGCAGCATGAATCGATTCGTACGCATCTTCATACCTCTGCTCAACACAATGATGTACAGTCATGGCGCAACTCCTTTACAATTTATTGTGGACTAAACAGGTCTTTTTCGGATAATACGTAATAAAATAATTTTGTCCAGCAAAATGAACAGTACGTTTCTCATCTCCCGTTTTTGTAGAAACCCTGAAAAAAACAGTGGCAACGCGAGGAAAAAAATGAAAAATTTCAAGAAATTTTTATCTAAGAATGACCATTTTGCCCGCCACAGCGGTATTGAACTGGATGAGGTCACACCGGGGCGGGCACATGCCAGCATGAAAATTGAGCCGTTTCATCGCAATGCTGCCGGCACGGTGCATGGTGGCGCGATCTTCACTCTGGCCGACTTTGCCTTTGCCGCTGCATCGAACTCGCACGGAACGCTGGCCATGGGGATCAACACCAGCGTTTCCTTTGTCAAGGCGGCCATCGCAGGATCATTGTACGCCGAAGCCAGCGAGCAGGTTCTGGGCCCCAAGCTGGCATCTTACCAGGTGATGATTACCGACGACGACAACGCGGTTATCGCGATTTTTCAGGGGATGGTGTATCGAAAAAAAGAGACCTTGCAGCTGGGGAGTTGATGCGACTGTCCGACGGGGTGTGAAGCGGGCTTTAACCGCCTCCCAACAGCGGAAAGAGCGCCAGAACGTCTCCTTCGACCAACTCGTAGTCAAGTTTAACGTGGCGGTGATTGCAGAGCATGATTCCCAGTTCGGCGGTTGTCAGCTGCAGACGCTCTGCGATCTCAGCCACGGTAGTTCCGGGTGGATAGTCAGATGTTTCGACTTCAAAGCGACCGGTACGGAATGAAGCAAACAGCTTAACGGTAATTTTCATTGCATTACTCCAAAAAAGAAACTGCCAGCAGCGTTTGATCCTGGTCTGTGTCAGCGCCCAGGTTGTATTTCAGTTCGGGAATGCCCTGCCGCAGTACCAGCAACTCTTCGGTTTTAAGCAGAATGCCATGGGCCAACAGATTTGGTCCAAGTTCGGTCATGAGCAGGTTAAACAGCTTGAGCGTTACGCTGCCATCTTCCACAACTGCTGGAGCGGTCTGCATCAAATGGCTGATGCCCTGACGTAGCGCCGCATAGTATCCTCCCCGTCTCATGGTCGCCCCGACCAGACCCGGCATAGCTGCTGAGAGTGCTATGCGGGAGCCATTTCGAATGATCGTCTTTTCAAAATCATCAACCGGACAGTTGTCACAGAAAACCGTCGTAATACGCTCGGAAACGTACTCTTCTGGAATGGCAAGCTGATGACAGAGCAGATTTTTGAGGGAACAGCCGATTGTTGCCGGCACGGTAACTCCACGTTGAAACAGAGGAAAGAATTGCTCCAACTGATCAGTAGGAAGTTGAAGGTTCAGGCGGACAGCAGGAATAAAGCGGGGTGATTGATCGGGAGTAGAAGGCGTCACGGGTCTCTCCAAAAAACGGCGAAGCAGAAGTAA
Source organism: Desulfuromonadales bacterium (assembly GCA_013349325.1). Taxonomy (GTDB): domain Bacteria; phylum Desulfobacterota; class Desulfuromonadia; order Geobacterales; family Pseudopelobacteraceae; genus JACRCG01. The sequence goes on from DUZX01000023.1 coordinate 25,878, forward strand.
TCTGCTTCGCCGCAGGGTTGTAAGCTACCAGTTAAAGACGTCGTCCAGTTCTTCATCCTTCATCAAAAAGGTCTGATTGTGCGGGGCAATCGCTTCATTGTAAAAGAAACGTGGTAAGCGGTCATGATGTTTTGTGAAGCCGGCGCGGGTATTGAAATCCCGTTCAGCAGAAAGGACTTTCTTGCCCAGTGCTACGACGTCATCACCAGTCATGGTGATACCATAAAAAGAGCCGAGCATATCGAGCAGTGCCTGGAACGTTTCGGGCTGATCCATAATCGCAAAAGCGATAAACAGGCACATGCCGGTGGAGTCAATGGCAGCCGTCGCGATCTGCAGGTTGCGTGACAACTCGATCTGTCCCGCTGTCTTGAGCGGGTCGACATCGCCGCCTACCTTGAGAATGTTGGTAGCGACCGCATAACCGGCGGTGTGGTCGGCGCCCTGGGTGGTGGTGGCGTAGGTAACGCCAATTCCCTGTACGGCACGTGGATCGTAGGCTGCCATCGCCTGATCTTTGACAGCCGGTACCCGCTCAACGGCAAAGACCTTGCCGGTTACCGTAGCGCCGCACCCGAGTACGCGCCCGAGCGGCGTACCTTTGCCAACCTCTTCTACCAGACGGATGGCTCCTTCTTTATCTCCAAATTCGATCAAGCCGGCATCCATCGCCACACCGATCGTCACGCCCATCTCCATCGTGTCGACGCCGATATTGTCATCCATATAATCCAACATGGCGACAGTATCCAGGTCGTCAATGCCACAATTGCCGCCATGGGCCCAGGTGGTCTCATATTCGGGTTGTTTGGTGAGGTAGTTGCCGTCCTTATCGTTGTAGATGCCGGAACACTGGATCACACATCCGCGGTGGCAACCGTGAGTGGCCTTGCCGCCACGCTTGATCTCAAGTTCAGCCTGAGCCTCACCGCTAAGCTTGGAGGAGCCTTCATAGGTACCGGACTTGAAATTCTTGGTAGGGTAGCCACCCGCTTCGTTAAGAATATTTGTCAGAACATTGGTGCCGTATGCTGGTAACCCTTCGCCGGTAACCGGATGCTTGCGTAGTCCTTCGACGAACTTGCGGTTGGCATCACGAAATGCGTCCGGGTCTTTCGGGGGACGCATTTTAGCGCCGGCATCATCAATGATGATTGCTTTAACATGTTTTGAGCCCATAACAGCACCGACGCCACCCCGTCCACAGTGGCGTGTCGGACGCAGTTCAGGATCGGTGCAGGCGATCGAAGCAGCCAGAAGCATACGTTCGCCGGCGCTGCCGATGGTCATGTAAGCAACTTTGTCGCCGTATTCTGTCCGCAGTTTTGCCACCAGTGGGTAGTTATCAAGCAGCTTCAGGCTATTATCGACGATAACCTGGATGCCATCTTTGTTAATGACGATTTTATAGAGGTCGTTACCAAGAGGCTTGCCTTCAAGCACGACAGCAGCATAACCAAGGCGAGCCAGCACCTGGGCAGCCTGTCCTCCAGCGTTTGATTCCTTGATGGTGCCGGTCAGCGGGCTTTTGCAACCGACTGACAGACGTCCGGACATCGAGCCGGTTGTACCGCTCAGCATTCCGGGAGCAATAACCAGTTTGTTTTCAGCACCCAGCGCGTGAGCAAGAGGATGAACCTCTGTGGCAACCATCAGTGATGTCATCGCCCGGCCGCCAAGTCCGGCATACTCTCCAAGTGGTCCGTAGGTTACCTGTGGTCCTCCTGCAGCTCCAAAATCAATGCGTGCAATCTTCATAGGTGATTCTCCTTTCCCTTTTTCTGTGCTGGCATAGTGAAATCTCCTTTTCAAAGGAAGGCTGCGCCGTTTCCCGCACAACCCAATGGCCTGATACCGTAGGAAAGTTCCGGTAGGCATCAGACTCGGAGTAGGTAGCAGTTATACCATGAGTGCAAACGTCATGACAACTTCAGATTGAACTGTCCAACCTGCCTGCGTAGGTCATCTGAAAAATCTGTAATCCTGCTGGCCGATGTGGCTGATTGCTGGGAGCTGCTTGATGTTTCCTGGATTACTGAAGTTATATCTTTAATAATATTCGTTATTTCATTGATAATCGAACACTGCTGCTCGGCTGCAGTGGCAATCTGAGCGACCTGGCTGGTCGCTTCGCCTATTTGACAGGCGATCTCTTCCAGTGCTTCCCCGGAACGACCTGCATCAATCGTCCCCTGTTCAACTTCGATGACACCCTGTTTCATGGAGATGACTGCATCTCTGGTTTCGGCCTGAATGATTTTGATCATGGTATTGATCTCTTTCGTTGCCTTGGCGGTGCGGTCAGCCAGCGCCCTGACCTCATCAGCAACAACAGCAAACCCGCGCCCGTTCTCACCGGCACGGGCTGCTTCTATGGCTGCATTCAGGGCCAATAGGTTGGTCTGATCAGCAATGTCACCAATAGTGTTGACAATGTTGCCGATCTGGTCTGACCGCTGGCCGAGATTTTCTACCGTTGTAGCCGAGTTACGGACACGAACGGCTATCCTGTCTATACCGTCCAGTGTTTCCTGAACAAGTTGATTGCCGGTTTTTGCAAGGTCGCTTGCTTTTGTAGAACTTTCGGCCGCGTGCGCGCAACTCCGGGCAATCTCATTTGAGGTTGCGCTCATTTCTTCACTTGCCATGGCCACTATGGTTGTTTTTTCTGCGGTCTGCTCCGTGTTTACTGCTATACGCACGGCTTCATTCTGGAGATGATTGGAAGTGGAAGAGATAGCGTCAGTCGTCAGTTTGATGCCGGTAACCATTTCATTTAGTTTGGCGATCATTACATTGATGGAGTCAGCCAGTTTACCCAGTTCATTGTTCTGGGCTATTGAGACGCGGCCTGTCAGATCGCCGGCGGCAATCGCAGGAAGCAAAAGCACAATTGAATCAAGCGGCAGAGTGACGCTACGTCCGATAGAGATAGCCAGTACCAGAGTTACTAATGTGAAGATCAGGATTCCTCCCCCAAGTTTCCAGCGAAGAGCGGCGATTTCAGCATTCACATCATCGACGTATAAACCGCTGCCGACGACCCAGCCCCACGGCTTGAAGAGCTTGACGTAGGCCAGTTTGTCAACCGGTGCGGAATTGCCAGGCCTGGGCCACTGGTAAGAGAGATACCCGGAACCGCTTTCACCGGCAATCCGCACGAATTCCCGAAACAGGTATGTGCCGTGTGAATCTTTCTCGTCTGACATGGAGCGGCCGTCGAGTTCCGGCTTGACCGGATGCATGACCATCCTGGCATCCAGATCATTGATCCAGAAGTACTCGCTGCCATTATAACGGAGCCCTTTAATCTGTGCAGCGGCCCTGTTCTTGGCCTCTTCCGGAGAGAGTTTTCCGCTGTGAACCTCTCGCTCATACGACTCCAGCATACTGAAGGCAACATCAACAGCCTGCCTGGTAGCTCCCGATTTTCCCGCCAGCAGTGTCCGCTCCATTAACGGTGACCAATAGCTGAAAACTACAACGACAATGACGATAATGCTGAGAAGCGAGATGGTCATGATTTTCTGAAGTATCGACCTGTCCCTGAAACGTTTTACTACCATGCCGGATCCCGTGTGCGTGTTGTAAATGAATTAGCGAAAGACAAGGATGGTTGCAGTCTGATTAATATGGCCAATAAACTGTTCGCCGTAGGTGCTGAAGCCAATGGTGGGTGCTATGTTGAACAGCTCTCCATAGGCATCGCTTAGGCCTTTCTGTCCAAGCTCCAGCGTACGCAGAATGCAATTGAAATTGATGATACCGGATATCCCGCCCAGCTCCTGACGCGCCGTTTCGAGTGCTTTTTTCGTGTCGGCGATGATGTCAGTCGACTCCAGCAGTGATAATTCCATACCTTCCACTACGCTGCAGTAAAAAAACAAACTGTCGCCTTTGATCAGTTTCGGGCTGCGGACGAACGGTTCGTCCTCAAAGACCAGACCGACCGGATTATGCATGAAGTGGTTCGGCGCGTCAGCGACTGTCGTGCCGAGCGCCTCCGCATATGCCTCTGCTGCCGGTTTATGATTGAATTCTAACACCTCGCGCGTGGCTTCGTTTGCCTTGGTGACCACCAGTTTTTGCGGGAGCCGGGAGAAACTCTGGGTTTTGACAAACGTGAATGCATCGGACGGCTCAATCAGTGCAAGTACAGCTGCATTGGAATAGCTCCTGCCGTTGGCATAGACATAGGTAGCGTCAAACTTCAGGTCATCGCCGGCTGAACCGCCGATAAAATTTACATTGGTCAGATCGCCGATCCGGTCAATGATCAGCTCTTCTTTACCGCTCAATCCATCAGTGAGCACGATACCCACATACTGTTTCGGATCGAGTTCCTCCATAGGTGAGCCAAAATGCTGTTCCAGTACCGTAAAGGCATCGTGACTGTCATGGTTAAGATCCTCCAGAACTACAGCCTTGACCGCTTTCACGGATTGCCGGTTGAAGGCCATTGCAACCACGGAATGGGTGAGCATTCTGCCACTGATAATTTCACCGGCTGTAGAACAGCCGAACGTCACCGCCTGCGGAAACGCAGCGTCCACCCGTTTTGCAATCTCATCAGGTACAAAGATTGATGAGGCGAAGAAGACTATCAGATTAGCTTCAACGTCTTTTAACTGTTCCTGTAAATCGTTTATGACATCCTGCAGGTCCGTTTTTGTAGACAAGGCGGTTTTGATTGACATGGAGGCCTCCAATTCATAATGTTGATTAGATTTGTTATTTCAGCTCTTTGATTACCGCTTCCAATTTGGCGATTATTGCAGGGTCATCAACCGACTGGGCGTTGAACTTGTTCGGATCGATCCCTTTAAGCAACAACTTCGTTTTGATGACTCCTACAAGCATTGCATTGTCTTTTGCCCGCTGGGTGATAATAGCATCAATCATCTGTTTGATTTTTCCGGCCATAGATCCCTCCTGAATGTTTGATAGTTCGGTATAAAGTAAACGAACCAGGTTGCTCCCGACCCTATGACGCTGCTTCTGCCTGCTTGAGAATAACCACTCTGTACGATGAGAAACATTTCCTTCTGAGGCATCCCCAGAAAACTCCGACTCCGTAGGCGAAATGTTCAAGAAAATAGATACCGGTAAAAAAAGGGAACGACAGACGTGGCTTCTTGATGGCATAGTCAACGCCTGCGGAACAGAGCAGAAGCATACTGAACACCCCCCATACTGCCGGCACAAACAGAGCGACGGTAATCATCACGGAGGTGTAGTAGCGTACCAGGTGAAAACTCAGATAATAGACCAGGCTTCCAAGTGCCCGCAGTCTCCCTGCCAGAAGGGTGAACAGGCCGATCGGCAGACCTTGTCTGGCGATACGGATCTTTACGGATGTTGCATCAGCAGCAAGTAATCCGCCTGCCAAAAGAAGCGGCAAGCCACCACAGAATGGACTTATGATACAGAGTGCCAGAACAGATGCTAACAGCGGCGGAATGACCATCTGTTTGTGGCGCCGGGGGTGCAGCAGCTGCAGCATTCCCTCTGATGTGCCGTAGTCAAAGCGCCGCGACATGAATGAACGTATCGTGCTGCGGTGTTCGTGCAGTACGTTACCGGCAGGCAGGTAGCAGATGGTCCAGGCTTTGTCTCGAAGGCGCCATGTCAGATCAACGTCTTCTCCGACGTGCATCTCTTCCTTGAAACCTCCGGCCTGCCGGAAAGCGCTGGCGCGTACCAACAAATTGCAGCTTGGCAGATAGAAGGTGTCATGTCCCCGATTGCCACTCCGTACCCGTGATCCTAATGAGAGGCTTGACATTACCGCTTCATAGCGATCAACGGCGGAATCGCTACAGAGCCCATCGACCTGACCGCCGACCGCTGCAGTGTTCTCATCTGTAAAGGCCGGGATCAACTCATTAAGCCACGCGGATGAAGCGCAGCAGTCGGAATCGATAAAAGCCAGAATATCACCCTGAGCTTTGAAGGCACCGGCATTGCGGGCTGCGGCGGGACCGCGTCCAGTACCACCCGAAGGTATCACCAACGCACCGCAATCGCGGGCGACCTGTGGCGATGAATCTTTGCTGCCGTCATCTACAACGATGATGTGAAATTTATCGTGAGGGTAGGAGAGCCGGGAGAGAGAATCAAGGCAACGCTGTAACTCTTCTGCGCGATCCATGACCGGTATGATTATACTGACAAACGGGAGGTTGTCCGACAGCTGCGGTACGCTCCAGATCTGTTCGACAAATCCTTTTGTTACGAGCTGTTCCATGACAGCTGCTTCCGCAGCTGATGGAGTTATGATCTGATCATTCGTACCGCGCCCGACCAGATCGGCGAGTGCGCGGTTGAGGCGCAACATGGATAGCGGATTTCTGGAGATGAGAAAAAAATCTTCATTCTTCTCAAGAAGTTCCACGCCTGGCCTCAGACGATAGTTCATCAGGCACTGCCCTCAAGCAGTCCTTCTTCCTCGAAAATCTGTATCAGCCCGTCGATTGTAGCATCAACCGGGAGTGCGTTTATTTTACCGGCACGTGCTTTGATACCACCGGAAAGCAACGAAAGAATACGCTCGAAGGCTGGCAGGTTCGGGTCGGGAGTTACCACCCGGACAGGATCGGGACGTGGCACGCCGTAATCATCTGCCGCCAGATAGGCTCCTGTTGCGCCGATCTCCCAGAAGGGAAGACCAAGGTTGGTCAGGTTCCATGACTCCACCGGTGCGGTGATAGAACGGGTAATGTCATCGACGGAAGGGTAGCGGGGAATGCGGACTTCCTCAAAGAGAACAGTACAGGGAAACGGCGCTGAAACATTCTGCCTGGCACCACGATCGGAGGAACGCAGCGTCGAAATTCCGGATTTGTCGAGCGCTACCTCGATTGCTGCCGTAAGACAGGGCATGCCGGCTGATGCCGCTGCCAGAGCAGGAACCGGATCGTCACCGCGATCAGCCAATCTGTTACCACTAAAAACGAGAGACGGAGAAAGAATCGTCACAATGCGGGCCAGCACACGGGCGTCCGCCGTTGCATCTGCCCCTTCACAGCCGTGGTCCCAGAAGCGGATGGCCCGATCGGCTCCCATGGCACACCCGACACGAAGCGTGTCATCAAGACGTTTTGGACCGATCGCGAGCACGGTGACTCTGGCTGATAAAGTGTCTTTGAGGAAGAGAGCTTCTTCTAACGCGGCCAGGTCGGCCGGATTGGGAACACGCCGCAAGCCACGGTCACTGATAGAAGCGCCTCGTGCAGTAACGCGGGCTGGAGGGCGGGGATCATTGGTTTCGCGCAGTAGAACGAGTATGTCAAGTTTGGTAGTAGGCATATGTGACTCCAGAGTAATTCTGATATCTAAGCGTATAAATCGCCGTTACGTCATCCGGTAGGCAACACCGCAGCCGCCGCGCGGGTAGCGCCAGCGGGTAAAGGCGTCACGAAGGCAGACTACGTAGCAGGTACCGCACTCAAGGCAGCCATCATACACAAACGTCATTTTCTTGTCCTCCTCCGACCAACTGTAACAGCGGGCGGGGCAAGAGTTGACACAACCGCGGTTATCGCAGGCGACACACTTAGTTGCATCGAGAATGATATGCGGTTCGCGATCTATGGTAAAGCTGGTAAAATCAAAAATCTCATCGATATTCATAGTGATCTCCAGGCGCTGAAGCCATCCGCCAGCAGTTTTCCAAGCCCGACTTTCTTGGTGGCACTCTGCAGGAAAACCCGCGAAACGTTATTTTTTGGAGCACCTTCAATTTTGTAGATGTTCTCCATAAAATCACACATCATTTCAGGATATTCGCGGTAGATGCGGTTGTTGTGCAGCATATGCGGGGCTTTGCGGAAGAGCTTCAAGTCCTTGATGACGTAGCTTTCATCCAGCATTTTTTTGTACACCGATAAGCCCCGTTTACTGAAGTCACGGGCAGCGTGGGCGGCAACGGCAGCTTTACCGGCAATAACTCCCGATTGTGACGCCAGATTGATCCCTTCCAGATTGAGGCCGGTGGCGTTACAGAATGCAGCTGCATCTCCCGCCACCATTATGCCGTCTCCAACCAGTTCAGGAATCATGTCAAAACCACCTTCCGGAATCAGATGAGCGGAATATTCCTGAAGGCGGCCGCCACAGACCATTTTAGCCATCTGGGGCTGTTCCAGGAAAGCGTTCAAGAGATCATAGGGGGTCTTGCCGCTGGTACGCAGGCTCGCCAGATGAAAAACCAGACCAACTGAAATTGAATCATAATTGGTATAGAGGAAACCGCCGCCACGAACACCATCGGTACAGCCGACGAATTCGTTGGCAAAACCCTGATCACGCACAAGACCAAAACGTTCATCGATCATTTCGCGCGGCATGTCGATCAGCGCCTTGACGCCAACCGCAACCTGGCCGGGATCAAAGGTCGGCTGACGAAGGCCGGCTTTTTTAGCCGTAAACGAGAGGACTCCGTCAGCTGCAATAACAATCGGTGCTGAAATCTGTCCGCTACGTCCCTGGATGGTCACGCCTGTTATACGGCCATCGGTTTTAACCAATTCTTCAACGGTAGCGCGGGTAATCAGCGTAGCTCCGGCTTTGACGGCCTCATCTGCCAGCCATTTATCAAAGCGGGGACGAAATATCGTGTAACCATTGTAAGGTGGTTTGTCAAAGCTACCGGCTTCTATGGTGGTGTTGAAGCTTGAGTCGCCGGTCATAAAGGTGACGCCCTTCTTGATGATATGGCGCTCCAGAGGAGCACGGTCCCAGAAGTCGGGGAAATACTCTTCCAAAGCAGGCATGCGGTGCAGTACGCCACCAAACATGTTCTTCTCACCGGGAAAGCTGCCGCGTTCAACCAGTGCGACATCCAGACCGGCTGACGCCATTGCCAGAGCAGCAGAAGACCCGGCCGGTCCGGCGCCGATTACTATAGCCTGATACGATTTACTCACTGAGAACCTCCAACCTTGCTTCTGACCCGTTCTACCAGTTTCGGCAGCATCTCATTCAGATCAGCTACAAAACCTTCATCCGTATTGGGAAAGATGGGTGCCTTGGCATCACTGTTTACCGCCACCAGACGACGTGAATCTTTGATTCCGCCGATATGATGCATCGAACCGGAAATGCCGAGTGCCAGATAGAGTCGTGGTGTTACCGTGCGACCGGTCTGGCCGATCATACGCTCAAAACCGGTCCAACCCATATCCCATACCGGGCGGGTTACGCCAAAGGAGACATTCAGCAGACGGCACAACTCCTGAAGCTGGGCAAATGTGGTCGGGTTACACCCTTTGCCGGCACTGAAAATAACGTCCGCTTCCATCAGATCAACGGTCTGCGGGTCAGCCGGTATGCGGCTGGTAATCGTAGTCGTTGCGCCGGTAGGTGCCGTAGACGGATACCAGGAGGTAAGAATCGGTGAGGTGGATTTGACCGTTGCAAAAAGCACCTGACTCAAAGAACGGGGCGGCACCGTAATGACCAGCGACTTTACTCGATCCCAGATTTTGCTCTCCGCCATACGATTTCCGAGTACCCGGCGAGAAAGACGTATTCCGTCGCTACTTGTCCTGACAGTAATCAATTCGGTCATGATGGCTGCGTCACGCTCGATAGCTACCACCGGCGCAAGTGAAGCTCCCAAGTCATTGTGCGGGAACAGAACCACTGACGCCGACTGCTGGTCTGCCAGCAGAGCCACGGTTTTTCCCAGTAGGGCAGGGGTGTCGAGCAGCTTCTCTGCGTTATGCAGGCAGGTGATCTCGGGAGTACCGTAGGCTCCAAAGCATTTTATCTGCTCTTCGTCAGGCGTAATCGCGGTTACGACACCCCACTTTATGCCGAGGGTTGTGGCCAGACGAGCACTGTACGTCAGCAGACCCTTACCGGTTTCCGTAAGGCTTCCATCGGGCAGATCCACAAAAACCAGAAGCTTTCCGCTGCTGTTCATTAGATCTCCCTCCCGATTTTATGCCCTTCCCAAATTGCCATATCTACCCTGCGCGGAGAAACGCAGTCTCCGACCCGGTACAGTTCGGAAATCTTCCCTTTCAGGCTCATATACAGATCGTCATCAACCTGCTGCCCCATGACGAGAACGATTGAATCATAAGGCCCCCACTCATTCCATGCGTTGGAATAAACGTTGAATCCTTTGACCGTCTTGGCACCGCGCTCACCGCCAACTTCCATAACTGCGATATCCGGGGTAAAGGTGACCCCTTTCTGCAGCAGTCGCTGACGTGAGGAGTAGAGATCCTGTGTCGGTCCCAATTCGGCGCAGATGAACAGGCTGGAAGTAATCATGTCAACTTTCTTGCCCTGGTTGGCAATGAACTCTGCGGTAGCTGTGGCGCGTTGGTGCCCGTCATAGTCGATCATGCAGACGTTCTGTCCCAGGTCGGCTTCGCCGTTGAGTACCTGAGTTGCATTGTAGATTGCCGGACCGTCAGCGCCTCCAACCGGATGCTTTTTCGGAACGCTGCCGGTGGCCACGATAACGACATCCGGTTTGTCCGACAGGAGCTGAGCTGTGGTTGCTTCAACACCCAGCTTAACCGCCACGTCGAGCTTATCGATCTGGCTTTTTTCATTACGAATAATAACGCCGAATTCATCACGGCCGACCCCCTTCATGGCGGTTGCTACCTGGCCTCCCAGAGCTTCGCCACGGTCAAGCAGGGTAACCTTGTGTCCACGTCGACCGGCCATCTTGGCGGCCCACATGCCGGCCGGACCACCGCCGACGATGGTAACATTCTTCTTGACGCTGGCTTTTTCCAGGGTACCTTCGCCCCACTCCTTTTCGCGTCCGACAGCCGGATTCTGGACACAGCCGAGACTCCTGCTCATACCGATGCGGCCGATGCACCCCTGGTTACAGGCGATGCAGTAGCGGATGTCTTCCGTACGGCCTTCGAAGGCTTTTTTGGGGAGAAACGGATCGCAAATCAGAGCGCGACACATACCGATCATGTCGGCCTGACCGGCAGCCAGAACCTTCTCGGCCATGACCGGGTCGTTGATGCGGCCGGTGCAGAATACCGGGATTTTGAGCTTTTCGCGTACTCCGGCAGCCAGCGGGATGGTGTAGCCGAGCGGGGTATGCATCGAACCTTCAACCAGATAGAGGTTGTAGAAAGTCGCAATCGAAAGATCCATGAAGTCTATCAGGCCGGATGCTTCGAAGAGGGCGCAGATTTCCTGCACCTGCGCAAGGTCCAGTCCGCCCGGGATCATTTCGTCGGCACACATCCTGATGCCGAGGGTGAAATCTTTACCGACCGCTTTACGAACTGCCGAAATAAACATCAGCGGAGCCCGCATGCGGTTTTCCAGCGAACCGCCGAATTCGTCTGTGCGGTAGTTGGTCAGTGGAGAGAGGAACTGACGGGACAGGCTGGAGTGCCCGAATTGCAGCTCAATACCATCGAAGCCCCCTTCACGGACGTGAATGGCGCTCTTGGCAAAATAGCGGGCTACTTCGGTGATATCTTCCGGTTCCATTGCCTTGGGCACTTCGCGGAACAGAACATCGGGTACCGGTGACGGTGCCCAGACCGGCAGACGGGAAATGCTGCCGTCGCCCTGCTGACCGTTGTGGTTGAGCTGGGCGAAGATCTTGGAGTCATACTGATGCACGTAATCGGTGATCTTCTTGAAGCCGGGAATTACCTCCGGGTGATAGACATCGATCAATTTTTCATAGGCCATGTCGGTCGGATGAACGGTCAGCTCTTCAGTGATGACGAGACCTGCTCCCCCCTTGGCACGTTCACCCCAGTAGTACATCTGGCGTTCGCTGGGGAGATTGCCCACTGCAAGATTAGTCAGGTGCGGCTGGAAAGAAATTCTGTTTTTTACTTCAACTGACCCTATCTTGAGGGGTGAGAACAGATTCGGAAACATCATGGTGGTGACTCCTTAAAAAATGTTGTCAATAATCTAAATTTCTAAGCTGCCTCTGGCAGGCGATTGTCAGCTATGCTCGTCACGCAGCGTTCCAGGCATTCAGGGTCGCCGCCGTTAATGTCATTTTTAAGATGCCATGCAACGGCCGGACAGCCACCATGACACTGATCAAAGCGCTGGCACTCTTCGCAGGAGTGAATGCGCAGGTTGCGGAAAGATTCGTAGATTTCGGAGTTGTCCCAGATTTCCTGAAAACTGTTTTCGCGCAGTGACCCGGCTTTGAAGCGTTCCGTCTGCAGAAATGCACAGGGGTACATGTTGCCGGTCGGGCTGACGCAGCAGGTCAGCTTGGCGGCTCCGCACAGGTTGAGCCCCAGTCCCTGACGTTCTTGCGAAGTTAACGAGAAGAAACTGTCGCCGGTGCGCACATCGCCGCTGGCCGCCAGCCAGTCAGAAAACGCAATCAGTTGTGTAGGGGTGGGGCGCAATGACTCCCAGTTTTCAGCTCCTCGTCCGGAAGGGCGAAAGCGGCTGACACGCAGTGAAACACCCAGGGATTTGGCCAGTTCGTGCATGGCCGGGATCTCGGAAGCATTCTGCGAGGTCAGAACTGTATTGATGCTGGTCGGGATTTTTGTCTGTGCCAGTCGCTTTACGGCGGCAATACCCCGCTCGAAAACACCTTTCCCGCGAATTGCATCGCAGGTTTCGGCATTTGAGCCATCCAGACTGACTTGTATGGCAACCAGCCGACTGGCAGCCAGTCGAGCGACTCGCTCGCTGTCAAGCAGCGTGCCATTGGTTGAGATACAGGTCATGATTCCTTTATCATGGCAGGCACCGATAATTTCTTCGAAGTCCGGCCGCATAAAAGGCTCTCCGCCGCCAAAATTAACCTGAAAGACGCCCGCTTTGGAAATCTGCTCCACCAGATCAAGCGCTTCGGCCGTTGTCATTTCACCCTCGGCAGCTTCACCGGAGTCGGAAAGGCAGTGATTGCAGCGCAGATTACAGAGCAGTGAAACTTCCCAGGTCAGATTTACCGGGGAGCGCATCCCCATCTCGACATATTTATTGCTCACGGAGAAATCCTTTTTCCAGTAGTTGTGTTACAAATTTTTGCAGGGCCGGTTTCTGTGAGGCAGAGACTCCCTCAGGAAATTCGTCGCGGCCACGTGTCGTCTCGAAATAATCCTCCGGAATAAGGTTTCCGGTTTCTGCGAAAAGGAGGCGCGGTCCCCTGCAATCGTAAAACAGGAGACCGAACCTTTCCTGCCGGACGCGGCAGGAGGGATGCAACCGTATTCCTGCCGCACCCATACTAGTAAACCCCGCAGATGCCGTCGATGGCAAGCTCTTCAACCTGGATTTCCTCCAGAATGCGTGGCTCCTCACTGCATGTTACTTCAACCTGGTTTTCTGTTTCCATGTTCGTCTCCTTTCTGTCGTTTCCGCATCCGGTTTGTCGATGCGTTTGTGTGTGCTCGTACCTTTGCAACGGAAATGCCAATTTATGTAACAACTCTGAAAACCATATTTAGTAAGGCTTTCAGGAGGTTTTCTGTTTTAATGAACTGGTATGGTGTGTAAAAAAGCAACACAAAAATGATGTACATTTTTTGTAGGAAATAAGCAGGTTGTAGATTAATTACTCATTGACGATTATATCTACACTATTTTAAACCTCTGTTTTGCTGAGCTGATGTTGTTGCGATATGGAACGAAGTCTGCACTACGTTCCGGACTGAGAAATACGACAGAGATATTTGTAGTGAAAGGTTACCCTGGATGCTTGAAAAAAATTCATACTGTTCGTATTGCGGACACCGTTTTGAGGCTGACTCCCTCTGGCCGAGAACCTGTTCTGCGTGCGGTAATAAAAGTTACCTCAATCCTCTGCCGGTTGTCGTGCTTCTGGTACCACTGGGGAATGGGGTTGTAGTCATCAGAAGGGGTATCGAACCTCAGAAAGGCACGCTTACATTGCCGGGCGGCTATCTCGATTATGGTGAAACCTGGCAGGAGGGGGCGCAGCGTGAACTGTTTGAAGAAACCGGTATAGCGGTGCCCCTCGAACAGATAACGCTCTATGATGTTCAAAACGGCCTCGACAATACGCTCGTAATCTTCGGCCTGGCAGCGCGTCAACCCGAAACCGTTTTGGAGCCGTTTTCGTCGTCAGAGACCACCGAAGTTGTTCTGATCGACAGGCCGCTAGAACTTGGCTTTCGTATGCATACACGGATTGTACAAAGGTATTTTAGCGAGGACGGATTGGTGTCGTAGGCTTTTGACACAGCGCTTACTGGCGCTGTCCAATTTTTACACAAGTAGAACGGCGATATGGTGCAATTCGATACAGTCGAACATTGGCTGAATACAATCCTGGTTGTCCGCTCTAAATCAATCATTCTGCGTACCGCTGAAAACGTTGCTGAGATAACATCCCGTAATAATTGTAAAAAAATATATAAAACTTACCGCTGCTGTGCTGATAAAAAAATGATATCTACGTTGGCACATACCCTGCTATGCGAAGCCTGCTTCAAGCGGATGCGCACGATATTTTTAAGAGGGTAACCAGTTTACCCCATCTAATCAAAGGAGTTCATGTTATGACGACTGCAGCTACTGAAATCGATCAAATGGCGGTAAAGGCCCTCAAGGCACTGGAAGAGTTCAAGAGTTTCACACAGGAGCAGGTTGACAGCATCACAGAGGCCATGACAGCCGCAGGTGTTGCCAACGAACGTTACCTGGCCGAGTTTGCTGTTGAAGAGACCGGTATCGGCAATGTTGAAGACAAAGTCATCAAGAATCACTTTGGCACCCAGGTAGTTTATGACTACATGAAAAACGGTAAGTCAGTCGGCGTTATCGACGAAACTGATGGCATCATCTCTATCGCAGAGCCGTTCGGTATTGTTGCAGCCGTAACCCCGACCACCAACCCGACCTCCACCACCATGTTCAAAGCGCTGATCGCTCTGAAAGGGCGTAACGTTATCATCCTGGCTTTCCACCCACGCGCCCAGAAATGCAGTGCTGCAGCCGCCAAGATCATGCTGGATGCCGCTGTTGCTGCCGGTGCTCCTGAAAACTGCATCCAGTGGGTTACGCAGCCTTCCATCGAGGCTACTGACGCACTCATGAAACACCCCGATGTCTCCATTGTTATCGCAACCGGCGGCGGCGCTATGGTTAAGGCTGCCTACAGCTCCGGGCATCCTGCTTTGGGAGTTGGACCTGGTGGTGTGCCGGTCTACATTGAAAAAACTGCCAAGCTGCAGATGGCTGTTGATGATGTTATCGCTTCCAAAACCTTTGACAACGGCACGATCTGTTCATCCGATCAGTCTGTCATCTTTGATGACCGTGATGTTGCCAAAGAATCACTGGCTCTGTTTGAAAAGTGCGGCGCCTACATCTGCACCGAAGCTGAAAAAGCCAAGCTGGAATCTGTTATGTTTGACAAAGAGCGCGGTGTACCTTCCATGTCAATAGTTGGCAAGAGTCCTCAGGTTATCGCAGAACTGGCCGGCTTTGTTATCCCGGCTGACCGTAAACTGATCATGGTTCCGCTGACAACTACTGGCGGAGAAGACTGGATGAGCCATGAAAAATTATCCCCTGTTCTGGGATGGTTCATCGTTGATTCCAAAGAAGAAGCTATTAATGCAGCTGCAGTTCAGCTTGAGTTCGGCGGTGCTGGACATTCAGCTGTTGTCTTTACTGAGAGCGAAGCTATTGCACATGAATTCGCGCTGAAAGTGCACGCCAACCGTGTTGTCTGGAATCAGCCTTCCGTACATGGCACCATCGGCGCTCTGTACAACAGTCTGGTGCCTTCTCTGACTCTTGGCTGCGGCGCCATGGGCGGCAACATCACCACCGAGAATGTTGGCTACAAGAATCTTCTTAACATCAAACGTCTGGCCAGAAGGAATGCTTAAGTATTAATGCTTGATTTATCTGTTTAGTTTGTTTATACACTTTAAATAGATGTTAAATACATAATTAAACAATCTCCGAATCGTTGCACCTAATCAGAGTTATCTTATGGTGTCCCGATCTATGGGTTCTGCCGGAAACAGCAGAGCCTCCCTTCTGGAAAGGAGAAATGTCACTTTGTCATCCCCCCTTACCGGTGTGAGGGGGGATGCTTTTGGGGCTTTTCTCGTCCGAGGAATGCCCCTCTTTTTTGCTCACTGCAGAGTAAAATATTTCCGAAGGAATTGCTATTCCAAGGTTTTGTGGCGCGTACCGTGCTGATCCGGCACCAACACTATAGTTGCGGTACAAGCTTGCTCCGATATGAGAAATTACTCCCGGTCAACTCCGGACAAGAGCAAATATAAAACGTGAGGAGAAATTGATGAACATCCACGAATACCAGGCTAAAGCGATTCTTCGTAAATTCGGTGTACCTGTCCCAGACGGTCACGTCGCCTACAACAGCGCCGGTGCCCGCGAATGGGCCAAGCGCCTTGGCGAGGGACCCTGGGTCATCAAAGCCCAGATCCACGCCGGCGGTCGCGGCAAAGGGGGCGGTGTCAAACTGGCCCGTACCCGCGATGAAGTACGTGACATATCGCGCGAGATGCTCGGCATGGTCCTGCGTACCCATCAGACCGGCGCCGAAGGCAAACTGGTTACCCGCGTCCTGGTTGAAAACGGCTGTAACATCGCCAACGAACTCTACGTCAGCCTGCTCGTAGACCGTGCCACCTCCAAAGTCACCGTCATGGCCTCCACCGAAGGGGGCATGGACATCGAAGAAGTCGCCGCCAAAACCCCTGAAAAGATATTCTTTGAAACCATCGATCCGCTGGTCGGCCTGACCGCCTTCCAGGGACGCAAAATCGCCTCCAACCTGGGACTGACCGGCAAACTCGTCAATAAAGCCGTTTCTGCCCTGCAGGGGCTCTACACCACTTTCGTCACCTGTGACTGCTCCCTTTTGGAGATCAATCCGCTGGTCGTCACCGCCGAAGATAACCTGCTGGCACTCGACGCCAAATTCGGCTTTGACGACAACGCCATGTTCCGTCACCTGCAGATCTCCGACATGCGCGACTACGACGAAGAAGATCCCAAAGAGGTCGAAGCTTCC
This sequence comes from Desulfuromonadales bacterium, assembly GCA_013349325.1. Taxonomy (GTDB): domain Bacteria; phylum Desulfobacterota; class Desulfuromonadia; order Geobacterales; family Pseudopelobacteraceae; genus JACRCG01. The sequence continues at coordinate 42,880 of DUZX01000023.1, forward strand.
CAGCATGAACTCTCCTACATCTCCCTGACCGGTAACATCGGCTGCCTCGTCAACGGAGCCGGACTGGCCATGGCCACCATGGACATCATCAAACATTATAGCGGAGACCCGGCCAACTTCCTTGACGTCGGCGGCGGCGCCACCATCGAACGCGTTACGGAAGCCTTCAAAATCATCCTCTCCGATAAAAACGTCAAAGGTATCCTCGTCAACATCTTCGGCGGCATCATGAAATGCGACATCATCGCCACCGGCGTTGTCGCCGCCGCCCGTCAGGTATCACTCAGCGTACCGCTGGTAGTGCGTCTGGAAGGTACCAACGTCGAACGCGGCAAACAGATCCTGGCCGAAAGCGGCCTTGACATCGTCGCCGCCGACGGCATGGCCGACGCAGCCCAAAAAATCGTCCAGGCCGTGAAAGGAGCCACCAAATGAGCATACTCGTCAATAAAAACACCAAAGTAATCACCCAGGGCATCACCGGAGCCACCGGACTCTTTCATGCGCAAGGCGCCCGTGAATACGGCACCCAGATGGTCGGCGGCGTTACCCCCGGCAAAGGCGGCACCATAATCGACGGTTTTCCCGTCTTCGACACCGTCAAAGAAGCTGTTGAACGTACCGGCGCCACCGCCTCCGTCATCTACGTACCACCACCCTTTGCCGCCGACTCCATCATGGAAGCCGTCGATGCCGGCATAGAAATGGTCTGCTGCATCACCGAAGGCATCCCGGTCCTCGACATGGTTAAAGTCAAACAGTACATGATCGGTAAGAAAACCCGCCTGGTCGGCCCCAACTGCCCCGGCGTCATCACCCCCGGAGAATGTAAAATCGGCATCATGCCCGGCTACATTCACAAACCGGGCCGCATCGGCGTTGTCTCCCGCTCCGGCACACTGACCTACGAAGCCGTCTGGCAGCTGACCTGCCTTGGCCTGGGGCAGTCTACCTGCGTCGGCATCGGCGGTGACCCGGTCAACGGCACCAACCACCTCGACGTTCTGCGGCTCTTTGAAGAAGATCCCGAGACCGACGCCGTCATCATGATCGGCGAAATCGGTGGCACTTCCGAAGAAGAGGGCGCCTACTTCGTTAAAGAAAACATGACCAAACCGGTAGCCGCCTATATCGCCGGCGTTACCGCCCCTCCCGGCAAACGCATGGGGCATGCCGGCGCCATCATCTCGGGCGGCAAGGGTACCGCCACCGAAAAAGTTGCGATTCTGCGCGACTGCGGGATCAGCGTCGCCGACAGTCCGGCTGAAATGGCGCAGGCGCTGCTGAAAATTTTCAAACCGTGATACAGGGTCGGGGGATCTTCTCTGCTGATCCCCCGACTTTTGTTTCACCCCCATTTCTTCATGCTACTACGGAGACGTTGTCATGCTCGTCATATCATGCATTAAACAGGTTCCGGATACGACCCAGGTCAAGATTGACCCGGTCACCAACACTCTGATCCGGGATGGCATCCCCTTTATCATCAATCCCTACGACTCGCACGCTCTCGAAGAGAGCCTGCGTCTTAAAGATCGATACAACGTCCGCACCGTTGCGCTCTCAATGGGTCCACCTAACACCGTGGCCACCCTGCGTAAAGCCTGTGCTCTCGGCGTTGATGAAGCCATCCTCGTCTCCGACCGCTGTTTTGGCGGAGCTGATACCCTGGCCACCAGCAACGCCCTCTCGGCAGCCATCGCCCTGCTTGCCAAAGACGAAGAAGTCGGCATTGTCTTCTGCGGCAAACAGACCATCGACGGCGACACCGCCCAGACAGGCCCCGGCATCGCCTCCCGACTCGGCTATAGCCAGCTGACCCTCGTCGACCGCATCGAATCGATTGACTTTGAAAAGAAAACCGTCAAAGCTCGCCGTAAACTCGAAGGGCGTCACGAAATCGTTGAAGCTCCGCTGCCGGCCATGATCACTGTCGTCCGCGAATTAAACCGTCCCCGTTACCCGACCGTCCCGATGCGGCTCGCTTCACAGGAAGCCGAAATCAAAACCTGGGACAACAGTATTCTCAAAATGGATGTCCAGTCCGTCGGCCTGAAAGGTTCACCCACCTGGGTTAGCAAAATATTCTCACCCGAACGCGATAAGGGCGAAATCATCGGCAACGGCATAGAAGATCCGACCGGAACCGCCGCGCTCTTGATCGACAAACTGCTTAGCAAGGATTTGTTGACGGTCTGACGCGCTTCGACTCCGCTCAGCGACCACCCTTCGACTTCGCTCAGCGAACACACTCGACGTCTGTCATCGACTACACTCGACGTCTGTCAGCGACCACCCTTCGATATCCGTCAGGAACAGCCGTTCCCGGAGCGGAGTCGATGGGACACCCATTCACAGAAAAGGTATAACAACTCAATGAGCGAAACAAAACCGAAAATCAAAAAACCGCGCGGTGTTGCCGCCCTGATCGAAGGCAAATGCATCGCCTGTGGCGCCCGCTGCCAGAGCTCCTGTCCCGTCAACTGCATTGAAATGACCGAGACCGGTGAACCGATCATAGAAACAACCAAATGCATAGGCTGTCACAAATGCGTCAAAATCTGTCCCGCCGCCGCCCTGGAAATGTACTTTACTCCTGAAGAGCAGAAAATCCTGGCAGAGCTGGCTGAACAGGCTAAAGCAACCGGCGCACCCGTTGCCGAAGAACTCGACGAAGAAGCCCAGAAACTCCAGCAGATGCTGGCTCGCTATCGCGGTGTCTGGGTTGTCATCGAACAGTACGAAGGCGTCACCGCCAAAGTGTCCTGGGAACTGATCGGCACCGGCGCCGAATTGGCCGCCACCCTGGGAGTTCCGCTCAGCGCCGTCATCATCGGCCATAACGTTGAACACCTCTGCAAAGAAGCTTTCGAACATGGCGCCGACAAAGCCATTCTGCTCGACGCACCGGTCTATCAGCACTACCGCACCCAATCCTTTGCCGACGCCATCTGTCACCTGATCGACAAACACCTCCCCGAAGTAATCCTCATGGGTGCCACTGCCCAGGGGCGTGACCTGGCCGGAGCCGTTGCTACGGTCGTCAAAACCGGCCTGACCGCCGACTGTACCGGACTCGGCATCGACGATAAACGCAACCTTATGCAGACTCGTCCCGCTTTTGGCGGCAACATCATGGCCACCATCATGTGCGACAAATACCGCCCGCAGATGTCCACCGTCCGCCCGCACGTCATGCACATGCCTGAACTGCAACCGGGACGAAAAGGCGAAATCATTCGTGACAGCTTTGCGCCACTCGAAAAAGACATCCTCGTCAAAATACTCGAAGTCATCAACGATGGAGACGGCAAAGACCAGGTCGACGTCGCCGCCGCCGAAATCATCGTCTCGGGTGGACGCGGCATGATGAACAAAGACAATTTCGCACTCCTGACAGAACTGGCCGACGAACTCGGCGGCGTCGTCGGGGCATCGCGCAGCGCTGTTGACGCCGGCTGGATCGCCCAATCCCGTCAGGTCGGACAGACCGGTAAAACCGTCCGTCCCAAAATCTACATCGCCTGCGGTATTTCCGGCGCCATTCAGCATATGGTCGGCATGCAGGACTCCGACACCATCATCGCCATCAACCGTGATCCGGAAGCACCCATATTCCAGATCGCCACCTACGGCGTCGTAGGAGACCTGTTTCAGGTTGTCCCGGCAATCATCAGCAGAGTTCGAGAGCTCAAGTCACAGAGCGCTCATTAAGGACCCACGAAACGCCACCTGATCATCACTGAAATCAGGACTATTTGTTACGAGGTATCTACGACATGTCGCTTCAGCACACTCTCTTCATAGCCGTATTCTCTGTATCCGTACTCTCCTTTCTGTTCAGCTGCTATCAGCGGCTGCAGCTGGTAACACTCGGCGCAGCAGACAACCGCTTCGACAATTCCGGTGCCCGCCTGGCCGGTATGTTCAACTACGCTTTTGCCCAGCAGCGCGTCTTGGCCAGACCCTACGGACTTAATCATTTTTTTCTGTTCTGGGCCTTCATGGCGCTCCTGATTGCTAATGGCGAATTTCTCGTCGAAGGGCTGATACCCGGCCTCAATCTGGCACTTCTGCCGGCACCCCTGCATCACGTTCTGCAACTGCTCTTTGACGGCGTCTCCGTCGTCGCACTCGGTTGCGTACTGGTTGCGCTTGCCCGCCGACTCCTCTTTCCGCCCGAGTACCTGGAAACTGAATACGCCAAACCGGCCGGTGGCGAAGCCTTGCTGATCCTGGGGATGATTGCTGCTCTGATGATCGCTTTCTTTTTGCTGAATGCCGCCACCATCGCACAGGGTCAACCGACTACCTGGCAGCCGGTTTCATCGGCCATCGCCGTCCTGCTACAGGGACTCCCTGCAGCAACGCAAGCCAGTATCGGCACATTCGCCTGGTGGTTGCATGCCTTGGTCCTCCTGGCCTTCATGAACTTTCTGCCGCGCAGCAAACATATGCATATCCTGACCGCCATACCCAACTGCTACTTCAAGAGTATGGAAAAACCGAACACACAACCGCGCGAAATATTCGAAAAAGGGGCTCGCTACGGCGTCAGCAGCGTCACCCAGTACACCTGGAAAGACCTGCTTGACTCCATGACCTGCACCGAATGCGGCCGCTGCCAGGATCTCTGTCCCACGCATAACACCGGCAAACCGCTCAACCCGCGCCGCGTCGTACACGACATCAAGATGAACCTGCTTGCCAACGCACCGGCACTGAAAGAAGGTAAAGAAGGTACGACCGCTCTGATCGGCGAAGCCCATGAAGGCACCATCAGCGAAGAAACCATCTGGTCCTGCACCACCTGCGGTGCCTGTACCTCCGTCTGCCCGGTCCTGATCGAACAGATGCCCAAAATCATCAAACTGCGCCGTCACCTGGTCGAGGAAAAATCCCAGTTCCCCGAAGAGCTGCTCAACCTCTTTGAAAACCTGGAGCAGCGCAGCAACCCCTGGGGCATCGCCCCGTCCGAACGGACCAAATGGAGCAGCCAACTCGGCGACCGCAGCTACATTCCCGGCGAAACAGAATACCTCTTCTTCGTCGGCTGCGCCGGTGCCTTTGACAACCGCGCCAAACACGTCACCGTTGCCCTGGCTACCATCCTCGACGCCGCTGGAATCTCATGGGGACTCTTAGGCAAAGAAGAACTTTGCTGCGGCGACAGCGCCCGGCGCCTCGGCAACGAATTCGTCTTCGACAAAATCGCCACAGAAAACGTCGCCCTCTTTCAGGAGCGCACAATAACCAAAGTCGTCACCCAGTGCCCGCACTGCTTCAACACCCTTAAAAACGACTACCGCCAGTATGGACTCGAAATTGAAGTCGTGCATCACTCCCAACTGATCGCACAACTCCTGGCGAGCGGAAAACTCAAACTCAACAAACAGGCCGACGAAGGCAAAGTCATCTTCCACGACTCCTGCTACCTTGGGCGCCACAACGACACCTACGACGCACCCCGCAGCGTCATCACCAAAACCACCGGCAGTGCTCCGCTCGAATTCGACCGCAACCACGAAAACGGCTTCTGCTGCGGTGCCGGCGGCGGCAGAATGTGGATGGAAGAAGACACCGGCACGAGAATCAACCTCGACCGTGTCGGAGAAGCCCTGAAACAGAAACCGGATACCCTCTGCGTCAGCTGCCCCTACTGCATGACCATGATGGAAGATGGCTTGAAGGACCTGGGTGCTGCTGATAGCGTTAAAGTAAAGGATATTGCCGAGGTTACAGCCGAAGCGCTGAGGCCGTGATGTAGTCGTAAAAAATGATGATCGTAGAGAGTCTCTTTCCGTGTGGAAGAGACTCTTTTTTTACATTGCCTGTAGATGGCGTTGCCGCTATAGTGCCCAATCATTTAGCCACTCTCCGAGTCGTACCAGCCTACCAGGGAAAAATCCTCACGGCCTGCGACCTGCGGGTTTCGCCGGAAACGGCGCCGCCCTCCTTTTGAAAAGGGGATTTCGTGCTTGACGAGCCACCGCCCGTGGCTTGTCCGCGCCCCTTTTCTACACTGAGAAGGGGTTTTTGTTTTTCTGGTCATTAAAGGAGACTCCGCGTGGTTCTACTTATTGAAAACCCCATTGATCCATCGGTTATCTACCGATCCATTCAATCTACGTACTCAGGTTCTGTGGTTCTGCATTATGCAGTTGTCAAGCAGCAGGCCGGCTCCGGCAAATCAACCGTCGCAATCGAATACTGTGCCGCTGACGGTGCTGTCGCAGAGCTGGAGGCTATTAATAAGGAACTTAAACAGAGTTGGAAACTGGAAGATGTGCTTTTGATACGCCGAACCGGCTGTCTGGCCGTTGGAGATATCATCTCACTGGTGGCGGCCAGTGCTCCCGGCAGTGAAGAGGCATTTGAAGCGTGCAAAGCGGGTATCAGCCGACTGAAAAAGATGAAGACGATCACGAAAACAGAGCGGTATTTCGAAAACTGACAGGTGAAAGGAGTGGTGTTATGAGGTGTTTAACATTCATGTTTATGCTGGTGCTTTGTGTCTGTTCAACGTCAGTACAGGCGGAAGAGGGGTTCCTTCTTCTGGGGAGCACCATTGGCCCGATCGATGCCGGTATTGTTTCCGCCCTGGAAGATGCCTTTGAAAAGGAAAGCGGCATTCGGGTCCGGCACGTCGGAGCCGGCACCGGTGAAGCTCTCAAAATAGCGGAAAAGGGGAACATTGATCTGGTCATGGTGCATGCCCGTTCTCTGGAAGAGAAATTTGTTACGGCTGGATTCGGAACGGAACGGATTCCTTTTATGTACAATGATTTTGTCATAGTCGGGTCGGCCAATGACCCGGCAGGAATACGCGGCATGACGTCTGCTACGGTAGCACTCAAAAAAATAGCAGATACCGCAGCGTCGTTTATCAGCCGTGGTGACAAATCCGGCACGCACGTAGCGGAGACGGAACTCTGGGCTAAAGCCGGCTTGAAGCCAGGCGGAGCGTGGTACAAAGTGTACGAAAAAGGGAGTGAGGGAAATGTGCCGACACTCCGCTTCACCAGCAGCTCAGGAGCTTACACGATCATCGACCGAGCTACCTTTTTGACGATCCAGAAAGAGATCAAGCTGGTGGTTCTGGTTGAGGGTGATGAAGCGTTATTGAACCGTATTTCGCTGATCCCGGTCAGTCAGAAAAAATTCCCGTCTGTCAACAGTGCAGATACAGCAGCTTTTGTTCGCTGGCTGACAAATCCTGTCAAAGGGCAGAAAATTGTTGCAGAGTTCGGTAAGGAGCGTTTCGGCGGGCCACTCTTCTTTCCTGACTCCCGTGAATGGCATGCAAAAGGCTCAAAATAACCACGCAGTACACAACGAAAGGAGAACAGAATGCGAAAAAATGGATTGATCTCACGAATTGTAACCGGTTTTATCTTATGTACCCTGCTGGCGACTGCCGGACAGGTGTCGGCAGCTTCAAAGACGGTCATCCTGGCAACCACCACCAGTACTCAGGATTCCGGACTGTTGGACCTGCTGGTCCCGATTTTTGAAAAAGAAAGCGGACTACAGGTCAAGACAATTTCAGTCGGCTCCGGACAGGCTATGAAGATGGGCGAGAAAGGGGAGGCTGATGTGCTGCTGGTACATTCCCCGGATGCCGAGAAGAAGTTTATGGCAGATGGTTTCGGTGTCAGCCGTCGTCTGGTTATGCACAACGATTTTATCATCGTCGGTCCGGCCGCTGATCCGGCTAAAATAAAAGGTGTTACCGCTGCGGAAGCGTTGAAGCGCATCGCGCAAAGTACCTCCATTTTTGTATCGCGTGGCGATAATTCCGGTACCAATGCTAAGGAGAAAGGGCTCTGGAAAGCTGCCGCCATTACCCCGGATGGGCAGAAGTGGTATCAGCAGACCGGTCTTGGTATGGGTCAGACGTTGAACGTGGCTGCAGAAAAGCATGGCTATACGTTGACAGACCGGGCTACGTTTCTGGCACTCAAGAAAGGTCTTGGGCTGGTAATTCTGACAGAAGGGGACAGTAAACTGCTTAATATTTATCATGTCATCGAACTCAACCCGGCCAAATCTCCAAAAATAAATGTTATTGGAGGTAAGGCTTTTGCCGACTTCATGACAGTGAAAAAGACACAGGATCTGATCGGTCGCTTCGGCGTCGAAAAGTTCGGCGCGCCGCTCTTCTTCCCGGATGCCGGCAAAAACCCCGCTTCGTTGGGGTTGTAAATAGTCTTTTTGTAGGGGCGACGCCGTTGGCTCGCCCCGTTGCTTGAGGCAGCAGTGTCGAATTGTGCCGCAGGGCGACCCACCGGGTGCGCCCCTACATTTCTTGAGCGAAATATTTTATACGAGAATCCAGTTTTCACTATTCCTCTCCGTTCTCCGTGACTCTGTGGTAAAAGCTTTGCTTATATCATGAGATCCGTCCACTCCAACATACCCCGCCTCTATGCCTTTTCTTTTCTGCAGATGACGCTCTTTCCGATGGCGATCATCACGCTCTTCTGGAAAGATCATATCGGTCTCTCCTTGACGCAGATCCTGCTGCTGCAGGGAATTCTCTCGGTCGTCATGGTGCTGATGGAATATCCCAGCGGGTATGTCAGCGACCGGATCGGGTACCGTGTCTCGCTCAGTCTGGCCTCGCTGCTCGGCATCATCGGTTGGGGTATTTATACCGTGGCAACCTCCTTCACGCATGTCATGTTGGCCGAAATCCTGCTGGGAACGTCACTGGCTTTTATCAGCGGCTCCGACAGCGCCCTGTTGTATGAAACGCTCAAGCAGGAGGGTGCCGAAGCGCACTATAGTCGTCATCAGGGGCGCATGAGCGGTTTTGCGCAGGGTGGAGAGGCGCTGGGAGCGGTTTTTGCCGGTGTCATCTACGCCTACGCAGCGCTGCTCCCGTTTATTCTGCAGATCGGCGTCTGGGGGCTGGCGCTTCTTTTGACCCGCTCCATGGTCGAACCTGTCCGTGAGATTGCGCCGCATGCCGGCCATCTGAAAGAGGCGCTGCGGACGACGCGCTATGCTTTTCAGGAGAACAAGGGGCTGCGTTATACAATTCTGTTGAATTCAGTGCTGGGAATCGCCTCGTTCTATCCGGTCTGGCTGATCCAGCCCTACATGCAAAACGGTGGCGTGCCGCTGACCTGGTTCGGTCCGGTCTGGAGTGTTGCCAATCTGACGGTTGCGTTGTGTGCGTTGACCAGCCATCGTGCCGTGCGCTATCTGGGTAATCGCTTTATGACGATCCTGTTTCTTGTTCTGATTATTGCAGGCTATCTGGGGTTGGGAGTTGTGGGGGGGATATGGGGATTTCTCTTTTATTACCTGTTGACGATTATGCGCGGTCTGCGCGGGCCGATGATGCTCAATCTGACACAGGCGGAATGCCCTTCGGCCAATCGGGCCGGCATTCTTTCGCTGCAGTCACTCTGTTTCCGGTTGCTGTTTGTCTGCAGCGGGCCGCTGGTCGGCAAGCTGGCTGATGCCGTTGGTGTTCGTCAGACTTTCCACTACCTGTTGTATGCATTTCTGCTTATTCTGCCGCCGCTGGTTTTCCTCTTTCTGCGGAACCTTCCCCGGGAAAATCTGGATTAACTATTCAGCACATATTTTAAAAAGCTTGTCATTCCCGAGGGGTTAATCGGTAATCCAGGCTTTGACTGCGTGGATCCCCGATAGAATTACTCGGGGATGACAACGTATTTTGTTTTGAAATCGTAGGGGCGGCGTCCCAGTCCCGCCCGTGGTGCAATAGTATACGGCGGTGGATACTGCACGCGGGCGGGTCTGGGACCACGCCCCTACAGGTGTAAAGAAGTCCGACAGACAAAAAAGAGGCGCTGCAATCGCGGTTCTTATGCGTTGCAGTATGTTCTTAATCGAACCCCCATCAACGCATTTGGGAGGTTTTGTTTCGTAGGGGCGGGTTCCAAACCCGCCCTAAGTGCAACTGGCTACGGTGGTGGATACTGCAGCAAGGGCGGGTCTGGGACCACGCCCCTACAGGTGTAAAGAAGTCCGACAGACAAAAAAGAGGCGCTGCAATCGCAGCGCCTCTTTTTGTCAAGCTATATGGTGAAGCGGTTCTTATGCTTCTTTGTTCTGACGACGTTTGCCGTAAACAGCCATGCCGAGCATACCAAGACCGACCAGCATCATTGTGCCGGGCTCTGGGACTGCAGCAGTATTCTCTGAAAAAGATAATGCCAGCGTTGCATCACCATTAGATGATTGAGTTGTAAGGTCCCATACACCAGGTGTTGGGTCAAATCCAAAACCATAAAGGGTACCTGTACCCGAAAGTTCCAAGGACTTAGCTGAACGAGTCACAATTATTGAACTCAGATCAAATGAAAATGCAGTTGTAGGAGAAATTGATACTGCCCACAAAGGTGATATTACAGCTGGTGTCAGCGCTGGTGAAAAAGTGAAGTCTTGGAGAGCTGCCAAACTAAAAAGAGGAACAGCTGTAAAATCTCCTGTTGTTGAAATGACTGACCCTGCATTCATCGTGAAATCAATTGCGTTTGCATTTGCAAACGACAATGGATCAGGTGCAGTAGTTGTAAGTGCGGATGCCCCGACAATATCAATTGTTCCAGATATTAAAGGTAACGCCATTGCACTCGTTGCCATCATCATCATCGCCCCTGCCAGTAATGCTACCATCTTCTTTTTCATTGTGTTCTCCTATTTCTGCGTTTGGTATGTTTGCGATTGCCGCAAACTTAAAATTCAATATCGAATGTCTCTGCTTAAGCAACTGCTGTGCCAAGTTGTAAGTATCTGTAATAAAACAGTAAAAAATACATTTCATAAAATACAGTGAGTATGTGTAAAATTCTTCGACATGAAATGAGCTCGTATCACTTGATATCCTCATTAAAAATGTGTGTTTAGAGTGACAGGGGTGTGACAGTTCCAGCGGTGTGTCTTGTAACTGCCTATAATTTAACAATAAATAATGGTATACACAAAAATGGTTACGCGTTTTTATGGGGTGTAAAGAAAACCGACAGGTAGGTGAGGTGGGTTTGTCAACTTTTGTCTCAAAGGACGTTCTGTCGTATCAATGAGTTACCGGGTTGCTATAATATTAGCGTTTCTTCCGATCTTGTAGGGGCGCACCCCTTGGGTCGCCCTGATGCACTATTCACTACTTTTGGCTCGTGCTGCCAGGGCGAGCCAACGGCGTCGCCCCTACCGTGGTATTTATTTTCAAGAGGAAATAATAAGAATGTTTGAGGCGGGAGGAGGCGTTGAATCAGTGAATACAGCTGGTAACCTTGAAGGTTTCGCGCAGGACGAGGTCGTGGTCGTTACACTCTTTGGCCACTAAATCACGAAGATAGACGAAGGACTTTATATCGATATCCTTGATCTGAACTCCGATGCCGTGAGGGTCACGCCGCACGATGTCGGCTGTTAAGTAAAACGAACTGACGGGAGAAAAATAGACGGCTACGTCAACCGGGGAGTGGACCGTAAGATCCTGGGCGGTTTTGATATACATACCCTGAAGACTTATGTTCTCAATATTACCGAAAAAAACCTGATCCTGTTGCTTGATGGAAGCGCATTCCGTAAAGGGCACCCGGATAAAATTTCGCTGTGTCATGGTTTTTCCTTTTGACTCGCGGGCTTGTATACAATCGAAATTTCTTTCGCTCAATATGAAAGCGGGGCAGCTCGCGAGTTGCCTGGGCTAATGCACGTTGTATGCCTTGTTTGTAACATGTGGTTTTAATTAGTTTAGTCAGTAACTGCTTGTGCACGTATCTGCAGACGTGTAAATATTTCCGACAGGTACGTAAATTCGCCAATGGAGTATAGATTGAATGCCTCAAAAATGTCTATCACGAAGTCATTTGCCTATAACGAGGTTTCACGATGAATAAGCTGCTTAACGAAAGGGTAAAGCACTATCTTCAGCAGCATAATGTTGCAACCCTGGCTACCTGCTATAACAATGTACCGTCTGCGGCAGCAGTGTTTTACGTCAATGATGGTTTTACGCTCTATTTCTTATCGTCACCGACCAGCAGACACTGCTGCAACCTGGCTCACAATCAGCAGGTTGCCGTGACGATTCAGGAGAATTACTCAGATTGGCTGGACATTAAAGGTGTTCAGATGGAAGGTAGCGCTACTGAAATCAGCGGTGCTGAACAAAGCAAGGCGCGCCGCATCTATGCTGAAAAGTTTCCTGTTACCGGTCTGTTATCGCTGGCGCCTGCGGCTGTCATCGAAGCGCTTGCCAAGGTGGCCTGGTACCGGATCGTACCGCAACGGATCTATTTCATCGACAACTCACGCGGCCTGGGGCATCGAGATGAACTCGTGCTTGACGTGTAAACTCATCGGGATGAGAAACTCCTTTTGTCTATGAAGCCCTGTTTTACTCACGGTAAATTTGTTCTCCATGTGATCAGTCATTCATGACAGGAATTTTGAGTCATTTTCAAGTAATCAAAGACCATTCGTACGTTTCTCATGAGTTGTCTCATTTTTTGTGCGACACTTA
>DUZX01000024.1 GCA_013349325.1 Desulfuromonadales bacterium
ATGAAGAAGGTAAAACAAAGATAATGCTGATTGAAGAGACGAAAAAGGCACCTCCGGGGAGATGCCTCTGGTTTGGTGCTTTTGGTTTGGTTTTAAATTACCGCGCAGCGGTTTAGTTCAACATGGGCACAGCATTCAACTTCAATTTCCTGAAACACGAACCAGGAGCATTTGCTCATAATCGTACCTATGCAAAACGTTTAATTTTCGATTCCCTCGAATATTTACAGAAGGGAACTGTAAACGGTACGCTTGACTTTAGTAGCCTTTCCTACGACGGCAGCATTACTGTAGATATAGTGAAAGCAAGTGCGTATCTATCAAAAGAAGGGGCACCTTTAGGCACACGCCCGTAACTACAAACTATCCATGAAGTGTAACAGGCCCCATTTCAAAAGAGATGGGGCCTGTTAATTGTGGCAATATACTCCTCTATGGCCCTCTTCTGGACGGGATAGCAAATGCATAACAAATGACAACTATGCCAGTTCCCGTGACCACACTGATTCTCGGATAGAACTGAATCTGATTTCGAATCAACCGCCATTCCAATTCTCGATCACTCAATAAAAAAATAGCGACGCAATTATGAGTATGCGCCGCTAAGATTCTGTTTTTATTGCTAAAAAATTTGGTGGAGGTGCAGGGAGTTGAACCCTGGTCCAAACGACTTTCAAAACTAACGTCTACGCTGATAGATTGACTACGGGTTTAAATTCAAAGTAAGCCATCAATCAAGGCACCAAGAACCGATTCCTAAATACGACGAATATCGGACCATCCTCGCCGTCCCATTACAATTACTTCTTTTTGACAGCCGAAGGGTTACACAGGGAATTAAGTCTACCCTCTAGCTCGCTTGGGTTCCGTAGAGCCCAAGACTGGTTATGCTGCAACTGCACCTGCGAAGGCGTAGTTGTCTGCTGCTGCGAATGTATTGTTTGCATTCATTGTTTAGTGGATTATTCTAGAGGCCAACCACTATCCTCCCAGCGCAATCAGAATCTATCTTCGCCTGTCGAAACCTTTACACCCCCATATTGATGTCATCCTACGTTAACACGTATACTCTATTCCAAAAGTAATTGCACGAAATCTGTTAAAAACGGATCTCCCATCCTCAATGTCCTATGGCCTCGTCGCGGTAAAGATCGCCCGCAATGGTGCCGGGTGCCCTTCAATCGTTTTCGCCGCATCATCCGAGTCAAGAAAATCCGCCAGCGACTCAAAATGCATCCACTCCGTCGAGCGCTGTTCCTCGCGGCTTGTGCGGGTAGCGTCGACACAGGCAATCTCCGTGAACCCGCAGCGCTGCAGCCACAAGGTCATCGCCGCAATCGACGGGAGGAACCAGATATTGCGCATCTTGGCGTAACGTCCTTGCGGCATGAAGATAGTCTTTTGATCCCCTTCGACAATCAGCGTCTCAAGAATCAACTCTCCCCCCGGGCGCAGGCAACCCTTCAGCTCGAAAAGATGGTCGAGGGGTGAGCGACGATGGTAGAGAACGCCCATGGAGAAGACACTGTCGAAACAGGCGAGATTAGTGGGGAGATCCTCGATGCCGATGGGGATGACATGGTGATGCGGATCGCAAAGGTAGCGCTGCATCACCTGGAACTGCATCACAGAAAGCAGGAAGGGCTCGATGCCGAGGACGAAGTCGGCACCGACGCCGAGCATGCGCCAGCCGTGATAGCCGTTACCGCAGCCAACATCGAGGACTTTGCGTCCTGCCAGCGGCTTGATGTGCGGTAGAAGACGCTCCCACTTCCAGTCAGATCGCCACTCGGTATCGATCTCAATACCGAAAAAATTGTAGGGGCCTTTGCGCCATGGGTGAAAAGCCTGAAGCTGGGCGACCAGCTCTTCTCGGTTGACGTGGCCAAGATCATTATGAGAGCCGATGGTAACAGTGCCGTGCAGCGAAATCCGGGACGGACGTGTCTCCGGCAGCGACTGCAGAGCACTCAGCCAACCGGCCAGCTTGCCGTAACGTTCGAGGAGCAGTGCCTCGGACAGATCCATTCGCAGTTGATCTGCCCATCGCTCCTGGCCCATGGTGGCAAGCTGCTGATAGAGGGATTCGTAGAAGTTCATTTAATCGCGACAAGAGAAGCAAAGCTAAAGCACTGAAACCAAAGGTCAGAGAACGAGAAGCCTGACTTCTGTAGCCGCTCTTGATGACAGGCGAGGGTCTCGGGGATCAACACTTTCTCCAGCGCAGACCGCTTCTGGCTGATCTCGAGATCGCTGTAGCCGTTGGCCCGTTTGAAATCGTGATACAGCTCCTCATGAAAGTTCTGCCGTCCCGGCTCGTTAAAAGCGATCTTCTCGGAGAGGATGAGAATACCGCCCGGTTTGAGCCCCGCATAGATTCGCTGCATCAGGGCCAATCGTTCTGCAGGAGGGATGAACTGCAGAGTGAAGTTAAGGACTACGACGGAGGCATTCTCAATACAGACATGCTGGAGATCGGCACAGATCATCGTCACCGGAACGGTCGGAACAGCATCACGAGCCAGGAGCTCACGGCCGCGCTCGATCATTGCAGGGGAGTTATCGACAGCTATAATGTCACAGTTTGGCTGATTGATCCGCTGGCGCATGGCAAGGCTCACCGCCCCGAGGGAACAGCCGAGATCATAGCAGTGACTTGCGGCCTGGGCGTATTTCGCAGCGAGGGTGCCGATATTGGCTATGATCATACCGTAGCCAGGGACAGAGCGTTGTATCATGTCGGGAAAAACAGCGACGACCCGTTCGTCGAATTGAAAGTCGATCATTTTCTGCAGGGGCGTAGCGTAGATGGCATCGGTTTTTTTGGTCACGTTCTTCTGATCCTTTTTTGACGGGTTGTTGGAATTTTTCCGTTCCGACAGCCCGGTGGTTGTTGCGGAGCTGTCCCGCATGAGCTGTTCTATAACACGGGGCATATTATCACAATGATTATCAGTTTTCGAGCCACCTGTGGCTGGCAAATGTGCACCAATCAAAAAGGCACGTGCAACTATAAATTGCAGGTGCCTTTTTCTGTATATAAATAGAAGCGTCACGAAAAGTGACGCAGGCTGTTGTCAGCCTCCTTGTGACTTTATCTCTGTTTTTATAGTGGGGGCCGGTGTCACGACAACCGTACTCTTCGTTTCTGTCTGAGTTGAAGTGGAGTCTTGAGTTGTCGGTACTGCTGTTGTCTCCGTCGGAGCTGCACCAGGTGCTGCAACGTCCGTTGTAGCTCCGGTTCCTGCTGATTTCTGGCCTTCTGAGGTAGTAGGCTCCGCTTTTGTGCCGTAGCCGTCACCGAACCAACCAGCTCCTTTGAGGCTGAATGCGACTGCCGACAACAGCTTACGGACGTCACCACCACATGTAGGGCAACGGTCTACAGGTGGGTCAGAGAACTTCTGACGAAGTTCAAATTTAATGTTACAGGCATCACATCGATATTCGTAAATTGGCATTTA
Organism: Desulfuromonadales bacterium; assembly: GCA_013349325.1. Taxonomy (GTDB): domain Bacteria; phylum Desulfobacterota; class Desulfuromonadia; order Geobacterales; family Pseudopelobacteraceae; genus JACRCG01. The sequence goes on from DUZX01000024.1 coordinate 3,465, forward strand.
TTTGTCCTTACACTCGTTTACTCGTCCTGCAGATAACACGGCAGTCGGCTCTCCTGCTAGGGTTTTAACCGGGCAATATTATCTGCTATCTTCCATAGAGCGAAAGTCCAGTCTATCATCAACGCTAAAACCGCTACCTTGAAGATGATATCAAATAAATTCGATTTCTTGTTCATGGCGCACCTCAAAGATAATGAAATAATGTATTTATTTTATAATGTTATAAACAAAGTCAGAACAGTTTGTAAAAACTGGCTCCAAGTTCTGATGAATTGAGCCTGGATACCTCGCATGAAAAATGGGTTGTATAAGCTCCCGAGTCATTTACGAGCATGAGCTCAAAAAGGTCACCAACGCAAAGATTAGACTGAAGGTCACTCCCAACCTTTATTGAAGCTCCACCCATCCCGAAGTTATTTACCTGAGCACCATAATTCATACCGTTAAAAGCAATGACACATGGAGTGGAGCTTTCAACCCTTGAAAAATTTCTTGTGCTTTCCATTGCTTTCACCTCATCTCAGAATGGAACAGAGAACATCTGCGCCGATAATAGCATGAATAGGCCCCAATAAGGCAACTAAAAAGACTGATTTGGTCTTTTGTTTGTGTTTGGAGCACATTATATACTGAGAACAGCTATAAAGATTTTATGGGGACAGATCATTTTTCGTTGCAGATTTAAGTTCATCGAGATCGAGAATTAATCCGATTGCATCGGTCAGATTTGCATGTGTCAGGATGGTTCCCGTCATGTTTGCATTTGTCAGATCTGCTCCCATGAGGCTGGCTTTGCTAAGGTTGGCTTCCGTCAGGTTAGCGTTGATCAGGTTCGCCTTAGAGAGATTGGCAGACACCAACGTGGTTTCGGTAAGATTTGCATTTTTTAGATAAAGAGATCTCAGATCAAATTTGCTGAGGTCCATGCCGGAAAGGTTCACACCTTGCAAACTGAAAACGCCGCTCAATTGATCTTTTTTCAAGTTGGTAACTTCGACCAGTACCGTTCCGTCAAAATTGACTTTGGCAAGGTTGGCGTTGGCCAGATTTGCATTGGTAAGATCAGCAGCGGAAAAGTTGACACCTGAAAGGTTTGTGTACTCAAAGATTGCGCCGCCCAGGTTCAAAGAGCTCAGATCAAAGTGGCTCAAGTTGAGACCGGAAAGATTTACCCGCCTCAAGCCGGCAGCACTTCGAAGTTGGTATTCCGTGATATTTGTTTTCATCAGGATGGCAGCGGTAAGATTGCCGTAGGCCAGGTTGGCGTGAGTCAAATTTGCACCGGTCAGATTAACACCGGTTAAATTCGCAGAGAACCCCAATGTGGCTGATTCCAGAATTGTCCCGGACAGATCGGCGCCGGTCAGGTCGCGGGAACTGAAATCAAATCTGCTCAGATCAAGCCCTGACAGGTTTGCGCCCAGCAAAGTGTCGGCATTTCGCAGTTGATCGTTTGTAATGTTATGTGTTTCCGTAAGGATGGTTTTATTCAGGATGGTTCCCTGAAGTTTGGTATCTTTCAGGTTGGCACCGTTCAGGTTAGCTCCCGTCAGGTTTGCATTGGTAAAGTTTGTATTGGTGAGGTTGGAATTGGAGAGATTGGCTCTGGTCAAGTTTACGGAGCTCAGGTCAAATCCGCTGAGATCAAACTGAGAAAGATTCACCCCCTGCAGATTGGAAGCCTGAAGCAGCTGTGCGTCTGACAGCCCGATTGTTCCGGTTAGATTTGCATTGAGCAGGATGGCACCTCTGAAATCCGCTCCTTCCAGATGAGCCCCGGACAGGATGGCACCAGACAGATTTGTATGACTCAAATTTGCCACTTCCAAATTTGCGCTATGCAAGCTGGCACCGGACAGATCAGCATAACTCAGGTTTGCCATCATGACATTGACGCCGCTCAGATTGATTTTGCGTTTGTCACAATGCATCCAGTCAACATCCGGTAATGCGGGATCACCACAGGAAGCGCTTACAGGGTGAATATGTGAGAGCAAAAACATCAAGACAGCAGCATTGGCCAACAGATGAAGCGAGAAGGCCGTTTGAGAAAAAATCATATCATGTAAATATTTACCCGTCATTCTCACAATCAACCTCTGGCTAAGTCGCGTTTCAAGACGTTACGGCCGCCACACATACATAAAGCTGGCCCCGGAAAATGCGTCAAATCCACCGAGAAACTCCATCATTCCGCCCATATGACCCGCGTCAGCGTAAATGCTTCCTTTATAGTTACCAGGCCGGAAATAGCTGACAACCTTTGCGTTATCATCTCCTGAAATCTTCCTGAGTCCCGCAATTGCATCGTCCAGGTAGCCGATCCGGTCGATCAGTTTTGCTTCCAAAGCCTGCCCGGCGGTATAGAGGCGACCATCTGCACGTTTGCGCAGCTCGTCCCGGTTCAACGTGTTGCCCGGTCGCGACATGACCACATCCAGAAAGCGTCCGTAAAGCTGGTCGATAATCTCCTGGGCCAACTTAACTTCTTCTGGCGTAGCCTTGCGGAAAGGTGACATGATATCCTTCTTGTCGCCTGACTTGACGGTCTGTTCTTCTACACCGATCTTACCCATCAATCCTTCCACGTTGAATTTCATCAGTATGACACCAATGCTGCCGGTAATGGCTGTGGGGTGGGCTATGATTTTATCTGCAGCAGCTGCTACGTAATAGCCTCCAGAAGCACCAGTGGACATAATACAGGCGTGTACGGGGATTTTTCTCCGCTTTTTGAATTCGATAATATCATGATAAATAATATCGCTTGCGGTCACTGTACCACCAGGCGAATTGATTCGTAAGATGATACCTTTGACCTTGTCATCCTTTTCAGCCTTTTGCAGCGACTCGCGGATGAGCGAGACCATAGAAGCGGATGAGCTCCCTAGAAGGCCACCTGACTTCTCCTGTTCCGTAATGGTGCCGTTGATGTCAAGTAACAAGATTTTTTTTGTTCCATCACCCTCCAATACCTGCTCTTCCAAGGGGCTCGGCGGTTGGATCAGTGCAACATTTACGAGTGCACAGCCGGAAATTGCCATGATGAGAATCAGTATCAAAATAGTATACAACAAACGCATGGAGCAGCTCCTTGGGAACAGTTTTTGTCACTATACACTGCCACCGTACCGTTGTCACCGTTCGGCGCATCATGTGTACTTTTTGCAGCGGCTGACCAGAGGGTAGTTCAGGTTACCTCAGTCTGCACGTGGAGCTGCTTCGGGAATATTACAATTCTTGTAAGTGCACGAATGAGAAAATTGAAGTTTAAATTCAGTGCACTGTGTGGTATACGTCGAGCACAGTACACCGATTATGTCTCATCAACTCTCATAATTTTGGAGGATCTACAATGTCTGAGCAGAACCCGCAGGTCATGTTGGAAACATCCATGGGGAATATTTCCATTGAGCTTTTCAAGGATAAAGCACCCATAACCGTTAGAAATTTTCTTTCCTACGTCAAAGAAGGACATTACGACGGATTGATATTTCATCGCGTCATTAAGGATTTTATGGTGCAGGGTGGCGGTATGACTGAAAACATGGAAACAAAAAAGACCAAATTTGCCATCAAAAACGAGGCTACCAACGGTCTCAAAAATACACGTGGAACCCTTGCCATGGCTCGTACCGCCATGGTTGATTCTGCCACCTGCCAGTTTTTTATTAACACCGTTGACAATGCTTTTCTGGATCACACGGGTAAACAGCCAGATCGTTTTGGCTACTGCGTCTTCGGACGTGTTCTGGAGGGTATGGATGTTGTTGATCAGATGCGGGCAGTCAAGACCGGCAATAAAAACGGGCACTCTGATGTTCCTCTCGAGCCGCTGTTTATAAAATCTGCCAGATTGATTGAGCAGGAGGCTTAGCACCATGGATAATGATCAGGTCTGTTACACGTTCGATGCTGCCATTGAAATGGCGATCGCCATGGAAGAAGAAGGTTTTCGTAACTATCTTAACGCCATACGCCAGTTGACGCACAAGGGTGCCAGAGAGTTGATGCGTGATAATGCCCTTGATGAGCTTAATCACAAAAATCAGCTTGAAAAAGCACTGCTTAATGGTCGCATGGAAGGTGGTGAGGCGGTACTCAGCACGAATATTCCGACCATGAAGCTGGATTCTCTCTTCAAGAAGCAGGAACTTGGACCTCAGTCCGGTGTGCGCGAGGCACTGATCTATGCAATTCACCTTGAAAAGAGTGCGGTTGATTTTTACGGACGAGTGTCCACTGGCTGCGAAGGTGCTCCGATGGGCAAGCTGTTTGCGCAGCTGTATGCGGAAGAGAGTCAGCATCTTCAGGCGCTTGAAGATCTGTATGAACAGCATTTTTTGACGGAAAACTGATACAACTTAAAAGAGCAGATGCTGAACCGGCTCCTCTCACAATCAGATCAAGGATTGGGAGAGGAGCCGGTTTTTTTGTGTGCAGAATGTAAAGAGGAAGGTTACTTGAAGGTAATCCTGATGCCGTTACGGGTTGCCGTCATAGCGTGCTTCGGAAAAGTTGCTCCGGAAGCGTCAAGCACAATCCTGATATGGGCGGGATATAATCCAATCCTGAGTGCCGAAATACCGAATTTGTTGATGGCTACCGATTTGGTGGAAAGCGTGCTTCTGGCGCCCGGCAGGTCAAGTGCCAGCCGTTCCGGTTTTTTCAGGGCGATTGTCTTGTAGTCGGCGATTGCCCTGTCAGTCTGTATCTCCAGATAGGTGTCACCGATAACAATGCTTTTGATGGAGGCCGCTGCCGGAGGTGTATCAGTCGGTACGACCGGTTCAGAAACCGCAATCCGTGCTGGTGGCGGGGGGGCAACGGCTGGCGCAGCGGTTGATGCTGCTGCCGTTAGAACCGCTACAGCGGCAGGTGGTACATCTACCGGCTTAGGCGGTGCAGTTGTTCCGGAGTCGCTTGTGGCCGACGGACTGACGATAGCGACAGGTTGACTCTTTACGGACGGGATTCCCGCTGTCGCAGCATGCCCGAATGTTACAGTGAGGTGTTTGCGATCGGCGCTCGCAGTAACCGCAATATCTGATTCAGTAACCAGATTGAATATGAGTCTACTGACGACCATGCCTGCGATCTGTGCCTTATCAACGCTGATACTGGAAACGACACCTTTGTTGACGACAATGAGCGGCTCAACTTTTTCGGGGTCAGCTTCAGCAATATCAACGACTGCGCGCGCCTGTCCCGGTATCTTGTAATAGGTATAGGTCATGGGCACATCAGCGGTTACTTCCACAGAAACATTGCCGCCGGTTACAACCGGATTGACATCCAATAATTCGGCTGCCAGCAGGTCAGAGCTGCAATACGCCAGCAGGAGAAACATCCAGATTGCGGTCGATAGCATCATTTTCATAGACGGCGCTCCTTGGGTCGAGGGTTTGTTATTTGGGGCCGAACCCCTGCAACTCTTCTTCAGAGAAATCAAGGGTCGTGCTTTCCAGGTTTGCAGCATTGAGGCGTGAACTGACATCCCGAAATCCGGGGCAGCGGGCAGAGATCTCGTTCAGCAGAGAGGTCGCTTCCTGGGTGTGTCCCATGGCATCGTAGGTGATAGCAAGTTCATAGTGAACCGCGCAGGTGTCTTCCTGGCTCATACCCGGTATCAGAAGTGCTTGAAGCATGTCCAGCGATTTTTCTACTTCTCCCCGCTCACGCAGGCAAGCGGCCTGCATAATCAGAGAATCATTCCTGTGCTGTGGATCTAATGATGCGTTGTGAAACTCTTTACGCGCCTCGTCGTAAAGACCCATCTCCTTGAAGGCTAAGCCAAGGTCGAAATGCGATTGGGCATCAGAGTTGTCAATTTCACTGTTGAACTTGACGCTACGTGGTTCTATGCCGGCCGCCCCAACCCTACTTTCCGACGAATCAAGCCAATCGGACTGTCCGGCGATGATAGTGCCGGCATCAGGCTCGGTATCGAATACCGAATCGTCCTCAATATCAATTTCTATTTCAATTTCCTCGTCTGCTTCTGCTTCTGCCGGGGTGCCAGTACAGACGTTCTCAACTTCAGCATCCGTATCTTCTTCTTTCATTTCCTCTGTAGCTTGCTCGATATCGGCTTCAGACGTGAGATTGTCGAACGGAGAAACTACGGAACTGATTTCTAGGGCACGCAGCCTGGCGTTGAACATCTCGGCTTCACTCGTTTTACCCTGTGCGGTTATGATACCGGTCAGCCCCTTCAGTATCCGCAGATTAAGCGGATCCAACTCCGCCAGGCTACGGTATATCGCTTCACGTTCCTGCTGAAAGCCCGCTGAGACCAGATCCGGCTCATAACGGTCCAGCAGTTCCAGTGCGGCTACAAGCTCACGTTCTGAGATTAAACATTCAATCAGACCGGCCATGGAAGAAGGTTCAGCCGGAAAATATTTAAGATAATGCTGATAGGCCATTTTAAGTCGCTGTGGCTGGTTCAGCTGTTTATATGCTGTGATAACAAGGTCCCAGATGCGCTTGTTGGTCGGATCGTTACGTAGAAGTTTCTGCAGCCTGTCGATGGTGCCGACCGCATTGCCGGCATTCACCTGCTCGGCGAGCACCTCCAGTACGAAATCTGTTTTTTCGGGGAACAGCTGTTGAATGCGGGTGGCCAACCGGTCAAGAAGGGACTGCTCACCACGCTCCTGAAGCATCGAGGCCGAGCGGGAAAAGAGCTTGTATGACTCATCGTGTTTACCGTGTTGTAAATATGATTCCGCCAATTTTAGCTTGACGGGAATATTCTGGGGATCAACATTTTGCATCCTGTCCAGTATCCTGATAGCTTCGGCGACACTTCCGGCTTGTGTGTAAAAGTCATAGACTCGCTGATATTCGTAGAGTGCGTTGGCAACCAGTCCATGCTTTTCGTTTTGTTCAGCCAGAGTTAATGTCAGGAGTATGTCGGCAGGAAAGAGCTTCTGCAGCTGCTTGTAGACAGCAATAGCTTTCAGGTAAAAACCGTTTTTAGCATAATAGGAACCAATGATTTCGAATTCCCGACGCGCATCTTCAAGGCGTCCGACTTTAAGCAGAAGTTCAGCAACCTTCTGACGCTGATTTATAGCGGAGGGCTCCAGCGCAAGGAGTTGCTCATGGATTCTGACCGCTTTTTCGAACTGACCGCGCAGAATAAGTTTCTGAGCTTCCTCGATCAGTTTATCTTTTTTAGTGCCTGCTGCCATTGTATCCCCGTGCTGAAATAAGGACCATACGCGTTATTGTGTCAGAGTTTTCAGCTGGTAAAAGCTACTGTAACGAACCCTGCTTGTCAAGCTTAATAAAGCGGTAATATTAGGATATTCACCAGGTTGCAGACCTTGAATTGTTTTGACATGACCACTAAAATCCATTACGGTAGCCGCCGATTGACTACTGTATTTTTGCCTGGGCAGTTGCCTGTAATTTGAAGGCAGGTTCGACCGCCTGACACCGGAGGCAGAGGAAATGCGTTTCCTGCCAAAAGCAAATCCACTCTACGAAAAAATATCAGCTTCGAACATTGTTGTTCCGGATGTGCTTGAAAAACTCGGCAAGGGTGGCTTTACCGGCTACCTCAGTCATAGCGCCGGTCAGTTCGAATTTTATTGCGCCTTTGCCGAGGGGAAGTTGATCTGTACGTTCAGTAGCGACGGGCAGCGCGAAAAAAGTGGTTTTGAGGCGCTCGTGCAGTTGTTTGATTCGGTACTTTCTGTCGGAGGTGAAGTTAATGTCTATCGGATGACTGCTGACCTTGCCGTATGTGTGCATGCCTTACTTGCAGGAACGCAGCTTTTTAGTGGCGAAGAGGTTCGTCAGGTAGATATTAAGGGTATTTTGAATCGTTTGAAGGTGGAGGGTATTCAGGGGGCGGTTCATTTTTATACGCCGGAACGCGCAGCCCTGATTTTTTATAAAAATGGAGCGCCGATCGGTTTTTATCACGACCAGAGCAATGCCATTGAATCATCAGCCCGTGAGGCGCAAGCTGTGGCGGTAATTCCAGGTGCCCGCGTTACCGTCTGTACGACCAAGCCGATTGATGAGTTGATGCAGTATGATCTGCTGCAGATGGTTAACCTGGCAAAACTCTGGGAAGCAGCTCAATCACGTAACGCCGCCTTCCGTCAAAAAATCGAGCTCAAAGTTGCGCATAACACTTCAGTTCCTGACGCTAAGCTCTTACGCGAGCTCGTGGAGGATCTGGAAGAGGTGGCCAGTGCCTATCTTTCCCGGGCCGGTCGCGAGATGGTGGCAAATCGCATATCGGAAGGGGGAGGGCCGGCTCTCTTGTGTGAAGACAGTAGCCGGGAGCAGTTCCTGCGTCTCTTGGAAACAGATTCCCGTGGTATTGATGACCAGGCCCGGATTGAGGAAATGATTGACCTGATGAGGTCTGAAATTGTGGGTCGTCTTGCGGCGTAACATGACCGGTTGCGGCGTCTGATCGTGCATTTTCAGCAGATCCTGAGAGAATATCTTGAGCTGCACGGCTATTGGGTACTGTTTATCGGTACGCTTTTGGAAGGTGAGGCGATTCTGCTGCTGGCAGGGTTTCTGGCTTTTCGTGGCTACCTTGATATCAGGTTTGTTTTTCTGATCGCCTGGGCCGGTTCGTTTCTCGGGGATCAGTGTTATTTTTATCTTGGGCGTTTCAATGGGCGGGCGCTACTCAAACGATTTCACTCCATCGCTCGCAAATTTCGTCAGTCGCTGAAACTGATCGAAAAATACGGTGTTTTTGTCGCTTTCATTTCGCGCTTTACGTACGGTTTCAGAATCGTTCTGCCGATCATCCTGGGTATAACCTCGCTTGCTCCCCGCACGTTTCTCTGGATCAATCTGGCCAGCGCACTCGTATGGTCGCTCCTCTTTTCGATGGGAGGCTATCTGTTCGGCAAGAGCGCTGCTCTGCTGCTGGATAATGTCAGTCGCTACGAGCACTATCTGATAGTGGCCCTGCTTGGCATCATCATGACATTTTGGGCGCTGCATGCCTACCATATCTGGCAGCTTAAAAAGTCGTCCAGAGCCCGCTTGGCACGATTACGGGCGTATAAATCCACCCAAGGAACCATATTGTGAACAAAGATATTGTCATCATCCTCGTTGAACCGCAATCTCCCGGCAACATCGGCATGGCCTGTCGTGCTATGAAAAACATGGGTTTTGGCGAATTACGCATCGTCAACGGCTGTGATCGATTTCATCCTGAAGCGCTCAAATTTGCCGTCGCCGCGCGGGATCTGCTTGAATCTGCACAGATTTTTCCGGACCTTGCTTCCGCTCTGGCCGACTGCACGCTAAGTGTCGGCACTACCCGCCGACACGGCAAATACCGGCAGGAGATCATGACACCTCCTGAAGTTGCCACGAGATTCAGAGAACAGGCCTCGGTCGAGTGCCGGGCAGCACTGGTTTTCGGACGTGAGGATAACGGACTGACAACGGAAGAGCTCTCGCTCTGTCGCTGGCATGCCACCATCCCTACGTCGGATGAATATGGTTCACTCAATCTGGCTCAGTCGGTACTGCTCTTTTGCTATGAAATGGGTAAGGCGGGTGAATCACCGGGTGGCGGACGAACGATAGAATTGGCGCCTTCTGCGGATATGGAGGGGCTCTTTACGCATCTGCAGGGATGTCTGAAAAAGATCGGTTTTCTCAACGAGCAGAATCCAGACCATATCATGCGTTCGCTGCGGCGGATCTTTTTCCGGGCAAACATGGACAGCCGTGAAGTCATCGTTCTGCGAGGAATGCTGACTCAGATCGAGTGGGCCAGTTCCGGATTTGACGGCAGAAAACGATCATGACAACCACCACCATCGGTCTCGTGGCCGGCACCTTGACCAGTATCGCGGCCATCCCGCAAGTGATAAAAACCTACAAGACTCACCATGCTCGCGATATATCCATCTGGCAACCGCTGCTGCTGACGGTCGGTGTTTCGCTCTGGATGCTGTACGGTATTCTGATACACGATCTGCCGCTGATTATCGCCAATATAACACCACTGCTCTGCAACGCCCTGCTGACCGGCATGAAGATCCATTACGGTAGAAATGATAGAAGATAAATAATCACAACGGTACTGGAAAGGAGTGAATAAAAGTCTTTTGGGTGTTTGCTGGTGGATGTATTGCGGTAAAGCTATTCTGTTACCGCAATAACCGGTCAATCGCTGCTATTATCTCTGTGCGCTGTGACTGAACAGACGAGATTGGCTGTCCGAGTATTTTTCTTAACACCGCCGTGATTTCAGCGGTTGACAGCAAATATTCGATTCCATTGACCAGAACAACCGGGTTGAGAACAGTTGCACCAGAGAAATACTCTTTACATACCAAAGGTATGACAACGCATGTTGCCAATGAATCCACAAAGCGTCCCTGAATTTCTACCAGATACGGTGCTTGCTTGCTGGTGCGTGAACCGGGGTTTTTATAGACATCGCACTGTGCCATTACAGCTTGAGACCGATGTCATCTGATAATGTGCCACGTTTTTCAATCATGCGGTTGTACGAACTAAATGACGCCTGGTTCTCTTCTTTCCAACGCATGAGTTCACGCTCTGCAAGAAAAGTAACCATAGATTGTTCAAGCAGCGCAGAGAGGTTTCCTTTCTCACTACGTACCCGGTCTATCAGTTCACTATTAGCGGTCAGATTTACCGGACGGCGAGCTGCTTTTACATTATAGGCGAGTTGCATAAAATAACCTCCTTTGGGACTCGGATGCGTAAGGTAATGCGCATTCGTATGTATGTCAACGTGAGGATATTGTCCATTGCAATATGAAGTCAAAAGTATAAACGCAAGGACGCCAAGTCACAAAGACGCAAGGAAATGCAAAAAGCTTTACGGTTTTAAAATAAAAATGATTCTATCCTGGTTTTCCTTTGCTACCTGGCAACTTTGCCTGGAAGATGTAAGAATGCGCCTTTGCGTCCTTGCGTTGAAGACTTTACAATTACTGCCATTTTTTGTCATTGTCAGTAGCCGTAAATGGGTTTTAGAGAGTCAGGTTATGCAGGACTGTGTTTAATTTATTAATTATTACAGTTGTTTGAAAAGATAATTCGATTTGGCCTTGATATTGCTCAATTGTGCGGTAACCTGACAACCAAGCTCTGAGTGCAGAGCACAAACCATGAAAGGAGAGACACTATGTTACAGAAAATGAGAAGCAGAAAAGGTTTTACCCTGATCGAGCTGCTGATCGTCGTCGCGATCATCGGCATCCTGGCAGCGGTTGCCATCCCGCAGTTTTCGTCGTACCGTGCTAAAGCCTACAATTCGGCATCCAATGCTGACCTGAAAAACATGAAAACAGGAATGGAAGCTTATATGGCAGATAATCAAGAATACCCTGTGTCTGTTTTATACCAATAAAAATAAATTTAATTTGAAAGGAGAGCTCAAATGCTAAAAAAAATATCTACTCTTACCGCATTCGCATTACTGCTAGCATCAGCCGCTTTTGCTTCTGGTACTGCTGGCCTCGCAACTGGTGATGCAATGACATCCGCTTCGGGAGGTAAGTCGTTGTACGGCGATAAAACTACTGCAGCAACTACAACGGCACTGATCGGGAAAAGCTCTACAGGTGCAGCAGTAGCTGTGTTCTCTACTGCGCTTGGTTATGGTCTTACCACACAACATGTAAATGGAACTAAAGCGTTTGGCACTTCCCATGATAGTACGGCTATTTATTCTATTGATGTAACTGCAACAAAAGGTACCTTCAAGTTAGGACCTGGTGCCATCGGTACCGCCCAGTTTTCAGCTTGGGCAACAATGTAAAACAGTTACTTACAGTATACCAAGCGGGGTGTTTCGGCATCCCGCTTTTTTTATGGACACAATATGTTGAATAATAAAAAACCGCTTAATTTTTTTTTGTTACTTTTTTTGATTGTGCTCGGAACCTACTATCCGGCACTTTTTTCTCCAATTAACTCTATTGATGATTTAGGTATGTATCAGTACCTTTTAAATACTGATAGCTTCAGTCTGAAAGAAATCTTTTTGCCTGGAGGTTCCGGAAGTTATTACCGCCCTATTCTGTTATTATCTTTTATGATGGATAAATTTATCTGGGGGCTTGAAGAAAGCTTCATGCACCTGGAAAATATTCTCTTCCACCTTGCTAATACGCTGCTGGTTTATGCAATAGCACGCCGGGCCTTCAATTTTTTTACAACTACTTCTGCTATTGCTCCTTTTGGGGCAGCACTCTTTTTTGCCATTCACCCACTCAATACCGAAGCGGTTAACTGGATCTCTGGTCGAACAGATCTGTTGGCCGGTTTTTTCCTGCTGTTGGCAATGTATCTGATGTTGAAGCGGCCATTAACATGGTTGCAGTCACTTACGGCAGCACTTTGTATGTTGCTGGCCTGTCTTGCCAAAGAGACGGCAATTTTCTTTCTTCCTGCTGCTATTCTCTTTCCCTTTTTCATGTCTGTCGTTAAAGCTGATGCTGTACCGCTCTACGGTGTCTTCCAAAGGTACTGGTTTCATCTCGTTATTTTCAGTACTGCGGGAGCCTCATATTTTACTTTTCGCGCCCTGGCATTTTCGAAAGGAGATCAGGGCGTTGCTCGAGTAATTTCCCATGTCGGAGGGACCGAGAGCAACGGCATTGTGACTAATGTAAAGCTGGTTTTGAAAGCAACCGGATTTTATGCAAAGAAACTACTGATTCCGTTTCCTCTTAACTTCGGTATCATCCATGTTTCCGATGCATATCTGCCACTTGGTCTGCTTGTACTGTTTGGCATCGTTTGGCTTATGACCCGTCGCACGCTGTCCGCATTTTTTGTGATCTGTGCCGGTGCAGTCGGTACATCAGCTTTGATGATTCCTTTACTGCGCTTTACCTGGACCCCTCTGGGTGAGCGCTATATGTACATACCATCAGCTTTTTTTATTGTTGGTGTGACTATGGCTATTCTTCGTTGGGAGCAATTCCCTAAATATCGACTACATATCACCATCGCGTTTTCGTGTATTGCTGTGATTGCACTCTATGGCACTGCCACCCGTAATATTCTCTGGCAGGATAATCTGGCGCTGTTTCAGGATACCTTACGAAAATCACCGGATTTTGTTCCTGCACAAAATGAAATCGCAAATGCCTTACAGGCCAGAGGAAAACAACAGGAAGCAGCCGCTATCTACAAGTCTTTCAACAGTCCAAATGGACTTATCAACGCCCAGTATGGTTTGCAAAACAAAGCTTTCGCCTTAATGAACGAAGGCAATTTTACCGATGCCCATGAGGTAATGAATAAACTGCTGGCTAACCCCGGAAAACATGAGATCCCTATCTTATTGCAGGTACTAGAGCTTAATAAACTTCAGGTTGCCGCAAAAAAGGCAACCATTAAAGAAGTATATGCTGAATCAGTTACAACCTTAACCCGACTCATCGAACTCACCAACGCCCCCTTTTATTCCTACCGACTCGGAATTGTCCATATGCAGGTTGGTGAGCGCGAGAAAGCGCGGGCTGCTTTTACAACAGTCGTTCGCACTGCTTCCCCCACTGCCTATTATCGTAAACCTGCTGAAAAACTGATGAGGGATTTGGGAAAATAAAGGGTAAGCTTGTCCATATTCAGCTTGGCGAGTGTGAGATGTCAGTATTCCCCGGACAATATCTTTGACAAAAAAGTGAATGTGAGTCACTTTGAGTCAAAACGAGTCTTAAGGAGGCAAGTAATGCGACAGATGACATTGCGAGATATACCTGATGAAATTGAGATTGTTGCGCGTGAAGAAGCAAACAGGCAGGGGATAAGTCTTAACAAAGCATTTTTGGCACTACTTCGAAAATCTGTACACCAAAGTGTTCCTTCAGTTCCTGTAGAAGACAACACGAAGCGTAGTAGTAGATTCTCACGTTTTAGCGGTGTCTGGAGTGACGCGGAAGTTGCTGAATTTAATAAAGTACTCTTGGAACAGCGCACTGTTGATGAAGAGTCGTGGCAATGAAAAGAATATTGCTTGATACTTCAGCCTATTCAAACCTGATGCGAGGCGCTAGCGGCATTGTGGAATTACTTGATGATGCCGATGAGGTTTTTCTGTGCGCTATTGTCCTAGGTGAACTGCTTGCAGGCTTCAAAAGAGGTTCCAGAGAACAGGACAACAAATTGATATTAAGAGATTTTTTATCAATTAGTAATGTTGTTGTTCTGAATATCGATGATTCGACGGCTGAACGGTATTCGATAATTCTTGATTATTTAAAAAAGTACGGCACTCCAATACCTTCTAATGATGTATGGATTGCAGCATGTGCTATGCAGAATGGTTTGGTTTTGCTAACGACGGATCAGCATTTTTCTCTACTTCCCCAGATTGTATCCGAAATACAAAAAGGAGCGTAACGGCTATGATAAGTATTATTTTTATCACCCTGAAAGGTATATTCCGCGACCGGGTCTTTCAGGGAATCATGATGACAGCCTGTGCCTTTCTGTTGATCCCGGTAGCAGCTTCGTTATCAATGCGGCAGGTAACAGAACTGGCCCTAACGCTATCCCTCTCGCTGATTTCGTTCATCCTACTGCTTCTGGCAGTTTTTCTGGGGGGGACATCGCTCTGGAAGGATATTGAACGCCGCTACACATTTAGTGTGCTTGGATTGCCGATTTCCCGGCAGAGCTACATGCTCGGGCGTTTCAGTGGTACCGCCCTGTTTGTGATACTGGCGGCTGCCGTCCTCGGGATAGCAGCTTTTATGGTGGTGGCGTACTCATCCGCCATGTATCCTGCTGAGCGTCCTATTATCTGGCCTACCATGGCGCTCTGTATCCTGTTTGATGCTCTCAAGTATATCTTGCTGATTGCTGTTGCCTTCCTGTTTTCTACGGTCAGCACCTCATTCTTTCTGCCTGTTTTCGGTACGATAGCAACCTTCCTGGCGGGTGGAGTTACCCAACAAGTATATGAATTTGTTAATTCTCCGGCTTCCAAGTCGCTTTCGCCCTTTGTCAAACAGCTTGCCAGGTGTCTGTATTATATCATTCCCAATTTTGGAGCATTTGATCTTAAAGTAAATGCCATCTATGGACTGCCGCTCTCTACGAATGGTCTTTTACTTACTGCAGCATATTTCTGTGTGTATGTCGGACTGCTGTTATCTGCCGCTGCGGTACTTTTCTCCCGCCGGGAAATGAGGTAAAAGGTGTTTCGCTCAGTCTCAGCCGCAATTATATGCCTGCTATTGTATGGTATGTTAATGATACCCTTCACCGCCTACCTCAAAAACAAACCCTTTGTGGAAAAACTCGGTTATGTCCCGTCCGTAGCGGCCCTCAAATCAGTCGCAGCCGATCATAAAGAACTGGTCGCTGCGTCACTAGTGATGAAAGTTTTGATGTATTTTGGTGGGCTGGTCGAAAAATCGGATAACCAACTGGCGTTTCCTCCTGACTACATGTCCATGTCGCGTCTGCTCCACGGTGCCGTAAAACTGGATCCCTACAATATGGATGCCTACTATTTTGCTCAGGGCTTCCTGACGTGGGATGTCAAACAGTATAAGCTGGCCAATGACCTGATGGACTACGGTATGAAGTATCGCAGCTGGGATTGGTATCTCCCTTTTTTTGCCGGATTTAACTGTGCCTTTTTTCTGAAAGACTACGCAGCTGCGGCTAAGTATTATCAGCGTGCCGGTGAACTTTCCGGCTCTGATCTGAATAAGCTACTGGCCGGTCGCTACCTGCAGGAATCAGGGCAGACAGAGTTGGCGATCCGCTATCTCTCAGCACTGGTGCAGGGTGAGCGAAACCCAGCCATGAAGAAGAACTATCTGCTACGTCTTAGAGCATTCAATGAGGTGCGTCGGATAGAAATAGCGCGTGATCATTTCAGGATAACTCGGGGAGTTATACCGACGACGATTGATCAACTGGTCTCAGCAGGGGGGCTCATTCCTGTTCCCAAGGATCCGTACGGCGGAAAATTTTATCTGGAAGCGGACGGTAAAGTAGCTACTACCAGCAGGTTTGCTTTTCCGGGTAATAGAAATACCGGGAACTAAAAAGCAGGCCGGGACGGTTTCCTTCACAGCCAGTCGAGGAGTGAAAAAGGCTCTTCCAGAAGAAAATTCGTATCCTCGCTGCTGATTGATTTAGCGTTAAGTCCCGGAATTGGCGGCAGAATGATCTTGAAAGGCAGTTTGCCCAGTTCCGCCGGAACTCCCCCCTTCTCCCGCGCATGCCCCCCACCTGCAATGACCACCATGACACTCTGTTGATTTTGCTGATGGTAGTCGCGAATACGACTCGCCATGACCCTGTTTCTGAGCATCTGTGCTTCACAGATTGAGCGGAAGTTGTCGCTGGCTCTGCCGTGTGACCAATAGGCCGATCTGATGAAATCCAGGTAGGTTTCGCTCACGTCGGTGTCAACTTCGGGAGGGAGCAATCGTTTGTCGGCATCAGTCAGAGATGAGATCCCCAGGCGGGAAACTTTCGTGACGATTTCTCGCGGCGCGTTCAGTGCGATGATCGGAATATGATTTTCCCGGGCGTAGCTGAAGATGTCTTCGTACAGCCAATAGGGGACGTTTCTCCAGTTCCACTGGTAGACATTTTTGAACTCGTTTGTAGTCATCCTGCCGGCACTCCAGGCGTCCAGCGCTTTTTGGCTGGAACCCTCAAACATCTCCATGCCGATGGCCAGTGTTTTTCCTTTCGCCTGGAGTCCTTTTATTACTTCAAGTTGTACCCGGTGGTGCTCGTAAGCGTCATGTCGTTCGCCGACAAAGACGACTGGAACGGTGCCGACTTCATCTATCATGGTGCGGATATCAACGGTTGTACGATCTTCAATCCGCAAGGCCTGAGTGATTGAGCAACCTGAGAAGACGATCGAGATCAGCAGTATCATCAGGGCCTGTAACGGGCGCCCTGAATAGTTCAATCCTCTACTTCCCAAGAATTACCTCACCTGTGTCTGTAAACAGCCGTACCGGCAATTCGAAGACTCTCCTGAAGATATTAAGCACCCCTTTGCCGAGAGATTTGGCCGGAATGGCGCTGACCTGCGGGTGTGCCCAGGTTCCTTTGGCTTCAAAGTAGGCTGTCAGCAGGTCTTTGTCCTTGCCGGTCAGGATCCAGCCGATGATCGGAATGCGGTTGATAATCTTGTCTACGGTCTGAAGCGGCTGAACTCCCAGAGTCAGATTGAGCTCTTCCTTAACGATATCGGCGCTTCCGATAACAGAAATATTGATGGCATCACTACTGATAAAGAGATCCTGGCTGGCGATGGTGCCGTCCTTGACGGCAAAACTGCCGATTATCGAGTTGTAGGGCATGCCGTTTGAAACCATATCGGGTAACTGGAATTTGAGGAGTTGCGACACGTTGAGGATTGAAAAAACTTTTGAAAGCATGCTGAATTTCCGGAGTTTTCCCTTGCTCATCTGCAGGCGGATATTTCCCAGGGCACTCTTTTTTACTTCGATCAGATTGTTGCCGCGTGCCGTCAGATTTCCGTGAATAGTTACGTTGCCGGTGACCTCGCGTGACACCTCCAATATGGTGAAGAGCTTTTCAGCATCACCACCCGTGAGGTCAAGCGTCACGTCGTAGCGGTTGCCCTGTTCCTGTGCCTGAGCAATTCTCCCGGTTGCAGTCAGTTTACCACCCACGACGTCAGCGGCCAGGCTCTGCAGATAGATGGTGCTGTTGTCACGCTGCGCAACCGCTTTTAAGGCCTTGAAGGGGAGGTTTCCGTATGTGCCGGCAGCTACATTCAGTTTGAGTTTGATATCTGTGGACGCGCTGGCAGCTTCACCCGTTGCACTCTTCGGTGAGGACAGATTCAGGACGTCATCAAGGTCCATTTTAGTGGATGTGACAGCCAATGACGCCGAAGGGGTTTGACCACCCTGATAGGCGCCGCTGATACTGAAATTTGATTCATTGAACAAGCCGGATATGCTTTTGAAATTATACGACCCATTTTTCACGCTCCCGGCAGCGTTGAGTCGTTTGATGCTGGCATCAGGGCGTTTTGAGGTCAGGTTGATATCCCTCAGATAAAATTGTGGTGATGAGAGTTGGATATCCGTTTCCGGATCATGCAGATTCTTTATTGCAGCACTGAAGGTCACCGGCGAACTCCCGTAGCGCGCAGAGATGCGGGAGGTCTCCATACTAGTGCCGCGCAGCGTAATCGTACCGTTCATGCCGCTCAGGTGCTGTAATTTTGCTCCTGGTGATACAGAAAAATTTGCCAGCGATACTGATCCGTTGTAAGTCATACTACTGAAGTCGGAAGGATTACCGCTCCCTTTCATGGACGCCTGGGCCGTTCCGACAGGATGAAAGTGTTGCCAGACCGGCAAGATAGGAAGAGTCTCATTCATCAGAAAACGATTAGTCTGCAGATTGAACCCAAGATAGGGCTCGGCAGCGTAGTTAAAGATGGCGTTTCCGGAAAGGGAAAAAGGTTGCAGAAAGTAGGAGAGGGCGGTCAGTTTGGTTTCATCTTTCCCAATAATCGAGCTGAAGGTGAGCGAATTGGTGCGTCCCGTCGGCTTGCGGATTATGCTGGGAACGGCGTAGGCGGCCTGCTTGAGATCCCATTCTCCATTCAAGCGGTAGGCCGAATGATGTCCGCTTCCGTTAAGTTTCAAAATGGAACTATTGGCATACTCCAGTTTTGTCAGGCCTACCATCTTTGCAAGCCACGCTACTTCAGGCGCCTGTGGTGTGATATCCATCCTGACCGGATAGCTGGACTGATTGTGCGTGTTGTATTCTGTTATCGATCCATCCAGCGTGAACGGTGATGTTCCGAAAGATCCCGACATTCCGATCAGATTGAAATTTTTCCCCATCAGTTCAATCGTCCCTTTCAGGTTGTTGAAGGTGGGAGCTTTGCTGCCATAACTGAGAACCGCCTTTTCCACCGGTCCGCGGATGGTAAGAACGTTGTAATTCTGACCAATCTCCATATGGGCAATCTGGCTGATACGTCCATCCAGTATGCCGGTATCAAGCTTGAAAATGCCGGACTTGATTTTATTTTCGACGTAATCAGAGGCATCTTTTTCTATTATTCCGTAAGGGATGAAATTACGTATCTCTTCATAGCGGAAGGTGCCGGGAGTCGATGCTTTGGCAACGATACGCGGATCAGCAGTACGGTAGTCGAACATCTGAAACGTGCCTTTAATCCTGAAGCCATCCGTGCGTGCATCGACGGTTGAGATATCGATCAACCTGTCGTTCAACTTGAGCGAATATTCAAGTTGCAGCGTGCGAGGCGCCAGAGTTGCGTGGAAAACCGTCGGCCAGTACACGGAAATGCCTGAAAATCCGATCTTGCCGGTGGCCGTAAATTCTGAAAGCGTGCCTTTGAAGCTGGTGGCCCAAGTAATACGCCCCCCCGGGTTTGCAAACGGAATAAATCGGCCGACATAATGCCAGACTCTTCCTATTTCGATCTGTTTAAGCTCTGCATCGCAGATCAATTCAGTCGCTCCGATCGGTTTGTCGGCAGTCGGCAGTCGTACAGAGCCGGATAGAGATACGTGAGATGTAGCGCCGCTGAGCGGCAGAATATCAGCTGACAGTTTTATGCGTCCCTTTTTGCCTCTGGACAGGTGATCGGCTGTCAGGAACACATTGGTGGCGGTCGCAGTAACTTCACCCTTCTGACCCGCCAGGTCGCGCCACATGAACGTACTGTTAATAATATGGATCTTTTTGAAATTAATCTGAGAACTTTCACCTTCCGGTTTCAGTAGATCGTCGATGTTTAATCTGCCATCTGCGTAACGGGAGAGGGCAATACCGGCTCCATCAATATGCAGGCTTTTGAGTTCGATCTGTTTTTCCAGAAGCGGCAGCAGGGCCAGCTGAACCGTGATTTTTTTGGCAGAAAGAAACTTCTGTGTACCGTCCGGTTCCAGCACCGAAACATTGTAAAAATCGAAGGAGGGGCCAAAGTGCCAGGCGAATGAGCCGGAGCTGAAGCTGACCGGGCGATTGAGGGATTTTTTGAGTGCTGCCAGTATTTCTTCACGATAGGAGTTGACGTCCAGAAGGTAGGGCAGAAACAGGGCAAGAGCCGTGACGCTTGTCGCTAGAAACATCAGGATTACGCCGGATAGTTTTATGAATCTGGTCTTGATAATCAAGATGGAACCCGTTCAACCGTCATCCTGACCTGCTGGATCCGTCGCCGATCGATGCTTTCAACGACAAATCGGGAGCCCTGAAAGGTGATGCCGTCGCCCTGATTCAACAGCCGACCGGCCTGAGCAATCATAAAGCCTGCCAATGTCGAGTAGAGGGCGTCCTCCGGCAGTTGCAACCCCAGTCTGAGATTGACTTCACGCACTGTCAGCATTCCGTCCAGCAGATAACTGCCGGTGTCTTCGGTAATCTGGGATGGCGACACATCGTCATATTCATCGTCTATTTCGCCGACGATCTCTTCGATCAGATCTTCAAGGGTGACGATACCTTCAAAGCCGCCGTATTCATCGACAACAAATACCATGTGGGTTCGTGCTGCCTGCATCTGCTTGAGCGCGACACTCAGCTGAGCGTTGGCGGGGATGAAGCGGGGCGGACGCAGTAGTTTTTCAAGATGAAATTCAACAGAAGCGGATTGAGACAGAAAAGGCTCCAGATCTCTGCGCACCACTATTCCGGCGATGTTGTCGAGTTGATCGCGATAGACCGGAATACGTGTGTAACCGAGTGTCGTAAAGGCCTGGCGGGTTTCGCCAAGAGTTGCAGTAACCGGAAGTGCCGCTATGGCGTTGCGCGGGATCATGACATCCTGCACTTCCGAATCTGAAAATTCGAAGACGCGGTGCAGCAGGCGTTGCTCATCGGCCTCCAGGGTGCCGCTGGTACGGGAAACATCAATGATCTGGCGTAATTCATCAATGGTATACACGCTGGAATGATTGTCGGACGTGCGCAGCCCCAGCATGCGGACTACTCCGCGTCCAGCGTAGTCAAGCAGTACGATCGGCCACATAAACAGCTTGTGAAAGAGTCGCATCGGCCATGCGACTGCCAGAGCGATTCTTTCAGTACGCTCAAGAGCCAGGGTTTTTGGCGCCAGTTCGCCCAGCACGATATGCAGGAATGTAATGATCGTGAAGGCCATCGTGAAAGCAAAGGTGTGCAGCACCGCAGCAGATACGCGGTCACGCAGCGGAATTTCAAGCAGGCGGGAGAGGGCCGGTTCGCCTACCCAGCCCAGCGCAAGTGAGGCCATGGTGATGCCGAGCTGGGTTGCAGATATGTAGGAGTTGAGGTTGTCGAGAAGTTCCAGAAGGACGATAGAACGGCGGTCGCCGGTTTCCGCCAGGGCGGCAATGCGTGAATAACGGACCGATACGAGAGCGAATTCTGCCGCAACAAAAAAACCGTTGGCAGCGACAAGCATAAGGACGATCAGCAGGTAGTAGTAATAAGAAGACATGCGGCATTCTCTATCGAGACGGGGCTGATGTCAACTGTGACGTTGTAGCAGATTGAAAAAATGAAAAAAAACCCGCCGAATCTCTGCAGATCGGCGGGCTGATTCAGCGGATAAAAGAAGTTATCGGCTCGATCAGGCGGCTGTAACGGTTACCTTGATGGTAGCAGACACTTCAGGATGAATCTTGACAATGACGGAATACTCGCCGGTGTGCTTGATGGCATCTTCAAGGACAACTTTTTTACGATCGATATCGAGACCGTTGGCTTTCAAGAAGGTTGCTATATCCATATTGGTAACGGCGCCGAACAGCTTACCTTCTTCGCCGGCTTTGTGGGCCAGGACGATCGGCAGGGCTTCCAGCTTGGCACAGAGACCTTTGGCTGCTTCCAGAGCCTGATTCTTCTTGTACAGAAGCTGGCGTTTGGTATGCTCAAGTGCCTTGGCATTTTTTTCGGTAGCCGGTACGGCCAGTTTCTTGGGGAGCAGGTAGTTACGGGCATAGCCGGGGGCTACCTTGACGACGTCGCCGATGTGTCCCAGAGTTTCGATGTTTTCGTTCAGAATGACTTTCATGTTGCTCTCCTTTCGAGCCTGTTAAGTAATTACAGGTTTTCCTGTTTTTTAGGGGTTCTAAAATCAACCCACAAATCGCATAAACCAATTGCCGCAACGAATGCGGCCAGATACGGTTGAAAAATCAGCATGACATACAAGCCGATCCGTAGAATTCCCGCCAGAGCCTGGCGCTCTATCACGGTTTTAACAACCGCCATGCCCTGGAAAAAATAGAGTACCGACACAACCAGCAGAATATTAAGTGCTATCGTTGAAATCAACTGATCCGGTGCCAGTAAAATAAAGCCGGATGCAATCACCACCCAGACCATCAGGTCCGGATTCTTGAAGTTGTTGAATTCATCAATCGCAAGTGGCGAGGTTGATGTGGCAGTCGTCTTTTTTAAAAGAGCAAGGTTACAGATCGAGATGATGATAAGCATGATCGTAATCAGAGCTGGATACAAGCGCTGCAACAGAGCTGCAACCGTCTGCATGGTCTGTTTTACCAGTTCAAGATCTTCGCCTTTTACGCCACCTTTCTCATACATCTGGATGGCCTGTTTCAGGCTGTTTGAAATTTCGGCAGACAGAAACTGCTGAAGGTCGAGACCGGATGTGGCGCTATAGAGGACAACTGCGACCGCCAGTACGACCACGTTTATGGCTGTCGTCACAAACAGCGAACGGCTGCCGCTGATGCCTCGCAGCAGCAATTCCGGCAAGACAAAGCCGGTGATGGCAGACATTCCCAGGAAGAGTGTGCCGGCAAAAACACCAAACAGGAGTGTTATTGCGGTGGCAGCCCCCAGCATAACGATGAAAGCCGGCAGACGTCCGTACATGATCCGTGTATAGGCGGCAGGAAACGGAGTGAATATACCGGTAAGCATGCCGACAGGGGGGACTGCCAGATACGCTGCAAACAGAATAAACGAGCCGACCATACCAAGCAGCGCCGCTTTAAGGCGGACCGCAGTGGCATGACCGGCTTGCGAGGTAACATCCATTCAGGAGAAATCAGTTAACGGCGTGGTTAGCTGCAATCGGGAGCAGCGCAATGTTTCTGGCACGTTTGATCGCTTCGGTAATCTGGCGCTGATGTGCTGCGCAGTTACCGGAGATGCGGCGAGGTACAATCTTGCCACGTTCTGTAACAAAGAAACGCAGCGTACGTGGCTCTTTGTAGTCGATGGTCAGATTCTTTTCAGCGCAGAAACGGCATACTTTACGGCGTTGAAATGGACGACGTTTGCGTGGTCCGCCGCCGGGGCCGCCGGTGGGACGCTGTCCCGGGCCGGAAGGACGCTGACCGGGAGCACCGGCAGGACGCTGATAGGAAGATGTGGATGCTGCTGGTCGTTCTTCACTCATAATATATGTCTCCTTCAATAAATTTTATTCGGCTGTCTCTTCAGTTGTTGTTACTTCTTCCGTTCCCTCTACAACATCGCCTTCTGCTGCTTCGACCTTTTTCTCAGGCACGGTGGCACGTTCGGGCAGGTCGGTGATGTTGACACTTTGATAGCGCAGGACCTTATCGTCAAGACGCAGACGACGTTCGAGTTCGGCGATCAGGGTTCTGTCGCCATTGAAGCGCAGGTAGTAGTAACGGCCTCTAACAGATTTCTTGATGCTGTAGGCCAGTTTCCTGATACCCCAGTCATCCATCCTCAGACATTCGCCGTTAAACGACGAAATGACGTCCTGAGCCTTGGTGGTGACCGACTTGATGTCGTCTTCGCTCAGTTCTGGCGAGAGGATGAAAATTGTTTCGTACTTCCTCATGTGTAATCCTCCTCACGGATTCGAGCCCCGGTCCTACCCGGAGCAAGGAGATTCGGCACGGATGCCGTCTTTTAAAGAACGAACCTTCTACTACGTATTTGCACAAAGTGCAACAAAATCTTTAAGATTGCCGCAACGAGACCTTATATTTCCTGATCAGTTCCAGCGGGTGGTAGGATAATTTGGACGTACGGAGGCCTGCATCACCCAAATCCTGCTCGCGGTTCAGATAGATACAGTCCGTAAAGAGCAGTCGTGCGAATTCCCGATTGATCAATTGATAGAGCCCCTCTTTGAAGGGATCGGCTTTTTCAAATTGGCAGACGGCTGTGCTCTCATTAAGCCGTTCACCCAGTGCAAAAGCCGCGACGAAACCATCCACCAGAATAACAATGCCGTGTAAATCTAGTTCAACAGCACAGCGCAATCCTTCTGCAGCCGCCTCTGCTTCAAGGATTGATGAGCGCCTGGGGGTCGGTTGTTGTGAGCTGAGCAGCCATGATTGCAGCAGATCAAGACACCCCTGTAGATATTCGGCTGAATAGGTGGCAACCTGATACTGATGCCGGACCGTAAAGTAGTTGACCCGGTTTTTCTTCTTGTGAAAGCGGCTGCCCGGAAGTAGGGCCAGTTCTTCGCGCAGATAGAGGTAGTCGAACGAATCACGATCTTCGATGATTTCATACTGGTCGCCGGTAATGTAACGATCGAGAAACGGCTGATCTACTCCATACAGAATCCGTTGGTCGGATAGCAGTTGCGCTGTCGCTGCCGCCACATCGCCACCCAACGGTGGCAGGCAATAGGGAGCACCATCATAGCCGTTTCCGAGTAGTACGACCGACTTTCCAATTGTTGTAATCCGGTAGTCGTGCGCCGAGCGGAACAGGTACATTCCGGCAAAGGTCAGCTCCGAAACTCTCGGCTGCAGCTCCGCGCAAAGCCGGTCCAGAAGCGGTTTGTCAGCCATGTCGAGCGCTCGTGATGTCGGATAGACCGGAATTTCCATTTCAGTTCTCCAGAAAGTGTTGTAGTATTTCGCGCCGATCATCTATATCAGAAAAACTCTCAGGGAGGAAACTTGTTATGGCAATTGCCATGAAGATCGCCAGTCAGATATCGAAATCATCCTGGATCCGCAGAATGTTTGAGGAGGGGGAGCGGCTGCGTCAGGAATTCGGCGCTGATAAAATTTATGACTTCACGCTTGGAAATCCGGATGTCGAACCACCGGAAGCGTTTAATCGTGCATTGCTGGAGTTGGCCCGGAACCCGTTGCCCGGTATGCATCGCTATATGAATAATGCCGGCTATGCCGAAACGCGCGCCGCTGTTGCCGCCAAGATCTCACAAGATTCCGGTCTGCAGGTCGGCGCCGATATGATCATTATGACCTGCGGTGCTGGTGGGGCGCTGAATGTGGTGCTTAAAACCATTCTCAATCCCGGCGAAGAGGTAATAATCCTGGCTCCGTTTTTTGTCGAGTATAAGTTTTATATCGATAACCATGGCGGTGTGCCGGTCGAGGTCTGGACAGACCATGAGACCTTCCAGCTGGATGTGGATGCTATTGAAAAGGCCATTACTCCAAAAACACGGGCCATCATCACCTGCTCGCCCAACAATCCGACCGGCGTGATCTACCCGGCCGAAAGCCTTACTCGTCTCGGAGCTGTACTGGATAAAATTCATCAGCAGAGCGGTCACCTGATCTATGTCATTTCGGATGAACCGTATGCCCGGATTGCCTTTGATGGACAGCACGTCCCCGCCATATTCCCGCTGGTCAAGAATTCAATCGTAGTCACCTCTCATAGTAAGGACCTGGCTTTACCGGGTGAACGTATCGGCTATATTGCCGCCAATCCTCGCATGCCGACTGCCGGGCAGTTTATGGAAGGGGCGGTTTTCAGCAATCGTGTACTTGGTTTTGTGAATGCTCCGGCGCTGATGCAGCGCCTGATTGCCGGTTTGCAAGACGAGTCGGTGGATGTTGCGGAATATCAGGAGAAGCGTGATTTACTGGTGAATGGGTTACGTGATATGGGTTTCACGATGGTCAAGCCGGATGGCGCTTTCTATCTGTTCCCGAAATCACCGCTTGCAGATGACGTCGAGTTCGTCAAACTGGCCCAGAAACATCACATTCTGCTGGTGCCGGGCGCCGGTTTCGGCGCCCCCGGTTTCTTCAGAATCGCCTACTGTGTGGAAAAGGGCATCATCGAGCGGAGCCTTCCGGCCTGGCGCAATCTGGCCCGTGAGGTGGGTTTGAAGGGGTAACAAAACCATGGCCCGTGAGATTGAATCTCACGGGCCATGGTTTTGTTACTGATGCGCTTGCAGTTTGTTACGATGTCCCTGGTTAGCCTTCGAGGCGTATTATAACGATCTGCGTGTATTGCAAATCACTTTTGCAACAGCCTGAATTTTCTTTTCATCTTTTGAAGTAAAGCTCCGATCAATCTTTCTGCCTTTGAATCCCAGGTGGTAGTACCGGATCTTTTTAATGCCGAGTGGTTTTGCGAAAAGCCTGAAACTCTTTCGAGCGCCAGTCGTGAGTGGTACCATTATTCCCGGCATAGCACTTGTCGTAATTAATACTCCAAGTAGCACATTAGTGCCGACATCACGTACTTTCGGCGCGTACATCTCATCTCCCCAATAGCAGAACACTCCCATTCTCTCAAGCATAACTCGAACAATCGAAGGCAAGTCGTAACAATTTATCGGCGTTACTAAAACAACGCTTTTAGCGGAAAGCGCCGATTTAATAATAACATCCATCTCATCATTAATATGGCAGGTGCCTAAAGCATTGCCGGGGTTCTTCATGCATTGTCTGCAGTTAGTACAAAAATCAATATTCAGCTCTCTTGTTTTCAGGTAATCGACCTCTTCCTGGTTTGCGATAAGTTTTTTTGTTAAAGCATCGCAGATGTGAGTTGAATCAATCCTTCTGCTTTCGGGGGAGGAAAAAATGTCGTTGTTATTGAGGCTTAGAAAAGCTACTAACAAAATTATCTATAACTGAATTCAACAGTGCAGAATGAACTGCTGCATTCTTATCTTCTGGCTGCTCTTCCGTTTTAGAATATCTACTTTCCTTTGAAACTTTGAGTTTATTTTTTAATCTCTTAACTGTTTTTTTGTCATCGTCATCATCGTCTTCTTCATCATCGTCTTTTTTACTCTTTTCTATCCTGCATGATGTGGACGTTTTACACTTAATAAAAAATTGCTGAAAGTAATCTACTGCAGAAGGATTGGAGTTAGTCCATCGATAAAACCAAATTGCTTCTCCGTCTTTTATATTTATAGCATTCGCGTCAAGTGTAACAAAAGGCACTTGCACTTCGTCAATATTCCTTTTTGAATCAAAAAAGGAACGCTTGAGATAATCACGGGTATCGAGATCGAAGGCTTTTTCATCAAGCATTTCTCCATCGTCATTCGAATTATAGTAAAAATATTCCAATTTTTCATCTTTGCTTAACTTGCCAAAGCTACGAGTTGATTTTTCAAGAGAGTTAACCTGAAAAAGCATTTGTGCGCCCATGCTGTCAGCAACTTGAAGAGCTGAAAGGTTTCTTGCCATCTCCCTCTCAAGGACGGTCCAGGAAATTACCTTATATGATGATTTTGTAAGTGCTCGTTCAATTACTGCCATATCTACGGCACATTTAGTTTTCAAAAGTTCTTGATTGGATACTGCTGTGCCACGTTGTTGGTCTGACGTTCGATCAGAACAGCTGCTTGGTGCTCTGACTGCAACTGTCTTTATTTTTGCAACATCCTTTCTGTATGTAGGTGTTTCAACGATTTCAGGAGGTGCTACATTAGTTGTAGTTGTTACGATTTTTGAGGTGATAATGTAATGTTGGCCACATCCTGATACAAGAAATGTTAAAACAACTATTAGTAAACTGAACATTCGCATTGATATTTTCTCCTAAATATTTATTTATAAGCGGAGCAACAATACGCACCGATATAGATAAAGTCAAAGAAATAGTATAAATTTTAATCAAAACGGCCCGTGAGATCATTTCTCACGGGCCGTTTTGATGCAACTGATTTACGTTACATTTACTGTACCGCTTTGACCATCAGGTCGCTGACCAGCTTGGTAAAACGGAGCGGATCCTTGATGGTGGAACCTTCCGTCAGGAGGGCCTGATCGTAGAGCAGATCAGCATAATCAGCCAGTGATGAGGCTGCGGCATCTTTCTGATGGATGGAAGCCATCGCTTTCAGGATGGCGTGATCCGGATTCAGCTCCAGAATGCGCTTTGCATCAGGAACCGTCTGGTTCATGGCCTTCATGATACGCTCCATGTTGGCGTTCATGCCATACTGATCGGCCACCAGGCAGCAGGCGCTGTCAGTCAGACGGTTCGAGAAACGTACCTCTTTAACCTTGTCTCTCAGGCGATCGCTGATCAGCGAAATCAGGTCGCTGAACTCCTTCTGGGCCTCTTCACGTTTCTTCTCTTTTTCCTTCTGCTCTTCTTCGCTGTCCAGACTGATATCACCGCGGTCAACCGCTTTCAGAGGTTTCTCAGCGTATTCGGTCAGCGTCTGTACGACCCATTCATCTACCGGATCGGTCAGGAACAGAACTTCATACCCCTTTGCGCGGAAGACTTCCAGATGCGGAGACTGCTCCAGCGTTTCGCGGCTGCTGCCGGTAATATAGTAGATATCCTTCTGCCCTTCCGGCATCCTTTCGACGTACTCTTTAAGTGATACAAACGCACCCGCAGCGGTTGCGGTGCTTTCAAACAGCATCAGCTCCTGCAGTTTTTCCTTGTTGGCATAGTCAAAATGCATACCCTCTTTGATGACCTGACCAAACTCCTTCCAGAAGGTTACATACTGGTCGAGATTCTGCTCCTTGACTTCAGCCAGCGTCGAGAGAATCTTGCCGACGACGCTCTTGTGGATGCGCCTGATCTGGGCATCCTCCTGCAGGATTTCACGCGAGACATTCAGCGGCAGGTCGGATGAGTCAACGACGCCCTTGACGAAACGGAGGTAGTCCGGGATCAGCTCTTCACATTTGTCGCTGATGAAAACGCGACGCACATACAGCTGCAGCCCCTTTTTACGGTCGTTCATGAACATGTCGAACGGCTTCTTGGAGGGCAGGTAGAGCAGCGCCTTGAATTCGCTGGTCCCTTCGGCGGAGAAGTGAATCGTCCGGAAAGGGGCATCGTAATCATGGGAAACGTGTTTGTAGAACTCGGTGTACTCCTCTTCGGTAACTTCGCTCTTGGGGCGCACCCAGATCGCTTTCATCGAGTTGAGAGTCTGCTCCTCGGTCTTGTCAATCGTACCGGCACCCTCGATCTCTTCACCGTCAACACCTTTGACCGGTTCCGTGCGGGTGATATCCATGACGACCGGGTACTGGATATAGTCGGAATATTTTTTGACGATCGAACGGATCTTCCATTCGTCAAGATACTCTTTAAACTCTTCCTTCAGATGCAGCGTGATCTCGGTACCGCGCAGTTCGCGGCTGCACTCTTCAATCGTGTAACTACCGTCACCGGCAGACTCCCAGCGGCAGCCGGAATCGGCAGATCCGGCCTTGCGGGTTTCCAGCGTAACGCGGTCAGCCACCATAAAGGATGCGTAAAAACCGACGCCGAACTGCCCGATCATTTCAGGATTGGTGCTGGCGGCCTTGTCTTTCAGGGACTGCATGAAAGCTTTGGTGCCGGAACGGGCAATCGTGCCGATGTTCTCTTCAACCTCGGCGATATTCATACCGATACCGTTGTCACGAATAACCAGGGTACCGGCTGTTTTATCGGTAATAATCTTGACTTTCCAGTCGCTGTTCCCTTCCAGCAGGGCTTCATTGGAATGTGCTTCAAAGCGGATCTTGTCGATGGCGTCGGAAGAGTTGGAAATCAGTTCGCGCAGAAAAATGTCTTTGTTGGAGTAGAGTGAGTGGATCACCAGATCAAGAAGTTGTTGTACCTCGGTCTGGAACTGTTTGGTTGTTTTGGACATAAACGATGAGTCTCCTTCATGAGATGGAATGTTAGCGTTATGAAGATAATCACGGTGGGCCGTTTTTTCAAGGGCGGACGAAACAAAAAAAGGAAACGTTGGTCCCCGTTCCCGGAAGCAGCATCACCGGCAAGGTGATGCTGCTCATGAAAGAGTGGGTGTACTAACGTTTCCCATAATGAAATGTAGGGGCGAACGGCGTTCGCCCGGTTACCAATGGCCAACAATGATGATAGTTCCGGCATGGGCGCATGCCATGCGCCCATGCCGTTTACATCGCTTGTGCATCCACGACGGCGATGGCCGCCATATTGACGATATCATCAACGCTGTCTCCGCGTTGCAGAACGTGTACCGGCTTGTTCATACCAATCAGGATCGGTCCGATCGCCTCGGCTCCCCCCAGGTGATGCAGCAGCTTGTAGCAGATATTGCCCGAGTTCAGGTCAGGGAAAATCAGGATGTTGGCCTTGCCCTTCAGTTTCGAGAAGGTAAAGCCTTCCAGCAGGCCCTGAGAAACGGCAGTATCAGCCTGCATCTCGCCATCCACAATCAGGTCGGGGGCACGTTCCTTGACGATCTCGGTGGCACGTTTGACCTTTCTGGCCTGGGGGTGGTTGGCCGAACCGAAGTTGGAAAATGAGAGCATGGCGACGCGCGGCTCAATATCGAGCATGCGGACTTTCTCAGCTGCCAGAATGGCGGTCTCGGCTAGTTCCTCGGCGGTCGGATCAATCGTGACAGTCGTATCGGCCAGGAAGTAGACATCGTTCTTAAAGACCATCATGTAGAGGCCATGCACACTGGAGAGGCCCTGCTGCTTGCCGATGACTTCCAGCGCCGGGCGGATGGTTTCAGGGTAATGCGTGTCGATACCACCCAATAGGGCGTCGGCGTCACCCGTGTGAACCATCATGGAGCCGAAATGGGCGCGCGATTTGCGGCGCAGCAGGCGCTGGGATTCCGAGATCGTCAGTCCTTTGCGTTGACGCAGATGGTACAGTTTTTCGGCATAGCTGTCGGTCAGTTCTGATTCGGCCGGATCAATAATCGGAACATCCAGATCGATATTCAGTTCCGACAATTTCTGTGTGATTTTTTTACGATCACCGATCAGAACCGGATTGGCAATGCCTTCTTCAATCAGAGTCTGTGCGGCTCGCAGGGTTTTTTCATGCTCACCTTCAGGGAAGACAATTTTTTTAGGATCGCTCTTGGCCTTGTTGATGATCATACGCATGATCTCTTTTGACTTGCCCTGGGTCGATTCAAGGTGCTCGATATACTTGGCCATGTCTTCGATCGGCTGGCGGGCAACGCCGGTATCCATGGCTGCCTGGGCGATAGCCGGAGCGACATGTAGAAGTACGCGCGGATCGAACGGTTTGGGGATGATGTAGTTGGGACCGAAGACGAATTTTTGGTTGCCGTAGGCTTTGCAGACTGAATCGGGGCATTCTTCGCGGGCTAATTGTGCCAGAGCCTTGACGGCTGCCAATTTCATCTCTTCATTAATGCAGGTGGCACGGCTGTCGAGAGCACCACGGAAGATAAATGGAAAGCCGAGTACGTTGTTGACCTGGTTTGGATAGTCGGAACGGCCGGTGGCAATCATGACATCGCCCCGGACCGCAAAGGCGTCTTCCGGAGTGATTTCCGGATCAGGATTAGCCATGGCAAAGATGACCGGGTGCGGAGCCATGCTGGCAACCATCTCTTTGGTGAAAGCGCCTTTTACGGAAAGTCCGAACAGGACGTCGGCCCCATTAGCGGCTTCTTCCAGTGTGCGGAAATGAGTATCGGCGGCAAAGAGCTCTTTGTAAGGGTTCATCCCTTCAACACGCCCTTTGTAGATAACACCCTTGGTATCGCACATAATCATGTTGTTCGGCTTGACACCCAGGGCGATGGCCAGCTTGGCGCAGGAGTTGGCAGCAGCTCCGGCGCCGTTGACGACGATGCGGATATCTTCGATTTTTTTGTCGACCAGGTAGAGCGCATTCAGCAGAGCCGCAGAAGATATGATAGCTGTGCCATGCTGATCGTCGTGAAAGACCGGGATGTTCATGGTCTTTTTGAGCGTTTCCTCAATGTAGAAACATTCGGGAGCTTTGATATCTTCAAGGTTGATGCCGCCGAAGGTCGGTTCCAGAAGTTGGCAGGCCTTGATGATTTCATCCGGATCTTCCGTGTCGAGTTCGATGTCGAATACATCGATATCGGCAAAGCGTTTAAAGAGTACACCTTTGCCTTCCATAACCGGTTTGCCGGCCAGGGCGCCGAGATTACCAAGTCCCAGAACAGCGGTACCATTGGAAACGACTGCTATCAGGTTACCTTTAGCGGTGTATTTGTAGGCATCTTCCGGGTTCTTCTGGATGGCCAGACAGGGTTCAGCTACACCCGGAGAATAGGCCAGCGACAGATCGGCTGCGGTCTGACACGGTTTCGTGGAAACAACCTCAATTTTACCTTTACGGCCGCTGGAATGGTAGTCAAGTGCACTCGATTTTTTTGTCATTTTTTCTCCTTTCATACGTCATTAGTCTACTGAATTATCAAACGCTGTCTTTTATCTATAGTAAAAAATGCCGTTTGTCATGCTAATTTTTTTTTCAAGATAACAAACCTTTGGGATAGAATATTTAATTATAAATAAAACTGTTATGACAAATCACTGCGCGACATCTTCAGGCGTTTGCTGAGGGCCGGCTGGGATATGCCGAGCAGCCTCGCCGCGATGGTCTGATTGCCGTTGGCGCGCGTCATGGCCTCTTGAACCAGCAGTTCGGCGGCTTCTCCAAAGGTCGGTAGCCGCTGGAGTCCGCAGTACAGATTACGTTCCGGATTTTGAACAAAAGAGGGAGTGTTCGATCCATCCGGGCGGTTGATAGTATTAAGGAAGGTATCCATAGAGAGAATCCGGTCGCGGTGGGTGCTGACGGCATTATAGATCATGGCTTTCAATTCGCGGACGTTACCCGGAAAACGGTAGGTTCCCAGCAGCTGAACAAGTTCGCGGGGCGGAGTCGGTTTTTTCTTGCTGAGCGAGCGGGCGGCTTCCTCCAGAAAATGTTCCAGCAGCGGACCAAGATCTGTCAGACGCTCAC
Source organism: Desulfuromonadales bacterium (assembly GCA_013349325.1). Lineage (GTDB taxonomy): Bacteria > Desulfobacterota > Desulfuromonadia > Geobacterales > Pseudopelobacteraceae > JACRCG01. The sequence continues at coordinate 36,417 of DUZX01000024.1, forward strand.
GCAGTGGCGGCACCTGCACCAGGTGCGTACAGAGCCGGTAATACAGGTCGCGACGGAAGGTGCCGGCGACCTGTTTCTGTGCCAGATCCTGGTGCGTTGCAACAATGATGCGTGCCTTGAGTCGTTTGGGGCGGTCGCTGCCGATCGGGAAGTATTCGCCTTCCTGCAGGAGCCTGAGCAGTTTGACCTGGGAGGCGATGCTCAAGTCGCCGATTTCGTCAAGAAAGAGGGTGCCGTCAACCGCTTCCTCGATCATACCTCGCCGGGCCTGATCTGCACCGGTAAACGCCCCGCGCAGATGCCCGAAGAGCGTATCGGCAAAGACGGTGTCATCGAGCCCAGCCACGTTGACCGCTATCAGATGTCCACGGCAGCCGCTCAACGTATGGGCCGCCCTGGCGATCAGCTCTTTACCAACGCCGCTTTCCCCAGTGATCAGTAGCGGCTCAGAGCTTAATGCGACCGCTTCTATATAGGCAAAGATGGCGTGCATTGCCCGGTCGGTGGTGACAATGCCGGCGAATGCTTCGGGATGTTTCAGCTCTCCGGACAGCATGCGGCTCGACATCTCGCGATTTTGACGTTCCAGTTCCAGCATGCGGATAGCCCGCAGTACGCCGCTGACCAGGCGATCCTCTTCAACCGTTTTGACGAAGTAATCAAAGGCACCCAGTTTAATGCAGGTCACCGCACTTTCGATCTGATTCATGCCACTGATAATAATAACGGCAACTCCGGGATGCTGCTCAGTAATCAGTTTCAGCAGATCCTCTCCCGACAGATGCGGCATAGTCAGATCAAGCAGCACCAGTCCGATTTCGTGCTGATTGAGCAGGTCCGGCACCTGGCGACTGTCTTGGCAAGACATGATGTTGGATATGCCGGCGGAACGTTCCAGCGTCAGGCTCAGCGAACGGAGCCAGGCCGGTTCATCGTCAACAAGTAAAATGCCTACATTCGGATACGTGGATGATGTCATGTCAGTTCTTTCCTCCTGTTACAGGGGAGTGTCAGGGTCACGGTTGTTCCCTCGCCGGGAGCGGAATTGAACTGAAGCGAACCCTCATGCTCTTTGACGATACTTGCAGAGACTGAAAGGCCGAGTCCGGTGCCGCCACTTTCGCGCTTGGTCGTGAAAAAAGGGTCCGTCAGGCGGCTGACATTTTCGGGGGTGATGCCGACACCTTGGTCCCTGAGGCGGAATATCACTGATTCAGTATCCTGGTCGTAGCTGGTCGTCAGGGCAATGCTCTGCCCGTTATCTGTCAATGCCTGACACGCATTTAGTATCAGGTTGATCAGCACCTGCTCGATACGTTGGGAACTTCCGGTTACCAGAGGTAGTCCGGCGGCATACTCAGCGCTGAAGAGGATCGTTGCAGCCCGAATTGATGGTTCCGTCAGTCGAATGGCAGCCTGGGCGATCAGATTGATGTCTACCGGATCGGTTGCCGGTGAGCTGTCCTGGCGGGAAAAATCTTTTAATTCTTCGACGATGCGTTTGATGCGATTGGCAGCCTCCTGCATCTCATCAAGCAGATGCGGTACTTCAGTGCGCATGCGGGAGTAGGGGAGTCCGCCCAATGTGAAATCGCCCTGATCATCATAGTGCCGGTCGAGCAGTTCCTCTGTGTCACGGTAGACATCTTTGATAATCGGCATATTGAGCAGAATCAGCCCGTTGGGATTGTTGATTTCATGCGCAACCCCCGCTACCAGGACTCCGAGTGAGGCCATCTTGTCAGCCTGAATCAGCTTGCTCTGATGGAGTTTCAGCTCTTCAAGGGCGCGCTTGCGCTCGGTTACTTCCTGAGCCAGTTCGGAGGTACGTCGGGCGACCTGTTTGTGCAGGGTTCGCGACCAGAGCAGGGTGCCGGCCAGTATCGCGAGCAGCGGCACCAGCACTATGCTGCCATAGCGAACGACCTTCTCCCAGGCGACTTTGGGGGGGCCGAGCACACCCAGCCATTTGTCGTAAATCTCCTGGTAGCGCCCGGTCTTTTTCAGGATCGCCAGCCCTTCATTAAAACGGGCCAGCAGCTCTTCATTTCCTTTTCGGACTGCGTAGCAGTATCTCTGGCTGGAGATGCTTTTGGCGACCGGCACCAGGTTGGAGAGTTTCAGCTCACGGATAATGTACATGCCGGGCAGCATGGCCAGTACGGCGTAGTCATGCTTGCCGGATGCAAGCAGGCGCAATGCATCAGCCGGTGTATCGGTCAGGAACAGTTCTTTGGCAAACCCCAGCGAGTTTAGATAGTCATGCATGATGCCGTCCTGAAAAACGACGATTTCTTTTCCGCGCAGCTTTTCAACGGAGTTGACGGCAGGAGTTTCCTTGCGAGCAAAGATCGCATGCGAGATAATCGTGTGTGGCGGAGAAAACGTCAGTGTCCTGGCCCGGTCATTCGAATAGGAAATGCCCTGCAGGACGTCCACAGATCCTTTCAGGAGAGCGGTACGCATTTCTGACCAGCCGCCGAAGCGGAATTCGACCTCCATCCCCATTACGTCGGCAATCGCCCGGGTCAGCTCGACATTGTAGCCGGTCGGATTTCCATTTTTATCCAGAAACTCGTAGGGGGGGTAGTCGCGATCCCCACCGACAATTATAACCGGTGGTACTGCCACGTCAATTTCTGCTGCCTGGAGCGGGAGGGGCTGTATAAAGGTGCAGAGCAGAAACAGCACCGGAAAAAGATAACGATGGTTTTTCAGATTCATATGCCTCCCTGCAAGAGAGTCGTCTCACGCCACTATTACCGAATAACAGACATATTGTGAATATAAAATCAGGTTTGTTATTGAAAAAGTAAAAAAGTCGGGTATGCTTGCGCCTATGATAACTACAACTACTCTTGTAAACGGCGTAAGAATTGTAACCCAGCATGTTGACCGGATGCATACGGTTACGCTTGGCATCTGGGTTGCGAACGGCACCCGCCATGAAGATCCGCACGAAAACGGTGTTGCCCATTTTATCGAACACATGCTCTTTAAAGGGACCGAGCGCCGCTCTGCACATCAGATATCGCGTGAAATAGACTCCATGGGTGGCATTCTGAACGCCTTTACCAGCCATGAATATGTCTGCTATTACGCCAAGGTTCTGGCCAAATTCATGCCGCGCGCCGCAGATCTGCTGACGGACATTTTTCTGAATTCCACCTTTCCGCTCGACGAGATCGAACGTGAGCGCAAGGTCGTTCTGCAGGAAATCAAGATGCGTGATGATTCTCCGGAAGAGTACATCCATGACACGTTTCATCAGAACTTCTGGCGGGGGCAAATGCTCGGCATGCCGGTTCTGGGGAGCGAACAGACGGTTTCCGATCTCTCACGCGATTCAATTCTGAAGCATAAGGATAGTCGCTATCGGCCGTCAGATATTATTATTGCTGCGGCTGGAAATGTCTGCCACGACGAGTTGGTCACAATTCTGAAACCCCTGTTTTCAGGAATTTCCTCTCCTTGGAATCCTCACATAAACGATGCTTTTGCTGTAGCCGACACCAAGCTGAATCTGATTGAGCGTGAGATGGAACAGACTCTGGTCTGCCTTGGTACTCGTTCGTTCCATTATGACCATCAGGATCGCTATGCACTGTTTCTGTTAACGACGATTCTTGGCGGCGGAATGAGCTCGCGCCTGTTTCAGGAGGTTCGTGAAAAGAAAGGGCTGGCATATTCGGTCTACTCATACATTGTGTCGCATGCGGATTCGGGGGCGCTGGTTGTCTATGCCGGTACGGAGAAGGCACATTGTCGCGAGGTGCTTGATATAGCACAGCGCGAAATGGTGCGACTTGTTGCTGAAGAAGTACCGCAGGACGAACTGGATGCAGCCCGCGAACAGCTCAAAGGCAAAACACTCATGTCGCTCGAAAGCAGCGATAACCTGATGACCCGTCTGGCGAAAAATGAAATTTATCATCAGAAACAGCAACCGATCGAGGATGTTATTGCCAACTACGATGTGGTCAGCAGTGCAGATATCCAGAGGGTTTCACAGGAAATATTCCGCAGAGAATTCCTGCATCTGGAAGTAATGGGGCCCGTTGCTGATCTGGGATTAAACGTCGAGATGCTTTCCGTATAACCATAATAAATTACAACTTGATTTTGATTTTATAGATTATACCTTTAAAACGTGCTTGACCTGTTTCCGTATTGAATGGTACTGTGCCAACGAAATAAATACCCCCTTTTAATCTGGTACGAGATGCCAGCAAAGGTGACATCATGGATAAACAAAATTTATACATCAAGAGTCTTGCCGCCTGACGCGGAGAGACTCTTTTTTTTTGCACGGGGAGGTATCGCATGTCTTCTGATAAGACCGTACTGATGGATGGTGCCGGAATAAAACGTGCCCTGACGCGTATTGCTCATGAAGTTCTGGAGCGAAATAAGGGTGTTAGTGACATTGTACTGATCGGTATCCGATCAGGCGGTGCTTTTCTGGCTGACGGTATTGCGCAGCAGATCAGTGTTATCGAGGGGGGAGAAGTCCCGGTGGGAGCTGTTGATATCACACTCTATCGTGATGATTGCTCCGGTCAGTTGCCGCATCAAGCGGTTGGTAAGACGGAGATTCCTTTCTCACTGGAGGGGAAAAAAGTTATTCTGGTCGATGACGTCCTCTATACCGGTCGCACGATCCGGGCCGCTATGGATGCGCTTATGGATTTCGGGAGGCCGCGTTGCATTCAGCTGGCGGTGCTGATTGACCGTGGTCACCGGGAGTTGCCGATTCGCGCCGATTTTGTGGGGCGGAACGTACCTACCAGTCTGAAGGAAAATGTGCAGGTTATTTTTGATGAAACCAATCAGCCGCTCGAAGTGGTACTCGAAAAATAGGGGGGGATACGGTATGGCCGAATTCAAGCACAAACACATTATTGCCCTGCGGGATCTGTCTAAAGAAGATATCGAGCTGTTGATTTCGACTGCGGAAAGCATGCGGGAGATCAATAACCGTGACATCAAGAAGGTCCCAACACTGCGTGGTAAGACGATCATTAACCTGTTTTATGAGGCATCCACCCGTACGAGGACCTCTTTTGAGATTGCCGGCAAGCGGCTTTCAGCTGATACGGTCAACATTACGACGTCTTCAAGTTCGGCCACCAAAGGTGAAACCCTGTCTGATACGGCTCTGAACCTTTTGGCGATGAAACCGGATATCATCGTCATGCGCCACTCCGTCTCAGGATCGCACTATTTTCTGGCGAACAAGGTCAACTGTTCGATTATCAATGCCGGAGACGGTGCCCACGAACATCCGTCGCAGGGTCTTTTGGACATGCTGACCATGAAGGATCGTTACGGGCGTCTGGATGGCCTGAAAGTTGCGATTGTCGGCGATATTACCCACAGTCGTGTAGCCCGCTCCAATATTCAGGGGTTGACCAAGCTGGGCTCTTCAGTGTTTTTGGCCGGTCCTCCCACCATGTTGCCGCCCGGAGTTGAAAAACTGGGTAACGTAACGGTCTGTTCTTCGATGAACGAGGCGCTGCAGGATGCTGATGTTGTCATGATGCTGCGGATTCAGCAGGAGCGCCAGGGTAAAACCCTCATGCCGAATGCACGTGAATATTCGCGATATTTCGGACTTAATCCGAACAATATCAAACTGGCCAAGCCGAACGCCATTGTCATGCATCCCGGTCCGATCAATCGTGGTGTGGAGATGTCTTCCAGTACCGTTGACGGTGAGCAGTCCTGGATTCTGAAACAGGTCGAAAACGGCGTGGCGGTCAGGATGGCAATGCTGTATCACGTCTGCGGCGGCGAGATGGGCGAATAAATTTCTGTAAACCACACCACAGAGTCACAGAGCAGACAGTAGGTTATAAAAATATATTGTAAGATTCTGAATAAAACCCGATTTCTCTCTGTTCTCAGTGGCTCCGTGGTGAGATTATATTTTTAGGTACAAATTTTTTGTGAGGTGACTCTATGAACCTGTTGATAAAAAACGGTCGCGTAATTGACCCTTCCCAGAACATTGATGATGTGCTGGATGTCATTGTGGAAAATGGTCTGGTTAAAGAGATCGGAAAAGGGCTGAAGGCACCGTCAGGAGCCGAAATCATTGACGCAACCGGAAAATACGTGGTGCCGGGGTTGATCGACATGCACGTGCATCTTCGTGATCCGGGGCTGGAGTACAAGGAAGATATCATTTCAGGTACGAAAGCGGCCGTTGTCGGCGGCTTTACCTCGGTCTGCTGCATGCCCAATACCAAGCCGACCATCGATAACAAGGCGATTGCCAGTTACATCATCAATAAGGCCAAAACGGAAGGTTTTTGTAATGTCTTTCCGGTGGGCTCTATTACCTACGGGCTTTCCGGCGAGCGTATGTCCGAGATGGGCGAGCTGATGGAATCAGGTTGTGTCGGAGTTTCTGATGACGGTAAACCGGTCAATAACAGCGAGCTGATGATGCGTGCGCTTCAATACGCCGCCGGGATCGGAATCATGGTGATTTCGCATGCCGAGGAGTTGGAGCTGGTGGGGGAGGGGACCATGAACGAAGGGTACACCTCGACCGAGCTTGGTTTGAAGGGCATTCCGCGTGTTGCCGAAGATATCGCAACCGCCCGGGAAACACTGCTGGCTGAATATACCGGATCACCGATTCATATCGCTCATGTCTCCACCAAGGGGGCGGTGCGAATTATCCGGGAGGCAAAGGCGCGCGGCGTCAAAGTTACCTGTGAAACCGCACCGCACTATTTTACGTTAACCGATGACGCTGTGCGTGGCTACAACACCAACGCCAAGATGAATCCGCCGCTGCGTGAAGCGGATGACGTGGCCGCCATTAAGGAAGGGCTGCGGGACGGTACAATTGACGCTATTGCCACCGATCATGCACCCCATCATCTGGATGAAAAAGATGTCGAATTTAACGTGGCCCTGAACGGGATTATCGGGCTTGAAACGTCGCTGCCACTATCGCTGAAACTGGTGGATGATGGTGTATTGACGCTGAATCAGCTGGTTGCAGCGATGTCATGTCAACCTTCTAAAATTCTCAGCCTGAATCGCGGAGCTCTGACAACAGGCGCAATCGCAGATATCACTCTGATTGATCCAAGCGTAGAGTGGGTTGTCGAGGCGGACAAATTGGCCAGTAAGTCCAAAAATTCGCCGTTTCTGGGGTGGACAATGAAGGGCGCTGCAGTTGTCACGGTTGTTGGCGGTAAAGTTGTACACAGACGTTAAAATAGAAATCTCAGGAGTCGTTATTTATGAAAGCAATTCTTGCGCTCGCAGACGGGCGCATTTTTGAAGGAAAATCATTCGGAGCCAGCGGTGAATCCAGCGGTGAAGTGGTTTTTAATACCGCCATGTCTGGCTATCAGGAAGTCCTGACCGATCCATCGTACAAAGGACAGATGGTTACCATGACCTATCCGCAGATGGGCAATACCGGCATCAACCCTGAAGATATCGAGAGTCGCGGGCTGTTTTTGTCCGGATTTATCGTCAAGGAGTATCTGCCGTTCTATTCTAACTGGCGTGCCACGATGAGTCTCGACGCTTATCTCAAAGAAAATGGGGTGGTCGGCATCCAGGGCATCGACACTCGCGCCCTGACACGTCATCTACGCGACAAGGGTGCCCAGAACGGCATCATTTCCACCATTGATTCTGATCATGCCAGCCTGATTGCCAAGGCACAGGCTGCACCCTGTATGGCCGGGCTTGATCTGGCATCCGGTGTTTCCTGCGAGAAACCGTATCATTGGAGTGAGGGCGTCTGGGATCTGGCCGAAGGTTATCCGCAGGTTGATTCGGCTACGCTGAAATACAAAGTGGTCGCATATGATTTCGGCATCAAATATAACATCTTAAGATGTCTTGTGGATGCCGGGTGCGATGTGACGGTTGTTCCCGCGTCATGTGCGGCGGAGGATGTTCTGGCCATGAACCCGGATGGTATCTTCCTCTCCAACGGTCCCGGAGATCCGGAGCCGCTGCTGCAGGTGCAGCAGGAAATCAGAAAATTTGTTGGCAGGAAGCCTGTCTTCGGCATCTGTCTCGGTCATCAGCTGCTCGGTCTGGCGTTGGGTGGCAAGACCGTCAAGCTCCCGTTTGGCAATCATGGTTCCAACCTGCCGGTTATGGATATGCAGACCCGTAAGGTTGAAATAACCTCGCAGAATCATGGCTTTGCCGTAGATCTTGATTCGTTGGGCGAGGTTGCCTGTCTGGGACATGAAAACCTGAACGATCAAACAGTTGAAGGGATCAGTCACTGCAGTTTACCGATCTTCTCCGTCCAGCATCATCCGGAAGCCTCGCCGGGACCGCATGACTCCCAGTATCTGTTCGGGCGTTTTGTGGAGATGATGGAGAAGAACAGGTCATAGCAGGGGAGGGGGTAGCAATGCCACATCTGAAGCATCTCTATCCTGAACCGTATACCTATCAGCAGTATCAGGAACTGCCTGAAGGTGTCCGGGTGGAGATTATTGACGGCGTCGTTTATGATATGGCCGCTTCTCCGATTGTAAAACATCAGGTTATTGTGATTAAACTGGCTGCCCTGTTTGAAAGATTTTTTTCCGGTAAGCCGTGTAAGCCGTTCGTTGCTCCACTCGACGTCGTACTTGATGATATCAATGTCGTTGAACCGGATGTCTTTGTTGTCTGTGATCCGGACAAAATAACAGAAAAAAATATCACAGGTGCCCCCGACCTGATTATTGAAGTACTTTCGCCATCGAACAACATAAAGGATCGCCGCAACAAAAAATGGTTATACGAGGGGCATGGTGTCAAAGAGTTCATTATAATTAGTCCGATGGAAGAGTCCGCTGAGCGTTATTGGTTGGTAAACGGGAAGTACGGATTGTCTGAACTGTTCAGCTGGGACGAAAATTTTTATTCGAATCTTTTTCCGGAACTGTTTTTTGATTTGCGTGTGATATTTGAAAAAGAACATGTAGTCTCAGAACCAGACCCTGCCTGGTTGGTGCGGGCGCGGCTTGCATATCCGGATATGCCCCGCTAGCGGATGAACTACCATGATCTCTATCAATCAGGCCTGCTTCTCAGTCGTATCCGTGAAGCCTATCGACGGCTGGCAAACTGTGATCTCTGCCCCCACGATTGTGGAGTCAACCGCATCACCGGTCATCGGGGGATCTGCGGAGCCGGGTTGAAACCGAAGATCGCCTCAGCCAACGTTCATCGTGGTGAAGAACCGCCGATTTCCGGCACGAAAGGTTCCGGCACGATCTTCCTCTCGGGATGTTCCCTCTCTTGCGTTTTCTGCCAAAACTTCCCCATCAGTCAGTTTCGTAACGGCGAAGAAATTACTACCCGAGAGCTGGCAGGCCGCATGCTCAAGCTGCAGCGTCAAGGCGTTCATAACATCAACTTTGTTACTCCAACCCATTATCTGCCGCAGATTCTGGCGGCGCTTTGGCTGGCGATACCCGACGGATTCACTCTTCCGATTGTCTGGAATACGAGCGGCTATGAAATAGTTGATGCTTTGCAGCTTTTGGATGGGGTCGTTTCGGTCTACCTTCCGGATATGAAATATTCTGATAACGCTGCTGCTGTTCAGATATCTTCCGCACCTGGTTATACTGAAATAAATCGTGCCGCAGTAGTTGAGATGCTCAGGCAGGTCGGACATCTACAGGTAAACGAAGATGATGTTGCGACTCGCGGCCTGATAATTCGGCATCTTGTCCTGCCGGGTGAAAGGGCCGGTTCAAGAAAAACCCTGTCCTGGATCGCTAAAAATCTTGGGCAGGAAACTCATATCGCCTTGATGAGTCAATATTTTCCGGCTCATAAGGCTGTGGAAACAGCGGGGATGAACCGCCCGCTGAATCACGAGGAATATGAGGCCGCCGTTGCGGCGCTTGAAGATGCAGGCCTGAAAAACGGCTGGGTGCAGGATCTTGATGAAGAGCGTGGTGCAATATGAGAACGATAGTGCTGCTGGTAATATCAAACATTTTCATGACCTTTGCCTGGTATGCGCACCTCAGGAATTTTAATAACCGCCACTGGCTGATTGCTGTGTTTGTCTCCTGGGGCATCGCATTTTTTGAATATCTGGTCCAGGTTCCGGCCAACCGGATCGGTTATGCCGGCAGTTTTTCGCTGGCGCAACTCAAAATCACTCAGGAGGTTATCACGCTGTGTGTTTTTGTACCCTTTGCCGTGTTTTACATGGGGGTACCGCTCAAATGGGATTTTCTCTGGGCCGGTTGCTGTCTGGCCGGGGCGGTTTTTTTTGTGTTCAGATGAAATGATGAATATGTTCAAGAATGAAGTTGTCACCAACCCCAAGCATGTAGTGATTGAGTCGTCGCCGGTGGAGGCGCTACTTAGAGGACATAAGAGGAGAGCACAATGAAACATATAATGCGTTTGTCTTCAGTAATCATAGTACTCATGGTCATGGTTGTAATTTCTTCAGTTCTTGCCTTTGCCGAAGATGACAATAAATCAGATGTAAAAAAGAGCTGGGATAGTGCCAGAGTCTACGTGCCGGGAAATAATAGCGAGACTACGCCTGACAAAGTCAAAGTTGTAAAACCATTGCCGGTAGTAATCTATATACATGGCTGCACAGGTCTTACGAGTGAGAGTTATTCATGGGGCGAATATATCAAGGAACTCGGATACATTGCGGTACTGCCAGACAGTATGGCACGCCGCAGCGAATCAAACTGTGATCCGAAGACAAAAAAATTCGGGGCTTTTCCAAAAGTCCACGCAATGCGACTCGAAGAGATTCGATATGCCTATGACCAGGTAAAGAAAAGTCCGTGGGCCGATACGAAAAAAGTGATTCTCATGGGTCACAGCGAGGGAGGCGTTGCCGCCGCCCGAACAAAACTTGAAGGTTTCAGCGGTATAATCATTTCCGGCTGGAGATGCACCAATACGAAAAACCCTGCTTTCGACGGTATATTTGCACCACTCGAAACCCCGGTATTAACATTGGAGTGGAATCGTGATGACTGGCAGAACGATGCAACCAAAGGATCGTGCAGTGACAAGTTCGGCGAACGCAAGAAGGCCCGTCAGGTACTGTTTCCCGGAAACGGCCATAATGTTTTTGAACAAAGCGCAGCGCGTGAAGCAGTTACCCGGTTTCTCAAAGAAAATCTGCAGTAGAATGTTCCTTGACGGTGATAAAACCCTAAAAATAACATCTCCCGCAGAAACGGTAACAATCCATGACAATAACTTCTTCACATCAAGGCTGAAGGCTATGAAACGACCGATGAGCTGGATTTTGCGCAGAAGGGTGATATGACGTTGCTGGGTGTGCGTACTCTTGAAGGCTTTGGGGTAATGGTTGACAACATCGGGCATCGCTTGGTGGCTTCGACTACGATTGTGGCGTGAGAAGTATTCTATTTTATGGAGTCAATGATGCAGCGAACCGCAAAAATTTTCCGAGGATGTCGTACCGCTCAGTGACCTGAAAATCAATCCAGGCAGGATTTCGGGTTGAATTATTTTGCCCATATACGTATAAATGAAAACTATAATACGTATAAAGAGGGGGCTTATGAATACCAAACTAACCTTAAGTCTTAACCGTGACATTATTGAACAGGCCAAGGAGTTTGCCCAGTCCCGGCATCAAAGCCTTTCAAAGTTGATCGAAGGTTATCTAAAGCAGTTAACCGAATCAAAAGATATGAAGTCACCAGCAACACCACTGGTAGCGCGACTTTCTGGCGTACTGGATGCAGGGAAAGCGGCTGGCCATAAGCACGAGTACGCCGATTACCTTGCGGACAAGTACCGATGAAGCCTCTCTTGTATGTTGATACTGACGTTGTACTTGACGTGCTTGCGAATCGTGACCCATTCTATGCTGCTGCCGCGACCCTCTTTTCAAAGGCGGAGACAGGCAATGTAACTCTCTGCGTCTCATCGCTCACTTTTTCCAATTTGTTCTATATTCTGAGGAAACAGCTTTCCGCACATGCTGCCCATGAGGTGCTTCGCACCTTCAGGCAGCTGGTCACGGTAGTTGCGGTAGATGACACAATTGTTGAGCAGGCCCTGGAGGGCGGTTTTACCGATTTTGAAGATGCTCTCCAATATTTTGCCGCGTTGAGCGCCGGATGTACGATGTTTATTACCCGCAATGTCCGGCACTACCGCAAAGCTGCAATCAGGGTTGATACTGCCGAGGTGTACTGCTCAACAGCAGGATAAATGTTCCATTTGGGTAGTTGACCGGTTCACGCGCACGCGCGCGAGGCTGGTCAATAACGAGTTGAAGACAAACCGAGAAAAACAATCCGCGCTTGACTATGTTAACGCTTAAATGTACTTTTATAAGTACAGATAAGGAGGTTGTCATGCCACACACATTGTCAATTATGGAAGCACGAAAGCAGCTTACGTCCCTACCGGAAACTCTTTACCACAATGGTCAGCTTGATGTTCTGGAAATCACTCGCCGTGGCAAGCCGGTATTGGCAGTGTTGCCGTGGGAATTGTACGAAGTGGTTTCGGAGACACTTGAAATTATGGGAGATAAAGAAATGATGGCTCAATTACGTCAGAGCATATTAGAAATGGATTCCGGTAAACTCATCTCCTGGCAGGATGCCAAACAGGAGCTTGGCTTGTGAAGTGGCAGATTCTGCTTACACCAACTGCAATGAAGCTTTTGTCGGACATTTCCGACCGGCGCATCCGGGAAAAAATAGGAGCGGTGATTGATTGTCTGACAGAAGACCCGGAAAAACAGGGCAAGGCATTGCTTGGTGAATTGGCAGGCTTCCGTAGCATAAGGGCCGTTGGCCAACGTTACCGCATCATTTATCAGATCAGAGGCAACGAAATTGTTGTAGTTATTGTTGCCGTTGGTATTCGTCGCGATGGAGGCAAAGATGATATTTACAATTTGGCAAGGAAGCTTTTCAGATTGAGATTGTTAAGTGAATGAAGCCAGTTTATCGTTCCCACGCTCCAGCGTGGGAATGCAGTCCCGGACGCTCCAGCGTCCCGTCACATAGCATCACCCAGAAAACTGCAATGGTAATTCATCCGCTCCTTGCGGGAGAGTGTGTGCGGATCGCAACGTTTGCTTGGCCAACATCCCGATTTGGGATGATCACCAGTTCACGCGCGCGGGCGCGTGAACTGGTGAATAACATGTTGAACACAAAAGAAAATAAATGACACCAAATGCAATTATCTGAAATAGGAGTAAGTGCTGTGAGTTCACAAATATCCGAAGAGTTGTACTCCCGGCATCAGCTCTGCGACGACCTTCATTCTGGCGAGAAATGCTTTCGAGTACAGCGGTATAACGAGGGAAGATTCGATCTTGCCTTTCACGAGCACGTCCCCTCTCATCGGATTTCTCAGGAATCGGGTCTTGAGGTTTTACGAGCGCTTGCGGGTCATTATGCGGGTTGGGCAGGAACAAGCATTCTGCGTTCCCGGCTGAACAATCGACCCGGCCCCCTGTCACGTTATCCGGTACTTGTCCATCAAGTTACCTACCCTGAGGAAGGTGCCATTCGCTACAGCGTTAGCTCTGGCGCGGTTTACGCTTGGTTTGATGCTGTTCTTACACCGAGCCGCTTCCGCCAGTAGTGGGCCAACCAGCATGTTCAGCTATATTTAGGAGCCAAAAGGAGAAACACATGTTCAAGCGCGCTATAGCAATACTTTTATTCAGCATATTTGTTGCGACCACTGCTCAGGCGGCTGACGACACGAATAACTTACGTGGCTACGGGAAAGCTGTGTGGGGTATGACACCAAATGAAGTTATCAAAGTAGAGAAACAGAGAGCTGAAAAACTTAAACAAACAGAAAAGTACGAAAATCTTGTAGGAATTGTCACAATCAAAGAAATACAGATCGGAATTACAAAATTCAGTGCAATATTCCTCTTCGATGAATCAGGGCAGAAGCTTGAACAAGTCAACCTAAATAGTTTTGAGAATGATTCCAGCACTAACGCCTTCACTTTCACCTCTGTCGAGAAGCTCCTCACGGAAAAATATGGTGCTCCAACATACAAAAAAGGAAATGCCTCCGCATCCTGGAAAATGAAGCACACATCAATTAACCTCCAACTAATAGACCTCCCGAACGCAAATATTTCCAAAGTCATAATCAGCTATCAGTCATCCGCAAGAAGCAAAAACGCCGTACATGACCTTTAATTCCTGAGTTAAAAGAGCCTGATGCAAATGTATCAGATGAGCCGTTGTATGGAGGTTTGCATGAACAAAGCGGTACGGATTTTAATATTACTTTCCACTTTTTATCTGTCTTTCACGGCGACAACATCCCATGCGCAAAAGACAACGGAACGTGATTTAATAAAAATGGTTGAAGGTTTGAACAAAAATTTGGACAGGGCCCCCAATCCCAATTCTGGCATGAGAATGGACTATGTAACAGCCGGTCCTGGATTGCTTATCATTTATAATGCAACCTTAACTCATCAGACTGCCGCAGACTTAAAACTGAATGAATTTTACGCTTACATGAAAAACATTCTTCTTGGCGAATTATGTAACAACCAAGACGTGAAAAAGCAATTTCAAGACAACGTCATCTTCCGTTATGTCTACAAAGGCTTCGACGGCAGTAATATCGCAAGTATTGATGTTGGGAGAAAAGATTGTAATTTTTAACCACAAGACGGAAAGCGAATATTCAACAAGCGCCAAGACCGGCCCAAAAACCGGCCGGTCAGGCTTATGGCGTTGGACAGAAAGAGAAAGACTCCTTATTTCTGTCAGACGGTGTGGCTCAGAGTCGCTAACAATGGAGGCTTAAGATGATGAGGAAATTAATCAAGTTGGGATTTGGGGTTTTGGTTGCAGCGGCATTTGGCTTGTCGGGTTGTGGCGGTGGAGGCGGCGGATCTAGCACCACGTCAGCGACAGACAATTCATCTATAGCGAAGACATCCGTTATTGACGGAACTTGGACTCATAGCAGTACAGAAAATGAAAGTACCATGGACAATCTACTCCTGCTGCAAAAGGTCACCTTCAGTAACGGGTTGTTCAGGGCAGACGAAACCCCATTGTCTTACGTTTCACCAAATCCAGCAGATTGGTGCTGGGATCCGTTTAACTCTAAATGTGGATTAGGTACCGCAAGCCGGTTCAGAAATGGTCAATTTGAAATTGTCGGTAATACGATTAATATGACTAATGTTTATATCAATGGCGGTTCATGGAGCGGCGTCCCATATACACGTACATGTACCTTTACGTTAAATAATGGAGTGTTGATCCTAACTGACAACAGCACCACACCACCAGGCGTAGCAACCTACAATAAGCAATAATTGCAAGTGGTCAGAGGGGCGATCTCCATATTGGAGATTCAAGCGGCGAGCAACTCTTTCAAAACATCAGGTTTTTTTATAGCAATAGTGATGAGAGATTTCGCTGCACCCGACGGGGCACGTCGCCCCTGCTCCCACTCCTGGAGGGTGCGGAGCGACACACCGAGCAATTTGGCAAACTCACTCTGAGAGAGGCCTATCCTGAGACGGGATGCCGTCAGAGGGGAAACTTCTACTTTAGTCACGCGACCGACTTTGCCAGCTTTGATATCCCGTACGGATTGGAGCAGTTCCTCACCGATGTTGCGCTTTGCATCACGTTCGAGCAGTTCTTTTTCATTTAGTGGCATGTTCCATCTCCTCTTTGAGGGCTTTGAGAATATGACCGGGAATACTGTCAACAGCGCTCTTGGCATAAATAAGAAGTAACCAGATTTGCCCGACCTCCGTCCGGGCAAAATAGAGAACCCTGACTCCGCCGCTTTTGCCAGTTCCCCGACGGCTCCAGCGAACCTTGCGAACACCGCCGGAACCACGCACCACATCGCCCATATCGGGATTGGCGGCAAGATATTCCTGAAAGACTCCGTATTCGGTATCTGTCAGGTAATCATGAACCTGTTTCGTGAACAGTGGCGATTCGACAAAAGTAACCATGAGTCAAATATACGGCAATGACGTATAAAGTCAACCGGCAAATTTATTGAGAGAGATAAAATGTCCCACCAGACAGAAATAGCGGTGAACCCGCTGTTCTGACGAACCGTTGGTTGAAGTATGAAACCGAACACTTGCATTGGTCTATACCTCAAAGATGGTCGCTATAAATTTGAAGTTGCGGATGCTAAGCATGAAACATCATTTACTCGTATCGTAAGTGCGGGATCCCTTTATAAATCCGAGGCTGATGGCAGCAGTGTATGGTTTGGTAAACTGACGGATGGTGCCTTTGAATATATTAAAACTTATTCTGCCGATAAATTAGGATTGCTGATTGATAATCTCAAGCTTGATATGGTTAAGAGCGGTAGTCCAGCAAAGAAAGAAAATTGGTAAACAGAGTTAAAGACAAGCGGCGATTCAAGTTCACCCCCAATAAGCTTTATCGTGTGGACCAAGGGCAATAAACTTGATGGTGTCGTCAAGACAGTCAGGGCAATCTGCACATAGGACAATGGCATCGTCTCCCTTCTTTCGGCAAGTTGCGCAGTAAAGGAAAATAATCAGGAAATTGCGTTTGACGGGGCAACTGTAGAAACCACGAAAGTTTCCTTTGAGCGGTTCACCTAGAGTCACAGGGCTTTCGCAGATCATATTCACTTTTTTTCGGACAGCGTCTTTGATTGCACTGTGCTTTTTTAGAGACGCAGCAAACTCGTCACTGAATACAAGATTCATTTAAAGACCTCATCATAACTGAGCCAGCTGACCGTACCAGCTTTAACTCGCTCAATTGTGCTTAAAAGCGAATCAGAAAAATCAGGGTCTGCCAGAATTGTTTCAGTCGGGTCATTCTCTTTAACCCGCTTCAATTTTAATGCAAATTGGGTAAAAACTTCAGAAACTGTTGTTCGCTGGGTTTCAGCATATTCCTTGATAAAGTCAATTAAGTCCGCGTCAAGAGTAAGATTGATTCTAGATTTTTGCATAGCGCACCTCCCAAGTGTCATATTATGCGCACAACATACACCTTGTCAAGTTAGTAAATTACGAATGAGAAATATTCAACCAACGGCAGCACCGGTCAGCGGGAAAAAGCCCCCGCAGAGCCGGTGTGCCTTACCACGTTGAACCAAAACAAAGGAACTATGAGTAGTTTGGAATTAAAATATCAAGCAATATTACATTCAGTTTGGGGGGGCAATCATGGACGTTGCAGCATTAAAATCAATAATCAGTTCGGCAGCAGCAAAAGGTATTGCAAACCGTACTGGGATACAATCGGATATTGACACGACAGCTACACAATTTTCAAAGGATGTTTACGAGTCAAAGTTAGCTGAAATTGCTTCGAAGTATGATGTGAAAAACATTACACCACGGCAGGCAGTCGCAATGTCAAACGAACTCTACGAAATCGGTTCTATTTCACTATTGGAAAAAGGGTGTTTTGGCTCAGCGAGAATAGGACTTTCGGTTCGTTTGTGATAAACCATCACGAACGGAGGAAAGTCCATGCGAAAGAAACGTCACAACTACACCCCAGAAGAGAAGGTTTCCGTTTTACGG
>DUZX01000025.1 GCA_013349325.1 Desulfuromonadales bacterium
CATGTGGGGCTTGCTTAAAAAAAATTAATCCCAAACTCTACAGGAACAGCGCCGTGTTTCCGTTTTTTATTGGTAAAAAAAGGCCCCCCCCCCCCCCCCGCATCTGATTCTGTCTTCCGGGACCAACTCACCGAAAAAAAGAAAAAAAGACGCCGCCAGCATAGTATCCGGCTGCATCCGGCCAACCTCCCCTTCAAACCCCACCTGGCACACATATAAATAATTTCCATATCACGCCTGTTTTAATCTTAAACTGCTGAATACTCTTCACTGACGTAGAATATTCCACATCATGGCCGAGATGCCATTTCAGATGACATCTGGTTTATGACCTTTATTTTAGTCACTTGGATCACATTTCAGGTGTGGCATGCATCTTGATGGGAGATCGTATATTCACGTCGGCATTCCGGGAGTCGCAGATGAGGGACAGAATGGTCAATGCAGCATTAATTGCAGCCGTAATTGCGCTTTTATCGATACTTGGCTTTTATGTAACCATCAGAGATGTCAGCGCAGACAAAGTGTACTCTCCCGGGTGTTGTGGTAGTGGTAAAAGCGGCGGATGTGGAACTCATAAAAACTGAGCACGAGGAGATCGAAATGGCATCACATCAGATGAAACGGGCTGTATGGGCACTCATTATTGTAACGGCACTCTTGTCAGGAGCGGTCACTGTATCCGCCTTCACACTGGGCAAGTACGAAAAAGTGAAACCGAATGCCGGTGTTGTTACCATCTCGGCTGCCAAGATGGGCGACGGCAAAGCACGCTTCTACAAGTTCGAGGATGGCGGCAAGGAGATCGCGTTTTTGGTCGTCAAGGCACCTGATGGTAGTATCCGCACCGCTTTTGACGCCTGCGACTCATGCTATCGCGATAAAAAAGGGTATGAGCAGCAGGGCGACAAACTCAATTGCAAAAACTGCAACCAGAAATTCGTCATCAACCGCCTCGGTCCCAACGCGACTGGCGGCTGCAACCCCGGCTACCTTCCACATCGCCTCAGTGGCACGACCGTGACAATTTCAGTCAATGACCTCAAGGGTGGAGCGAGATACTTCTGATGAAACTGCACACAATCTCCATCAACAACTTGAAGCGCCGCAAAGCAAAAATGGCCTTTTTGACCATCGGCCTGATGGTTGGCATTGCCACCATCGTCACATTGGTGACGCTGACCAGCTCCATGTCCAGCGATATTGAGCGCAAGATGGATGAGTTTGGCGCCAACATCCTGATAACCCCACAGAGCAACGGCCTGGCCATGAGCTACGGTGGCATCAGTCTTGGTGGCGTGAGTTTTGATCAGCGCGAGATCCGTGAAGAGGATCTGGCCCGGATTACCACGATCGCCAACCACAAAAACGTCTCGGCGGTCAGCCCCAAAGTATTGGGTGGCATCAAAATCAACAACCACGATGTGCTGCTGGTAGGGGTGCACTTCGCGAGCGAATTGAAGATGAAACAGTGGTGGAAGATTTTCGGCAACGAGCCGAAATCAGAGCATGATCTTCTGCTCGGCTCAGAGGCCTCCCGTGTGCTTAACGTCTCTTCAGGCGACCGTCTAACCATTAAGGGAGAATCCTTTACGGTCGCAGGGGTACTGGATCAGACCGGCTCGCAAGATGACGCCCTCGTCTTTGCAAATCTTGCCACTGCCCAGAAACTATTGGGTAAGCAGGGTAAAATCAGTATGGCCGAGGTCGCGGCACTCTGCTCCGGTTGCCCGATTGGCGACATGGTGACACAGATTGCCGAGAAGATTCCTGACGCCAAGGTTTCGGCCATTCAGCAGGTCGTTGAAGGACGACTCAAATCACTTAACCAGTTCAAGCGCTTTTCCTACGCCATGGCCGGAGTCGTCATTTTCATCGGTTCGTTGATCGTCTTTGTTACCATGATGGGGAGTGTCAACGAACGCACAACCGAGATTGGCGTATTCCGGGCTATCGGCTTCAGAAAAAGCCACATTATGCGGATTATTCTTCTGGAGGCGGCCCTGGTCAGCCTGCTGGCCGGATTCCTGGGGTATGCCGTCGGTATGGGCAGTGCTAAACTGGCGCTGCCGTTCATGGCTGAGAGCAAAAACGCCCACCTGATCTGGGATACATCCGTCGCATGCGGCTCAATCGGACTTGCAGTGGCAGTGGGGCTGCTGGCCAGCCTGTATCCGGCGCTGCACGCCAGCAAGCTGGACCCGACCGAAGCCCTGCGGGCATTATAAATCGAGGACACAATGGCACTTATTACAATTAAAAATGTGAAGAAACAGTATACCAGCGACGGAGATGTCGTCGAAGCGCTGCGCGGCGTCGATATCAGCATTGAGGCCGGTGAGTTCATCACTATCATGGGGCAGTCCGGCTCCGGCAAGAGCACGCTCCTGTCTGTGCTGGGAGGTATGAACCATCCGACCTCCGGTGAAGTCGAGATGGCCGGTGTAAAACTGTATCATCTCCCCGGCGAGAAACTGGCTGATTTTCGAGCACAAAAGTTGGGTTTCGTTTTCCAGTCCTTTAACCTGATCTCCTATCTGACGGCCATCGAAAACGTCATGCTGCCGCTGGCAATTGTCTCCATGAATACGCCTGACAAAAAAGCGGCCGCACGTCAGGCTCTGGAACGGGTCGGTCTCGGCGGAAAGCTCGATCGACTCCCCAATCAACTCTCCGGCGGCGAGCAGGAGCGGGTCGCAATTGCCCGGGCGATTGTCAATAATCCCGAAATACTCCTCGCTGATGAGCCGACCGGCAACCTGGATTCAAAGACCAGCGAAGATGTTATGGCGCTCTTCCGCGAACTGAATGATGGCGGTCAGACCATCGTCATGGTGACGCATAACCGGGAGAATGGCGTCTATTCTGACCGGACAATCACCCTTAAAGACGGAGTAGTTGTCGCCCATTGAAAACTGCGCTATAACCAGAACATGAAACCGAATATTTTCCGCATAGTTCTGCTTGGCGTCTCTATTCTCGGCATAAGCCTCCTGCATTACCTGACCCCGCTGCATCTGCACTATTTGCACGATATTTTCCAACGTTTCTATTATCTCCCCATAGTTCTGGCAGCGCTCTGGTTCGGATTCCGGGGCGGCTTGGCCTGTTCTCTGCTCGTCAGCATAGCCTATGCGCCGCATATTCTGTTTCAATGGGGCGGAAATCTGACCATGGAGATGGAAAAATATCTGGAAATCGTCATGTACAATGTCTTCGGGAGCGTCACCGGTCTTCTGGCCCAGCGCGAACAGGAGCGAAGCCAGGAACTGCAGCGCACTGCGCAAGGGCTTGAAGATTCCCTCCATAAACTGCAGCTTCAGTCTGACCGTATCATCGCCATCGAAGAGCAGCTGCGCCGCTCAGAAAAACTCTCCACGCTGGGCGAAATGGCCGCCGTGCTGGCGCACGAAATCCGCAACCCGCTCGGTTCCATACGAGGAACGGCTGAAATACTGCGCGACGACTATCAGCCGGGCGACCCCAAATATGAATTCATCGAGATCCAGATCAAGGAAACTGAACGCCTCAACCATGTGGTGGAGGATTTTCTGCGTATGGCGCGCCCTCAGGCGGCCAAGATGCAACGGTGCAGTCTACGTGAGGAGCTGGAAACTATCGTTACGCTCAATGCCAATGATGCCGACAAGCGCGGCATCAGGCTTGCGTTAGACGGATTACGTGACGACATTCAGCTCCTGGCAGATGGAGAAAAACTGCGCCAGGCGTTTCTGAATATTGTGATAAATGCGCTGCAGGCTACACCATCCGGAGGCAGCGTAACGATCACCAGCGAACATAGTGGAGAGAACTGTGACATCCGCTTCCGAGATACCGGTTCCGGCATCTCGAACGACACACGGGAACGAATTTTTGAGCCGTTTTTCACCACCAAGCCGGATGGCACGGGGCTTGGGCTTTCCGTAACCAAAAAAATCATCGAAGCCCATGGTGGTTCACTGATAGTCGAGAGCGAGATGGGCAGAGGAACAACCGTTGTTGTCTGTTTACCGCTGCAGGAAAAGCCAGAGGGGGGAACGCCTTGAAACCTGTAATCCTGATAATTGACGACGACACCTCACTGCGGCGGGTGCTGGAATATAACCTCCAGGAGGCGGGCTATGCCGTGGCAACGGCCGCTTCCGGCGAAGAGGGTCTGAATCGTTTCGACGATATCAATCCGGCGTTAGTCATCACCGATATGAAGATGCCCGGTATGGACGGTATGCAGGTGCTGAAGTGCATCAAGGAGCGCTCACCGGAAACTGTGGTGATCATGATCACCGCTTTCGGCAGTGTGGATATTGCCGTTGATGCCATGAAATCGGGAGCTTACGATTACATCACCAAGCCGTTCAACCGTGATGAGCTGCGCCTGACAGTTGCCAAGGCCCTGCAATTCAGAGGACTTACCACTGAAAACCGGCTCCTGAAAGACGAACTGGCGGCACAGGGTAAATTCCGCTCACTGATTGGTTCATCCGCTGCCATGGAGCGCGTATTTCAGATAGTTTCCAAGGTCGCGGATACGGAAGCCTCTGTTCTGATTACCGGTGAATCAGGTACCGGCAAAGAGCTGGTGGCACGCTCGATCCACGCCAAAAGCGGACGCAAAAACGCACCGTTTGTCGCCATCAACTGCGCCGCTATCCCGCGAGACCTGCTTGAAAGTGAACTCTTTGGTCATGTAAAGGGCTCCTTTACCGGGGCTATCAAGGATAAAACCGGCAAATTTCGACAGGCGGAAAGCGGCACCCTCTTTCTGGATGAGGTCGGAGAACTGCCGCTGGAGCTTCAGCCAAAACTGCTGCGGGCTCTGCAGGAACGGACCGTTGAACCGGTTGGCGGAACAAAGGAGTTGAAGCTGGACGTGCGCGTCGTAGCAGCCACCAATCTGGATATCGAAAAGGCTATTGCCGACGGGACCTTTCGCGAAGACCTGTTTTACCGGCTCTCTGTAATCCCGATCCATCTGCCTGCGCTGCGTCAGAGAAAAGATGATATTCCGCTGCTGCTGCGGCATTTCTGTACCAAGCATGGCGCCGCGCAGGTGACATTTGACAGCCAGAGCCTGACAATACTCCGCAGATATGCCTGGCCCGGCAACGTACGCGAGCTGGAAAACATGGTGGAACGCCTGCTGATCATGCGCAGCAGTGACACCATCACCCTTGAAGACATTCCGGACAAGATCCGCACACATGGCGCAGCAACCGGAGAAACGGCACACTCCGGCAGTGTCATCAACCTTCCGGAAGAGGGCTACTCGCTGGAGCAGTTGGAACGGGAGGTTGTCGTGCAGGCCCTTGAGCGCAATGCCTGGAACCAGACCGCTGCCGCCCGCTTTCTGCGTATCCCTCGCCACACGCTTATCTACCGCATGGAGAAGTACGGGATCGTACCACCCGAAAAATGATTGCCCGATAACAGCAGGATATCCCACCCCCTGCTGTAGAATATTCCACGTAACATCAGAATCCACACCATATCTTTTCATTGTTACGCTGTAAAATTAGTGCGTTAAGAGATTGGCATATTACATGAAGAGCAATGGGCACAGAAAAATCGCAAGGAAACAGCGCCATGAAACCATACCTGCTCATATTTATTTTTTCCCTGTATGTCATACCAGCTGCTCATGCCGCTGATAAGAGTCCAGTTGAAAACCTTCATACTCTTGTAGAGACCGCCCTTAGCAACAATCCCGAGCTGAAATCGTCTCAGGCCCGCTGGCAGATGTTCAGCAGTAAAGCCAGACAGGCAGCGGCCCTTGAAGATCCGATGTTCATGTTCAAGCTGCAGAACATGCTGGCACGTGAGCCGTTTGTATTCAGCAAAGATCCCCAGTCCGCCAAAGTAATCGGCATTTCCCAACAGCTCCCCTTCTGGGGCAAACGGGCCATCCGGCAGGAAGTTGCCCAGCATGAGGCCGAGTCTTATAGATGGAGTATCGCTGAGCGCAAGCTTGAGTTGGCCCGCATGGTCAAGGAGACCTACTACCAGATCTGGGCAGTCGATAAAGGGCTGGAAATCGTCGAGAAGAATCTGGGCATACTGTCGGACTTTGTGACTATTGCCGAATCGAAATATTCGGTCGGGCAAGGGGTGCAGCAGGATCTTTTCAAGGCCGGTCTGGAAAAATCAAAAATGCTTGAGATGCAGATCACACTCAAACAGCAACGCAAGAGCCTGGAAGCGAACATCAACTTCCTCCTCTTTCGTCCGGCAGCGACTCCTTTCGGCACCGTTGCCGATTTCAATCTGCCTCAGCTTTCACTCACGGAGGATCAGCTAAACCAGATCGCCCTTGAAACCCGTCCGCAGGTCAAGAGTCTCGCCAGCCTGACCAGTAAGGCTCAGGCTTCTCACCGCCTGGCCCGGAAAGAGTTCTACCCCGATTTCAATCTCTCCTTTGAGTACATGTTCAAAGAAGCCATCGCGACCGAGATGGTATCAGACCCCGGTTACAACATGTTTACGCTCGGCGTGACCTTCAACCTCCCCTTTCAGCAGGAACGGCGCCGGGCGATGCTCGCTGAATCAACGTCGGAAACGACCATGACGTCGGAAGAATTGAACAGTCTCAAAAACAGCATCTCCTACAGCATCAGTGACACGCTGGTCCAGCTGGAGCGTCGCAGAAAGCTGGTGGAACTCTATAAAAGCGGCATCATTCCGCAGGCAGAGCAGTCTCTGGAGTCGGCAGTAATCAGCTTTCGTGTCAGCAAGGTTGATTTTCTGACGCTCCTCGACGGCAGGTTGTCTCTGTTCAACTACGAGCGTGAACTGTATGAGTCCCAGGCTGAATATATGATCAAGCTGGCGCAGCTCGAAGCGGTTGTCGGCAAAGAACTCGAATAATTAACCGTTACAAGACCGGGGTATGACCATGGCACTCAATAAAAAAATCACTATTCCGCTTACCATCATCACGCTGACAATTGTAGCCGCCAGTTGGCTGTATAAATCAGGAAAACTTTCCAAGCTGCCAGGCTTCCACACGGACGATGGGCACAACCATGCGGAGCAGACAGCAAAACCGCTCTACACCTGTTCCATGCATCCGTTCATAATCAAGGACACGCCGGGGACCTGCCCGATCTGCGGCATGGAGCTCATCAAGAAACTTGCCGATGTACAAAATACGGTTGCCCGGACTCCCGAACAGAAGCAGCAGGCCGATATGCTCGGGCATGTTTCCCTGTCCGCCAACCAGCGGATCATGGCTAACGTAGCCACCATTGAGGCGAAATACGGCTCGCTGAACAAGGAGATTAACGCAGTCGGAATCGTGCAGTTTGACCAGTCACGCCAGGCCAAGGTCACCGCCTGGATCGCCGGTCGCATCGACAAACTTAACGTTAACACCGTCGGAGCTCAGGTCAGCAAGGACAGACCGGTGGCTGAAATCTACTCCCCCGACCTGCTGGCCACGCAACAGGAATACCTGCTGGCGGTCAAGAGCCGTGAACAGCTTAAAAGCTCTCCGATCCCCTCCATCTCCCAGAACGGTGACGGGCTGGTAGCCTCGACCAAACAGCGCCTGATGCTGTATGGTGTCAAGGAGAGCCAGATTGCCGAACTGGAAAAAGTCGGCAAGCCCACCATCCGCCTCCCGATCTACACGCCGCTCTCCGGCATTGTGATTGAAAAAATGGTGCAGCAGGGGCAATACGTCAACGTCGGTGAGGTTCTCTTTACTATCGCCGATCTTTCCAGAGTCTGGGTGGAAATCGATATCTTTGAAAATGAAGTCCCCTATGTTCGCGTTGGGCAGCAGGTTGAAATTCGCTCGGCGATTGAACATGGCGCGGTATCCCATGGCAGGATCAGCTTTATCTACCCCTTCCACGACCCCAAAACCCATACGGTAAAAGCACGCGTGGAAATGCCCAATCCGGGCCGGATGCTGAGACCTGACATGTTTGTCAACGCCATCATCAGGGTTCCGCTGGTCAAAGGGATTGTTATACCGGTTACCGCAGTCCTGGACACCGGCACCCGTCAGGTCGTCTGGGTTGAAACATCGGCGGGAATGTTTGAACCGCGCAACGTCCAGGCTGGTGAGCGTATTGAAGACAGGGTCCAGATACTATCCGGCATCAAGGCAGGCGACAAGGTGGCCGTATCCGGTTCCTATCTGATCGACTCGGAATCACAGTTGAAGGGTGGCAGCGGGCAGGATCACAGCCAGCATACCGGGGCGGTTAAACCCGAAACCAAGGGGCAACCGGCGCCGGCGAAGAAGAATGACAAGCTGAACATGGATGATATGAAGATGTAGGCGGTTACCCCCCTTGATAAAGGGGGGCAAGGGGGGATTTAGCTTTAAAACCAAATCCCCTTAAATCCCCCTTTATCAAGGGAGACTTCCAAGCAAGACAAGGCATATAATGATTGAAAAAATTATCGAATATTCCGCTCGTAATCGGGTCATTGTCCTGATGATGTTTGCCTTGATCATCGTCTGGGGCGGCTGGTCAGTCTACAAGACCCCGGTGGATGCCATTCCGGATCTGTCCGACAACCAGGTCATCGTCTTTACCGATTATCCGGGTCGTTCCCCGCAGGTGGTGGAGGACCAGGTCACCTACCCGCTGGCGGTCAATCTGCAGGGTCTGCCCCAGGTGCGCGCCGTGCGGGCTTCTTCCGCCTTCGGCTTCTCGATGATCTACGTCATCTTTGAGGACAAGGCCGACATCTACTGGGCCAGGACCCGTGTCCTTGAAAGACTCAACTATGCCGCCTCGCTGCTCCCCCCCGGTGTGGTTCCGACACTTGGCCCGGACGGCACCGGTGTAGGACACGTCTTCTGGTATACCATTCAGGGCAAAGGCTATGATCTTGAGCAGCTGCGCACCCTGCAGGACTGGTTTGTGCGCTACCAGCTCAACACCGTCCAGGGGGTGGCCGAGGTGGCCTCCATCGGCGGCCTGGTGCGCGAATATCAGATCGATCTGGACCCGACCAAGCTCTTTTCCTACAAGGTTACATCCGGCAAGGTCATGGAGGCGGTCAAGGCGGCCAACAAGGATGTCGGTGGACGTTTGATAGAACAGGCCGACGCCGAGTTCCTGATTCGGGGCCGAGGGTATGTCAAAACCAAGCAGGATCTGGAAAATATCGTGGTTGGTGCCGACATGCGCGGTACTCCGATCTACGTTAAAAACCTCGGTACGGTCCAGATGGGGGGCGCCATCCGGCGTGGCCTGCTGGAGATGAACGGTGAAGGTGAAGCTGTAGGTGGCATCGTGGTCATGCGCTACGGTGAGAACGCCAAAGCGGTCATTGACCGGGTCAAGGTCAAGATCAAGGAGTTGGAGAAAGGGTTGCCGCCGGGCGTCAAGATCATGGTTTCCTACGACCGTTCCGATCTGATCGAACGGGCCATTGATACCCTGAAACATAATCTGCTGGAAGAATCGGTCGTCGTCTCGCTGGTTATCCTGATCTTCCTGCTGCACTTCCAGAGCGCTCTGGTGATTGTCCTGACGCTGCCGATTTCGGTGCTGATCGCCTTTATCACCATGAAACTGATGGGGGTCAGCTCCAACATCATGTCGCTGGGGGGCATCGCCATAGCCATCGGTGTGCTCGTCGATGCCGGTGTAATCATGGTCGAAAACTGCTATCGGCATTTATCCGAAATGCCGCCTGAAGAACGGGCGGCACGGAGGCTGGAGGTCGTTGTCACGTCGGCCAGACAGGTCGGGCGGGCGATCTTCTTCTCTCTGGCAATTATCGTCCTCTCCTTCGTGCCGGTTTTTCTGCTGGAAGGGCAGGAGGGCAAGCTGTTCCACCCGCTGGCTTTCACCAAAACCTTCTCCATGATGGGATCAGCCCTGATCGCCATCACGCTGGTGCCGGTGTTGATGTACTACTTTATGCGCGGTAAAATGCCGCCGGAAAGCTCCAACCCGGTTTCGGCCTTCTTCATAAAACTGTATTCACCGGTTATCCGCTGGGTGCTGGTCTGGAAAAAGACCACCATCGCCCTTAATCTTGTCGCTCTGGCGGTTGCCGTGCCGCTGTTTATGAATCTCGGCAGCGAGTTCATGCCACCCCTCGATGAAGGGTCGCTGCTCTACATGCCGGTGACCCTACCCAACGTCTCCATCACCGAGGCCAAGCGTATTATCCAGGTGCAGGATACGATCATCAAGAGTGTCCCCGAGGTTGAGCACGTGCTCGGCAAGGTCGGCCGCGCCGAGACCTCGACCGATCCGGCACCGGTATCCATGTTCGAGAGCATCATCATCCTCAAACCCAAGGACAGATGGCGGCCAGGGTTGAAAAAGGCCGACATAGTGGCCGAGCTGGACAGTAAACTGCAGCAGATCGGCGTGCGCAATGGTTGGACGCAGCCGATCATCAACCGCATCAACATGCTCTCCACCGGCGTGCGCACCGACCTGGGCGTCAAGATCTTCGGAAATGACCTGAACGTCCTCAAAGATCTGGCAATTCAGACCGAAGCGATTCTCAAGCCGATCAACGGCGCAGCCGACGTTGTGGCCGAGCGGGTTACCGGCGGCACCTACATCGATATCGATATCGACCGCGAGGCGGCTGCCCGCTATGGCGTCAGTGTCGGTGACATTCAGGATGTTATCGAAACCGCTCTGGGTGGCGAGATGCTTTCCACCACCGTGGAAGGCAGAAACCGCTTTCCGATCCGTATCCGCTATCTGCGGGACTACCGCGATAACATCCCGGCCATCCGCCGCATCCTGGTCAGCGGCATGGGGGGCACTCAGGTGCCGCTCTCACTTGTAACCAGACTGAAAATATCTACCGGTGCACCGGAGATCAACAGCGAAGGGGGACTGCTCCGTTCGCTGGTATTCCTGAATGTGCGTGGTCGCGACATGGGCGGTTTTGTGACCGAGGCCAAGCAGCTGCTGGAAAAGAGTCTCAAACTACCGCCCGGTTATTACGTGGCCTGGTCCGGGCAATGGGAAAACCAGATCCGCGCCAAAGCGCGCCTGCAGATGCTGGTGCCGATCGGAATTGTCATCATCTTTATCCTGCTCTACTTCACGTTCCACTCCGCTCTTGAAGCCAGCATGGTTATGCTTTCAGTCCCCTTCGCGCTGGTGGGTGGTGTCTATCTGGTCTCGGCTCTGGGGTACAACCTGTCAGTAGCGGTCTGGGTCGGATTTATCGCTCTGTACGGCATCGCAGTGGAGACCGGGGTGGTGATGGTTATCTATCTGCACGAAGCGCTTGATAAAAAACTGATCAACGGTCCCTGCAGTGAACAGGACATCTACGATGCCGCCTTCGAAGGGGCGGTGCTCAGACTCCGGCCCAAACTGATGACGGTAGCGGTGGCTTTGCTGGGGCTCCTGCCGATCATGTGGTCGACCGGCACCGGCGCCGATGTCATGAAGCCTATCGCAGCGCCGATGATTGGCGGCATGATATCTTCAGCGGTACATGTTCTGATCATGACGCCGGTGATATTTGTTTTGATGAAAAAGAGGGATTTGAAGAAAGGAAAGTTGCATTACTCAGGCATGAAACATTAACACAGACAAAAGGAGATCAAGATGATGAAAAAAATGACCGTACTGATAGCAGCAGCTCTGGCCCTTTCAGCCCCCGTTGTTTTATTAGCCGCTGAACACGACCATAGCGGACATGGTGGCACAACTCATGACATGGGGCATGGCGGACATCAGGGTGACGTTGCCCATGAAGAGGTTGTTGATGGCGTAAAAGCAACCTTCAGGGTTATGAGTATGAAGGAACATATGAAAGCAATTAAAATGGAGATACCAAAAGGTATCAAGGAAACGCATCATATTGCCGTCGAGTTTAAAGATGCCAAATCCGGCAAGGCCCTGACCGAGGGTGACGTAAAGGTAAAAATTCAGAATCCGGACAAAAGCGACCTTACCAAGGATCTGGAGGGTATGCAGGGACACTTTGGCGCCGATTTTGATCTCTCGAAAAAAGGGAAGTATGGCGTCATGAGCAAGTTCCAGCTGAAGGATGGCAAGGTCCGCCAGTCAAAATTCTGGTACACGGTTAAATAATCACGCCGGAACATTATTTGTTTGGATTCCTGATGTACCGGCTTTTGGATGGACACTCATGAGACTTTGTGATACAAAAAGCCAGTTTCGCTTGTATTGCGCTCTTAGCTCAGCTGGATAGAGCAATAGCCTTCTAAGCTATAGGCCGCTGGTTCGAGTCCAGCAGGGCGCACCAAATAAAACAAGAGGTTACAGTCAATGCTGTAGCCTCTTGTTTTTTATAACAGCTCATAGGGTCCATAGAGGGTCCGTAATTTGAAGACAGAGTAAATGTAGCGGGTCAGCTTCTCCCTTTATAAATCCCCCTAAAACAATATCTATCTCAATACATTACAGCAAAACTTTACACCGAAAGACAGGGTATGCTTTGGCTTTGGTGGCTCCGCATCCTGCTGTGTTGCGATTGGTGCGTTAAAGTCGAGTGCTCCCTGTGTGGTTGTAACTCCCTTCGCTTTTATCCTGCTGGCGGAACAGGTATTGATCAGGTGAAACTGGAGGCTATGCTGATTGAGAATCGGGCTTCGTATATTTTGCAGAAGCGAGTTGATACTTTTAGAAATAGCTTTACGCTTGACGTACAACATAAAAGGCTTTAGGCTTATTATCATGATCCGTTCATTCTCCTGTAAGCACACTGAAAAGCTCTACCACGGTTCTCGTGCTTCTCGTTTTCAGGCGTTTGCCCAGCAGGCGGAGAAACGGTTACAGATTCTTGAGAGCGCCACCTGCATTGAAGACTTGATGAATCTCCCCAGCAACCGTTTCGAGGCGCTGGGCGGTAATCGGCAGGGTCAACCAAGCATCCGTGTTAATCAGTAGTGGCGTATCTGTTTTGTGTGGAGAGAAGATGGTCCACACAATGTTGAAATTGTCGATTATCATTGAAAGGAAAAACACCATGAATGCCATGCGTCCGATACACCCCGGAGAGGTCCTGAAAGATGAACTTGCTGAAATCGGCATGTCAGCCAACGCCTTTGCGCAGGCTCTGCATGTTCCAGCCAACCGTATTACGGCAATCTTGAATGGCAGCCGGTCTATTACTGCCGACACGGCACTCAGGATCTCTCGATTTTTTGGTACAACGCCGGAGTTCTGGCTCAATCTCCAAACCGCCTACGACCTAAAAGTTGCCAAGCTTGCTGTTGGCAGTAAAATAGAGCTTGAGGTCAGGTCATTCTTGCCATCCATGCCGAGGCTTTCACATGCATAAAATCCGTCGACCCATCCGACTTTTACTATTATGGCTTCCAACATATTCTGAAGGCCATTTTTTTTGAGTGGGTGTTCTGGAAACAAACTATTCCCTGCAAAACATTCTGAACCAAATTTTCATCATTCTGTCATTCGGCCTTACGCCTTACCTGGAGGAGTTCTTCAGTTACGGGTTGGTTTTGCATTTTGGTTCTCCGTTAAATTTTGCGGCAAATGTGCGTGGGAAGTGGGTATGGCAGATCAACGTTAAGTATCCTGTCCCCGGAATTCGTCCCTGTCCCCGGAATTCGTCCGGAATTCCACAGGCCTTTCAATACATGAACCCGAATATCCAGAGAGGTATCTTGTTCTTGAAACCTGATTCAATATCATCCGAAACGACAAAGGCATCTGATACCCCGCTGATCTGCTTGAAACCCTTTTTTTTGCCCCCTACCTCAAAAGTATACCGGCCATTAACGATAAAATCACCGCTACCGGCAAGCTCAACGGTACTTTCCAGCAGTTGGGGATGAATGCAGTGGGCATTGCGTACCTGATTAACAAAGAACAACTCCCGCAGCGCCCCGGCGTTTACCATTTCAGCTATGGCATACATCAGATTACTGTTCTCCAACAGGATTTTTTCCGGCCTGGTCAACACCTCATATCCTCTCCCCTGACTGCGCACCAGATTAAGCAGCTTTGCATCCTGCAACTTTTCCAGATACTCGTAGAGACGAGGACGGGAAATATCCGTCGCCTCGGCCAGTTTAGCTATGTTTGGGACAAATGGCACACCAGTCGCCAGCAGATAGAGCAGTTTCTTGATCTTGGATATCTGTCTGGGTTCTATCCGGTTGACAAACGGGAGATCCATTTCAAGGATGTGGTTGATAACCTCACGCACCTTGAACTTGTAAAGCGCTTCACCTTCGAGAAAAAACGGATAATAGCCGGTCTGGAGATAATCGCGAAACTCCTTCAATATTTTCATATCACGGCACAGATCGTCGGCAATCTTCTGATGATCTGTGATGATGGTTTCCAGAGAGTACGCCGGGTACTCTTTTTTGTGGATGAGATTGATATACTCGCGCAGAGAAAGACCGTGCAGATTATAGATGGTGGCTCGGCGACTCAGATCTCCCTTCTGTTTGGCAATCTGAAGAAGGCTGGAACCTGAAAAGACCACCTTCATATCCGGCAGGGAATCGTAAATTGATTTGATATGAATCGACCAGTCGGGATATTTATGGATTTCATCCAGGAAAATGGCTTTTCCGCCAAGCTGATGAAATTCCCTGGCAAATTCAAACAGGTTGTGGGCCTGAAAATAGGGGCTGTCTACCGAGACATACATACCCTTGCCGTCAGCGTGATATACCTCTTTGACATACTGAAGCATCAGGGTTGTTTTTCCTGTGCCTCGTGCTCCAAGAATGCCGATACAGCGGTTGCTCCAGTCAATCCTGTCGTAGAGATACCGCTTGGTTGGGATTATGGAATCAACAAGTCTCTGCTGTTCGCGAAAAAAATGTTCCATTGCGTGTCCTTGTTATTTTGTAAATAGCATTTTACATAATAACCGTTATAATGCAATTTGTATTTTACAATTATCGCGTCAACGCCTTTATAAAATCCCTCACCCCGATTCTTCTCTTCACATTCTTCTCAATCGCCCCACTACCCAAGTTTTTCTTTCAGAGTTGCCGCACGAGATTCGTATTCATTCTCATTGTCATTGCGCCCGGTCATAAAATAGACACGTGTGCTGCCTGTCCGAACGATGAAAGTACCGTTGAGACTGCCGACATCGCGGATGAAACAGTCGGGGGGATTTATTCAAGCAGGAAGTGATTGCGGGAAACCTGGGTGTCGTCGTTGTAGAGGCGGAAGTGGGCCTCGCTGCCCTCGTTATCGCGGCCCGGCAGAAAGTTGTCTGGCTCACGGAACTGGAACACTTTGCCTTTTTGAGGACCGTCTATGACGGTGAGGGTAATATTCATGTATCATCCCAAGAGGCTTGTTTAATACTCCGTCATCGCTTCAATTGTAGCTGCTTTCTTCCCGTCACGTTTCGCCGTCTTCTCAACCAGTCCCAACGGAACAGTCAGCTGCTGATAGCGCTCGAATAGGAACGCCACCCGTTCGGCTTCGGTTTTGAAGTTTGTCCGTCCGTAGGCGGCATCTACGGCGCGGTCCAGTGCTTGGTGGGCCTTGACCAGTTCCGGTGGCATGGTCAAGGGATCGTAGAGGTCGGCCAGGGTGCAAACCCCTCCCCCGCCTCCCCTTGACAGGGGAGGAGCTTCTGAAGTCCCCCCTGACAAGGGGGGATTGAGGGGGGTTAGGTATTTGGCGCGGGCATCAAGGACGGCCTGCGCGGCGGTTTCGATGGCGGCTTGCTGCTTGTCGCTCTGCTCGGGCCAGGGGAAGTTGTTATAGACGATGCCTGCTGAATAGCGGTAATCGCTTTTCAAGCGGCCACAGACTGAGCGCATCCAGGCGTTGTGCATGGTCGAAGAGAGGATGCCGAAGTGGTAGGGAGTGGCGTTAGGGATAATGAACACCAGATCGCTGCACAGTGTTTCCGGAAACATGAAACCGATTGGAATAAACGCACGGCGCTCCGATGAAACCTTTGGAACAACCAGAAAGTTCCCGGTCGGCATATTTTCTACATGAAAACGGGTTGGCGTGTCAGCAATCTTGCGAGTCGGCGCACTTTTGCTTTCAAGACGCACCTTACGTACCGCTTCTATTCGCTTTAGCGCCTCCGGCATGCGCCGCAGTTCATCCGGTGGGCATTCACCAAGCCAGAGACACCAACGCTCATAACCATTGATAAACTCATCACTACCGAGCCAACGCCGGAACCATTTTGCCGCTGAAGGCTCTACTTTCAGAAATTCATCCCGCTCTTCCGTGGTGAAAAGATAGTTTCCGCCATCAATCGGTTTGTTGCCAATCCCGATCTCAGGCACATGACAGATCGGTTTTGTGCGGTTTTGCAGCACCACGTTCGGCCCATCCACCAGGTAGGGGTTGATGTTGTTCACCTTGACGGCATGAGGATCACTCTTGGGAGTGTCATAGTCGAAAAGCCATTTTTCGGAAACTTCCTGCAAGCCGAAACCGATAATCACGCAATGCACAGCCGCCTTGCCGCGTGCCTCGCTGTTCCATTGAAAGGTGCGATGGGCATAGTGAAGTTTCACCCCACGCCGGAAAAGATCAGGCCAAAGAATACCGACCTGCTCTCCCTGGGTAATGGAATTGGTGGATACAAAGGCGGCTTTCAAACTCCCCTTCCCTTGACGGGAGGGGTCTGGGGGATGGGTGAACGTGCCATCGTCATCGCTGCTGCAACTTCCCCCCCACCCTAACCCTCCCCCGCCAGGAGGGAGGGAACCTGTTCCCTCCGCTCCTGCCATAAACTCTGCAGCCTTGCGATACCAGCAGGCCACGTAATCCAGTACTCCGGCACCTTTGGCATCGTGAAAAACAGTAGCAACCTCAGCTCGCTGGGCATCGCTCAACATCTTTGAACCCACAAACGGCGGATTCCCCAGCAGATACGACAGCCGATACGCCGGAACGACATCATTCCAGTCTATCCGCAGCGCGTTGCCATGCACAATGTGGGGCGCCTTCTTCAGCGGCAGGCGGGCGAAGTACTGGCCGAATTCCTCCGACACCTTCAGGTTCATCTGATGGTCGGTCAGCCAGAGAGCAACTTCGGCAATGCGGGCCGGCCACTCTTCGATTTCTATGCCGTGAAACTGATCGACGTTGACGCCGATCAACTGGAAGATATCCAGCAGCATTTGATCGTTCTGGCGGACATGGCGCAGTACCACCAGCTCAAGCAGGCGCAGCTCACGGTAAGCGATAACAAGGAAGTTACCGCAGCCGCAGGCCGGGTCGAAGAAGGTCAGCTTGGAGAGCTTTTTCAGGAACTCGAAAAGCTGGTTCTTGTTGCGCTTGACCTTGTGGAACTCGGCCCATAGTTCATCCAGAAAAAGCGGGTGAATCAGTTTGAGGATGTTGGTTTCTCCGGTGTAGTGGGCACCCAGATTACGGCGGGCGGTGGTATCCATGATCGACTGGAAGAGCGAACCAAAGATAGCCGGGCTGATACGGCTCCAATCCAGGGCGCAGCAGTCCAGCAGGGTCTCGCGCATGGCCTTATCGCAGGCGGTAATCGGCAGCATTTCACCAAAGAGCTGGCCATTGACATAGGGAAATGTTGCCATCTGTTCATCGAGGGTTTTCGGCCGTTTTTCCGGCGGGGTGTCCAGGGTCTGAAAGAGCTGGGCCAGGTGCATACCCAGGTCGCTGCCGTCTTCACTGGTACGCTGCTCCAGATAATCCTGAAACAGACGGCGCTCAAAAAGGGCGGTATCCTCGGCAAACAGACAGAAGAGCACCCGCACCAGCAGAATTTCCAGAGCGTGACCATCGTAACCGGCCGCCTTGAACTGATCGTGCAGCTTGCCCAGTTTCTCGGCGGCCTGTACGTTGACCGGGTCTTGCTGACCAAAACTGCGGGTCTGGTAACCGGCAATGAAGCCAAAAAGACGGACGTGCTTGGGGAGTTCAGCCAGGGTGAAATCATGCTGTTCGTTACTGTCGAGATCGAAAAGTCTGAAACGGGCAAAGTCGGACACCAGCACATAGCGGGGCAGATCACGCTCTTTCAGGCCGGGGAAATAGTCGAAGGCCTGGCGGGCGGCACGTTCCAGATCCTTGCCGCGCGATTTGTGTTCGACCAGCAGCACCCCTTTCCAGAGCAGGTCGATGAAACCGCCCTGGCCGTCGCCCTTCTTGACTGGCGCTTCAAAAGATGCCACCCGGCGGCGGGTGATGCCAAAAACATTGAAGAAGCCATCCCAGAAGCTCTTGGCTTCGGCATCTTCCGAACATTCTGTCGCCCACTCACGAGTGAAAGCCAGGGAGCGGTCGCGTATTTCATTCCAGGATAACGGCATGGTGGTTCCTGTTGTAAAGTTTGCGGAAATATATCAGAAATTAGCGGTAATTTCGCCACCAAATGTAAAAACATATTCATGGCAGCAAATACGGCACTGTTTTAGAATGCTAAAATGCCATCTTGTAAATTATGGTGCGTTGAAGGTACATTTTTGGTATCCAACGATTTAAGAGTTTATGCGGTGTGTAGCGTCAGCGGAACCACCGCATAAACTCTTAAATCGTTCTTATCTTCTTGCGGGTACGTTACAGCAACGATAATTTTCAATTAGATAAACAAACTCGACGTTATAAATCGCAATTTAAAGCAGTTTACTGATAATGCAGCCTTGCCACAGGTCTCAATCATGTAAAAAAACTAGAAATATTGCTCTCTCAAATGCTACTATCTGCGCTAATGCTCCTGTACTTATCTTCATTAGGTGTAGCGCATCAATATAAATAGGCACTTACCGTGAAATGTAAGTGCCTATTATTTTAAAATTCTGGTTTTGTTATGCTTTCAAAAATACGGAGGACAAAATGGATATCAACCACTTCTGTAGCCGGTGCGGAAGCGCTGTTCTAAAATCAGCGGATCACTGTGACCACTGTTCCGCAAAATTCACCGACAAATTACGCTGCGCTGCGTGCGATTATATCGGGACTGAAGAGGATTATACGCTGGACCGCTGCCCGAAATGCGGATGCAGCCGACTTATCGCTCTGGAGCTCAAAGCGCCGTAGCGCTCGAAACGCAGCATCAGGTGGTTGGCACTGCTCCGGTTTCCTGAACAGCTTCTTCATTCATGGCACCGGTACGATATCCCTGTAGGTCAAGCGCCACATAGGTAAAACCGGCCGCTTTGACCACCTCCGTAACCTGGGACCTCAGCGGTCCGCTTGCCAGTTCAAACTCCTGCGGCCCCAGCTCAATGCGAGCGACACTGCCGTGATAGCGGACACGCAGGACCCGAAACCCCAGCATGCGGAGTGACTCCTCTGCCTGACCAACTTGTCCAACACGCTCTGCAGTGATAGCGGTGCCATACGGAAAGCGGCTGGAAAGACAGGCAAAGGCCGGCTTGTCCCAGGTAGGCAGACCCAAGTAAAGCGAAAGATCACGAATATTCTGTTTACTGAAACCAGCCTCTTCCAGTGGACTACGCACCCCGATTTCAGCTGCCGCTGCACGCCCCGGACGATGATCACCGGCATCATCGCAGTTGGTCCCGTCCAGAACGTATGTGAGCCCTTCCTGATCCGCAATCGCCCGCAACTTCCCGAATAGCTCATGTTTGCAGTAATAGCAGCGATCACGCGGGTTCTCGCGGAATTCGGGAATATCCAGCTCTTCAGATACAATCTCCCGGTGACGGCCACCGATCTGCTGAGCCAATGAGCGGGCTTCCTGCAACTCGCGCTGCGGATAGGTTTGGGATGTGGCCGTAACCGCCAGCGCTCGCTCGCCAAGGACGTCAGCTGCGACGGCAAACAGCAGCGTCGAATCAACGCCGCCGGAAAAACCGATCACACAGCTTTCCATTTCAGAAAGTATCGCCCTGAGACGGGCAGTTTTATCGTGCAATTCAGAATCCATTTATTCAGCTACCAACTGGCTCTTGGTAAAGAGCGCTTTCAGCCAGTACCCCTCGGCCTCGATATTCTCGCGACCGCCCTCTTCACGGTCCACCAGCGTGACGATGCCGAGCACCTGCAACCCCTCTTCTTCTGCCCGCCGTACCGCCTTCATCGAAGAACCACCGGTCGTGACGACATCTTCCACGATCACAACTCTGGTCCCGGCAGGCAGGTTTTTACGCCCTTCCAGCCACTGACCGGTGCCGTGTCCTTTGGGTTCTTTGCGAATGATAAAGGCGTGCATGCTCGCACCATCCAGATGGGCGGCAATCGAGGTGGCCGTAGCAATCGGGTCAGCGCCCAATGTGATGCCGCCAACCGCCTGAACTCCTTCGACATCTTTAATGGCTTCGTAGAAGAGTTTTCCGACCAGAAAACCACCTTCGGCATGCAGTGTGGTCTGTTTTCCATCAAAGTAGAAATCACTCTGGCGACCGGACGCCAGCGTTACCAGACGTTTTTCGTACGACAGTTCCAGGATGATTTTTTTCAGCTGTTCGCGATCACTCATGCTCAAAAGTCTCCTCTTCAAATAGTCCCATCTGCGGCTTCTCAACAGGCTTGGGGAATGCAACCGGGTAGGTTCCGGCAAAACAGGCTTTACAATAATGCGTATTACCGTGACCAATTGAGGCGATCAGCCCCGCTTCAGACAGATACCCGAGTGTGTCAGCGGTAACATAGCGGCAGATCTCATCAACCGTATGTGAGGATGAAATCAGCTCTTTGCGGTTCGGAGTATCAATCCCGTAATAACAGGGATAACTGGTCGGCGGCGAAGATATCCGCAGGTGCACCTCTTTAGCCCCCGCCTGGCGTACCATTTTGACGATCTTGCGCGACGTGGTGCCCCGTACGATCGAATCATCGATAACTACCACCCGCTTGCCCTTGAGCAGCTCTCGCACCGGGTTGAGCTTGATCTTGACCCCGAAGTGGCGAATGGACTGGGCCGGCTCGATAAACGTACGCCCGACATAATGGTTACGGATCAGACCCAGCTCGAACGGTATGCCCGCCTCTTCGGCATACCCCATGGCAGCCGGCACACCGGAGTCGGGCACGGCAATGACAACATCGGCATCCACAGGGTATTCGCGCGCCAGCTGCCGTCCCAGCTCTTTGCGGGCCAGATAGACATTCCTGCCGAATATGTACGAATCAGGACGCGCAAAATAGACAAACTCAAATATACAGGGGGTCGGTTCAATTTTTTTGAAGGGAAACAGCGACTTGATATTACCGTCTTTCGTACAGATGACCATCTCACCCGGCTCAATCTCGCGCACGAAATCGGCTTCGATCAGATCCAGCGCACAGCTTTCAGATGCGACCACCCAGGCATCACCGAGTTTGCCAAGACATAGCGGCCGGAAACCGTTGGGATCGCGCACCGCAATCATCCGCGATTCGGTCAAGAAGAGCAGACAGTAGGCACCCTGGATGCGTTTTAAGGCATCAACGATACGATCTACCAGCGAGTTGGTTTTGGAAGCGGCGATCAGGTGAATGATGATTTCCGTATCCATGGTTGTCTGAAAGATCGAGCCGTACGCCTCCAACTCCGCCTTCAGAATCTGGGCATTGACCAGATTGCCGTTGTGCGCAACGGCTATTGATCCGCGCGAATAGTCAACCATAATCGGCTGCACGTTCTTTTCCACCGATGCTCCGGCGGTCGAATAGCGCACATGCCCGATGGCAGCCTTTCCGGGAAGCTTCTTGAAGACATCCTGATTTCCGAAGACATCTGCTACCAGCCCCATACGTTTATGAGCATGCAGACTTTCGCCGTCTGACGACACGATACCGCAGCTTTCCTGGCCACGGTGCTGCAGGGCATACAGACCGAGATAGGTCAGATTGGATGCCTCTGAATGATTGTAAATACCGAAAACACCGCATTCTTCTTGAGGACGAGATAACTTCATAAGTAAAGGCTCCATACTCTTTGGCTCAGATCAGATTCTTTCTAACATACTCGGCGGCATTTTTGTAGAGAATCAGTCCATCGCCCTCTTCCGGTAACTGCTCCCGCGTCCAGCGCGGATGCTGGGTGTAATGAACAAACGCCTCGGGATGCGGCATCAGCCCCATCAGGCGACCGCTCGAATCGCAGAGAGCAGCAATAGCGTGTGTGGAGCCGTTCGGGTTGCACGGGAACTCCATCGTCGCTACAGCGTAATCAGCAGCAGTGTATTTCAGCACCGCCAGGTGCCCGCTCTCAATCCGCTGCAGGGTGGCGTCCGAATCGCAGAGGAATTTCCCTTCACCGTGACGTACCGGAAGATAGATACCTTCCGCAATTCCGCCGGTAAACACACTGGGTGACGCTGGATCGACCTTCAGATAGGTCCAGCGATCCTGAAAACGTCCGCAATCGTTATGCGTCAGCGTGACCGTCTGTTTGAGATAGTCGCCGTCGAAACCGGGCAGCATCCCCATCTTGACCATCAACTGAAAACCGTTGCAGACACCGAGGATCAATTTGCCGTCGGCGATAAAGCGGGTGAACTGCTCAACAAGCTTCTCACCGGAACCGCTGACGGCGGCATGTTTAAGGCGATTGGCCTGTGCCTTGGCGCTCCCCAGATCATCACCATCCAGAAATCCACCGGTCAGGTTAAGAAAATGAAAATCATCCAGCCGGAGTTCACCGGACAGGATCTCGGCGATATGGGCAATGACAACATCATCAAAGCCCCCCAGACGGCAGGCATGCGCCGCCTCCATCTCGCAGTTGGTACCGTTTCCGGTTATGACAATAG
Source organism: Desulfuromonadales bacterium (assembly GCA_013349325.1). Classification (GTDB taxonomy): domain Bacteria; phylum Desulfobacterota; class Desulfuromonadia; order Geobacterales; family Pseudopelobacteraceae; genus JACRCG01. The sequence continues at coordinate 22,616 of DUZX01000025.1, forward strand.
CGCGTGTCGGTTTCATGGTGTGCTGTTCTCCTTGATTATTGGATGGTGACTGACTGTTGTTTCAAGCGTCGTAACAAGAGTACCAATTTCAATTCGTAGGCCTGGAAGATGATTTTCGATAACATCCCATACAATCAGCCAGTTGACCCCGAAATATTGATGAATAAGCTTGTCACGCATTGCTGCAAATTGCTTCCACTGGATCTGAGGATTCAATTTTCGCAGAGGAAAAGAAACGTTCTTTGTGGCCTCTCCAATAATTTCAATACTGCGGGCGCAGGCTCGCTGCAATATGCCATCCTCAAGAATGTCTGTCGCCGTTTTGCCAGAGGTGGCCATAAGCAAAAAATCAATTTCATCGAGAATATGCTTAAGGAACACAACGTCAGGCTTCATGCCAAAGGACCTCTTTCTCAATGTACGGACGGACGTGGAGACTCAAACTGTCCGGTGTCACAAGGTCAATACGGCGACCAAATAATTTTTCAAGTGAAAATGCCAAATTCATATAGTTGTCAAATGTAGGACTCTCAAATTCCACCAAAAAATCAAGATCGCTTCTCACCCGCCCTTGGTTTCGAGCAAATGAACCAAAAAGACCGATGCGCCGCACCCCCCTTTTTTTGAGTAACTCTTCATTTTCGCCCAACATAGCCAGTATATTCTGACTGGTCAGGGTTATTTTTTTGGCTTTCTCTGCCATAGCCCTACCTCCTCTGCTCACCGTTCCAGACACCCCGCACCAGGCGGATATCCTCATAACTGATCTCATCCGGTAAAGCTTCTTTCAACTCGCTCAGCCCCAATCCCCCCTGTTTTTCAAGCTGTGCCCGGATCAGCGGAACCTTTTCTTGCGAGACAAAGCGCAGCAGATCGACATCTGCACCCAAACCATGCAACTCTTCCAGATGCGCAGCGATAGTTGAGCTTTTCAATCCGCGTCGCGCGGAGATTGCTTCAAGATCAAGCCCTTCACGATAGAGTCGCAAGGTTTCTTTCCGGGTATCGCTGGTGGTCAAGGCCAGATCTTTGTCCGTCAGACGGGAGACCGTGCCCCCGACATTCTCCTTAACATAGGTTGCGATAACGTCCAGAAACGCTCGACCATACTGACGCAGCTTGTGTTCACCGACTCCGCTGACCTGCAGCAGTTCGCGTGCATCTGACGGTCTGCTGCGTGCCATTTCGGCCAGCGTAGCATCCGAGAAGACCACAAAGGGGGGCACATTGGCTGCATCGGCAATTTTTTTACGCAATGCCCGCAGCGCATCAAACAGAGCCTGATCATAGTCACGGCGGCCACCGGCCCGTTTCTTGCCCTTCTCGACTGTTTGCACCGCATCACGCGGCCTGCCGAGAATAACGGCGGTTTCTCCCTTGAGTACCGGACGCGCTACCGGAGTCAGCTTCAGAGCGCCAAAACGGGTAAAATCCTGCGCCAGATAGCCGAGATGAATCAGCTGCCGGATAATATTTTCCCAATCGACCGCCGACGTATCGCTGCCGATACCGTAGGTGGAAAGCTGATCATGTTTCAACTCGCGCACACGCTGGTTCTTGCTGCCGCGCAGTACCTCGATGACATGCATCATGCCGAAACGCTCGCCGACGCGATAAACGCAGGAGAGCGCTTTTTTGGCCTGTTCGGAAGCATCAAAACGCTGCGGCGGGTCGGTACAGATATCGCAATTGCCGCAATCATGCTGACGCTGGTCGCCAAAATAAGCCAGCAGAGCCCTGCGGCGACAGGTCAGCGCCTCGGCATAGCCGACCATGGCGTTCAATTTCTGCAGTTCGATCTTGACCCGCTCGGCATTGTCGCTGTTCTCGATCAGCATGCGGGCGGTCATGACATCGCCCATACCGAACAGCATCAGCGCTTCAGACGGCAAACCGTCCCGCCCTGCCCTGCCGGTCTCTTGATAATAGCTCTCGACACTTTTAGGCATATCGTAATGCACTACAAAACGTACATTCGGTTTATCGATGCCCATCCCGAAAGCAACCGTAGCCACCACGATACGGATATCGTCCTTACGGAACGCATCCTGCACCCGCATGCGCTCATCATCCGGCAACCCGGCATGATAGGCCGCTACAGAAAAACCGGCCTCGCGCAACCGTTCGGCAACCTGCTCAACCCGCTTGCGGCTCAAAGCGTAGATGATCCCGGCTTCATCACGCCGGCCAGAAAGAAAGGAACCGAGCTGAACCAGCGGCTTCTGCTTGGGGATAACCGTATAGGTGATGTTGGGACGGTCAAATCCAGCCACAAAAACGGTGGCGTTATTGATACCCAGTTGATTGATGATGTCCTGGCGGGTCTCGGGATCAGCCGTGGCGGTCATGGCGACAATCGGCACTGCCGGGAAGGTGGTGCGCAAGCGGCCAAGCTTGACATAGTCGGGACGGAAATCGTGCCCCCACTGCGAAATACAGTGCGCCTCATCAATAGCAAACAGCGCAAGCTTCAGCGTGCCGAGCCGTTCCAGAAATTCGGGCATCATCAGCCGTTCCGGGGCGACGTACAGCAGATCAAGCGTACCGGCATCCATCTGCTGAAAGACCCGCCCGACCTCGGCAGAATTGAGCGACGAATTCAGGCAGGCCGCCCGGGCGCCATTGGCTATCAGCGCATCCACCTGATCCTTCATCAGCGCAATCAAAGGCGAGACAACAATCGCCACGCCATTCCGGTGCAGTGCCGGTATCTGATAGCAGAGTGATTTCCCGCCACCGGTCGGCATGACTAGAAAGACATCCTCACCAGCCACGACGCGCTCGATGACATCCTGCTGCGGCGCGCGGAACTCATGAAAGCCGAAGACGGTTTTGAGGGTATGATGAAGGGTGGTGGGCATGGATGTTATGTGTCCTTGTTGAGCAGCTCTTCCGGCCACTTGTCTCTGACGCCTTCTTCGCCTGCGTAGTAGCGGACTTTCGAGCTTTCCTCAAATATGTCCATTGCCGGCAAAATGCTGATCTTCCCGGAATCGGGATATTCGCAGACATCAATAGTGGCTTTGGTGCGTACATCCAGGTAGAGACAGGGTTCACTGCTGTGATTGTACAGTTGATGGGTACCGGACGGCCCTTCCTCAAAGAAGATAATGTCTCCTTTTGATACCGTCTGAAATCCGTCAGGCGAACGTAATGTGGCTTCTCCTTCTAAAACGACGAACAGTTCTTCCGCATTCCGATGGCAATGGTACGGATATGAAAAAGTGCCTGGAAACAGTGATTTGATATCAAAATGCAGATACTTTGATTGTGAAAGATCACCCAGCGGCGAGCTCTCTTTCCAGGAAAAGTGCGGGATTGAGGATCTGTTTTTCGTCAGTTCAATTTCAGAAGATTTGAATATTCTGGGCATTCATTGAGCTCCCGCTAAGACTATGCTGCCGAACTTTCACGACAATCGTTTTACAATTTTATTAAACCAGCAGCGCAATCGGCGCTGTATGCTCAAAAAGAGCACTGACATCCCATGTTCGCTGCCACGGAATTTTGCGCAGCCTAACCGCCTAAGATTGAAGTGGGTGCTGTTTTTCTATCTAATAGTTTCAGATACCAATAATTTTACCATCTCTTCCGAAGAGTACACCGGTATCCGGGACTTTATAAAATCCTTCTTATTACGCGTAACAATGGCTTCAACTCCAGTATGACAGGCTGCTTCGTGGATCACAGCATCCTCGTAGTCTCTAAAATCTGTAACAAAAGCTGATTCGAGTACACATCTGTTGACAGGTGCCACTTCAAAAAGTCCCAACATTTTCTTTATTTCTTCATGTGCCCTTGCTGCACCAACCTCTTTGGCAGCAAGATAATATACGGTCGTGATTGTGGTGCCACACAAGTACCCCATAATTGTCCCGTTTTCCACTCTTGAAAACAGTTCCGCCGCTGCATCCACGAAGGGTACCCGATCCAACAGCAGATCAAGGACTATATTGGTATCCAGAAGAATTTTCAAAGGTGTTTTGCCTCCAGATATTTTTTGTAATCCTTTTCATCAAGATTCGATTCCCGCAATAAACCTCGCAGTGATTGAGTTATGGGTGTTGATGGCATACTTGTTTTGATCTTCTGTGATGTCAGCAACGTAAAGTAATCCGCAACAATTTGCGATACTGATTTCCCCGCTTGTGCTGCGTAAGATTTTGCTTGTTCGATTAAATGATCCTCAAGGCGAAGAGTAAGCTTTGTTTGCATAGTTACCTCTAAAAATGGAAATGACGTATATTTATACACTAAATATACGTCAACAACTTATTTGTGTCAAACAGCATTCCATGATTATATTAATTTGTAACTGTTCGGCACATATTTTAAAAAGCTTGTCATTCCCGAGGGTTTAATCGGGAATCCAGACGTTGACTTCGTGGGCCCCCGATAGAATCACTCGGGGATGACAGGCTTTTTTGCCAGTATGGTAAAAGCACTGAATAGTTACATGTTTTTTCAGCATCATCACTAGTTTTACCCGTCGCGATGCACCCCGGAAGTACTTGCTTGATCAACTCCTCACATTTACCCTGACGAAAACGGAAAAGCCACAACCCCGACCCGCTCAATCTCTTGCCGAAAACTATCCGGAACCTGCGACCAATCGAGTATATCCACCAATATCGGCAGATTGCTTTCCGAAAAAGCGTCCCGTACTTCAGCGAGATTTTGAACCGGAAGTTGCGGGTTATGAGGATTTCTTGCTGCCAGATCAAGATCACTCCCGTCGTGGGCAGTCCCCGTAACCCGACTTCCGTAGGCAAGTACCTCAGCATCCGGCAGATGAGTCGCCAAAATCTGCCGAACAATTGCCAGCAATTCCGGGCGTAGATCAAGATTCTGCACGGCCTAACCTCTCACGCAGCACAGACTCCAATGCACGCGCGTCACAAATGAATCGCGGCAGCAACTCCAGTGTCTCTTCGGCAAAACCGACACCATAATCGTGAGCAGTGTTATTGCGATTATCCCGATAGGAAAACCAGCGTTCAACGGCATCAGACGTCATCAGATCATGCTTGGCTGCATGCCGCAAAATATCCTTGAACGTCAGAGCATCAACTTCCCGTGGCCGGCCGGTATACGCCTTAAGCGCCTTTCGCAGCAGCTTGCCAGCCGTTTCCAACGTCAGCTCAAAACCTTTAACCACCGCATTACGGAAAATTTCATACTCAATGTCTCCCGGATCAGCTGCTTCCAGACGGAAAAGAGTTGTTTCGAGAGTAGTAATGCAACGTGCAAAATGGTCGGTATTGAGGTTCATACTGTCATCCTTCAAATCATACATACCAAGGGATCAATTGGTTTCGGCTGAACGCCCTTTCCAAAAGACAGGATGTCTTTTCAGGTGCATAACTGCAATTACAAGAATCCATGTATCACGCTTCTGGTATATAACTGCAAAAGGAAATCGATGCGTTAGACAACGCTTGGTGCGTTTTGATACTGGATGCCACGCATCAGGATTCTCAATAATACGGTCAATCGTACGGTAGACTTCATCCGCAAATTCATAGCCGAGCCCAGGCGATTCCGCGTTATAATAATCAGCAGAAGCTTCTAAATCCTGCTGTGCTTCCTCCAGGATTCGTAGTTTCATCGACAATTAATTCTTGCGCGTGATTCCTCACGTGAAATTGATGTTGTTTCACCTGCATCGAAATCGTCAATACGTCTTTCTGCCTCAATTGCCCAAGCTCTATCAACTGCAGCACGGGAATTTCGATCAAAACTTGCAAGAAGTTCTTCAATGAGACCGGCACGTTCAAGCGGCGGAAGTGATAAGGCTTCATCCATTACAGTCCGAGCAAGATTTGACATTTTGCTTGCCTCCCTAATCAGGTTATTATTACATCTCCCGCAGCGTCTGCTGCCAGGCCTCTTTCAACTCCGCCAGATCCGCTTTGACAACTACTTCACCATTCAAGCCGGTAATCGTAAGCGCCGACTCTTCCGTTACAACGCCGATCGAAGCGAAACAGTTGCCGGTCATGATCGCCTCGAACCGGTCGCGCTGTTCCGGATGCACCGTTACCAGATGTCGGGAAGCCGATTCGGAGAAAAGCAGTGTTCCGTCATTCTTGCCGGCAGGATCACCTTTCCAGAGCACGCGTGAGAGATCCAGCTTCATCCCAAAGCCACCGGCAAAGGCACTTTCCGCCGCCGCCACCGCCAGACCGCCGTCGGAGAGATCGTGACAGGATGCTACGGTTCTCTGGTTAACCGCCTCATGATAGGCCTGATAACGCTTGTAGGCCTTGACACTGTCCACATGCGGCACCTTGTTGCCGACCGCGCCGGAAAGTGCCAAATATTCCGATCCACCCAGTTCATCACCGGTTTTTCCGAGCAGGAAGACTATATCGCCCGTCCGCTTGACATCCATGGTAACCGCTTTGCGGGCATCCTCGATCTTGCCGATGACAGAGAACAGCAGCGTGGGGGGAATGGAGATTTTAGTCGTGCCGTCATAAAAATCATTCTTCATCGAATCTTTGCCTGAAATCAGCGGCAGATTGTAATCCATGCAGACGTCGTACAGTGCCTGATTGGAGCGCACCAGCTGCGCCATCTTGTAGGCGCCGTCCGGAGTTTTCTCCGACTGCACCGGATCACACCAGCAGTAGTTGTCAAGCCCGGCCACCAGATCCAGCGAACCACCGACGGCCACATAATTGCGCAGCGCCTCGTCAACCGCATTGGCGGTCATATGATAGGTATCGATATCAGAGTAACGCGGACAGATGCCGTGGGCAGTTACCACTCCTTCGAATGAATCCAGCAGCGGCCTGACCACGGCAGCGTCGGAGGGACCGTCGTTGGTTACGCCGCTGAACGGCTTGACTACGGAACCACCCTGCACCTCATGGTCATAGCGCCGCACCACCGATTCCTTGGAGCAGACATTCAGGGCTGCCAGCAGTTTTTTCAGGTCACCAGTGTAATCAGCTTTCACCGGTAATGCCGGTTCGTCATGCACCGGCGGGGTCCACTTGGCCGGCAACTGCATCGGTGGCAGGCCTTCGTGCATGAAATCCATCGGCAGCCAGGCCACGGTCTGCTCGCCGTACAACATATGGAACACACCGTTGTCGGTGAATTCACCCAACACGGTCGCTTCAACTCCAAAGCGGAGCGCCATGGCCAGAAATTCGTCAATCTGTTCCGGCGGAACAGCCAGCGACATCCGTTCCTGCGCCTCTGAAATGAGGATTTCCCACGGATTGAGGCCCGGATATTTAAGCGGCGCCCTGGCCAGATCCATACGACAGCCGCCGCATTCACCGGCCATCTCGCCAATCGAGGATGACAGGCCGCCGGCACCGTTGTCGGTAATGAAGCGGTAGAGTCCCTTGTCGCGAGCCCGGATCAGGAAATCGAACATCCGCTTCTGGGTGATCGGGTCACCGATCTGCACCGCCGTTACCGGCGAATTTTCGTTGAGCTCCTCAGACGAGAATGTGGCGCCATGAATGCCGTCCTTACCGATACGACCGCCGGTCATAACGATCAGGTCACCGGCTTTGATCGACTTTTCATATCCCGGCTGACCGTTGACAAGAGCCGGCATCAGACCGGCCGTGCCGCAGAAAACCAGTGGTTTGCCGGCGAAACGGTCATCAAACACCAGTGATCCGTTAACCGTCGGGATGCCGCTCTTGTTACCGCCATGTTCGACACCTTCGACGACACCTTCGAAAATCCGGCGCGGGTGCAGTAAGCGTGACGGCAGCGGTTTATCGTAAAACGGGTTGGCAAAGCAGAACACATCGGTATTGAAAATCAGCTTTGCGCCGATGCCGGTGCCGAACGGGTCGCGATTGACACCGACGATACCGGTCAGCGCTCCGCCGTACGGATCCAGTGCAGACGGGGAGTTGTGGGTTTCCACCTTGAAAACCAGCGAATGTTTATCGTTGAATTTGATGACACCGGCATTGTCTTTGAAGACCGAGAGGCAGAAGTCTTTCGCCCCCATCCGCTCACGGACATCTTTGGTCGTACGCTGGATAAACGACTTGAACAGAGATTTGATCTCCTGTTTCGTGCCATTCTCATCCTCATACTGCACCGTGCCGGCAAAAATCTTATGTTTGCAATGCTCCGACCAGGTTTGCGCCAGGCATTCCAGCTCCACATCCGTTGGCTTGGCCCCGAGACCGAACTCCTGCCGTGCCGCAATAACAGAAGCATCGCGATACTGTGCCTGAATGATCTTCATTTCGTCCAGCGTCAGCGCCAGCACGCCATCCTTGCTGATCCGCATCAGTTCCTCGTCGGAAACCTCCAGGTCAATCTGATTGACGGGCGTATCGCTATTCGCCCCTACGTCGGCTTTGGGTACATACGCGGGGAAACCGCCTTTGTCGGTAAAATCAGCAGAAGAAAGAATGCTGTAGCGCTGAATGAGTGTGTTGCAGAGCAGACCGGTTGCTATTTTTTCCACATCAGCATGAGTCAGCTTACCCGAAAAAAGGTACTGGACCGCGTAGTAGACCCCCTCACCTTCGACAAAGGGACGTCCGGTCAGATATGCCACCGCCTCGCGGGCGGTACGCCCTACGTTGTCGGTGACTCCGGGGCGAAAACCGACTTCGACCGCAAAATTAAAATCGCCCGCCAGAGGTTTGTCAATGCTCCAGGTCTGGATGACCGGATCGCTGAAGGGACCGCCTGCGGCCTGTTGCAGTTCATACTGCGAAAGAGAGACATCAACGGTATACACATCGACCGTACGGACCTCATCAACCGGAAGATGCAGAAAATGCTCAATTTCACCTTTGATGCGCTGGCCGCGTGCATCGCGAACATCTGCTTTGAGTGCTACTTCAATTCGATTTGGCATATCAGATCTGTCCTTTGTCCATAATTACCGTCCTGATCGGGTACGGTATTTCAATAGTCCGTTTGCGAAAGTTTGAGATGATCGACGAGTTAACCCGATCCGTAGCGGCGAACAGGGTTGCGTACTCTTCCACCCAAAAAAAGAGCGCCATATTCAGGGCGCTGTCACCGAATGAAACAAAAAACGCCTCGGGCAGCGGATCGGCAAGAACGCCGTCACACTCCAGAGCAGTTGCCACCAGCAGCTGTTTGACCTGCTCAACATCACTGCCGTAGGCCACCCCCACATTAATGCGCCCTTTGACCCGTGGATTGGGAAAAGCCAGATTGGTCAGCATGGTATTGCAGAGATCGGAGTTCGGAATGATCAGCATCTGGTTGTCCAGGGTCTTGATTTTGGTACTGCGCAGGCCGATATCCAGGACGTCTCCCACCTGCCCGCTGGCCAGTTGGATACGGTCGCCAATTCGAAAGGGGCGGTCCAGCATCAGAGTGAAACCGGATATCATATGGGCCAGCGTATCTTTGGCCGCCATGCCGATCGCCAGAGAACCGATACCAAGCGCGGTTACCAGAGAAAAAATATCATAATTGAAATGCTTGAGAATTACGATCAGCTCTGTACCCATCAGAAACAGGGAAACAATCTTTTCCGCAACCGGCATCATCTGCCGCGACAGGACCGCGCCGGAGCTTTCCTGCTGGCTGGCGACATACCATTTCATCAGTTCGTCAAGGGCATGGTAGATCAGGCTACCGACAATCGCGACCAGGATGATGTAGATGACCCCGGAGGCGATCAACACCAGCTTTTCATGCAGCGGCAGTGACCGGATGGCCAGGTAGACACCCGTTACCAGAAACAGCCGCGATACGTGCGGTATCACCCGTTGCAAAACCCGATCGTCCAGGTCGGTTGCGGTAAAGCGTGCCAGACGTATGCCCCACTTGTTCAGGAACATGACCGCCACCTGCGACAGTATCCAGAACAGAGCCAGAATCAGCAAAGCTGCCAGAATTTCTTTGGACCAGAACAACAGAAAACCGTCCGACTCTTCGGCCTGCATAAATCCGACTATGAAACCAATACTATTACTCACCAAACACCCGCTTGAAGATCGTATCGACGTGTTTGAGATGATAGTTCAGGTTAAATGCTTCTCGGATTTTGGCTTCGCCGAGCGCCCCGAGTACCTCTTTGTCAGCCAAAAGCTCCGTCTGGAAATCGGCTCCTTGTTCCCATACTTTCATGGCGTTGTGCTGCACCAGGCGGTATGAGTCTTCACGCGAAACCCCGGACTGCGTCAGATCGAGCAAGATCTTCTGAGAGAAGACCAACCCTTTCATCTGGTTGAGGTTCTTGATCATATTTTCTGGATAGACCACCAGATTTTTGATCAGGCCGTTCAGGCGACGCAGGGAGAAATCGAGCGCTACCGTGGCATCCGGAGCGATATAGCGCTCTACTGATGAATGCGAGATATCCCGTTCATGCCAGAGCGCCACATTTTCCAGGGCCGGAATACACAAGGCCCGGATGTAGCGTGCCTGACCGGTCAGGTTTTCGGAGAGGATCGGATTGCGCTTGTGCGGCATGGCCGACGACCCCTTCTGTCCTTTGGTGAACTGCTCCTCCGCCTCCAGTACCTCGGTGCGCTGCAGGTGACGAATCTCGACCGCAATGCGCTCCATGGATGAAGCGATGACGGCCAGCGTACAGAAAAATTCGGCGTGACGGTCGCGCGGAATGACCTGGCTTGAGACCGGTTCGGGCGTCAGCCCCATCCTGGCACAGACGTACTCTTCGACAAACGGATCAATATTGGCGAAGGTTCCGACCGCACCGGAAATGGCGCCGGTAGCGATATTTTCGCGAGCGGCCGCCAGGCGGGTCCGGTTGCGGCTCATCTCGGCATAAAACGAAGCCAGTTTGAGGCCGAAGGTAACCGGCTCAGCGTGAATGCCATGTGAGCGCCCCATACAGACAGTGTTCTTATGTTCCAGCGCGCGCAGTTTCAGCGACACCAGCAGCATATCAATATCGGCCAGCAGTTCATCGGCCGCCTGAGTCATCTGCACCGACAGACAGGTGTCCAGAACGTCCGAGGAGGTCATGCCCTGATGGATAAAACGCGCCTCAGGACCGACGAACTCGGCTACCGACGTTAAAAAAGCTATCACGTCATGTTTGACCTCTGCCTCAATGATATCGATACGTTCGATGTTGAAATTACCTTTCTCGCGGATAACCGGGATAACCTCTTTGGGAATGACACCCAGTTCAGCCTGGGCTTCACAGGCCAGGGTCTCAATTTCAAGCCAGATGCGGAAGCGGTTCTGCGGCTCCCAGATTTTTGCCATGTCAGGGCGGGAATAGCGTGGGATCATTGGTTACTGCTCCTTTTTTATGAGTATGTGTCTGGTGCTAAATTTCCATAAGCGGGCCGGCATGATACTGATCTCCAATAACAATATGCGGCGCACAGACATTCTGGTCGCTCAGAAACGACGCCGTGGTGCGCTGCACGTGCTCCGGATGGTTGTTGACTTCGGAGAGATGCGCCATAACCAGCGCCTCAAGCCCTTCATGAGCCAGCTCGTGCAGCAGTGCCAGCGACTCTTCGTTTGAGATGTGACCATGCCGGGATTTGATACGCTGCTTGAGCTCCCACGGATAGGGACCGTTCATCAGCATATCGACATCGTGATTCGACTCAAGATTCAGAAAGCGGCAACCGCGCAGTTTTTCAGTTATCAGTCGCGTGACAATGCCAAAATCGGTGACGGAGGCAGCACGCCCCTCGCGGGATTCGACCACGAAGCCGACCGGATCGCAGCTGTCGTGCGTAATCGGCACGACATCAATCAGCACCTCTCGGAACGTCACAGTGGAACCGGACTCGAATTCACGCAGCTGAGTCTTTTTAAAAAACTTATCGGCCTTTGCGCACACCAGCTGGCTGGCAAAGACCGGCACATTGAATTTGCGCGCAAAAGAACCGGCACTGCGGATATGGTCGATATGCTCATGCGTAACCAGCACGGCATGGACTTTTTCGGGATCAATGCCACGCGTCTCCATGCGTAACAGGGTCTCACGCAGAGAAAGACCGGCATCGATCAGCAGGCGGGTATCGCCGGTCTCAAGATAGAGACAATTACCTTTGCTGCCACTTGCCAGCGAACAGATTTTCACTCAGACTCCAGATATTTCGGGTTAATTGATGCGCCGACGGACTAAAAAGCGGCTACAGACAGAAGGAAGTACCACAGGAAATTGCAATGTAGCGGGACGCTCTTTCCGGAACTCAGGCAAGCGGTATTTATACACCGAAGCAGGCAGATATTTCAAGATTTATCGGTTTTGAAGCAGCATGGTGCATCTCAAATTTCGGAGATATCCGAGCCGGTTATTTCAACATCCGGCCACCCTTCGTAAATCCAATCTTCCAGCCGCTCCAGCACCTGATGCGGAATGGTTTTATCCGGGCTGACCGTGACAAAGGCCAGCACCCCTACGCCGGCATTATCCTGTCGGTCAACCTCGGCGCAGGCGACGTTAAAGCGGTTTCTGGCCCGTCCAAGAATACTTTTGACAATACCGCGTTTTTCTTTGAGGGAGTGGGAAGGGAGGGAGAGATGTATTTCGAGACAGAATATGTGCATTGCTAAAACTCACAATGCCTCGGAGTACGCGGAAAAGGAATCACGTCGCGGATATTTTCCATGCCGGAGAGATACATCACCAGGCGCTCAAATCCAAGACCAAAGCCGGCATGCGGACAGCTCCCCCAGCGGCGACTGTCGAGATACCACCAGAGCGGATCTTTGGCAATCCCCAGTTCTGCCATGCGAAGCTGCAGACGATCAAGCCGCTCTTCGCGCTGGCTGCCACCGATAATCTCGCCAACCTTCGGTACCAACAGATCCATGGCAGCAACAGTACGGCCATCTTCATTCTGCCGCATGTAAAAAGCTTTGATATCTTTCGGATAGTTGAGAATAAAGGTTGGTCCGCCCACAATCTGCTCGGTTATATAACGCTCATGCTCGGTCTGCAGATCCAGACCCCATGCAACCGGATACGCAAAGGTGATTCCCGACCGCTGTAGGCGCTCTATCGCTTCCGAATATTCCATACGGGCAAAATGAGCCTCCGCTACCCTGGCGATACGTTCAATCAGGCCGTTTTCAATGTGCTTATCAAAGAAAGTCATATCCTCACTGCACTCATTCAGAGCAAACCGGCAGAGATAGCGGATAAACTCTTCCGCCAGATCAGCATCAGCCGCCAGATCCGCAAAGGCCATCTCCGGCTCGATCATCCAGAACTCGGAAGCGTGGCGGGCCGTATTGGAATTTTCGGCGCGAAACGTCGGGCCGAAGGTATAGATATCGCCAAACGACAAAGCAAACAGCTCCCCTTCCAACTGTCCGCTGACGGTCAATCCGGTTTTCTGAGCAAAAAAATCCTGGCCGAAATCGGGGGTCCCCTCAAGAAGCGGCGGCTCCAGAGCGTCAAGAGTTGTAACGCGGAACAGTTCGCCGGCACCTTCGCAATCACTGGAAGTTATGATCGGCGTATGGACATACAGGAAATCCCGCTCGGCAAAGAAGCGATGAATCGCTTGAGCCAACTTCGAACGCAGCCGAAAGACAGCACCAAACGTGTTTGAACGGGGACGAAGGTGAGCAATGCTGCGCAGGTATTCGAAGGTGTGGCGTTTCTTCTGAAGCGGATAGCTGTCATCAGCTGCTCCGATAATTTCAATCGAACGTGCTGACAGTTCCCATACTTGACCGGATGCCGGCGACGCGACCAAAATCCCGGTAACCGTCAGAGCTGTTCCGGTTCCGATTCTGCAGATCGCTCCAAAATTCGGCAATATCGGTTCTGCCACAACCTGGATACCGTCGAGCGTAGAACCATCGTTAAGAACGATGAAACAGATCCCTTTTGACGACCGTACCGACCGGGCCCATCCCGAGACAGAACATACTGATCCTGCCATACCGGAGCTGATACTATTCTTGATTCGTGTTCTCATGGTAATTCCCCGGATGACCTGCCTGGCATGAACATGGCCACAGTGTGCTGATCAGACATACCCTACGGAAACGCCTTGAAAAGGAGCAGGACGACCAGCGTAATTGCGCATCCGAGACACGACCCGATAATGACCTCCCACATACTGTGGATTCTCATAAGCAGCCGGGAATGGCTCACCATGGCAGCCAACCCGACCGCCAAAAGCGAAATAAGCGGGTCATGGGTATTCAGCGAAAGTGACGTTGCAACCGAGAATGCAACTGCGGCATGGCCGCTCGGCACCCCGCCATGCAGCGGTGTGCCGGTGCGTGTCAAACTTTTTACGACGATAACAACAATCACCACGATCAGCACTGATACGATGGTGGCGGTGTCGGAAGGTTTTCCAAACATGGCCAGAATCTCCCCGTAGAGCGGCATTACATATTTCGACAGCAGCAGGTATCCCATAATTCCCGCACCACAGGCAGCAATCAAAACTGCGCCGGCAGCAGTATCTTTGGCCACTTTTGCCAGCGGGTGAAATTCAGGGGAAACGAGATCAACAACCGCTTCAATCGCCGTATTTAACATCTCGGCGCAGAGCACAACAAGAATTGAAAGCGCCAGCAGACCGAACTCGGTCGGAGTCACTTTCAGAAACAGCACGGCCAGCAACACCACAATCGACGAAATGAAATGAAACCGCATATTTCTTTCCGTACGAGCTGCGTGAAGAATACCTTCAACGGCATAATTTGCTGATTCTATAAACCGGTCGGGCTTAACAACCCTTCCTTCTTCAGAATTTTGAATAACTGCTGCTCCTTCTCCTGCATTTTAACCGCTTCAGCCTCACCGCTTCGTTCGTGATCAAATCCACAGAGATGCAAGATCCCATGCAGCAAAAGGAATGACAGCCGCTCAAAAAAGAGCATTCCCCCCTCTTCGGCCTCACGCACTGCGGTATCTGCTGAAATAATCACATCGCCAAGAGCATGAGGGTTAACGCCGGAACATTCACCCTCCTGCAGGGAAAATGAAATCACGTTGGTCGCCCGGTCCCGCTGTAGATAGTCTCGGTTAATGATCCGCATGGTGCGATCACCAACGATTGAGACTGATAGCTCTGTTTCGTCAGGACATCCCAAGTCGCTTAAGATTTTCACCGCCACTTTTTGTAGATTCCGGCTCGTGAACCGATGCCGTCTCTGACGGTTGTTCAGCAGTATCAGCATGCGCAACGCCTCCGTTTACAATCTTCAGTTTATCTCGAGTTTCGATTTTTCTGGTACTGCCACCCGCCTTGTGGGCTGGCTCCGGATAGTTAACACGATGATGGAAAATTCCGTTCAGGATGTAGTTGAAGCTCCTGGCTATTTCATGCAGGTTTTTTAGCGTCAATTCACATTCGTCCAGTTGGCCGTCAATAAAGACATTATTGATAAGTTTCTGAACCATACCCTGAATATGATCAGGTGTCGGATTGATCAGCGTTCGTGATGCAGCTTCAACACAATCGGCCAGCATCACGATACCCGCCTCACGAGTCTGCGGTTTTGGACCGGGATACCTGAAATCCTTTTCATCAATCACCTGACCGGTTGCGCCAGCCTGGCTCTTGGCACGGTTGTAAAAAAACTTAATCAGCGCCGTGCCGTGGTGCTGGCGGATGATATCAACGATCTGTTGTCCAAGCCGTTTTTCACGGGCCAGTTCAGCGCCTTCCTTGATATGTGAAATCAGAATCAGGGCGCTCATACTGGGGGAGAGTTTATCATGGCGATTTTCCTCGCCCCCCTGGTTCTCGATGAAGTAGAGCGGCTTTGAGGCCTTTCCAATATCATGATAATAGGCTGAGACCCGTGCCAGAAGCGGATTTGCACCGATTGATTCGGCGGCCGCCTCCACGAGATTTCCGACCACAATACTGTGATGATAGGTACCGGGAGCTTTAATCATCAGATCCCGCAGGATCGGTGAATTGAGGTTTGCCAGCTCAAGCAATTTGATGTCGGTCGTATACTGAAAGAGCGTTTCAATAACCGGAATGAAGCTGGATACAAAGCCGGCGCAGATGATGCCGCTTAACAGGGCAAAAAATACGACGTAGATCGTTTGCGACGTTAATAGGGCGTTGGTAAAGGTCTGGAAAGCCAAAGCCAGCGCCAGATTAACAAATGAAACTTTGAGGCCGGCCGTGTAAATCGTGCTGCGACTGGTACAGTGCCTGACACCGTGGGCACCGACAATACTTCCCAGCAGTGAGTAGATCACCACCAGCATGTTGTTTTCGAACATGATCCCCAGGAGCGGCGCCATGATGGAACAGCACACTAAAGCGACTTCGGAGTTGATAAACACTCGAATAATCATTGCACCGGCGGCAAATGGGAACAGATAAAAATAGTTACTCGTATCGATTGAAGGAAAGACCGGTCCGATATTGTGCGATATGGAAAGTGCCGTTTTAAAGCAGAGAAAACTGCCGATAATCAGCAGCGAAATAATCAGAGTATCTTTATTGCTGGGATTGAACTTACGGATATTTTTGCAGGCGAAACGGTAGGGAAAATAAAACAGCACCAGAATCAGGGCAAACATTCCGACGGCCGTAAAGACTCGACTGCCAACACGCTGCGAACCGTAAATAGCCTGCAGCTTGTGAGCCTGCTCCGGAGTGATGCGCTCACCGATACGAACGACCATTTCCCCTTTCTGCAACTTGAAGAGCACTGGGCGCACCGTCTCCATAGCCGACTTGGCACGCACTTCGGAAGCTTCCCGGTTATAGAACAGGTTGGGAAGCAGTATGCGGGCAATAATCGCCGAAATATGTGCGCTGTCGCTCTCGTTGCCCAGTCCGCTGTAATGCCACCCACTGACAATACTGCGGGCCTCGCCGATTTCCGTATAACTGGTTGATCTGTCACCGCCACCGATAACGTGACCGTTATTGTCAACGATTTCTATACCGCGACGTGTATCAGCCTGAAAGACCTTACCGTCCAGCACAATCTTGCGCAGATACAGATCATTTAACAGATTGGTTACGCTATCCTTAAAAGACTTGTCAGATTTGACGCGGATCAGCGCCTGAATTTCATAATCTTTCAAGTCTGTATCAAGCAGTTTTGTCAGCAGTTCACGCCATTGAGCGGCTTGCTTATGTGCTGGGCTGCCACGTTCTGCACGAATTGCCGCAAAAGTCTGATCAAGCTTTTCAACAATGGTTGAAGCCACCCGGTCATTCTGGTTGTAGACCACCGGAGCATTCGTAGCAGCCTCTTTGCGGCGCTGCTCCGTCAAAGCCCGGTCTTCAACCAGCTGGTCCTGAATGGCACGTATATCCGATGTGGAGATGTCACCTGTTTTGTATGAAGCTGTTGTAATGTGCTGGCCGGGCAGAATTATCAAGGCAAGCAGGAATGCGGTCGTGGCAAGCAGGATAGTGCGGTTGCGGCGGGCTGCTTCAGGTTTTGAGAATTTTTTAATCACCGCATCAAGCACATTTGAACCAAACTGGCTCAAATATGACACGATATTCTGATCTTGTTTGTTGCCGGATTGATCAATCATGGACGTCAGCACCAGAGGATGCGTAAAGTGTAAAACAGGGGTATGAACATAATCTGATTCCAAAAAGGTGTCAATAAAACTATCTGCAAGTAATTTCAGACGATTATGGCGTTATCCACGCGGATGAATCTCCTGATGCAGACGTTTAAGGCGATCGCGGGTTACGTGGGTATAGATCTGGGTAGTGGCAAGGTCGGCATGACCCAGCATGATCTGTACACTGCGCAGGTCGGCGCCGTTTTCCAGCAGATGCGTCGCAAACGAGTGACGCAGCGTATGCGGCGAGACATTTTTGCGGATGCCAGCCATCAGTACCCGTTTCTTGATGATATTCCAGAAAGCCTGACGACTCAAACCCGCTCCCAGACGTGACAGGAACAGTGTCGGATTCTGTCCCATCGGGTCGAGGAGAGGGCGCACTTTTTCAAGATAGATTTTCACATTCTTCCGAGCAGACTCTCCGATCGGCACCAGTCGTTCCTTGTTTCCCTTACCCACGGTGACCAGGTATCCGGAATCAAGATTTACCTCACGCAACTTGAGTCCGACCAGCTCAGAAACACGCAAGCCGGTAGCATAAAGCAGCTCCAGCATGGCACTGTCTCGCAGGTCTTCGCTCCGTAAACCGACGCAGGCGAGCAACAGAGCTTCGACTTCGCGGCCATCCAGAAAATGCGGAAGTGTTTTCAACGCTCGAGGAGCCTCAATGATACTGGCAGGATTAGTATCTACATAATTTTCGATCAGGAGAAATTTATGGAACATGCGGATGGCCGACAGGCTGCGGGCACGACTGCGAGGATTGATACCCTGCTTTTTCAGAACACCCATAAATTTAGAGACATCGATGCTCTGTATCTCTTCAGGCGCCCGGCGTCCAAGCGATTCCAGAAAGTCAAGATAGCGCGCCAGATCACCGCTGTAAGCCCGCCGTGTATTATCGCTGAGCCCCTTCTCGACAATGAGGTACTCGATAAAAAGATCCAGAAAGTCGTTAAGTTTTCCGCTCTGCATTTCCGTTTTCCCTATTGCTATTATTTCATGTCAATTTTTTTCATATAAAAATTTCATTGGCAGACTAATTTATTGATTGACGTAATATAATTGTCTTGCTATAGCTAATTCACACTAATCTGGGAGTAAATGAACATGTTAATACAAGTAAACTACCTTGACGGACGCCACGATTACGTAAAAGACTTTGTGCTCGATCACCTGATCGAATCAAAAGAAATTGCTCGATTCAGACGTTGCACCGGATGGGTTACCATCGGTGTCGATCCGGTTCGAAGAAAAGTACGTTCAACACCCCCACGCTCACCTCATGATGTCAAAAGAGTTTCGTTTTAATTCACCGGCAGCTCCCAGGTCGCGTATTACACCCACTCATCAATGGCTTTTATCAGCCTCGTGCTGATATCAGCCAGTTTTTCCTCAGCTGTAATCTTGCTTCCAAATATGTCACGCACATAAAAGACGTCCGCCACCTGATCAACCTTGGTTGAAATTTTGGAAACGCCTATGTACAATCCCATTTCAGTCAGGGTACTGGTGATGAGATAGAGGAGCCCGACTTTGTCGTGCGCATAAATATCCATGACCGTGTACTCTTCCGAAACCTCGTTGTCGATGTCAAGCCGGGTTGCAAAACGGGGGGACGGGCGTGAGGTCATCAAGGTCGGGCGCTGACGTTTGGCAACCAGTTCTGAGACTCTGATCTCGCCGGCAATTACCAGCCGCATGTCATTCTCAATCTTCTGCCAGCGTGTAACGTCAGTAATAAGCGTCCCTTGCGGAGAGTTAACCTGTAGAATATCAAGAACCTTGCCATTCTTACTGGTGTTAATCTGGGCACCCAGGATATTGACGCCGTTGGCGGCCATAACTCCGGTAATCCGTGAAAACAGTCCCGGCATATCATGAGCACAAACGGTCAACTCCGAATAACCGCTTTCCGGCTGATGGGCGACTCTCATCAGTATGCCATCCTGCTCCTGGGCAATTAGCAGACGGACATGTTCCGCAATCAGTTGCGGCGGATTTGACAGCAAAAGCCGTACCGGCATCGCCTTCAACTCGTTACGGGCATCATCGCCTGCAACATCATTTTCCAGCATCTCCGAGACCTTTTTGATAACGGATTTGACTCTGTCGCTGCGAGCCTCCTGCTGGAATCCGCCCCGGTCAAGAATGGCAAATGTCTTGTCGTACAACTCCTGAAAAAGAGCTGCCTTCCAGTTTGTCCAGACATCCGATCCGACCGCCCTGACATCAGCCACCGTCAACAGATAGAGCATTTTGATATTTTCGCTGTTCTCCATTTGATGGGCAAACTGAGCGATCATTTTTTCATCATTCAAATCACGCCGCTGAGAGATGTGCGCAAATAACAGATGATGACGCACCAAAAATTCCAGCCGTTCACTGTTTTCACGTGAAAGCCCCATGCGGCGAGCGATGGTAGGGATCATGGCAGCTCCCTTTTCAGAATGGCCGCCCCCCTCCCCTTTTCCGATATCATGGAAGAGTGATGCCAGAATAAGCAGCTCCGGCTTGCCAACCTGCACCGCCACCGCACAGGCGTGTGGCAGGAGTTCTCTCAGTTCGCCATTCAGCATTTTTTCAGCCTGCTCAACCACGAAAAGCGTATGAATATCGACCGTATAAATATGATACATGTCATGCTGTACTTTACAGTAGATATGTTCGAGCTCTGGAATGTAGCGATTCAAAAACTCAAGGTGATGCATCAGCCGCAAGGTTTCAGCACTGTTTTTTGATGCCGTCAGGATATTCATGAAAGATTGATTGACGTCACGGTTACGGCGGAATTTATCATTTACCAGTGCAAGGTTTTTTCTGATGGCCCCTTTCAACCGGACATTCAGGGAAACACCATGTTTTTGAGCCAGCTCAAAAAACCGCATCAGGATGACCGGATTTTTTTCAATCAACGATTCATCAGGAAGCGTCAATTCACCCTTAAGTACAAAGCATCCGTCTCCAACCGGACGACGCACGAAATAGCCAAGAATCTTTAAAGCACCTTCATCTCGCCAGATACAGCGCGAGACGATGCTCGACGTGAAATGCTCGACCTTGTTTCCCTGACGGTAATAATCCCGCATAAAATCTTCAACCGCCAGCACCCGATCTCCATCCTGGTACCCCATAAACTTCGCCAGATGAACCTGGGCATCAAAAGTAAGCTGATCATTTTTTCGCCCGCTAAAATAATGCAGCTCGTTTCGCAGGCGCCAGAGGTAATCAAGCGAGGAAAAATAGGTTTCCAGTTCATCTTCATCCAAAATTCCCTTGATAATCAACTCACGCAGATCGGAAAATTTGAATTTAACACGCGCCACCCACATAGCGGTCTGCAGATCACGCAATCCCCCCTCGCCCTCTTTCAGATTCGGTTCGAGAAGATAGACCGTAGAACCGTACTTGCTACGGCGAAGCTTCATATCCGATACTTTTTCTTTGACAAAGCTGTCACTTGATTTGGTCAGAATCTGGGTGAAAATAATCTTGTGAAGTGTCGTAAACAGCGAACGGCTTCCCGAGAGATAGCGGGCATCCATCAGGGCGGTCTTGACGGTGCCATCCGCAGCCGCCATTTCGATACAGTCTGTAACCTTACGGACCGAATATCCGACATCCAAGCGCACATCCCACAAAAAATAGAGTAACTTCTGGGCAACATTCTCAACCGTCGCTGTTGGCATCGTACCGTCATGCAGAAACATAATGTCGATATCGGAGTAAGGGTTCAGCTCATTGCGGCCATATCCTCCGACCGCCACCAACGCAATACTCTCGATTAGCGTATCGCCACCACCCAGATCAAAAAGAATTGAGTGGAAAAGTTTGTTGTTCAACTCATCGATCATATCGCATAAGAGGTGCGTAATTTCGGTCCCGGAGGCACCCGCATCGTGCAGCTTTTTGATCTCATCACGATAAAACGTCAGAAATCTCTTGCAGCCGGAAAGATATAACGGCCGCTTTTCATCAAAACCAGCCATACCAGCATCGCCAACAGCGCTAATATCATCAGGGAAATAATGGTCGATAACAAATTGCATGAATGTTCCTTGTAAAGCCAATGTATTGAAGAACTGACGGCGACAGTGACTTCAGCTCGAAGGCGGAGAGTATACGTGAGACATTGAAACGAGTCAAAAGCTATAACAGGGGAGATCAGTGTGGTGAAGAAAACGGCAGGAGCAGCAGATTGTACAGAGTGAGCTTATGAGGATCACGGTATTCCTTGAGACCGATCGTCATATCCAGGTGCCCTTTTTCCGGTTGCGGACGATAGGTACCAAAAAGACGATCCCACAACGGGAGATTAAAACCGAAGTTGCTATTGGTCTCGCGGGGTATGACAGAATGATGAACCCGGTGCATATCCGGCGTAACCAGGAAAAGACGTAACCGTCTGTCGAGCAGGTCCGGCAGTTTGATATTGCCATGATTGAACAGGGCGCAGGCATTCAGAACGATTTCAAACATCAGTACCGCCCCGCCAGGAGCGCCCAGAAGAACAATGGCCCCCATTTTAATACACATGGAAAGCAGGAATTCAATCGGATGAAAACGATTGCCACTACTGACATCCAGATCCAGGTCGGTGTGGTGCATGCGATGAAAGCGCCACAGGACAGGTATATGGTGGAAGGCGGCATGTTGCAGGTAGATTATGAAATCAAGGACAAAAAAACTGAGTGTGGTAGCCAGCCACGGAGGAGTATTCAGCAGATTAAACAAGCCCCACCCGCGAACCTGACAGAGTTGAGATAGCGCTACCGGCACAATCGGCAGCGCAAATCTGACAAAAAGGGAGCCAATGAGAAGTAATGAAAAATTCGTTAACCAGCGCAACCCTGTTCCAACCGACAACGGTCGCCGTGGAGCAAGAATTTCTCCACAGGCGACCGCGATCAGAACTACTACACATACCGTCAGTCGGAGACCCGATTCCAGTGACATACTACACCGTCATACGGCAAATTACTTTTTGCCGCACGGGGCACCATTGCAACCACCAGGTGCCTTATTACATCCGACCATCTCTTTCTTGTCGCATCCGCCCATGAACTGACTGCATTCACCATCACACTTGTCAACCGGCAGTCCGCTCTGACTCCGGATTGCAAGAATCTTTGACTGCAACGTCTTGATGTCTGCCTGAAACGCGGCGATCCTGGCCTGATCGGGAGCCCCCTTCAGATTTTCACGCTGTACCTCAAAACGCTTGATCATCATCTCCTGACGCAGATCAATCGTATCGACTTGAAATTTTCGGAACGGATCTGCCGGTGCATGCGCACCAACTTTATCACATTTGTCGCAGCCGCCATCCATACCGTTGATGCCAGCTCCGGCAATCCCGCTCAGTGAAGTCCCCAGAGCCAGCGCAAGCAGAATTGTTGATATTTTTTTCATGTTTTGCTCCTCCAAAAGTAGATTCTGATTATTTTGCCACCCGTAAACAACTGAGGGTCAGCGCTGCACGGGAAATCCGTTGCGGCTCCAACCGACAATACCATCGGTCATGTTGTAGACATTTTGAATTCCCCGTTTTTTCAGGAAACTCGCAGCGAACGGGGAACGCCCGCCAACAGCACAATACACAAGAATCGTCTTATTTTTAGGCACTTCAGCAACGCGGCGCTCAAGTTCGGCTATGGGGATAAGTACCGAACCGGCCAATTTACCGTCTCCGTACTCTTGTGCGGTACGTACGTCGAGTAGATAGACAGCTTTATTGCGGTCAAGCAGAACTTTCGCTTCCCGCGATGAAATATCAATCACGGCGCTCGCTGCGTGGGAAAAAAGTGCCGTAACCATCGTCATCAAAAGCGCCAGCAGAACTCGTTTCATCGTGCAAAACTCACTTTCTGTTAAAATTTACGCGTTTCAAAATACAATTCAATAATATACATGTCAATATAAATCAGGTTATACCCACGTTGCCAATGTGTGCTATAGTACTCACGCGTAAAAAAGCACGACCTTCACAAAATCTGATGGAAAGGAGCACATCCCATGAAAAAATTTCAGCGACTGATTACTTTGACAACAGCAATTGCACTGGCACTACCGGTTGTCGGCAATGCGGCGACAGTGGAGAAAAAAGGAGGGTATGTTTCAGGATTTCTTGGCATCACGGTTCCTGTCGATACGACGGTAACAACTGACAACTACTCCTCCCCACCCGTATTCACAAGCGACACGGTATCCTTTGATCCCGGTATCAATCTTGGCGCGACAGGTGGCTACGATTTCGGTTCGATCCGACTGGAAGGGGAGATTTCCTACAAGCATTCCGAGATTAAATCTATTACCGACCTAAGTGCCGGTGGTGACCATTACCGCGCTATTGACGGCACAGTTGGCGCTGCCGCCTTTATGGCAAACGCTTTTTTTGATCTGCACAACAACACGCCGGTCACTCCGTATCTGGGGGGAGGTATCGGATTTGCAACCCTGCATCTCAGTGACACGTTCGGCAGTGGTTCTAACGGCAGAAAATGGCTGTATGACTCCGGTGATGCCACCGTCTTCGCCTATCAGCTTGGTGCGGGGGTAGATATCGCCATCAACCGCCGGTTTTCGATGGACATCGGTTACCGCTACTTTGCAACCGATACGGCAACATTCAGCAATGATTTCGACCGGGAGCACAGTTTGAAGTATGAAAGCCACAATACCAGCGTCGGATTCAGGGTCAAATTTTAGCCGATCGGTCACTTCTGGCTGTTTTCGAAAATGACAGCGAAGTCGTCTTTTATCTCACGGAACGCCATCAGGATCTGCTGGTCAAAATGCCCCGGCATGGTTCGGCCGTCACCGTTCAGAATAATATCGCAGGTTTTGCCATGATCGAAAGCGGCCTTGTAGACGCGACTGTTACGCAGTGCGTCATACTGATCGACAAGCATGACGATTCTCCCTTCCAGCGGAGTTTCATCCGCTTTCAATCCTGAAGGATAACCGCTGCCATCCCATCGTTCATGATGGCTGGCAGCAATCGTCGCCCCCATTTTAAGCATACGGTGTGGCGACCCTTTCAGAATACGCTCTCCAATGATGGTGTGCTGCTTAATCATTTCAAACTCTTCCACCGTCAGGGCACCCGGCTTGAGCAGAATGGAATCGGGAATACCGATCTTGCCGACATCGTGCATGGCGCTGGCGACAGAAATATCATCGATAAAATCATCCGCCAGCTGCAGCTGCTGTGCGAGGCGCTTTGCATACATCCCGACCCGCGAAATATGCAGACCGGTATCCTCATCGCGTAACTCCGCCGCTGCAGTCAGTCGCTCAATAATTTCACGGCTCATATGCGTAATTTCGCCTAACGCCGCGTTCAACTGTGCGGTTCGCTGCTCCACCGTCCGCTCCAGTTCAATTTTGTAATTCTTCTCGATCTGCGTCAGGCGTTTGTAGTTAACTCCCTTTTCTACCGTGTGAACGAGTGCCGGCGGACGGTAAGGCTTGATGATAAAATCAAAGGCTCCCATTTGAATGGCCTTGACCGCTACATCCAGGTCAGCGTAGGCTGTCATCAGTACAACCGGGGTCTCCTTATCCAAAAAACGTATCTTTTCGAGCAGTTCCAACCCATCCATAATCGGCATATTGATGTCGGTCAGGACAAGGTCGACCGGTTCCATAACAAACTGCCTGACCGCTTCCAGGCCGTTTGAAAAGGGGCGCACCGTGAAACCATACTCCGAAAGCAGCGTTGTCACGCTCTCCAGTACAAAGCGGTCGTCATCGACCAGAAAAATATTTCCGTTCGTATTAGTGTTCATCGTTCAACACCTCACGTATCTTCATAAGCAATTCTTTGGGGGTAAAAGGTTTGGCAAGGAAATTCATCCCCTCTTGCAGCCCTAGCTGGCCATTGGCCACATCCTTCGCATATCCGCTGCAAAACAATACTCGCATCGTGGGTGCCATGGCTATAATTTCCGTGTAAACCGCTCCTCCACTCAGAGTCGGCATAATCGCATCCAGAATCACCAGACTGAGCCACTCCCGGTTTTCTCTGAATTTCGTGACCGCATCCTGACCGTCCACCGCCTCAATAACGGCATACCCGAATTCTTCCAGAATTTCCCTGGCAAGTCCGCGTGTGGTCTCATTATCTTCGGCAATAAGAATACCGACACTGCGCCCTTGAGAAGACACTGCTACAGCAGGAGCACTCTGTTCGGCAACCACTGGCGTTTCCTTCAGAAGCGGAAGATACAGCTCAAAAGTTGTTCCGCTACCGGGAGCACTCTGACAGACGATAAACCCACTATGCTCCTTGATGATACCGTAGACGATGGAAAGCCCCAGTCCGGTGCCCTTGCCAAGCTCCTTGGTCGTATAAAATGGCTCAAAAACATGCTTCAGGGTTTCTGCAGGCATACCGCCACCGCTATCGGCAAAAGTGAGCAGTGCATACTCCCCTGGATGCCCGAATCCCTTAGCCAGCACGAAGTCATTATCAATACTGAATGGCGTACTTGTAATGACGATTGAGCCACCGTGCGGCATGGCGTCTCTCGCATTGGTGGCCAGATTCATCAAAACCTGCTCGATCTGGCCGCTGTCAGCCATAACCGGCAGTTTCTGTTCATCAAGCCTCATTTCAAGATGAATGTCTTCATTGATCAGGCGCAGAAGCAGTTGATGCACCCTGCGTATAATCTCGTTGAGGTCAACATTCACCGGATTAGAGCTTTTTTTGCGACTGAATGCAAGCAATCCCTGGGTCAGAGTCGCTCCCCGTTCTGCAGTGGCGGAGATCTGTTCGGCAGTTTTTTTAAGTAAACTCCCCTCCGGAAGTTTAAGTTGCAAAATACTGGCATAACCGACGATGGCCGTCAGAATATTGTTGAAATCGTGGGCGATACCACCGGCCAGCTGGCCAACAGCCTCCATCTTCTGCACATGGCGTAACTGTCCCTCAAGTTGTTTACGATCAGTAACATCCTCCTTGATGGCAATAAAGTGCGTAATCTCCAGCCCGTCCCGAATAGGCGCAATCAGCGCCTGTTCCCAATACAGGTCGCCATTCTTCTTGCGGTTATGGAATTCTCCACGCCATTCTCCGCCCGCCAGAATCGTTTCCCAGAGCACCCTGTATTCCTCAGGCCTGGTTTCTCCCGTCTTAAGAATGCTGGAGTTCTGACCGATTACCTCCTCCAGGCTGTATCCGGTTAACATGGTAAAGTGTGGATTAACATATTCGATACTGCCGGAGGTATCGGTAATCAGCACTGAAGCGGGACTCTGTTCGACCGCTACAGAAAGTTTGTGCAAATCCTGCTCAGCTTTTTTTCGTTCAGACAGCTCCCGCTGCGATTCTTCATTTAGACGGGCATTTTCAAGAGCCAGTGAGGCCAGTTCGCCAAATTGGGAGAGAAGCTCCATCTGTTGATCATTGAAGATTATTCCGCTTTCTACAAAAACCAGCCCCAGGACACCAACCACTTCTTCACCGGTTTTGAGCGGTACTCCGGCCATGGCATGCAGCACATTACGGTCATTATCAGGAAGCCGCTCTTCCCAACAGCTGTAATCCGCAATGTTAAACGGCTCACCGGTGACCCAGATGCGACCGGCCAAACCCTGGCCCGGCTTAATGGGATAGTGCACCAGGCTGTTATAGATACCGCTCTGATACAGCATATCCAGTTCGCTGCCGGAACTGTTTTTTAAATAGACATAGCAATGTTCGGTGCCAATCAGCGACCCGGCCCGCGTCACAATCGCCTGGAGCAGACTGGCTACATCCAGACGTTTGATCAGCCCCAGAGTGGTTTCATGCAGCGCCTGCAGATAGGAATTCTGACAATGCAATTGAACGTCGGCCTGTTCACGACGCTCCAGATCTGCCAGTAAATCATTACGTTGCCGGTCCACTTCTGTAATCAGATCATTGAAAGTACGACCAAGGACCGCGACTTCATCTTCCCCCTGTATCCGGAAAAAACGATCCTGGCCCTCTTTGCCTCCCAAATACTCAACATGGCTTATAAGTTGCGTAATAGGACCCGTCAAACGATTGAGGTAATAGCGCATAATCCAGAACATGATAAAAGAGAGGAGCGGCAGGACAATCACAAAGATTCTTCTGAATTGTGTGACCGGCAGGTATGCCTCAGCTAAGGGATAGTTAGCACCGATAATCCAATCTTTTGTCGTTAAGTGCTTGAACGTAGCCAGGGTTTTTAATCCACGAGAATTAACCGTTTCACCCGTACCTTCGAAACCTTGCAAAGCCTTGTCAAGCAGCAGATTCGAGCCGAGCGGAAAATCCTTTTTTAAAATACGGTCTTTATCCGGATGGACAATCATGGTCCTCTTCGTATCAAAGAGATACATATAGCCGGTATGACCGATCTTGCGCTGATTGAGTCCACCCAGAAAATTAGAGCGCAGCAAATCGATACTGCCGCCAAGCACAGCCATTACTTTGCCTTCTGCATCCAGAATGGGAGCCGTGAGCATAATGGCGGGATGGCACGGTAAATTTGTTCTCCATGTGATCAGTCATTCATGACAGGAATTTTGAGTCATTTTCAAGTAATCAAAGACCATTCGTACGTTTCTCATGAGTTGTCTCATTTTTTGTGCGACACTTACC
>DUZX01000026.1 GCA_013349325.1 Desulfuromonadales bacterium
CTGCCAAGGCAACCTTGGCTTTAAAATCTGCGCTGTGACGTTTCCGATGTTGTGGCATTGAATCTCTCCTTTTTAGGTCGATTCATTGCTTATACACCTGTCCCAATAATCGGCGCCACTTCAACATCAAGAGGGTCTATGGCCATCTTTCCCGTGAATGGGTCATGTATATGCAGCATCTCAAACAGGATTACCCGTACCTCTTCTCTCTTGCAGTCCGACTGAACCCGATGATAGATTCTCCAGATCCGGCAGTGTATTAATTGCCATCATACCGTTCGTGTGATAGAGTCCTTTCCCTTATTCAGAAGCACATGAGGCATGACGACAATGACGATCGCACGTAACATAGATACGACGCTGCGTGAACGGCGCCGCATCAACCGCCTGCTGGATTTTCTCAAGCGTGACGACCTGACCGGCGAGCAGATGGAGCGCATCGGGCGGCGGCTACAGAAGTCCGGCAAACGGGCGCTTTCACCACTGGTGCGCAAACTGTGGCGCGAGCAGAACGGCACCGCCATCTACCGCTACACCTGCATGCTGGACTTTTTTGACGCTTCGGCCTGGATGGATCAGCTGATCCAGATCACCCTACGCCGTACGGACCTTGAAGAGGATGGCAAACTGGCGCTGCTGGATGTGCTGCATGAGAGTGGCATTGACGTTACAGCCCCTCCGTTTGCAGAAATGACCGGCTATGGTTCTCCGACGCTGGAAGGCTTTACCGACGATTGCCTGAAAGATGGCGAACGCGGACTGGTTCGCTTTATCGACAGTTTCCTGGATGTGGCCGACGAGTATCGCCTGCGCATGATGCGCCATCTCTCGGAAAACAGTTCCGCAGAAGCAATTGCACTGCTTGAAATCCTGCTCTCATTTGAAAAAGAAGAGATCATCCGCGAGGCAATCCTGGCTTTGGGACGCGCCACCAACGGCTATGCCCTGGATGTCCTGAACCGGGCACAATCACGGTATCAGGGAGATAGCGCCGTACTGATACAGCGCAGTATCCGCCGACTCTCATTTGTCGGCATTCGCGAAGCGCAGGCACTGCCGAACTCGTTCCAGCAACCGATGCCGCTCTACCAGGTCTACGCCGGGCCGATTGACTTCTATGGTTCCCGCTCGCTGCTGTTTTCATGGCAGCTGGACAACAATGCATTGGCCGCCATGCTGATCATGACGGACGAATCGGACGGAATACTCAACGCCATAAGCTATCGCATGAAGGATGAAAAAGAATATGGTCACGTGCTCGCCGACGTGGCTTCCGGAGAAATGTTAGTCCCGGTTGATCCGGACTATGCCTTGGCGCTGTTGCGGGACGCACTCAATCAAAGCCGGGCTGAGGGATATTACCTGCCGCCAGATTTTTATGTTGATATGCGCCTCTTCCGTCCTGATTCACTCAAGCCTGAAAGCTATATTCCCCGTTTCAATCTGGCAAGCCTGGAGGGAATTGTCGAAAAGATCCCGGACTTCATCTCGACCAGCAACGACCTGCTGGACTCCCCGGGTGTCGATGGCTGGCTGTTGACAGAAGCTGCCGTCTACGATGCCGCCGACCGCTTTACGCTGCTGGAAGGGAGCGGAGGTCCGGAACAGGTCGACAGCGAAGCGCTGGAGAGTGAGATCTCCAGGTGCTGCGACGAACTGATTATTCCACGCCGCGCTGATATTATCAAACGACTGCTGTTGGCTGCGGACTATATGCAACAGACCGGTACCGAAGAGACCTCCGTACAGCAAACCCTGGCAACTGCGCTCAGCCTGGTGGGTGGATTCCTGCCCGACAGCCGTCACCCGTTTATTCGGCGCCTGCTGCTGGACAGCATTGATGCGGCCCGCCAGACGCTGGCCGAGGGGTATGATCCGCGCCTGGAGGAAGATGATGACGATGAGTATGATGACTGACGGGCTCAGCGAAGCGGCGCCAGACGGTGCTATGCCTCTTGAACGGATTGCCGTTATCGGTGGCGGCAGCTGGGGAACTGCGCTGGCCAGCCGACTGGCGGCCAACGGCAACGATACGGTGCTGTGGGCCTACGAAGCGGAGCTGGTATCCGAAATCACGACCCGTCATACAAATTCGCTCTATCTGCCCGGCATCAATCTGCACCCTACTCTGGCCTGCACCGGTAACCTGGAGCAGGCGGTCAGCGGACGCAGCATCGTGCTGCTGGTAACACCGGTACAGGTCATGCGCGGCGTAATCAAGCAGCTGGCCCCCTTCATTGCAGCCGATACGATTATTGCCAACGCTTCCAAGGGGATTGAGCTGGAAACCCTGCAGACGGTATCCCAGGTCTGTGGCGAGTTGCTCGGAGAAGCGGCACTGGCACGCTATGTGGGCCTCTCGGGCCCGACCTTTGCCCGCGAAGTGGCTCAGGAGCTCCCTTCGCTGATCGTGGCTGCGTCCCGCAACAGCAGCGCATCACACCGAGTGCAAAAAGTCTTCAGCTGCCCCTGTCTGCGGGTCTATACCAATGGTGATGTAATCGGTGTTGAACTGGGGGGGGCGGTCAAAAATGTGATCGCGATTGCGGCCGGTATCTGTGACGGGCTTGGCTTCGGCTACAACGCCCGGGCAGCCCTGATCACGCGCGGCTTGGCCGAGATGAACCGCCTCGGTCTGGCGATGGGCGCTCAGGCAGCTACATTTGCCGGGTTAGCCGGCATGGGAGACCTGGTTTTGACCTGTACCGGCGATCTCTCACGTAACCGCACGGTCGGGTTCAAACTGGGTCAGGGGATGAAGCTGGCTGATATTCTGGCTGAAATGCGCATGGTTGCCGAAGGTGTTAAAAGTGCCGAATCGGTCTATCAGCTTGCCTGCAAACTGGGGGTGGAAATGCCGATCGTCGAGAAAACCTATCAGATCCTGCACGAAGACAAGCCGGCCCGTCAGGCAGTTATAGAGCTGATGGCGCGCGACCTGAAAGCGGAAGTATAAATTTCACCCCTCACTCCTCAAGCGCGCCCTATCCAAGCAAACATTTCACATATAATAAAAGTAAGCGAATCTTCAGACGGGAGTTGTCGCGGGTTCATCCAGCAGGATGACCTGACTCAGGGCTTCATCAATTTTGGCCGCGTCCACAAGGGTATTGAAGCAGGGCCCGAAGGGTCGTTCATTGAGGATACCGATTACCGGCAGCGGATAGCAGTCTTTGATACCGGCCGTCAGATCGCGCTCACAGGCCACGGCCAGCACCAGCTTGGGCCGTTTCTCCACGATCACCTTGCGGGCCAGCGTACCACCGGTGGCAACCGAGATATCGATATGATATTTGCGGCCGATTTCGACCAACCCCTTGATGCTGCAGCGACCGCAGCCGGAACATTTGTTGATGTCGCCGGTGACCTTGATTTCGCAATCGGAAAGTTGAATGCAATGCGGCAGCAGCACCAGAATACGGTCCGGTTTGATCTTCATGCGCTGCGAGATAACCAAACTGTTGTTCATGGCGATGAATGACTGGCGGATACTGTCCTTATTGAGCCCGATCAGCCGACCGACCATTTCGATGACCGGCAGCAGAAATTTAATCACTACCAGCCGCATGAAGCGGGTAAAAAAGATGTCCTTGCCGAGCGCCGTAGTCAGCACCAGTAGACCGGTACCCAGAATAGCAGCCCCGGACAGCACCATCATGATGATGCCGACAATATGCGGCAGATTGGGATGGATATTGGCCAGACCGCGATTCGGAATCCACCAGGCCAGGAAAATGACCGCCACGACCATCAGACAGGTAATGCCCATCAGGGTTACAAAGAGCCGTTTGCGAGGTGGAGCAGCATCTGTTATTTTTTGTGTCGTCACGGCTGAATTTCCTTATCTGATCCAGAGCCGAGTAGAGTCCCCTCGGGTATCGGAAAACCGGCCAGAAAGCTGCCGATATCGAGGCGTTTCTTGCCGGAGAGCTGCAGTTCTTCAATCAGCAGACTGCCGGACAGACAGGCGACTTCAAGCTGTCCCTTCGCGGATTTCAGCACCCCCCCCGGCTCACCGCTTCCATCGGCAATGCGGGTCCGGTAGATTTTCAGCGTCTGATCGGCAATGGAACTGAAGGCGCCCGGCCAGACCGCCAGGCCGCGTACCTGGTTATGAATGGAGCGCGCATCTCTGCCCCAATCGATCAAGCCGTCCTCTTTTTTAAGCATGGCCGCGTAGCAGGTTTCAGCATCGTTCTGCTGCTGCGGTACAACCTCACCTGACGCAAGCCGGTCAAGCGTCTCAATCAGCAACTCAGCCCCCATAACCGACATACGATCATGCAGCGAAGCAATGTCCTCGTTTTCATCCAGCGCCGTTGTGCGCGTCAGCAGCATCGGCCCGGTATCCAGACCGACATCCATCAGCATGGTGGTAACGCCGGTTTCGGTTTCGCCGTTTATGATGCACCAGTTGAGCGGTGCGGCGCCACGGTAGCGCGGTAGCAGCGAGGCATGCACGTTGATGCAGCCGTGGGGAGGAATATCGAGCAGCGCCTTGGGGAGAATCTGGCCAAACGCCACCACGACAATCACATCCGGTTTGAGCTCGCGGATGATTTCGACAAACGCCGGATCACGAACCTTGAGCGGCTGATAAACCGGGATCTCATGCCGGGCTGCCAGCTCTTTGACCGGAGGAGGCATCAGGTGCTGACCACGCCCTTTGGGGCGATCCGGCTGCGTAACGACCGCCACCAGATTTTCGCCATGGTCGATCAGCTTCTGTAGGGTTGGACAGGCAAAGTCGGGAGTCCCCATGAAAATAGTACGCCAGCCGGTCATTGTTTCTCCTCGGCTGCCTTGCGGGCCTTACGGATAAAGAGTTCGCGCTTTAGCGGCGAAAGATGATCGACAAACAGAATCCCTTCCAGGTGGTCAATTTCATGTTGAAACGCGATTGCCAGCAGATCTTCGGCACGCCAGGTGCGCTCGACACCTTCCAGATCAAGAGCCTTGACGATAACCCGGGCGTGACGGCGGACGTTGGCGGCGTAGTGCGGAACCGAGAGGCAGCCCTCTTCTTCAAATGCCTCCCCCTCTGAATAGGTTATAACCGGATTGATGGCAACGATCAGCTCGGGCGGTTCATCCTTGGCGGAAACATCGATGACGATCACCCTCTGGTGGACTCCGATCTGGGGCGCTGCCAACCCGACTCCCGGGGCATCGTACATGGTCTCGGCCATGTCGCGGACGAGTTCACGGACGGCGTCGCTGATCACAGCCACCGGAGCCGATTTTTTTTTGAGCGCAGGGTTCGGATAGGTAAGTATTTCGCGAATCATAAACATCCTTCGATGGAGATATAAAAACTGCCTTTATACTATTTCACAGTTAAAAAATCAACTTTCAGCTGAAGAAGCTCTTATCCTGATCGTAGGCGGCACTAAAACGTTCCAGCAGCTCTTCCAGCCGCTGTTCGTCAAGATCCAGTTTTTGAGCCGGAACCGTGTGGGACAGATCCAGTTCATCGTCCGGTTCGCGCACACCGATACCGATCTTATGGCAGAACAGGTCGGCCAATCCGACAACACAGGAGAGATTCACCTGATACAGATCTTCGTCTTCTTCAAAGTCAAACAGATGATGCTGTAAAACCGC
Source organism: Desulfuromonadales bacterium (assembly GCA_013349325.1). Taxonomy (GTDB): domain Bacteria; phylum Desulfobacterota; class Desulfuromonadia; order Geobacterales; family Pseudopelobacteraceae; genus JACRCG01. The sequence continues at coordinate 5,605 of DUZX01000026.1, forward strand.
GTTCATCAGCAGGTCGGGAAAGTTCCATTTTTTTATGACCAACCCGCCGACTTCGGCATGTGTGTAGGGGTAGGCGACACGTTCAGCCTCTTCAAAGGACACGCCGTCGTTGTAGCAGATCTGCATGACCCCCTGAAAACGCTGACTGTCCATCGTATTCAAAATAATTTTTCCGATATCGTGGAACAGTCCCCCCAAAAAAGCCTCTTCGCTGCTGACCCTGCGGGTCTCTTTGGCGATCATGCGCGCCGCCAGCCCGGCCCCGAAGGAGTGTTCCCAGAGCATTTTTTCGGTAAGCCCGTAGGGCTGATAGACCTGTTTGACCGACGCAGCCACCACCAGGCTTTTCAGGGTACCGAACCCGAGCACGACGATGGCGTGAGACAGCGTCTGAATCTGGCGTTGGCAGCCGTAAAACGAGGAGTTGGAGATCTTGAGGACACGGGCGGCAACAGCCGGGTCGGAGGCAACCACCTTGGCCAGTTCCTCGGCCGAGACGTTTTCATCTTCGATAAGTTGCATGACCTTGGTCGCGACCACCGGAATAGTAGGCAGGTCGCTGGCACCCATGATCATGCTTTCAAGTTCTTTATTTATCATTACTGCTCCTGACCAACTTAAAAACCGGCTCCACCAGCAGTTCAAACGTTCTGCATTATGTGCATCCGGGGTCAAATAATCAAGTTTTTAGAACTTTTCGATATCAACCCAGGTTCTGTAAAAGCAAAACCGCATCTGCATCACCTGCGTGGAATCCCTGAAGCAAGCTTTCCACTTGCACTGACGCTCTCTTTTTCGTAGACTCCGGGCCATGATAACTTTTGAAACCGTATCCGCTCATGTCCATGCCGGCCAGCGTATAACGCCTGACGAGGCACTCTTTCTGTTTGCATCCAACGACCTGCTCTCGATCGGCGAGCTGGCTGCCGTGACCAATCAGAGAAAAAACGGCCGCAACGTCTACTTCAACGTCAACCGTCACATCAACCCGACCAACGTCTGCGTCAACCGCTGCGCATTCTGCGCCTTTTCGCGCACGGTCGGCGAAGATGGCGCCTACACACTGGCGCTGGATGAAATCTGTTGCCGGGCAGCCGAAGCCGAACGCGAAGGAGCCACCGAAGTGCATATTGTCGGCGGCCTGCACCCCGACCTGGCCTTTGAATTTTATGAGGAAACGCTGCGTGCAATCCGTCAGACTGCGCCGGCACTGCATATCAAAGCTTTTACCGCCGTAGAAATAGAATACTTTACCCGTATTTCCGGCCTGACGGTTGAACAGGTTCTGCAGCGGCTAATGGCAGCAGGGCTCGGCTCCATGCCGGGTGGCGGCGCGGAAATTCTGGTCGAGCATGTCCGCAACAAAATCTGTCCGGAGAAGATTTCAGGAGCCCGCTGGCTGGAGATTATCCGCCTGGCACATCTGGCCGGGCTGAAAACCAATGCCACCATGCTGTATGGCCACGTTGAATCATATGCTGACCGGGTCGCACATATGCTGATGCTGCGCACACTGCAGAATGAGACCGGCGGCTTCCAGGCCTTTATCCCGCTCGCTTTCCAGCCGGAAAACTCCGACCTGAAACTGGACGTCACGGGCACTTCCGGTCTGGATGATCTGAAGACGCTCGCAATTGCCCGGATATTTCTGGATAATTTCGAACATATCAAGGCCTACTGGATCATGCTGGGTGAGAAAATCGCCCAGGTTTCGCTGGCTTTCGGGGTTAACGATCTGGACGGCACCGTCGTCGAAGAGAAGATCGGTCATGATGCCGGCGCGCAGAGTCCGCAGGCACTGACCAAGGATGGCATCATTACCCTGATCAAAAAAGCCGGTAAAATTCCCGTGGAACGGGATACCCTCTACCACCCGCTGCGTAGTTTCTAATGCAGGAGAGCCCCCCCTGTCGCGACTCAGAAAACGAAGGGCTTGACAGACTCATCTCAACCGCAATCGATACGACCCCTTTTCAAGGGGCCGTCCGTCATCTGCAGTCCCGTTTTGCCAGCTACGTAGCTACCTGTCCGGCCCCGCTTACGGCAGCAGACCTGATTGTTACCCCGGAAATCCGCGTGCAGAGTGAACTCTACCTGCCGGTAGCCGAAATCAGAGCCGTGTTCACGCGTCTCTATCAATCGGCACTGCGCTACTCACCGATTCTCTCCAGTACACCTTTTTATAACGCCCTCAGCTGGGCTGACGCCTTCAATTCATTACCGACGCGCTTCCAGTTCAGCGCCAATCCGGCACGCCTTTTGGAAGCACTGCTGACTGACGGGACACTTTTGACGGAGTTCCTGTTCGCCTCATTTCTGCCACGCCGCTTTTATGGCGGCTTTGCGCGCTACCCCTTACAGCAGGAGTTTATCAGAAACTGGCTGCAGCAAAAGAACCTGCACACGGTGCGCTGCCTGGATGCTGCCTGTGGCACCGGTGAAGGCACCTATGGCGTAGCGCGCCTGCTGATGGATTCTGGTTACCGGGCGGAATCTGTTCTGACAGAGGGATGGACACTGGAACCGCTGGAGGTGTGGGCTGCAAGGGCACGATGCTTTCCGCATGACCGGACATACGAACAACGCTTTCGCGATGAAACGGACCTGCTCTTTACAGGAGGTTACCTGACTCGCATCAGCTTCCGGACTGTTGACCTGACTGATCCGCTCATGCAGACAGCGGATAGCGACCAGCGGGACCTGATCCTCTGTAACGGGCTGCTGGGGGGACCAATCCTGCATGACACCGGAAAACTGCAGCAGGTTATCTCAACTCTGGCAGAGCTGCTCGTACCGGGGGGAATCCTGCTGGCGGCCGACAATTTTCATGCCGGTTGGAAACAGCACTGCCCGCACGAAAATCTGTGCTCTCTGCTTGAACAGTGCGGACTGAATTGCTGTGAAGCCGGTGAGGGTATCAGTGGGTCGCGTAGTTACGATCCTGCCGCTCGACAATCCGCTCACTTCAAGGTACTATGCGCCGCATGAACTGGCTCTCGCACATAGGCAAACAAGCATCGCGACTGGCCTCACTGGAACTGTTCCGCTATATCGGTCCCGGTTTCTTTGTTACGGTCGGTTTTATAGATCCCGGCAACTGGGTCACCAACGTTGCGGCCGGTTCGCAATTCGGCTATCAGCTGCTCTGGATCGTAACGCTCTCCACGATCATGCTGATCGTCCTGCAGCATAACGCCGCCCACCTCGGCATCGTCACGGGTCTCTGTCTCTCCGAGGCCGCCTCAACGTATTTCAAGCCCTGGCTCAGAAATCTGATGCTCGGCAGCGCCATGCTGGCCTGTATCTCGACCGCACTGGCGGAGCTGTTGGGGGGCGCCATCGGCCTGCAGATGCTGACCGGTCTTCCGGTTCCGGCCGGAGCGCTGCTGGCCTGCTGTTTCTCTATCTATATGCTCCTGTCTAAAAACTATCAGCGCCTCGAAAAATGGATCATGGGCTTTGTTTCGCTGATCGGGCTGGCCTTTCTGTTTGAATTAACACTGGCCACGGTTTCCTGGGGAGCAACCCTGCAAGGGTGGATACTGCCGACGGTACCACTCGGGGCGCTGCCGGTTATTGTCGGTGTGCTTGGCGCTGTCGTCATGCCGCACAATATTTTTCTGCATTCTGAAGTTATCCAGAGCCGACAGGTCAGTGAACTGGGTGATGACGCCATCCGCAAAGGGCTGAAGTACGAGTTTCTCGATACGCTGACCGGCATGGGCGCCGGATGGGCCATCAACAGCGCCATGATCATCATGGCAGCGGCTGTGTTCCATGACAGGAGCGTCCAAGTAAGTGAACTGCCACAGGTAACGGAAACCTTGCGGCCGATTTTCGGTAACCTGTCGGCAATGGTATTTGCCCTGGGGTTGATCTTTGCCGGTCTGGCATCTTCCGTAACCGCCGCCATGGCTGGCGGCAGCGTCTTTGCCGGCATCTACCGTGAACCATTCGATATTGCTGACATACATTCAAAAATCGGCGTTATTGCCACCGTTTTCGGTGGTGTGATTGTCATTTTGCTGCTGAAAGACCCTTTTAAAGGGATTCTCTGGAGCCAGATCGCCCTCAGCCTGCAACTCCCCTTTACCATCTTTCCGATGATCTGGTTGACCTCATCAAAAAAAGTCATGGGCAGTTACGCCAACCGCCCCTACGGAAAAGCCGTGCTCTGGGTTGTCGGAATGATCGTTATAGGCCTCAATATCGCACTGCTGATGGATATGGCGCGCGGATAAACCGTATTTAGTCTGCAAACGAGGTTAAAACCAGACCGTTTTTCCAGGCTCTTGCCTGAGCGGACCTCACGTATTAGTATTGCGGCCTGCACTGCAATGGTGGTAATTTTCCGAGCTATTTATATTGTACAAGACTTCGCACGTCTTTTGGCAACACGGGAAAGTAGGTAATATAATGAGCAGAGATCTCAAAAACAAAAACATCCTCGTCGTCGGCCTCGCCAAAACCGGCATCGCCTGTGCGCGTTTCCTGGCCTCAAAGGGTGCCCGGGTGACAGCAACCGACATGCGCAGCGAATCTGCCCTGGCGCCACAATTAGCGGAACTGTCGAACTTCGATATCAATCTGGAGTTGGAACAACATAACCAGGCTACTTTCCTGGCCAGCGATTTGATTGTCGTTTCCCCCGGCGTACCGATGGATCTGCCGCAACTGGCGGCAGCACAGCAGGCCGGTGTTGAGATCATCAGCGAGATCGAGCTGGCCTGGCAATTCATGGATGCCCCGCTGGCGGCGATCACCGGCACCAACGGCAAGACAACTACTACCACCATCCTCGGTACGATTTTCAAACATAACGGCTATCACACCTTTGTGGGTGGCAATATCGGCGACCCGTTAATTGAAGTAGCCGAATTTCATCAGATTTGGGATCAGGTCGTCGCTGAAATCAGTTCGTTCCAGCTGGAGTGGATAACGTCGTTCCGACCGACGGTAGCGGCACTGTTAAATCTGAGCGAAGACCACCTCGATCGCTATCCGGACTATCAGGCCTACATCAGCGCCAAACTACGCATTTTCGAGAACCAGACCGAAGAGGATTTTGCCGTCGTCAATCGCGACGATGCGCTGGCCTGGCAACACGCACAGCATCTGAAAGCCCAGCTGTTCCCGTTCAGCCGAAAGCATGAGCTGCACGAGGGGATTTTTTGCCGCGACGGCGTTATCACCTATCGCCACAACGGGCTTGAGGAGTGTTTCCCGACCGCTGCCATCCGGCTGCAGGGGGTGCACAATCTCGAGAATATCATGGCGGCCATGGCCTGTGCACTGCTGCTCGGCTGCCGGCCTGACGAAACCTTTGAGACGGTGCTCTGCTTCGATGCCCTGCACCATCGTATGGAGTTTGTCCGCAGCGTAAACGGCGTCAGTTGGTATGAAGACAGTAAAGCCACCAATGTCGGCAGTGTCGAAAAGGCGCTGGAAAGTTTCGAAAACATCACCCTGATCGCAGGCGGCAAGGACAAAGGTGGCTCCTATGCACCTCTGGCAGCGCTGGTGAGGGAGCGAGTCCGGCATCTGGTGCTGATCGGTGAGGCTACCGAGCGGATGGAGCGGGAACTGGGCGCACTAACCGATACCCGCCGGGCAACTTCACTGGAAGAGGCGGTACTGATTGCGGCAGAGGTAACGGCGCCGGGGGGCACCGTGCTGATGTCACCGGCCTGCTCAAGCTTTGACATGTTTAAAGATTATGAAGAGCGGGCACAGCGCTTTATTACTGCAGTAGAGGCGTTATAAATGTATAAAAAACTCGAAGAATACGATCTGGTAATCATGCTGATGGCTATCGCCCTGACCTGTTTCGGTGTGGTGATGGTCTATTCGGCGTCATCGGTCATGGCTGCCAAACGCTTCCAGGATGGCTTCTTCTTCCTCAAGCGTCAAGGGCTGTTTGCCGTGCTCGGTTTCGGCATTATGCTCGCCACCATGCGGATCAATTATCAGTTCTGGAGGAAACTTGCCGTCCCGATGCTGTTAGGATGTATTGTGCTGTTGGTACTGGTGCTGATTCCCGGTATCGGCGGCAGCGCCGGCGGTGCTTCGCGCTGGATCAGGCTGCCCGGCTTCAACCTGCAGCCTTCGGAAATTGCCAAGATCGCGTTGATCATGTACATGGCCTACTCACTGGATAAAAAACAGGAAAAGATCAAGCAGCTTGGGCCCGGCTTTATCTCCTACATGCTGATACTGGTGGTGATGCTGGGCCTTTTGCTCAAACAGCCGGACATGGGCTCGGCGCTGACGCTGGCGGCGGTCGCCATGATCATGCTCTTTTCCGCCGGGGCCCGTCTGGCCTATATCATCTCGATTTTTCTGTTATCGCTTCCGTTTTTGTATTTTCTGGTGATGAATGTTGCCTATCGTAGACGCCGCATTCTGGCTTTTCTCAACCCATGGGACGACCCTCAAAACAGTGGATTTCAGATCATCCAATCCTGGCTGGCACTTGGCACCGGAGGTGTTTTCGGGCAGGGACTCGGTGAAGGGAAACAAAAACTCTTTTATCTGCCAGAAGCTCATACCGACTTTATCCTCGCGGTAGTTGGCGAAGAGCTCGGATTTATCGGGGTCGTCGTGATTATCGGCATGTTCTTTTTGCTGGTGCAGCGCGCCATGCGCATCGCCGTTGCAGCGCCGGATATTTTCGGACGCTTTCTGGCGCTGGGGATTGCGGTCCTGTTCGGCATTGAAGCATCCGTCAACATGGGGGTCGTGACCGGCCTGCTGCCGACCAAGGGTCTGGCGCTGCCGTTCATCAGTTACGGCGGCAGCTCGCTACTGATCAGCCTGTTTGCGGTTGGCATTCTGCTTAACATCTCATCGGGACTGAAGATCTCCTCCATCAGCCTCAAGGGGGAAAAATGAAATTAATTATTGCCGGTGGCGGCACCGGCGGGCACCTGTTCCCCGGCATTGCCGTAGCCGAAGAGTTTCTGTCGCGTGATCCGTCCAACCAGGTGCTGTTCGTTGGCACAGAACGTGGCATTGAAGCCCGCGCCGTTCCGGCGGCTGGTTATCGACTGGAACTGATTTCCGCTGCCGGTATCCGTGGCAAGGGGACTTTCAGCCAGCTCAAGGGAGCCGGCATGATGCTCTACGGATACGCCCAGTCGAGGAAGATCCTGAAGAGTTTTCGTCCGAATCTGGTGTTGGGTGTCGGTGGCTACGCTTCCCTACCGATGGTACTGGCGGCCCGTGGCATGCAGATTCCGCGATTTATTCATGAACAGAACGCCATCCCCGGCCAGACTAATCGGCTGCTGGCACGCTTTGCAACTCAAGTGTTCATAACCCTCGAGGAGTCCGCTGTTTTTTTTCCGCAAAAATCGACGCTCCTTACCGGTAATCCGCTCAGAAAGCAGATTCTGGACTCGGTCGCTCAAAAGGGTAACGTTCAAGAGTCATGTAAAAATATTCTCCCACCCGCCCCCCAATCCGATGCCGCATGCCGCAGTTTCCACCTGTTCATCTTCGGTGGCAGTCAGGGTGCCCACGCTATCAATACCGCCGTGATGGAAGCGCTCCCGGCTTTGAAGCAGATTCCAGCCAGACTGCATGTTACCCATCAGACCGGTGAAAAAGATTGCCCTGAGGTTACGGCCGCATATCGGGCAGCTGATATTGAAGCGCACGTAACTCCGTTTATTAGCGACATGGCTGAAGAGTATGTGCGGGCCGATCTGATTATCTGCCGTGCCGGAGCCACCACAATCGCCGAAACCACCGCCTGCGGCAAAGCCTGCCTGTTCATCCCGTTCCCGCATGCGGTCGATGACCACCAACGTCGCAACGCCGAGGCGCTGCTCAAAAAGGCGGCCTGTTTCATGATGCTGGAGCGGGAGTTAACCGGAAGCAATCTTGCTGAAACCATCGGTAAGCTGGCCGAAGATCCTGAACTGATCGCCCGTACCGGGGAGTTGGCATTTGGTCTGGCACGGCTGGATGCTGCTCAAATCATTGTTGATGAGATGATGGCAGGGTTGCTGCCGTAGCTGAATAAATGGAGTTTATTTTTGGAAACTTCAGAGATCATAACCCAAACCATTCTTATGCATTAAAGGCACATTTCCCACTACATTCGGGGCGTACCGTAAAATAAAATGAAATTCCCGGCGATGCAAATTCATGAAAACAGGTTATCTGCCCTGAAAGGGCAAAAGATATTGGCCGGGGGTTGAATCAAATCTTTGACCAGAACAGACAATATGCTATAAAATAGCATTTGAAATGCTATTCAGAGGCGCAAAATGGAATCAACGTCGCGATATTTTACGCCGCCTGCAGATCATTTTTTTCTGCTGGGTCCGCGTGGTACCGGTAAGACATGGCTTACACAGAGGTGTTTCCCCGATGCACTTCGCATTGATCTGCTCGAACCGGAAACGTTACGTTCTCTCGCGGCACGTCCGGAGCGTCTTCGGGAATTATTGGCAGCTAACCCTGGAGTTTTACAGATAGTCATCGACGAGGTGCAAAAGCTACCGGAACTGCTTGAAGTTGCTCATCTGCTGATTGAGGAAAAGCAGGGTGCTCAATTCATATTCACCGGTTCAAGTGCCCGCAAACTGCGTCGCAGCGGCGTGAATCTGCTGGGAGGACGTGCGGTGCAGAAGTCGCTGCACCCATTTATGGCTGCCGAACTGGGCTCACAATTCAATCTGGAGCAGGCATTACGGCTCGGTATGTTGCCGGTTGTGCGAGGGGGCAAGGTTCCTGAAGATATATTGCGTGCCTATAACGGACTCTATCTGCGCGAAGAAGTTCAGATGGAAGGACTGGTGCGCAATATTGGTGGATTTTCCCGCTTTCTGGAAGCGATCAGTTTCTCGCAGGCGGCAGTGCTCAATCTGGCCAATGTCGCACGTGAATGTCATATACATCGTAAAACGGTGGAGGGGTACCTGGAAATACTTGAAGATCTGTTATTGTCTTTCCGGGTTCCGGTATTTACCAGGCGGGCGCAACGTGAACTGGCAGCTCATCCGAAGTTTTATTTTTTTGATGCCGGTGTGTTCCGCGCTAACCGCCCTGCAGGCCCCCTGGATTCTCCTGCAGAGATTGATGGAGCAGCACTGGAAGGACTTGTTGCTCAGCACCTGCGGGCCTGGTGTGACTATTCAGATGGCAACCAGCATTTGTATTACTGGCAGACAAGATCCAAAGTTGAAGTGGATTTTATCGTTTACGGAGATCAGGGCTTTCATGCATTGGAAGTAAAGAACTCGGTACAGATCCGCCCGGAAGATCTGCGCGGACTGAAAAACTTCGCTGAAGATTTTCCTGAAAGCCGGCGCTGGCTTCTGTATCGCGGGAAAGAACGGCTTTTACGGGACGGCATCCTGTGTGTACCCTGTGAAGAATTTCTGCTCCAGATAAAACCGAATGGATTCCCGACTTGAAACATACGAGTAGTAACGACATAACAGACAAGAGGACACAAAACATGTACGGGAAAATAGATAAAATTCATTTCGTCGGTATCGGCGGCATCGGCATGAGCGGGATTGCAGAGGTGCTGCTCAACTTGGGCTACAAGGTTTCCGGTTCGGACCTGCGTGGATCGGAGACGACTGAACGACTGGCTGGACTGGGGGGCGAGATCGGTATCGGTCATACGGCCGAGAATCTTAAAAATGTCGATGTGGTCGTCATCTCATCTGCCGTGCATGACGACAACCCCGAGGTAATTGAAGCCAAGCGACTGCATGTACCGGTCATCCCGAGAGCCGAGATGCTGGCCGAGCTTATGCGCATGAAGTACGGCATCGCGATTGCCGGAACGCACGGCAAAACAACCACCACCTCAATGGCCGCCGCCATTTTAGGGCATGCCGGCATCGATCCGACGATCGTCATTGGCGGTAAGTTGAACGCGATCGGTACCAACGCCCGACTCGGACAGGGTAAATTTCTGCTGGCCGAAGCGGATGAATCAGACGGTTCCTTTCTGCTGCTCTCGCCGACCATCGCCGTGGTAACAAATATCGACGCCGACCATCTCGATCACTACTCCGGTATTGAAGAGATCAAGGATACCTTCGTTGAATTTATCAACAAGGTACCTTTTTACGGCCTGGCCGTGCTCTGCCTGGATGACAAAAATATCCGCGAAATACTGCCGCGCGTAAAAAAACGCTACATGACCTATGGTCTGTCGGCACAGGCCGATATCCGCGCCACGCACGTCCGACACGACGGTTTCATCACTTCTTTTATCGCCCACTACAAAGGCTATCGACTGGGGGAAATTTCATTTCCGATGCCGGGACCGCACAACGTACTGAACGCCATGGCCTGCATCGCTGTAGCGCTGGAACTGGATATACCGTTCGCCGCCATTCAGGAAGGTTTTGCCGGATTCAGCGGTGTCGGGCGGCGCTTCACCGTCAAGGGGGAACCGGACGGAATCATGGTGGTCGATGATTACGGGCATCACCCCGCTGAAATCAAAGCCACACTGGCAGCCGCCCGCCAGGGGTGGCCGGAACGACGCATCGTGGCCGCCTTCCAACCGCACCGCTATACCCGTACACATGAACTGTTCAGCGAATTTGTGACCGCTTTCTATGACGCCGACGTCCTGATCCTGACGGATGTGTATGCCGCCGGTGAACAGCCGATCGAAGGGGCTACGTCTAACCGGCTGGCAGAAGAGATCAGCCGCCACGGACAGAAGGACGTTACCCACATTGCCAACCGGGAACTGATCCCCGAACACCTGGCCGGAATTGTCCGCGAAGATGATATCGTCATTACCCTGGGAGCCGGAAATATCTGGCAGCAGGGGGAAGCGCTGGTAAAATTGCTGGAGACACCTCGTTGAACGCGGAACCGTTCCAGATTCGCGGCCAACTGCTGCGGGATGAGCCGATGAACCGGCATACCTCACTCAAGGTCGGCGGTCCGGCAGATCTGTTTGCAATTCCGGAAGACGCGGAGGACCTTCAGGGTCTGCTTGCTTGTCTGCAAGAACAGCGTATCCCCTGGATCACAATCGGACGCGGCTACAACCTGCTCGTGCGGGACGGGGGAATTCGTGGCGCGGTTATCTCACTGGAACGATTTAACCGTATCACCTTGATCGCTGATACGCAGATCCTGGCTGAAGCCGGAGCTGAGAATCTGGCCATGGTCCGCTTCGCACAGCAGCGCGGTTTAGGCGGCATCGGCTTCATTTCCGGGATTCCCGGCACAATCGGCGGCGCTATCAGGATGAACGCCGGCGCCTACGGTCAGGGAATTCTGGAGCATACCGAATGCCTGACACTGCTGCGTGACGGCCTGGTGCGCACCTTTTGCATGTCCGATCTGCAGTACGGCTACCGGCACCTGCATCTGGAAGCGGGTGACATCGTCCTGGCGGCCCAATTCAATCTGCATGAACGTGAAGCGCAGCACACCGAAGAGGAGATCCGCAAAGATACGGAACTGCGTCGCTCGAAACATAATGTCGGCTTCCCCAGTGCCGGCTCCTTTTTCAAAAATCCCAACGGCCAGGCATCGTGGCGCTTGATTGATGCAGCTGGAATGCGCGGGGTGCGCGTCGGAGGCGCCCAAGTTTCGGAACAGCACAGTAATTTCCTGGTAAATACCGGCAATGCCACAGCGGCTGACTTCCTGCAACTGGCAAAAACGGTAAAAAACGCCGTATTTGCAACAAGTGGCGTGACACTTGAGGAAGAAGTGCGTATAGTGGGCGACGTTTAATTTCGTGACAATCAAGGGTTTGAAATGATGACATCAAAAAAAATAGGGGTACTGTACGGTGGACTTTCAGCTGAACGTGACGTTTCGCTGAAAAGTGGCACCGCCGTTCACCAGGCGCTGGTAGCACAGGGGTATCATGCGGTTGCCATCGATGTCGGATATGACCTGGCTGACGTTCTTAAGACAGAGCAGATCGAAGCTGCATTTATCGCCCTGCATGGCCGTTATGGTGAAGATGGCTGTGTGCAGGGACTATTGGAACTGCTGCAGATCCCCTATACCGGTTCGGGCGTACTGGCGAGTGCACTGGCTATGCACAAGCTCTACAGCAAGCAGACCTTTGCCGCCAACGGCATTCTGACGGCACCCTTCCGCTGTTACCGGCGCGGCGTAGAAGTCCGCCTGGCTGATCTGCCCTTCGGACTGCCACTGGTCGTCAAGCCGGTTCAGGAAGGCTCCTCGGTCGGCGTATCGATTGTTAAAGAGGCGGCTCAGCTGGCAGTGGCTCTGGAACTGGCATTCCGCCATGATGAAGAGATCCTGATTGAGCAGTACATCAAGGGGCAGGAGGTCCAGGTCGGTATTCTGGATAACCGCCCGATCGGCGCCATCGAAATCGTCCCAAAAAATGAATTCTACGATTTTGAAGCGAAATATACCGACGGCATGGCCGAGCACATTTTCCCGGCACGCCTGGATGCAGCACTCTATGAAAAGGCACAGCAGATCGGTCTGGCCGCCCATCGATCACTGGGCTGCAAAGGTTACAGCCGTGTAGATCTCCTGGTGACGGAGGGCGGCGACTGTTACGTTCTGGAGGTCAACACATTGCCCGGCATGACCAGCCTGAGCCTCTTTCCGGAAATTGCCGCCAAGGGAGCCGGGCTGCCGTTTGAAAAGCTGGTTGCAACGATCATTGCATCTGCATCACTCTCGATTAACGCAGGCTAGTTCAATGCGGGATTTCAAAAAATCATCATATCAGCGCAAAAAGGTTACGCCCAATAAGGTCAAGATTCAGCGCAAGCCGATTAATCTGAAGAAATACCTGCGCCCGCTTGGCATGCTTGCGGGCGGTCTGGCTGCCGTAGCAGTGGCGGCCGGAGTAATCTATGGCGGTTATCGCGCCGTTCAATCAACAACGTTTTTCTCACTTAAAACCATCGAGGTTTCCAAGACCAAACGCCTGACCCGTGAAGATATCCTCGGACTGGCCGGGGTTGAGCCAGGCAAAGATCTGCTGCGCATGAACCTGAAGAACATGGGGGAACATATCCTGCAGAACCCCTGGGTGGAGACGGTACGCATCAATCGCTATTTTCCAAACGGCATATCGATCGTCATTACGGAGCGCGAGCCGCTGGCGATAGTGAATATGGGATACATCTATTATCTCGACAAAAAAGGCTCCGTTTTCAAAGTTCTCAACCAGGGCGACAAGCTTGATTTTCCCGTTATTACCGGTTTCAGCGAGGAAGATCTCGCCAGCGATCCCAAAGGCACGCGGGCTGCACTTGAAACGACCTGCCAACTGCTAAAGATATTACGTGAAAAGGGTGCATTTATCCTTGCGGATGTATCCGAGATTCATTACGATAAGGGTTACGGTTTTACCATGTTTACCGCATCCGGCGCAGTTCCTGTCAAGATCGGATCGGGTGATTTTGCAGCGAAAATTGAACGTTTCGCGCGTATTTACCGCAATCTTATTGCACAGAGCAGAACAATTCAGTACATCGATCTCGATTACAACGATAAAATTATCGTAAAAAAGAGTTAAATTTCGTCTCTACGCAGCAGGAGGAAGCAGTATGTCATCAACAAAACGGGATAATCTGATCGTCGGCCTCGACATAGGTACGACCAAGATCTGCGCCATAGTCGGCAACGTAACTGAGGACGGCATCGACATCGTCGGTATCGGCACGAGTCCGTCCAGCGGCCTGCGCAAAGGGGTCGTCATCAATATAGAAAGTACGGTCGGCGCAATCCGTAAAGCCATCAGCGAAGCAGAACTGATGGCCGGCTGCGAGATCAAGTCGGTCTATGCCGGTATCGCCGGTGGACATATCAAAGGGCTCAACTCCAACGGTGTCATCGCCATCAAAAATCGTGAAGTTTCTCAGGAAGATGTACGCCGGGTCATTGATGCCGCCAAAGCAATCAACATCCCGATGGACCGTGAAGTTCTGCATATTCTGCCGCAGGAATTTATTATTGACGAACAGGACGGTATCCGTGAACCGCTCGGCATGAGTGGCGTTCGACTGGAGGCCAAGGTGCATATCGTTACCGGTGCCGTGGCCAGTGCACAAAATATCGTTAAATCCTGCAACCGGGCCGGCCTGGATGTGGCCGACATCGTGCTGGAACAGCTGGCCTCCTCGCACGCCGTTCTTTCCGATGACGAAAAAGAACTGGGCGTCTGCATGGTCGATATCGGCGGCGGAACAACCGACATCGCCATTTTTGCAGACGGCGCTATTAAGTACACTTCGGTTATCTCGCTGGGTGGCAATCAACTGACAAACGATATTGCCGTCGGCCTGCGTACCCCCTTTGCCGAAGCTGAAAAGATCAAGCAGAAGAACGGCTGCTGCCTGGCATCACTGGTCGGCAAGGAGGAGCGCATTGAAGTTCCCAGCGTCGGCGGGCGCAAACCGCGTGAACTCTCGCGCAGCGTGCTCTGCGAAATCCTCGGCCCGCGAATGGAAGAGATATTTACACTGGTCAATCGCGAAATCATCAAGTCAGGCCTGGAAGACTCGATTGCATCGGGTGTCGTCATCACGGGCGGCTCCAGCATACTGGAGGGCATGCCTGAACTGGCCGAGCAGATATTCAACCTGCCGGTCCGTCGCGGACTCCCCCAGAATATCGGAGGCCTCAATGATGTCGTCAAGTCGCCGGTCTATGCCACCGGAGTCGGCCTGGTCGTCTACGGCAGCCGTAACTCGGGTGCCCGTGAGTTTCCGAGCGGCAGACCGGAGCCGCAGCTCTTTGGCTCCGTCTTTGGCAGGATGAAGGGCTGGTTCCGCGAATTCTTTTAAGCTCAGCCCGACAGACGAGATCCTTCTCGCCGCTCACCCACACCGGGTCAGCGGCTTTTTTTACACCGCGATTGCCGCTAATGCCAATTATAAATCAAGTGTGATATCAAGGCGGCGAGGATTGAGGCGACGAAGACATACAACCAGCATGTTGAGGAGCCGAAGACGAGCCAACGAAGATAGCGCCTTGATTTAGAATTGGAATAGCCCCCAGATCACCTTGCAACTCTCTGATTTTTAAAGACTCCTTCCTGCAATAAAAAAATATTATTTTTTCCTTTGATTCTTGCCTGAATTGAGGTTACATTTCCAAAAATGAAACCTGACCTTATGCACTATCACTATAGGGGGAATATGCATGTTTGAGTTTGACGAGACCATAGAACAGAGCGCGGTAATCAAAGTAATCGGTGTCGGCGGTGGCGGTGGCAACGCCGTTAACACCATGATTTCCAGCTCAATACATAAAGTTGATTTCATTGTTGCAAATACGGACGCCCAATCGCTGCGGACCTCAAAAGCACCGGTCAAACTTCAACTTGGCCGCGAGCTTACCAAAGGGCTGGGCGCCGGGTCCAAACCGGAAGTCGGCACCGCTGCCGCACTGGAAAACAAGGATCAGCTGGCAGCAGCAATTAAAGGCGCTGATCTGGTCTTTATCGCCGCCGGCATGGGTGGCGGCACCGGTACCGGAGCTGCTCCGGTCATAGCAGAAGCTGCCCGTGAAACCGGCGTTCTGACGGTTGGTGTTGTCACTAAACCTTTTACCTACGAAGGCAAGGCACGTAGCATTCTGGCTGAACAGGGTATCGCCGAACTGAAAAAACATGTCGATTCATTGATCATCATCCCGAATGATCGCCTGATAAGCCTGGCTTCCAAGAACATGTCCCTTTTCGATGCCTTCAAACCTTCTGATGATGTCCTGCGGCAGGCGGTACAGGGCATTTCCGAACTCATTACTTCAACCGGCCTGATGAACCTCGACTTTGCCGATGTCAAGACCGTCATGAGTGTACGTGGTATGGCAATGATGGGAATCGGCGTCGGCAGCGGTGAAAATCGTGCCGCCGATGCGGTCGGTAACGCCATTTCCAGCCCACTTTTGGAAGATAATGACATCTCCGGCGCCAAGGGAGTATTGGTCAATATTACCGGTTCGGGTTCAATGACAATGGATGATTACAATACGGTTAACCGGATTGTACACGAAAAAGTTCACGAGGAAGCCAACATCAAAATCGGCGTCGTCCGCGACGACGAGATGGGTGACACCATCAAGGTAACCGTCATCGCCACCGGTTTCGGTGACCGCTTTGATGTCGACAAGGGGAGAGAATTCCGTAAAAACAACCTGACGCTGGCTGACTCGCACGTTCCTGGCCGGACATCGCTCGATCGTCCGACCTTCCAGCGTGATCGTGAGCGCTCAGAGAATGTGACCCGTATTCGCCCACCGGTCAGCTTCATGGAAGATGACGAGGATCAGTATGACATCCCCACCTTCCTGAGAAAATCCGTCGATTAGACCGGTTACAACACCATCAACAAAAAAGGGGTGAGCCATCTGGCCCGCCCCTTTTTTGTTATCCCTTCACATCCGGATTCTCACCGGGTACGACGTTACGCCATTCAGCAATCTGCCCGTCAGGGTTTCTGACCTTCAGAAGAGTGACCTCCTCTTTCTCGTCACCGACCCTCAGCAACAGTTCAGACAAGAACTCCACCCCCACCGCCTGACATGGCTCACTATCGACCTGATACGATGTGGAAGCTCCATTCAGCAGAATCTGCGCGCGTGGCGAGAGATTTTCGCCTGTTATTCTGATTTTCCCAGACAGATCATCAACCGTTACCGCAGTTATTACCGGCCCCGCCTTACGGGTAAACTTACCCGCCAGATACCCGAGCGAACTGGCGCCCATCAGTTGGTTAAACGTATCCGGAATACGTGCCATCTCTGAAGCGGTTCCCGGGTCCTGAGCGAGCGTTGCAGCAACAAACGTGAGGGCGCCGAGAATAGTCCAGATGAAAAACTGAAGTCGCTCTGGCGCAAACACTCCCCCCGTGGTGATAAAATCAGCCAGCCCGGGGCTCACCAACCCCGCTCCCTTACTGCCGCGCAATTCTGTCGCACTGACGGCCAGTGCGGTTGTCGCCGCACTAATACCAAGCAGCATCGGCAATCCTTCCGGCACATTCGGAATGCCCAGTTTCCATTGGACCAGAAACTGGGAAGCCGCCAGGTATGAATAGGACACAATGGCCGCAGCCGCCCAGATCAGCATCTGGAGTTTGGCCAGACTGTAGGTTTGCGTTTGGGGCTCTATAATCAGGCAGGCTAAAAGCGGGTAAGGTGTATCTTTCGGCTGGCGACGCACCATCCGCCGGATAAACAAAACATACGTAACGGCAACGACTGCGGCCAGCACTGCAAGTGCAACCATTATCGGCACAGAGCGCTGAACCAGCGAGAGCGCCAGAGGCTTGGGATCCGAGATCAGCTTATCCACTTCAATACTGATCTCCAGCGGACGTCCGATCGGCACCCCGGCAAGAGAAAGTCCATACACTCTGATCGCACGCCAATCCGAAAGCAGACAGGGCAGGTTGTGTTCATTGTGGAGAGCCGGTACTTTTCCGGCCATTATGCTTTCGCATTTCTTTACATCGCCCAAAGAAATATCATTGATCCTGATGTCAACCTTGTCTTCTTCAACATGGCCGATATTTTCGCCTATGATATCAAAATTATACCTGCCGTTCTGTGGATAGATAATCTTGGGCAGTATCGACGTAATTACCGGTTTCTCCGTGGCAGCCACCTTAACATCATGTATGCCTGATGACAGTATCACCCCTTCATCACTCACCAACTGGGTTTTGTACACACCTCGACGCAGAGGGCCGGGAATCCTGACCTCTGCAAGACGCCTGCGCACCTGCTCCGCTGCCAACGGAAAGTCGGTAACCGTTGATTTGGGGAGGATCATGCGCAGGTAGATCTTTTTTGTCACGTCAAATGTATCGGAAAGTTTAACCCTGACAATCGTATCCGGACCGGGACGCACCCAGGTCGGATAGAGTTCAAATTCGCTCTGCGCAGCCTGGCAGAGCGGCACATTTACTCCATTTAAAAGCAGAAGAAACATTCCAGAACAGAGAAGGCGCCACCCCGCTGTCCTGGCAACGGCAACAGCTGATAACAGACCTCGCAGATTTCCCGGCATGGTGTTTCCCCCTTTTTACGCCTTGCGCACTGTGAATGAGAACAGTGATCCTTTGGACGTATCGCTTGAGACGGAAACGATACCACCATGCAGCTGGACGATATGTTTAACAATTGCCAGACCAAGGCCGGTGCCCCCCTGCTCGCGGGTTCTGGCCTCATCAACCCGGTAAAATCGTTCAAAGATCCTCGGAAGATCCTTGCAGGGAATGCCGATTCCGGAATCGGCAACCGAAACCCTGACAAATTCGCCGGTGTCTTCGGTAAACAGCCGCACGTTGCCACCGGCAGGAGTGTATTTTATTGCGTTATCCAACAAATTGACCAGCACCTGATCAAGGCGTCTCTGGTCCGCCATGACAAGCGACACTGAGCCACTGTCAACTTCATTGACGAGACTAATCCCTTTGAGCGCGGCACGTTCCTGCAGCAGCAGACAAGCTCTGCTCGCACTCCCGGCAATGCGCAACGGGCTTAATTCTATCAGCGCCTCCTTTGATTCCAGACTGGAAAGCGTCAAAATATCGTTGACCAGATTAGTCAATCGCTCCGAATGGTTGGCGATAATTCCGACGAATTGTCTGGCGCGAGCCGTATCAGTATCCAGAACACCATCCAAAAGGGTCTCGGCATAGCCTTTGATGACCGTCACCGGTGTCCGTAATTCGTGGGACACATTGGCAACAAAATCGCGGCGCATGTTTTCCGCTTTTTTCAGATCGCTGATATCATGAAAGACGGCGACAATTCCCTGCCTGACGCCATCAACATTCAACGGCACCCAGTGCGTCAAAAGCGTGATGTCCCCCGGCTGGATAGCGATCTCCCGCTGAAGTTCATGCACGTCTGATCGCCCCAGGTCGTTGAAGGCCTGCAGCAGATCAGGGTGACGCGATATTTCAACCAGCCGCTTGCCTTCCATATCACCCGTTATTGAAAAAAGCTGCCGGAAAGCAGGGTTGACTAACGAGATGACACCATCCGGAGTTGTCACCATGACCCCTTCGCCCATGCTGCGCAAAATAGTGTCAAGGCGCTGTTTTTCCGTGGAGAGCCGTTGGACCTGATCTTCTATCCGCTCTGACATATCGTTCAAAACGCCAGCCAGAAGACCGATTTCATCATTGGAAACAACCGGTATTTTTTCTTTACACCGACCGTAACCGATGCGGGAAGCGGCATCGGCCATATCACGCAGCGGCCGTGAGGTCAGATTGGAAAGGGCATAACTGCACAGCAGCGCAATCAGAATAGTAACGACAGATGCGCCGCCGATCAGCCCATGCAGAGATTTCCGGGCTGCGCTTACATACTCAAGCGGCATCGCCAAACGGATGACTCCGTTGATGCTGCCGCGACCATAGCTCAGAGCCGAGTAGAGCATTGAAGTCCGCAGCGTATCCGAATAGCGAAGCGCCGTGCCGCTCCCGTTTTTGAGCGCCTCCTGCACCTCAGGCCGCTGCAGATGATTTTCCAGCTGCGCCAACCGCCCCTGCCCCACATCCGAATCGCCTATGACCGTACCATCCGGCGCGATCAAGGTTACTCTGGCCTTGGTGACGGTACCGATCAATTCAGCCAGCGGCTGTGGCTGTTTTACCGCGATATCGTTCATCACCAGCAGACGGGCCAACTGCACCTGACTCTCCAGATTGGCCCGACTCTCCTCAATCATCGCTTTTTCCAGGGTGTGATTGAAATAGAGATAAAAACTCCCCGCGATCAGCGCAATCAGGAAGATATAGGAGAGTACCAGCTTGGTTCGAAATCCCATACGTTACTCCTCGACCTTGTATCCAAAACCGCGCACGGTCTTGATGATGTCACCCGGTGCACCCAGCTTGCTGCGCAGGCGGGTGACATGTGTATCCACCGTTCTGGTGTCGCCGGAGTTGTTGTAGCTCCAGACCCGCTGCAGCAGCTGTTCCCGGCTCTGCACATACCCTTTTTTCTCGACTAGGTAGAGCAGCAGCTTATATTCCGTACTGGTCAGTTCGACCTCAAGCCCGGCGCTCGTTACCGTATGGCGGTCTTTATCGATGACAATATCAGTGAACGTCAGCAGGTCACCAGACGAAATTTCAGGGCCATGCTCAAAACGCCTCATCACCGCCTTAACCCGCAGCATCACTTCGCGCATTGAGAACGGCTTGACGATATAATCATCGCTACCGACCTCAAATCCGACCACCCGGTCGATTTCATCCCCCTTGGCCGTTATCATGATAATCGGGACCTGCGCGGTATGCGGAATCTTGCGCAGCGCCTTGCACACTTCAGTCCCCAGCAACCCGGGCAGCATCAGGTCCAGCAGAATAAGATCAGGCGGGTCTGCGACAGCCCGTTCATAGCCAAGCTTGCCGTCATACATGCAGATTACGGTATAACCGTCCTTCTCAAGGTTAAACGCCAAAAGTTCGGCAAGATCTTTTTCATCCTCGATTATCAATACCTTTTTCACGTCACACACCTGCCCTTGGTCAAACGGATTTGACCACATGATAAACATACGGAGACATTTGTAACACAAAAATATTACAACATTGTTACAGATATATAACGATCAGGTAGAGATTGCTATCTTTGGCGCACGCGGGTGATTAATAATGCCCACAAAGCTGGTGAAATAACATTTGATACCCTCACGAATTAATGTCAAAGTACGCTTCGTGGTGAGCGTGGTGAACCTGAAGTAAGTATCCACCATCATTCCACACCAACGGTAAAACATAAAAATTGAGGGGAGTTCTGGTTATGACTGTAGCAACGATAGGGGTTATCGGCGGGAGCGGGCTGTATGACATGGAAGGCTTGGAGCAGGTAGAGCGCGTCAGTGTGGTTACCCCGTTCGGTGATCCGTCAGATGAATACGTGACCGGCGTCCTGAACGGCGTCAACATGGTTTTTCTGCCGCGCCACGGACGCGGGCACCGCCTCTTGCCGTCGGAGATCAACTACCGCGCCAACATCTACGGCATGAAGAAACTGGGGGTCGAACGGATCATCTCCGTATCAGCCGTGGGGAGCCTCAAAGAGGCCATCGCACCCGGCCATATCGTCATCCCGGATCAGTTTATCGATCGTACCAAGGGGATCCGGCGTGACACCTTCTTTGGTGACGGCATCGTTGCTCACGCCGGTTTTGCCGATCCGGTTTGCCACCCGCTTTCCGATACGCTGTTCAGTGCCGCCCTGAAGGCCGGCGCAACTGTCCACAAAGGGGGCAGCTACATCTGCATGGAAGGACCGGCTTTTTCGACGCGGGCCGAATCGTTTTCGTATCTGGCGCTGGGGGCCTCCGTGATCGGCATGACAAACCTGACCGAGGCCAAACTGGCCCGCGAAGCGGAGATCTGCTACGGCATCATCGCTCTTTCAACCGATTACGACTGCTGGCACGAATCTCACGACGACGTGACCGTCGAGGCCATTATCCAGATCATCCACCAGAATGTGGCCATGGCCAAGAACATCATCCGTTACGCGGTAGCTGAGATCGGCAGCGAGCGCAGCTGCGCCTGCGGCAGTTCCATGCAGTATGCTATCATCACCGACCGCGCGGTCATTCCCGAGACCACCAGACAGAAGCTGGAGCCGATTATCGGCCGATATCTGTAACACGGGAACACCCATGAACAGACCGCATACAACCATCACCGCCATGCTCGACACCCTGACGAAAAACTATCTGCAGGGGAAGGAAGAGGTCGTGCGTCTGGCAACAATCGCTCTTTTGGCCGGCGGACACATCCTGATCGAGGATCTGCCGGGACTCGGCAAGACCACTGTGGCGCTGGCGCTGGCCGCTGCTACCGGCCTGAGTTTCGGTCGGGTACAGTGCACCAGCGACCTGCTCCCCTCCGACATTACCGGGCTTTCCGTTTTCAACCGTGAAGAGGGGCGCTTCACCTTCCTGCCCGGTCCGGTTTTCAGCAACATCGTGCTTCTGGACGAGATCAATCGCGCCATGCCGCGCACCCAGAGCGCCATGCTGGAGGCGATGGAGGAACGGCGCGTGACGGTCGAAGGGGTCACCCACGCCCTGCCCGATCCGTTCATGGTCTTTGCCACGCAGAACCCGTCCGATCAGAGCGGCACCTTTCTGCTGCCGGAATCGCAGCTGGACCGCTTTCTGATCTGCACCGGCATCGGTTATCCACCCGAAGCTCTCGAAAAAGCGATCATCGCCGGCGGCGGTATCCGCGAACGGATCAGTGGCATTACGCCGACTGTAGGTGTTGCGGATCTTCAGCAGGCCAGAATTCACGTTAGTCAGGATGTTTTTCTGGCTGACAAACTGGTCGGCTATATTTACGAACTGGTCGCCGCCACCAGACAGCATCCGCTGCTGTTGACCGGCCTTTCCACCAGGGGCGCCATCAATCTGGCACAGGCGTCACGAGCAGCCGCTTTTCTGGCCGGGCGCGATTTTGTTGCTCCGGAAGATGTCAAAGGGATCGCCATTCCGGTCTGCAGCCACCGTCTGGTGCTGCGCCCCGGCCAGGAAGCGACCGACAGGAGAGAGCTTTTACGAACGATCATCGCCGACATAGCGTTGCCTTTGGTCTAAAGATCAGCACGGCGGGCGCCCTCTACATCGTCATCACCCTGCTGCTCGGATTCGCCGCCGTCAACACCGGTAACAACCTGCTGTTTCTGGTCGTGTCCGGCCTGCTGGCCTTCATGTCGGTCACCGGGTACGTCGGCATGCTCAACATCAAACAGCTGCTCCCCGAGCTGATCCCCCCCCCCGAGGTCTATGCCGGAACGCAGGCCGGATTTCGTCTGCGCGTTTCCAATACCAAACGTCATATCCCCTCGTTTTTGATACGTATGGAATCGGGCCACAGTCTGGGTGGGGTCGTGCCATTTGTGCCGAGATCTCAGGCGGCTGAACGGCCGGTGACGTTTCTCTTTCCCCGGCGTGGCAAGGTCACTCTCGATCCGGTCCGGATCAGCTCCAATTTTCCGGTCAACTTTTTCACCCGCTTCTGGATGTTCGACCTACAGCAGCAGCTGATTGTATTCCCGGCGCTGCTGCCGCTCTCAGCTGACGACGGCCCCCCTTCAGATGTCTCAGGAGCCAGCAGGTGCGTGGATCAGCGCGGCCAAGAGGGCGAACTGGAACGGATCGCCTCCTATTCCGGTCGGGAACCGTTCAAAACGATTCATTGGAAATTGTCGGCGCGCGGCGACGACCTGCTGGTCAAGCAGTTTGGCAGTCAGAGCGCACCACCACTGCATGTCGATCTGGACAGCATGCCGGGCAGCACGCTGGAAGAACGCATTTCGCAGGCGGCCTGGCTGGTCAAACGCTGGAGTATGCAACGACCGGTCAGTCTGATGCTGGAACAGACACACATCCCGGCCGGGATGGGAGCGCAACACGAACGTCACCTGCTGACGGAATTGGCCCTGTATGCTTGCGATTAGCTCGCTCAGCTGGTGGTTTACGCACGCGATTGTGCTGTGCGGCATGATCCCGCTCTTTCCCTGGATCGATACGGCCCCGCGAATTGCGATTGTATGCGGGTTTCTGGCCAGTTTCTGGCAGCAGCGCCGGGGTGCCTGGAACCTTCCCGATTGGCTGCTGAACAGTGCCATCGTACCGGTCTTTCTGGTCTACCTGTTTCAGTACAGCTCCCGTAATGCCGTGCAGCCGGTGGTGAGTGCTCTGACCTTCATGCTGGCGCTGCGACTGCTCTCCAAAAAGAGCGTGCGCCATCATCTGCAGATGCACGCGCTGGCCCTGTTCTGCCTGGCCTCTTCATCCCTGTTTGACCTCAGCCCCACCTTCATGCTCTTTTTGACGATCCTGTTATTTCTGGAAGCACCGGCTCTGGTGCTGTTGACCTATTATGCTGCCGACAGCCTAATTACACTTACCCGCAACGAGCTGCGGATGGTGCTGACCGCCGGTACCGCACTGCCGCTGCTCTCGCTGCCGCTGCTGCTGCTCTTTTTCCCTATATTGCCACGCACACAGATGCCTCTGTGGCATTTCATGTCCGGCTCTGCCGCCAGCAGTACCGGCTTCAGCGAAAAGGTGGAGCCAGGTGTGGCGGCACAGCAGCTGACCGTGCGCGAGCGGGTCTTTCGGGCCGAGACCGGGAAGTTGCCTCCGCAGCAGCGCTACTGGCGCGTGACGGTTTTCAACAGCTTTGACGGCACACGCTGGCAGAGGACTCCGCTTAAAGGTAGCGAAAAATCGCTTGACCGACAGGGAACCGTTGCGCAGACGATCTACCTTGAACCGGGCGGCTTACGCTATCTGCCGCTACTGGATGCGCCGGTCACGGTCAGTGGTATCCCGTTCCAACGCTCAGCCGATCTGGTCTACGAACGCAGCCGGCGCAGCGCTGCCCGAATTGTCTATCGTGCCCTGTCAGACAGCACCGGCAGCATTCCGATCGTCAACAGAATCGACACGCGACCGTATCTGGAGCTGCCGGATACCATTGCTCCCCGCATCAGCCAGCTCTCGCGGCAGATTCGTCTGCAGGGAAGTGACGTGGCAGAACGGGTGACGGCGCTGGAGACGTTCCTGCGAAACGGCGGTTACCGTTACAGCCAGCAGGGGATGCCGACCGGCGTAGATGCGCTGGAACAGTTTCTGTTTGAGAGCAAACAGGGCAACTGCGAGTTCTTTGCCTCCGCCTGCGCACTACTGATGCGGGGATCCGGTATTCCGGCCCGCCTGGTGGGGGGCTATCTGGGGGGCGAGTACAACGAACTGGGGGGCTATTATCTGGTCAGTGAAGAGATGGCGCATGTCTGGGTGGAATTCTGGCTGCCCGGCACTGGCTGGCGCCGTCTCGATCCGAGCAGCTTTGCCAATAATGCTGACCAGCTCTGGGGAGCAGAGCGCCGGACGACCCTTCTGCAGCGGTTGCGGTTATTGGCCGATGCGTCCGATTATTACTGGAACCGGGCGGTAGTCAGCTATGACCTGGAACGTCAGGTCCAGGCTGCGCACAGCATCGGCAAGCAGCTGCAGCGCTTTGAGTTCAGCGGTAATCTGCGTAGAATGCTGCCGTACCTGCTGCTGTTCATACCGGCAGTTCTCGGCTGGTTCCTCTGGAAGCGCCGCTCGATCTTGTTTGCAGCGCGTGAAACCCGAATATTACGACGTTTTTATCGCCGCCTGGAAGAGGATTGCGGAATTCATGTGGAGCCGGGCAAAGTCGGCATCTTTGAACTGGCAGAATTGAGTGGCAGCAGGCCGGCCGAAGAATTTGCCCAGCTGTACGGTACAGCCATTTATCACGACCGGCGGCTGACGGACGAGGAGTACACAAGGCTGCAGGAGTTGTGCGGGCGTTCCTTCAAATCCAGCGGAAATTCATTTTGATTGGCAGACCGATTATGGTAGCATCCCCCCCCGACTGGACAACTTCAACAAGAGTGGAACTCCCGATGCTGAAACCTGAACTGCTGGCTCCGGCCGGCAACATGGAAAAACTGAAAATCGCCGTCCATTATGGTGCCGATGCCGTCTACCTGGGGGGCCAGGCCTTCGGCCTGCGCAACATGGCGGATAATTTTTCTGTAGAAGAGATGAAAACAGCCCTAGATTTCTGCCACGCACGCGGGGTCAAAGCCTACCTGACGGTTAACAGTTTTCCGCATAACGAAGCGCTCCCCCAGCTTGAAGAGTATCTGAACGAGATCGCCCCACTCCCGTTTGACGCCTATATCGTCGCCGATCCGGGGGTCATTGATGCAGTGCGGCAGATTTCACCGGAGTGCGAACTGCATCTGTCGACCCAGGCGAACACCATCAACTGGCGCTCGGTCCGTTTTTGGCAGCAGCAGGGCGTCCGTCGCATCAATCTGGCCCGCGAGATGAGCCTCGACAATATTCAGGAAACGGTAAAAAAGGTACCGGGTATGGAGTTTGAAGCCTTTGTACATGGCGCCCTCTGCATCTCCTACTCCGGTCGCTGCCTGATTTCCAGCATGCTGACCGGCCGCGACGCCAATCAGGGGGAGTGTACCCACCCCTGCCGCTGGAGTTATCACCTGGTGGAAGAGACCCGGCCGGGCGAATATTTTCCGGTTGTGGAGGATGAAAACGGCACCTTCATCTTCAACTCGCGCGATCTCTGTCTGCTGGAGCAGATTCCGGCGCTGGTTACCAGCGGACTGCACGCTCTCAAGATCGAAGGGCGCATGAAGGGCATCAACTACGTCGCTTCAGTGCTGCGGGTCTATCGTCAGGCGCTGGATGAGTATCTGGAAAATCCTGAGCGCTGGAAATGTCGACCGGAATGGCTGCAGGAGTTGTCAAAACTCAGTCATCGCGGCTACACAACCGGCTTCCTGTTCGGCCAGCCGCGCAACGTCGGACAGGAGTATGACTCGGCCTATATCCGCAGCCATGACTTTGTCGGCGTGGTTGACGAAGTCCAGCAAGACGGCACGCTGCTGGTCAGCGTGCGTAACCGGA
Source organism: Desulfuromonadales bacterium (assembly GCA_013349325.1). Classification (GTDB taxonomy): domain Bacteria; phylum Desulfobacterota; class Desulfuromonadia; order Geobacterales; family Pseudopelobacteraceae; genus JACRCG01. The sequence continues at coordinate 32,066 of DUZX01000026.1, forward strand.
TCAAGACAGGCGATATAATCGAATTTATCGGACCGGGCATGCGCAGTGACAACCTGATCCTGCAGAATTTTTCGATACTTTCCGAGCACGGTGCGGCTCTTCCGGCAGAAGCCGCCAACCCCAACTCGCGCATACTGCTGATGGTGCCGTTTATCGTCGAAGCGGGGGATTTGCTGCGGCGGGAGAAGGTTGAGTCGGGTCTGTGAAACAACGGCCAGTTCCATAATGCCCACGCGGAGCAATGCAGCAACTGACACTATGGTTTGAATGAACACCAAAAACCGTTGAAAGGATTTTGAAAATGCCTGCTACTCAAAGTGATCTTCAAACAGCGAGAATCCTCAAAGATCGAGTGTTGAAACTGACGCCGCTGATTGATTTTCGTTTGTTTGGATCTCGTGCGCGTGGCGATGCTGATGAGTTTTCTGATATGGACATATTTATGGAGTTTGAAACTGTTGACAGAGAATTGAAAAGCAACGTGAAAAATACCGCCTGGGAGATGACTCTGGAAACCGGGATTGTCGTCACGACTCTTTTATTCAGCAGATACGAGGTTGAAGATTCTCCCTTGCGCTCATCACCAATTATCCGCGTGATTTTGGAAGAAGGGATCCCGGTGTGACCGATCTTGAATCTATTTCAAACCTTCGGATAGCTTGCTAATCTATGCAGCAAGCAACAGTGGCTGCACCTGTTGCATCCTCTTAACCATCATTTTTTCGGCGGTTTTCAGGTCGTAGCTGGTCTGCAGGTTCATCCAGTAGGTCGGTGTCTGTCCAAACGCCTTGCCGAAAAGAACCGCCAGTTCAGCCGTAACAGGACGTGAACCCTTGACAACATGTGATACGCGCATTGGTGAAACGCCAATTGCACGAGCAAAAGCGGTTTGTGATAAGCCTAGTTCATCAAGTATTTCTTTCAGGAATATTCCTGGATGTAACGGGGGAAGCCCGTTTTTGATAGCCATGAATTTCTCCTTTAATGGTAGTCGCTTATTTCGACATGTGTAGCTTCACCACTGACAAACTGAAAACATATTCGCCACTGTTCGTTAATCCTGATGCTCCACTGACCCGCCCTGTCACCAGAGAGCGTTTCGAGTCGGTTAGACTGTGGAAGGAGCAAGTCCGTAACTTCTCGTGCACTGTCCAACTGAGTCAAACGGATGATTGAACGAGTGATTATTTCCGGAGGAAGTTTTTTTGATTTCCCGGTTGCAAAGAGTTTTTCTGTTTCTTTGTTCGCAAATGATGTAATCATGTCCCCAAAAATAAACATATTGTTTACGAAGGTCAATTCTAAAAGAGCAGGCAAAGCCAAATTTCCAACCAGGAAGAGAACTGGCCTCAAACCTCCTGTGTTTTTGCACCGCGTTGCCGAGTAAGGCTGCATGAAAATAAGAAGGAATCACCCACATGAATGATCCAAAACTCCCGCCACAGAATCTGGATGCCGAGATGTCCATTCTGGGCGGGATACTGATAGATAACGATGCCATCAACCGGGTGCTGGAAAGTATCGTCCCGGAAGACTTCTACCGCGAGCTGCACCGCAAGATATTTCTGGCGATGATGCAGCTCTCCGATCAGCGTGAACCGTGCGATCTGGTGACGCTGACCGAGATACTGCGCAAACGGGGCGAACTGGAGGAGATCGGCGGTGCCGCTTACCTGCTGGCGCTGGTCGATTACGTTCCGACAGCGGCCAATATCAGCTATTACTGCAAAATCGTGAAAGAAAAGTCGGTCAATCGTAAGCTGATCACGATTGCAACCGGGATCGTCACGCGCAGCTACGAAGAGCAGAGCGATGTCAATGAGCTGCTGGATCAGGCCCAGAAAGACCTCTACGAAATCGGCGAAAACAAGCTGCGACCCCAATGTTATCCGGTCCAGCCGCTGATCAAGGAGGCCTTCAAGATTCTGAAGGATCTGCACAATCGTAAGGAACATATCACCGGCGTTCCGACCGGCTATTCCGACCTGGACCAGATGACGGCCGGTTTCCAGCCCGGCAACCTGATTATCATTGCCGCGCGCCCCTCGATGGGTAAAACCACGCTGGCGCTGAACATCGCCCAGCATGCCAGCGCCGAAAGCAAAAAGAAAACCGCTTCCGTTATCTTCTCGCTGGAGATGGGTAAGGAAGACTTGGTCATGCGCTTTCTGGCATCGATCGCCCGCGTTGATTTCGGTCGCATGCGCACCGGCCATTTTCTGGATACCGACTGGCCGCGCCTGACCCGGGCGGCAGGAATTCTCCACGATTCCAAGATTTTTATCGACGACACCCCGGCTATCAGCGTTCTTGAGCTGCGCTCCAAGGCCCGTCGATTGAAGAGTGAGCATGACATCGGCCTGATTATCGTCGATTATCTGCAGCTGATGAAGGCCGGAACCAGGGTCGAATCCCGCCAGCAGGAGATTTCCGAGATTTCACAGTCGTTGAAGGCGCTGGCCAAGGAGTTGGGCGTGCCGGTTGTGGCACTCTCGCAGCTCAACCGAGAACTGGAAAAACGTGCCGACAAGCGGCCAATGATGAGCGATTTACGTGAATCTGGCGCCATTGAGCAGGATGCCGACGTGATCATGTTTGTGTACCGCGAGGCGGTCTACTGCGAACAGTGCCGCAAACGGGACGGCTCCTGCACCCAGGGGCATGACCGCAACGCCGAGCTGATCATCGGCAAACAGCGTAACGGCGCGATCGGCACCGTCAGCCTGGCCTTCTTCGGCGAACATACCCGTTTTGAAAACCTGAGCGATCGCAGCGAGTAGTTTTTGTCTATCAGATGTCGCACGTTTGGAGGACAACCATGGCAGAACAGATAAAAAATGAAAAAGGGTCATTGGGTGACATTCTCTTCGCATCACAGATCATCAACCAGGCCGATATTACCGCTGCGCTGGAAGAACAGGTCCGCACCGGCTGCCGCATCGGCGAGGCGCTGGTCAATCTGGGGATTGTGACCCAGGAGGATATCGACTGGGCGCTCTGCAATCAGCTCGACCTCCCCTATGTCAGATTGAAACAGAATATGATCGACCCGGATGCCATCCGTCTGGTGCCGGCGGCCCTGGCCAGAAAATTCAATCTGATACCACTGATAAAAGCCGGTAGCGAGCTGAATATCGCCATCGCCGACCCGCTCAACCTGCCGGCACTTGAGGCTGTTACGCTGGTCAGCGGCTGTCAGATCAACCTGTCAGTGGCTCTTCTGCGAGAAATCCGCGAGATGATTGATGCCTGCTACGGCAGCGCCGGTCAGGAAACGCTCGGCCTCGAATCGCGTTCTTTTGACGCACAGACGCTGGACGCAATCAATGCCGACCTGAGTGGAGCCCAGCTGCTGGAATACCTGCTGCTCTTCATCATGCAGAACCAGCTTGCGTCACTTTCCCTGCAGCCTCTCGGTGAACGGATCGCGATCAGTGGGCGACGAAGCGGCGTGACGAGTCAGCTCGGCCATCTGGCGCCCAACTATTATCCCGACATAACCCTTAAAATCCGCAAACGCGCCGGGATCACACCCAACAGCAACCACTCCTGTGCTGGATTGCTGAGCCTGCTCCAGCATGGTCACGAGCTGCAGTTTCAGGTTGCCATCATGGCCGGAATCGGCGGCGACTACATCACGATCCGCCGGCATATTTCGATCGGATTCCCGGATTCTCTCTCTGAACTTAACCTGTCCGATGCCGTCAGAAACAACTTTATCCACCTGGCACGCGCCCGGCGCGGCATCACCTTTTTCGCTTCGCAGAACACCCTGGAGCGCAACCGCTGCATTGATCTGATGCTGGCTGAAATGGATACCAGCGGCCGAAATATTATCATTCTGGGCGAAGGACCGGGAGGAGGTAGCTTTCCACGTATCCATCTGCCGGAGAGTGAGTACGAACGGGGGCGGACGGTGATGGAGGCTCTGGAACATGCACCCGACATTCTGGTGATCGAGAATGCCACCGAAGCTGTTCCGTTCAGTGCCGCCTGCCGGGCAGCCATGCGAGGAACACAGGTACTGGTCGGCCTTGAGATTCGAGGCACCCGCAACGTGTTGCAGCAGCTGCTGCTCTATCAACAGAAAGGTTATTTCCTGCCGTTTTTTGTGAACGGCCTAATCGTTTTCAGGGGTATTCAACTGCTCTGTCCGGAATGCCGGTCAGCCTGTACGCCATCAACGGACGAGCTGCTGATCATGAATCTGGAACAGCCGCCGGCGGCCTTTTTCCGGACCAGCGGCTGTGATGTCTGTGCACAGAGCGGCATCAGCACGCGCAGATTTCTCCTTGATATTCTGCTCTTTGATGACGAATTCCACCGCGTTTTTGAGCAGTCCCGGGATGTCGATTCATTGGAACAGCACTTACGATCCGCCGGGTACCGGGGAACTGCCGAGGAGGGTTTACAGCTCTTGATGGCCGGATCGGTTTCACCGGAAGAGTATATCGCTGCGCTGGTACTCTAGTACCTTTTCGAGAGGAGATTTATCATGGCACGTATAGACGCACTCTTTAACATGATGAAGGAACAGGGGGCATCCGACCTGCACCTGTCGTCCGGCAATCCTCCCATTTTCCGCCAGCATGGCGAGATGGTGCGGCTCAATTTCAAATCACTGGCTCATGAAGAGCTGAAGATGATTCTGTTTGAAATCCTGACCGAGAAACAGAAGGCCCACTTCGAAGAGACCAAGGATCTCGACTTCGCCTACGAAGTGGCGGGTCTGGCCCGTTTTCGCGGCAATATCCTGATGCAGTACCGTGGCATTGCTGCCGTATTCCGCATCATCCCCAGCACGATCCTTTCGGCTGATGAACTGGGACTGCCGAAGGGTGTCCGCCGCATGACCAACTTCAAGAAAGGGCTGGTGCTGGTAACCGGGCCGACCGGTTCGGGCAAGTCCACGACGCTGGCCGGCATGATCGACCTGATCAACTCCACTCGCCGTGAGCACATCCTGACCTTCGAAGATCCGCTGGAGTTCATTCACCAGAACAAGATGTCGCTGGTCAACCAGCGCCAGATCGGCGAACATACTGAGAGCTTTGCCACAGCGCTGCGGGCGGCGCTGCGCGAGGATCCGGATATCATCCTGGTCGGGGAAATGCGCGACCTGATCACGATTCAGCTGGCCATGAGCGCCGCCGAGACCGGGCATCTGGTGTTCGGCACGCTGCACACCAGCACCGCCGCCAAGACCATCGACCGTATAATCGACGTATTCCCGACCGATCAGCAGGAGCAGGTACGGGCCATGCTTTCAGAGTCGTTGAAAGGGGTTATCTGCCAGCAGCTGCTGAAAACCGCCGATGGCAAAGGGAGGGTCGCTGCCCTGGAGATCATGCTCGGCAGTCCGGCCATTGGAAATCTGATTCGCGAAGGAAAGACCTATCAGATTCCGTCCATCATGCAGACCGCCAAAAAGGATGGTATGCAGCTGTTGGACCAGCATCTGCTGGATCTGCTCAAGACAAAAAAAGTCAACCCGGAAGAGGCCTATCGCTGCGCCGTTGACAAGAAACAGTTTGAGCAGTATCTGCCGACGGTGTCGGCATGAAACGTATGGTCATCAGAGCAGGTAGTGTGCTCGCCATAACCGCCGGATGCCTGATCGGCTGCTCCAAGGAAGCCCCTCGTTCACCGGTCACGCCGGTGACGTCGTCGAATCAGGCAGGTGAGATACCAAACGGCGAGCAGCTCTTTAAACAGTTCTGCAGCAGCTGCCATCCCGACGGCGGCAACGTTTCAGATCCGGATAGATCGCTGCGCGGCTCCGCCCTGCAGAAAAATCATATTGCCAAACCGGATGACATTGTCAGAATCATGCGTAAACCGCAGTCCCGCATGATCAGGTTTGATGAGTCGACCATATCAGACAGGGATGCCCGCGCACTTGCCGAATATGTGCTGAAAGCTTTCAGGTAAGCGCAGCTACAGCCGCCCTCAGCCCCAGCAGATAGCTGGTAACGCCGAATCCGCTGATCTGGCCGGTTGCGATGGCAGCAAAAACGGAGTGATGGCGAAACTGCTCCCTGGCATGGATGTTGGACATATGAACCTCGATGACCGGGCCGGTAAAAATAGCCAGGGCATCACGCAGACCGTAGCTGTAGTGGGTCCAGGCACCGGCGTTGATGATGATGGCATCAACGTTGTCGTTGAAGGCCTGATGAATCCTTTCGCACATCTCACCCTCATGATTGCTCTGAAAGCTGGTCAGCTCAACACCCAGCTCTTCCGCCAGCGACTGCATTTTCGCATCGATCTCGTCCAGCGTATTCGTCCCGTACTGGGCCGGATCCCTCTTCCCGAACATGTTAAGATTTATTCCGTGCAGCACAAGAACTGTTTTCATACCATTCCCCCGGACGTTGATGTACGTTGTGTAGATGCGGTCACGACGGTGACTGCCAGTGCGGTACACTGTATATCAAAGCCGGAGTACAACAGCAAGCTCCGCGAAAAGGCCAACTATGAATGAGATTACGGATAAGATGTGGCACAACCTGCCGGAAGCTGAGGTTGCTACTCTGCTTGGCACTTCGCTGGATACGGGGCTGGACAGCGACGAACTGAAACTGCGGCAGGAGCAGTATGGTCCGAACAGCATCACGCAGAAGAAAGGGCGTCCGGCGATTATCCTGTTTCTGCTGCAGTTCCATCAGCCGCTGGTCTACATACTTGTGGCAGCCGCCGTCGTTACCAGCGCACTGCAGGAATGGGTTGATGCCGGGGTCATTTTCGGGGTTGTGCTGGTCAATGCCGTGATTGGCTTTATTCAGGAAGCCAAAGCGATCAAGGCCATCGAGGCGTTGTCCCACGCCATGACCAGCAGCGCGACGGTTCTGCGCGGCGGCGAGCGGCATCAGGTCCCGGCTATAGAACTGGTGCCGGGCGATATCGTGCTGCTGCAGTCCGGCGACAAGGTCCCGGCTGACCTGCGCCTCTTGAGCTCGCGTGATCTGCAGATCGACGAATCCGGTCTGACCGGTGAATCGGTGCCGGTGCAGAAGCAGAGCGGCCTGCTGCCGGGTGACACACAGCTGACTGACCGCATCAATATGGCCTATTCATCGACGCTGATCACCTATGGTATCGGCAGTGGCACCGTCGTTGCGACCGGGAACAGCACGGAAGTCGGGCGTATAAACGAGCTGATCGCTTCCGCCGATATTCTGGCGACCCCCTTGACCAAAAAAATCGCCCGTTTCAGCGGAATGCTGCTGTATATCATTCTCGGTCTGGCTGCGCTGACCTTTTTCGTCGGAGTGCTACGCGGCAACTCCTGGATGGAGATGTTTATGGCCGTGGTCGCTCTGGCGGTCGGCGCTATTCCGGAAGGATTGCCTGCCGCCGTAACGATTACGCTGGCCATCGGCGTCAGTAAAATGGCCCGGCGCAACGCAATTATCCGTAAACTTCCGGCCGTAGAAACTCTGGGTAGCACGACCGTTATCTGCTCCGACAAGACCGGAACCCTGACACGCAACCAGATGACCGTACAGGAACTCTTCGCTGGCGGAGAGCTGTTTCAGGTTTCCGGCAGCGGTTATACGCCGGAGGGAGATTTCAGCCGTGAGGATGCAATTATAGTCCCGAATGAGTTTCCGGCGCTTCGGGAATGCCTGACAGCAGGCCTCCTCTGTAACGACGCCACACTGATGAGGACTAAAGGGGAGTGGCAGATTGCAGGAGACCCGACCGAAGCAGCGCTGGTGGTTGCCGGTGGCAAGGCCGGAATTGAGCAGAAGCAACTGGTGTCAGAGCTTCCGCGTCTTGATGCGATTCCGTTTGAATCCGAGTATCAGTATATGGCAACCCTGCATGGTACCTCCGGACGTCAGGTTGTCTATCTGAAAGGCGCCATCGAACGCATTGTCGAACGCTGCAGCCTGGCCCTCTCCTCTACGGGAGAAGTGATCCCTCTGGATGGACAAGCCTGCCATCTGACCGCCTCGCAGATGGCTGAGAAGGGCTTGCGTGTGCTGGCCTTTGCCCGTATCGAGCGGGAGATTTCTCCTGCTGCTCTGGAGCATGACCATGTTGCCGGCGGACTGACGTTTCTCGGCCTGCAGGGGATGATAGATCCGCCCAGAAATGAGGCCGTCACGGCGGTGCACGTCTGTCAGGGTGCAGGAATCCGGGTAAAAATGATCACCGGTGATCATGCCATAACCGCCACGGCTATTGCACGCCAGATCGGACTGATCGGCGCAGCTAGCGCAGCTGATCAACCGTTGACACTGACCGGCACTGATCTGGCCGCACTTGAGGATGAGGAGTTAAGAGACGCCGCCTGGCGCTGCGTTGTTTTTGCCCGCGTGGCGCCGGAGCAGAAGCTGCGCCTGGTTAAGGCGCTACAGGCGACCGGGAATGTCGTCGCCATGACCGGCGACGGGGTCAATGATGCACCGGCGCTACGTCAAGCTGATATCGGTGTGGCAATGGGGGTTACCGGTACCGAGGTTGCCAAGGAAGCTGCCGACATGCTGCTGACAGATGATAATTTTTCCTCCATTGAAGCTGCGGTCGAGGAGGGACGTGGTGTCTATGACAACCTGGTCAAATTTATTACCTGGACCCTGCCCACCAATCTCGGCGAAGGGTTGGTGATCATGGCGGCCGTCTTCGCAGGCGCACAATTACCCATTAATCCGGTACAGATCCTCTGGATCAACATGACGACGGCCGTGCTGCTGGGGCTGATGCTGGCCTTTGAACCCAAGGAACCCGGAATCATGCAGCGGCCGCCGCTCGACCCTCACAAGCCGCTTTTAACCAGAGAGCTGGTCATGCGAATCGGTCTGGTCGGATTACTGCTGCTGGCCGGTTCGTTCGGACTCTTTGAATGGGAGCTGCGGCACGGCAGCACTCTTGCAGCTGCACGCACGTGTGCGGTCAACGTGTTTGTCTTCGGTGAAATCGCCTATCTATTCAACTGCCGCTCACTGCGTCACTCCATGTTCCGGATCGGCCTGTTCAGCAACCGCTGGGTACTGGGGGGCGTCGCCCTGATGCTGCTGCTACAGATACTGTTCACCTATCTTCCGACCATGAATACCGCCTTTGGCAGCCAGGCTATCGGAGGTGTGGAGTGGCTGTTAATTCTATCTTCAGCCCTGATCGTGTATATCGTCATCGAGTTTGAAAAATGGATTCGAAACAAAATAAGTACATCATGAAGACGTTATTTCATTCCGGAATGCTCGGCTGTGCGCTGCTGATCATATCGGCATGCATGCCACAGGTAAACCTACCCGGAAAACAGATAATGGAACCGAAAATCGGCACAGATCATTTCATCAGCACAGACGGAGTGATACTGCCGCTCAGGATCTGGCTACCGAAAGATACACCGGTGAAAGCGGTCATAATTGCTCTGCACGGTTTTAACGATTACAGCAACGCCTTTGCCACGACCGGAGAGTACCTGAACCGCCATGGTATCGCCTGCTACGCCTATGACCAGCGAGGATTCGGACGCGCTCCTGGACGCGGTCTCTGGTCAGGTAGCACGGCCTACACGGATGATCTGACCACCTTTGCACGCGAAATTCGCACACGTCACTGCGGTCTGCCGCTCTATGTCTTGGGCGAGAGCATGGGAGGTGCTGTTACGATTGCTGCCATGACCGGTATGAACCCACCGGACGTCGATGGCGTCATTCTGGTGGCACCGGCTGTCTGGGGGCGACAGACCATGCCCTGGTATCAGCGCTGGCTGCTGGCCGTCAGCTCGCATACCGTTCCACGGATGGAGCTGACCGGCAAAGGGCTGAAAATCTCCCCATCGGACAACCGCGAAATGCTGCGCGCGCTGGGACGCGATCCACTCATTATCAAAAGCACCCGCATTGACACGCTGTTCGGTCTCACCAACCTGATGGACGAAGCGCTGTCACGGGCAGAAAAATTGCATCTGCCGGTTCTGGTTCAATATGGCAGACATGATCAGGTTATCCCCCAGCAGCCGATGCTGCAGATGCTTGCAAAGCAACCGGCAACGTCACGCACCGCTTTCTACGAACATGGCTACCACATGCTGCTGCGTGATCTGCAGGCAGAAAAACCGCTGGCCGACATCGCGGCCTGGATTACAGACCATAGCACCCGCTTACCATATGGTTCCGACACATGGTGACCTCCTTAATGAAATCATTGACGTAACGGTTACTGCGGATGTATGTAGTAGTCGCGAGCTACTAACAGGCTGGTGTATGAGGTGATATGTGACGAACCAGGGAATTCTTGTCCGGGTTTTGGGAGACTATGGCCCCTTTTCCACTATGGGAAAGAGCATCGGCTATCTGGTCACTATCGGTGACAGCAGCTTTCTGGTCGATTGCGGCTCGCCGCTCTTTCAGCAGATCGGCGGACATGGACTCAAGTCCATCAAGGGGGTCATCATTACTCATTGCCACGATGACCACAAACGCTGGTTTTCCGACCTCTCACTCTTCAACATGTACGCACCTGACATTCAACACAAACTGCCTGTTTTTTCCTCCGAATCAATCAACGCCGGACTGCAGACCGCCTCCGGACCGGCACTCAATACCAGCCTCAGCTTTGACTCCAAGATGGTCGTCGATCTTGATTATGCCGATTATATCGATTTCAAGCCGCTTGGCCCCCGGGCAAAGTTCCGGATTGCCCGCCAGCCAAACGCTTTCGGAGGCTTTACGCTGGCAGTTCTTGATTTGCTCGGGGAGAGAGTCGGCCCGGAACAGGCTAAAATCGTCGTCAGCTCCAAAAACGAATCGCCGAGACTGCTCTTTAAGGACCACTGTTACGGAGAATGGGTTGAGCCGGAACAGTTCTACCCCTTTTCGTCAACAACTTTCTACGAAGAGAACGGCAATATTCTGTCTGACCCGGCCGGATTTACCATCGAAGCGATCAATGCACCGGTCTGGCATGGTGTGCCAAGTATTGGCCTAAGATTCACCACTGCCAACGAGTCGCTCGTATTCAGTGGTGATACGGCCCACGACACCGAGCTCTGGAAGGTGCTGCACAGCGAAAAACGCTCACAGCGACTATCCGGCACGCGTGAAGAATTTGAAGCCGCCTCAATTTTATACGGCAACATCAATGACTACATCGAGCGGGCCTGGAGCAGCGAACGTTACTATGAGGCGCTGGCCGCTTTTAACGATGCCATCGTCATTCACGATATCGCAACGCGCAGAAGTGTTGTACATACCGATTATCGCCGACTGGAACATACGGTACTGAAAAAAGGGAAAACCATCCTCACGCACAGCCCGGACAAAATGACTTCGGAATGGCCGCTCAGTAAGGCTGAAAAGTCGTTTCTGATTCATGGTTCAACTTTCAGCGAGGTAGTCGGTGACCGGCTCTTGCCGATGAATGCGGCTGTCTATCACAAAGAAGAGGGCAACTATTTTGTTGGCTACCGCAACCCGGAGGGTGCAGTCACCCTGTATGAAAATGACGGCATTCTCAATCTGGGCGGGCAGTGGGAATGGCAAAACGGAACGGAGCTGTATAACGTAGATCTTTATGAAGATGTCGGCGGTACATACCTGCCGCTGCGGGACAACCAGGAGGGCACCAGCTACGTGCCACGCGCTGATGGCACTGTCGAACGGGTAATCCGCGACGAATGTGGTTCACGGGGTATCGTCGTGAAGGATCTGCGTGCAGAGCTGTTTAACAGGTGAAAAGGAGTTAGTGCAATGCGGATAGGACATGGCTATGACGTTCACCGATTGGTGGAGGGAAGAAAACTGATTATGGGAGGGGTTGATATCCCCTGGGAAAAGGGTCTCTTGGGGCATTCCGATGCCGATGTACTGCTGCACGCCATCGCAGATGGTATTCTGGGTGCCATAGGTGAAGGGGATATCGGTCGGCATTTTCCGGACAATGATCCAGCCTACAAAGGGGCTGACAGTCTGAAACTGCTGGCGCACGTTATGAACCTGGCTAAGCAGCGCGGCTATCGCCTCGGCAATCTGGACGCCACCATCATCGCCCAGCTGCCGAAGATGGCGCCGCACATCCAGAACATGCGGCAGAATATTGCAACCGTACTGAATGCGGAGATAAGCCAGGTTAATGTTAAGGCGACTACCGAGGAAGGACTTGGCTTCAGTGGCTCAGGAGAAGGTATAGCGGCCCATGCGGTCGTTTTGATGATGACATAATACCATTTGTTTTGTAGGGGCGTATGGCATACGCCCTGGTGGAAATATCAACAATATTCGACTAATACAGCAAGGGCGCACGCAATGCGCCCCTACAGCCCTATTACAGACATCTCTTCCACCAGCTTTTTCTGCTCATCACTGAGCGTTTCCGGAATATGCACGCCGATCTTGACGTACAGATCCCCCTTGGTGTTTGAACCAAGTGATTTGATTCCGCACCCTTTCAGCCTGATCTTGGTTCCGGGCTGAATACCGGCCGGCACCTTGATGCGCTTGTCCCCCTCCAGTGTCGGTACATCCAGAGCAATTCCCAGACAGGCGGCGCTGAACGGTATCGAACGTTCGACAAACAGATCGCCGCCATCACGGACAAAGGTCGGATCGGGCTGCACGCGAACAACCAGGAACAGATCACCGGCCTGACCTCCGGCATCTCCCTGCCCCCCTTTACCTGTTATGCGGATGCGGCTGCCGTTATCCACGCCGGCCGGGATTTTGACCTTCAACTCCTCGCGCTGGCTGCCGCGCCGGAAGGCGATCTGCCGTTCAGCCCCCTGGGCCGCGTCCCTAAACGTGATCGTAATCTCCATCTCCTGGTCAGCGCCCCGTTGCGGACCGCTTTGAAATCCGCCACGCCCGCCTCCGCGTCCGAATGATCCACCAAAGAGACGTGAAAAAATATCCTCGGCACCACCTCCGCCAAAGCCGCCCCCCATATCTTTATAAGCGTTGCTAAAGTCAAAACCACGGAAGATATCTTCCTGGCTGTACTGCTGGTGGAAACCGCTGGAGCCGTAGGTGTCATATTTCTGCTTCTTCTCCGGATCAGAGAGAACGGCGTAGGCTTCGTTGATCTCTTTGAATTTATCCTCGGCAACCTTGTTATCCGGGTTGCGGTCCGGGTGGTACTTGACGGCCAGTTTGCGGAAGGCCTTCTTTATATCGTCAGCCGAAGCCCCTTTTTCGATTCCCAGCGCCTTGTAATAATCAACCTGTGCCATGCACTTCACCATCCTTTCGTATTCTGGGCACAATGTAAGCTCTCCGACTGCTGCTGTCAACAGCGCCAGCAGTGTAACCTTGACAGCCGCCACCTGCGTACGTAGTATCGGCGCGTTATATCACACTCACCTGCGGGGGCATCAGCATGAAAAAGATCATCATTATCGGCGGCGGCGTATCCGGCCTTTCAGCTGCCTGGCTGTTACGCTCAAAAGTGGCGGCGGCCGGGAAAAATGTAGAGATAACGTTACTGGAGAAAGAGCAGCGCCTGGGCGGCAAAATGTGGAGCATCAAGGCTGACGGCTACACCTGTGAATGGGGGCCGAATGGATTTCTGGACAGTAAGCCGCAAACGCTGGACCTGTGCCGCGCCATCGGGGTGACTGATAACCTGCATCGCAGTAATGACAACGCCCGCAAACGCTTTATCTTTTCCGAAGGTCAGCTGCACCAGTTGCCGGACGGTGGTCCGGCTTTCCTGAAGAGCGGCCTGATCTCCTGGCCCGGCAAGCTGCGCCTGGCTCTGGAACCGACCCCGTTTATCGCCTCTGCCCCGACCGGGGTGGATGAGACCCTGGCCGATTTCGGACGTCGCCGCCTGGGGGGCGAAGCGCTCGACAAACTGATTGCACCGATGGTATCCGGCATTTTCGCCGGTGACCCCGAAACCATGTCGCTGGAATCCTGCTTTCCGCGCATTGCGGAACTGGAACGGGAATACGGAGGATTGATCCGGGCCATGATTATGCTGGCCAAAAAGAAAAAACGGGATCAGGCTGCCGGAAAGGTCGTCTCCAGCGCTGCCGGTCCGGGAGGGATTCTGACCTCATTTCGTGAGGGTATCCAGTATTTGCCGGATGCACTGAGCAGTTCACTGGGGGGGATTATCAAACCGGGTGTTTCCGTCACATCGGTCGCACGAGGCGGCTCAGTCCCGTATCACGTGACCTGCAGCGACGGGGTCGAGCTGGATGCCGACCTGGTAATGGTTGCCGCGCCGGCCTTTGCAACCGCTGACATGCTGTCAGGATTGGACGGGAAGATCGCCGCTGTCCTGCGGCAGATCCCCTACTCCAGCATGACCGTCGTCTGCTTCGGCTACGACCGCGAACGAATCAAACACCCGTTGGACGGTTTCGGCTATCTGATCCCTAAAAAGGAGGGCTGTAGTACGCTCGGCACGCTGTGGGACTCGAGTATGTTTGAAAATCGCGCACCGGATGGCAAAGTGCTGTTGCGCAGCATGATGGGTGGAGCCTGTTTTCCGGAGTACGTCCATCTGAGTGACGATGACGTGGTGGCCCGGGTCAGTGCCGATTTGAAGCGGGTAATGGGGATTGACGCCGCACCGCAGTTTGTCAGGGTTTTCCGTCATCCGCAGGCCATTCCGCAGTATACCGTTGGGCATGGAAAGCGACTGCTGGCGCTTGAGGAATTACTCACAGCCCATCCGGGTCTGATCCTGACCGGCAACTCGTATCGTGGCATCGGATTGAATGACTGTGTGGCCGCCGCCGAAAGGGCAGCCGATGAGGCCATGAAGCTGCTCAATTAAATTGCATACCTGAAGGCTCCTGAAACAAAACAGGGGCCTTCTGCTTTTCTGATCTGAAATCTCTGCGTAATTGAGCCTAATATTCCTGCCTTGTATCATACAATCTCTCAATATTTTTAATTTTATTCATTGCCATCTGGATGTATGTGCCATTCTAATAGTCGTTGTGCTCTACCAGAATATACCTTGAAACAATGTTTCCAGGCTGTCACGATGCTGTCAGTCATGTGTGGCATGATGAAAATGAGGATAATGGGAATGTCCTACAAATTTGATGCGCTGATTTCAATATTGAACTGGATGGAATCAGGCCAAACCGTGACGCCACAGCATATTCAAGATCAACTTGGAATTAGTGAACGGACTGCATTCCGCTATATGCAGACTCTGGAGGGTGCCGGGTTCTCACGCATGGCGCGGCAAGCGCTTTTTGATGGTGATGTTGCGGCAGGCAGAGAATATCTGCTTGTTGATGACTTTATTGGTTAAGGTGGCACTCTGGCAAACCTGAAAGGATTCACCGAATCAAAAGGCGGCATCGTTGTAGGTGCAACCGTTTTGGCAGGCAAGCCATATTCGGCAAAAATATCTCCACATCCTGAAACATTGGAAGAATTGCGGAAAAAACATGGAAAAGAACTTGAAAAATGGTGGTTGCAAAGGTTCGGTCACTCCTTCGACTGCCTACTCAATCAGAGGCTCGATACCTTCTCAACTCCCCGGATGCTGACACCATACGAGATAGAATTATTGCGGAAGAGTAAGCAGGAAATCGGGGAAGCGGTCAGAAACCGCCTGAAAGCTCAGAAAAATAACAGTTGAGCAAGAAAGCAACGAAACCGGCACATTCAAAGGATCACTATACAATTACATTAATTGAACAACCATACGTATTATAAGGAGAAAATACTATGTCCATGAATGACACTGCTGCGATTAACGAATTTTCAAAAGAACTTGAAGTCGCCCTCGCGTATCCAAATCGGGATGATTTCATACAATTCATTGGTGCTGCGATACATGGGCTTGGTGTCAATGGAATAATCAATGATAAACTTGGATTGAAAGTCTGTAATCGTATGCGGATAGGTGCCAAATGAGTCTACCTCCCGAAATCATCCTCAACCTCTGGTACTACGTCGATGAAGACCAGCAATTCATCTTTGCTCTTGCCGGTCGGGCATACATGGCAAGCGGAACCGACGAAGAGAAAACCGCCCTGCTGAGACAGCTTGCCGCAACCGATTATCCCCTGGCACTCAAACTGCCGACACCTGACCGTTACGTCACCTTTTATGCCGATAAAATGCGCCCTGGCATTGTCACTGTCTCCGAACTGGACAATCCGGCAACGCAACTGTTTGAAGAGGTGTATCAGGCAATTGAAGCGGATTTGGTAAAGATGGCTGAAGAGCGGAATTGTCCTGTAGAGGATTATAAAATCCCCGACAATCCCCTGTTCGTCATGACAGCACTTTATCAAGAGGATGAAGGCGGGGTGCGGGTGTTGGGGGTGGCGGCATGAGCAAACAACCAACACTCCACATCAGAAACAGCACTGCCGAATTTTTGATTTTTTCTAAACAGGCCGGCGAAAACGGCATTGAAGTTCGTGTTGAAAATGAGACCGTCTGGCTGACACAAAAGCTGTTGGCAGTGCTGTTTGAGGTTGATGTCAGAACAATAAATGAACACTTGGGAAACATCTATCAAACCGGCGAGCAATCCCGAGATTCAACTATCCGGAAATTCCGGATAGTTCAACGTGAAGGTTCACGTGACGTCGCCCGCGAGGTTGAGCACTATAACCTCGACGCAATTATTGCCGTTGGTTTCCGGGTGAATTCTGTACGGGCAACCCTGTTCCGCCAGTGGGCCACCAGTATTCTGCGCGATTACGCAATTCGTGGCTATCTGCTGGACAAAGAACGCCTCAAAAATGGCGCATTTTTCAGCAAGGAATATTTCGATACGCTTTTAGCAGAAATCCGTGAGATACGAGCCAGCGAGCGGAAGTTCTATCAGAAAATAACCGACATTTACGCTACGGCGATGGATTACCGAGCCGATGCCGAAACCACCCGAACCTTTTTTGCTACGGTACAAAACAAGCTGCATTATGCGATTCACGGACAGACAGCAGCAGAGCTTATCGTGGAGCGCGCTGACCACCAAAAAGAGCGAATGGGGTTGACTACCTGGAAGAATGCACCGGATGGCAAGATCATCAAAACCGATGTTGTGGTTGCCAAAAATTACCTGACAGAAAAAGAATTGAAGTCACTGGATCGCTTTGTCACCATGTATCTGGACTATGCCGAAGATCAGACAGAGCGGGCTATTCCTATGACTATGGAGGATTGGGCAGGCAAGCTGAATGCCTTTTTACAATTCAACGAACGGGAAATTCTCGACAATCCCGGTAAAGTCACCCAGGAAATTGCCAAAGCATTTGCAGAAAGTGAATTCGAAAAGTACCGGATCGTTCAAGATCGGCTGTTTGAATCGGATTTTGACAGGCAAATCAGGCGGTTGCTGGAAGTATAACTATGAAATAAGCTGTTTCACATTTGGAACGCAGTGCGTTCCGAATTGCCTTTGACGCACTCAATACGTCACTATGACCAGAACACCAGATGATGGGGGAAATACATGAACATTCAAACCCTCAAAGGATATGACGACTTTCTGCATGATCTGAAATTTCGTATCCGTACCGCTCAGACACGCGCCGCGCTGGCTGTCAACAGCGAACTGATTCTGTTGTACTGGCAGATTGGCCGCGACATCCTGACCCGCCAGAAAGACGAAGGCTGGGGAGCCAAGGTTATTGAACGGCTGGCAAACGATCTGCGTAAAGAGTTCCCGGATATGAAGGGTTTTTCCCCTAGTACCTTGTAACATTTATTAATTCGGAAAGCTTCCCCCTCCCCTTGCGGGAGGGGGGCAGGGGGTGGGGGAAGCTGCAACGGAGTACTTTCATGGCAACCTCCCCCCCACCCTAACCCTC
>DUZX01000027.1 GCA_013349325.1 Desulfuromonadales bacterium
AGCGAAAATCGTGGACAAATTCAAAGAACAAAAAACGTTTTTAGTGGGAGAACCAAAACCAAAAGCAGAGACTACCACCTTAAACCCAACGGATTTTTGTCTTGACTAAAGGGTCCACTAAAGCGAAATCATCCGGTTTTTTTGTCAGAGTATTTTTTATTGGAACAGATACACCTGAAATAAATGCTTTGCGTGTGGCGCGGCGAATTTTGGAGGGGGGGCATGAGGTCGCGATTGGAAAAATAATTAAGCGCTACTTTAGTTCAATGCAAATGTGCGTATATGCAGCGGTTCTTTCTGACCGACTCTATGTGAATGATAACTCTGTCGAAGGCAGTTCTCCGGAGATGTTATTCAGAACTCGTGATGGTAAGTTGTACAAAAAGTATCCAGCTCTGAATTTGCACAACTGGGCAAAAGAGATACTTAAGCAGTTACGGGGGCTTGATTTATAGATGTCCACCGTCATCAGCGTAGAAAACCTGGGTAAGAAGTACACTCTTCGCCACCAACAGCGAGAACAGTATGCCGCCCTGCGTGATGTTATTACCAACGGCATTACCAATTTTGGCAAAAAGCTCCTTTCACTCTTCACTATTGACTCTTCACCTGAACTCGAAGGTTTTTGGGGCTAGAAGGATATGTCCTTCGAGATAAAAGGGGATTAGCTTTGAATTATGTAACAGATACCCATGTGCTGGTTTGATAATGACGACAACTGACATATCTGAATTGATAAGAGCCGGTAAGTCCGATACTCTTGAATTAAAGTCTACTTTTGACAGGGAAGCGATTGAATCGTTGACTGCTTTTGCTAATACAACTGGTGGGATCCTTCTGGTTGGTGTTCAGGATTCTGGTGGTGTGACAGGCGTGACAGTTGGAAAAGAGACCGTTCAAAACTGGATTAACCAAATAAAAATGGCTACAACTCCGGCGATTATTCCCGATGTTGAAATTGTTAGTCTTGACGAGAAAAGTATCGTTGTATTTTTTGTTGCCGCCTTTCCGATCAAGCCGGTTGCCTGCAAAGGGAAATATTTCAGACGCAGTCATGCTGCTAACCATCTCATGTCGCTCAACCAGGTCTCGGATGCATATTTGAAGACATTTCAGCTTTCTTGGGATTCATATCAATATCCCGATGCTCAGTTTAAGGACATTGATACTCGAAAACTTTCTCTATTTATTGAAAAAGTAAACCGAGTAGAACGTTTTCATCTTGATGATGATTATCGGTGTGCCTTGGAAAAATTGCGCCTTATAGAAGGCACCGTCCCAACTAATGCAGCGATGCTGCTGTTCTCTGCCAATCCTCTTCCTTACAATATCCACATCGGAAGATTTAGCGATTTCGTAACAATACGTGACGATGCACAGATTAGCGACACACTTTCCGATGCTTTCAGCAGAACCATGCAGGCGATTGCAAAGCATATAAATATTTCATTCAAGATAAAGGGAATGGAAAGGGAAGAAATCTGGGAATACCCGCAAGTTGCGGTTCGTGAAGCACTTGCCAATGCAATAGTGCATCGTGACTATCAAAACCCTTCTGATATTCAGATCAAGATATTTGATAACCGGTTGACTATATATAGCCCTGGACGATTGTATGGCAATCTGACAATAGAGGCGTTACGGCAGGATTCCTATCACTCTGAACTGAGAAACAAGCTTGTTGCCGAGGCATTTTACCTTACCGGTCTGATTGAAAAATATGGCAGCGGCATAACCCGTATCAGAAAAGCGGTTGCAGAGGCAGGAAACATCGATTTTGTTATGGAAGAGTTGCCTAATGGGGTTCTTGTCACGTTTAACAAAAGGGCTGAAGAAATAAATGGCGGAATAACTGGCGGAATAACTGGCGGAATAAATGAGGTGCTTGATTATGTAAATATGCACCCAGGTGTTAAAGGAGGAGAGATTTCAGGTAGATTTGGCTTTTCTCAACGGACCTTGGAAAGGCTTTTGAAAGAACTTAAGGAAGGTCGCAAAATAATTTTCAAAGGTTCCAAAAAGACTGGTGGTTATTATGCTGTAGAATCCAGCGAGGCATTGGAATAGCCTATGTCCACCGTCATCACTGTCGAAAACCTGGGAAAGAAGTACACTCTGCGCCACCAACAGCGAGAACAGTATACCGCTTTGCGTGATGTCATAACCAACGGCATTACCAATTTTGGCAAAAAGCTGCTTTCACCCCTTCGACTCCGCTCAAAGCAGGCCTTCACCACTCACTCTTCACCGACTTCCCCTTCACTATTCACTCTTCACCCTTCACCCGCTTCTGAAGAGTTCTGGGCCCTGAAGGATGTCTCCTTTGAGGTTAAGCAAGGTGACCGGATAGGTATCATTGGCCGCAATGGTGCTGGTAAATCAACGCTTCTGAAGATACTCAGCCGCATCACCGAACCAACTACCGGCAGTGTGCGGATCAAGGGGAGGGTGGCGAGCTTGCTGGAGGTAGGCACCGGTTTTCATCCCGAGTTGACCGGCAGGGAGAACATTTTTCTGAATGGTGCTATCCTGGGAATGGGAAGGGCGGAGATTAAGAAGAAGTTCGATGAAATTGTTGATTTTTCGGAGATTGAGAAGTTTCTGGATACACCGGTAAAGCGCTACTCTTCCGGGATGTATGTGCGGCTGGCCTTTGCGGTTGCGGCTCATCTGGAACCGGAGATTCTGATTGTGGATGAGGTTCTGGCGGTTGGTGATGCACAGTTTCAAAAGAAGTGCTTGGGGAAGATGGAGGATGCTGGCACGGAAGGGAGAACAATAATATTTGTAAGCCATAATATTCAGTCTATCCGCCAGCTATGCACTTGGGGGATCGTTCTGAAAAACGGCTTTACTCTTGCGATTGATGATATTTCAAAGGTCGTTGATATTTATAAAAGCGACGTCATTATAGAAAGTAGAAAAACTAATATAGACAATAAACCTGATGCAATACTTAATGCCTGTTTGTTAGATAATCAATTTGAGGATAGTGGATTAAATTGTCTGGGTTGTGATTTATCCTTACTTATCGATCTTAAACTGACTAGTGAGTGCATTGTGCCACATTTATCAATTGGCCTGTATAATAATTCAGATGAACTTATTGCTCACGTAATTAATAATGATGAGCCTTTTCATATTCAACATGGAGTAAAAAGTAAAGTAAGTGTAAGAGTAGACTTGTTGAATATAAATCTCGTACCTGGTGAATATCATATCAATTTATGGCTTGGTGATGGAGAATCTATTGAACTTGACAGATTCGAGAGAGCTTCCCGTTTTCATATTTATCAAGGCAATACGCTTATAAAGAGATCCTCAAATTATCCAGCACACGCTCGCTGTGTTATCGCGTCAAACTGGAAATATTTTTAACGGATTGTTTGCAAGGTGAGCACTTAATTATGAATAAAGTAAAAGTCGGTTTTTTAGTTTCTTATGATTATGAGTACCTTAAGACTGCGTTACCATTTATCTATCAAAAGGCAGATTCTGTCGTTTTAGCATATGATTCCGGGTTCAAAACATGGAATGGTAATAGTTTTGTTATCACGGATGATTTTTTTGAATGGATAAATATGTTCGATACACATAATAAAATTGTCTTTTATAAAGATAATTTTTGTATGCCGGACTTTACTCCAATGGAGTGTGAAACTCGGGAAAGAAAAATGCTGGCAACTTTTATGGGTGAAGGGGGATGGCATATACAGCTTGATTCGGATGAATATTTTATAGATTTTGATCGATTCATAGAAATTTTACGAACATTCGAGCATAGCAAACCAGACAGTTCATTAGATTTTTTTGCAGATTGGATCACCTTATTCAAATACGATCTAAATGGATATTACATAATTAACTCTTTGGAACAATTTCCTGTTGCTACAAACAATCCTAGCTATAAAGTGGCGCGATGCTGTCACAATGAAAATATTATCAAAACCCATTGCAGAGTGATTCATCAGAGTTGGGCAAGGACCCCACGGGAAATACAAAATAAAATATGCAATTGGGGACATTTGACTGATTTTGACATCGATAGCTTTTATAAACTGTGGGAATTTATAGATAGCTTTAACTTTAAATATATAAAAAACTTCCATCCGATTTACTCCGGTTCATGGCAAGAGTTGATTTATGTAAAATCGAACTCTATAAATAGCCTGATTATTGATTTGAACACCATTTTCGCTCATACACCCGATGGAGTTTCAAGCGGTCCTGAAGTCAGTTTTGCAACGATTGACGAACAAAGTGATAAATCTAACATGATAAGCTTTGATTTTGGATTGCGAGACTTTATCCCACCAATAGTTTTAAAAATTAAATCATTTTTATATAAATAGATGCCTAATTGGAAGCAGTAATGAAAACAGGAACAAATACATTATTGAAAGTCATTCTTCCATTGAGAGAATGTAGGCTTTGGCTCCGTAACCCAAAATCACAAGTCATCCGCTATGTTAAATGGTTTTACTTTCGATATAGCAGTTTATCTATAAGTGATAAAACCAAATACGCACATTGGCTGTTTTTGACAAAATATTTTCCTTGGATTTTGAATGCACTTAATAATCCGACTATTGCAAAACCTTTAAGGTTTGCTGCTGCGGTACAAAAAGCGGACGTTGATGATTTTGTTCATGATAAGTGCGCGTTGAAGCTGAACTGTTCAGACAAGCCCGCCGTTTCTGTCATCATCCCGGTTTATGGCAATTGCGATTATACCCTGAGATGTCTTGCTTCGATCGCATTTAGCCCGCCTTACGTTCCATTTGAAGTAATAGTGATCGATGATTGTTCCCCCGATGATTCACATTCTATACTTTCCTGTATTAAAGATATCAAGTTGTTGACCAATTCATCCAATCAGGGTTTCATCCGCTCCTGCAACAGTGGCGCCCAGGCTGCTTTTGGCGAGTATCTCTGTTTTCTCAATAATGACACCGAAGTTACGCAGGGGTGGCTGGATGAACTATACGGGACGTTTCACGAGTTTCCTGGTACGGGTTTGTCCGGATCCAAGCTGGTGTATCCTGATGGCAGGCTGCAGGAAGCTGGCGGTATAATATGGCAAGACGGGTCTGCATGGAATTTTGGTCATAATCAAGATCAATTACGTCCTGATCTTAATTACGCCCGGGAAGTGGATTACTGCTCCGGTGCTTCAATAATGGTTCCCAAAGCCCTTTTTGAAAAGCTGGGAGGATTTGATGAACATTATTTGCCGGCGTATTGCGAAGACTCCGACTTGGCGCTGAAAATTCGCGAAAACGGACTTAGAGTGATTTATCAGCCACTATCGGTCGTAATTCATTATGAAGGCGTGACATCGGGCAGGGATGTCACGAAAGGGGTTAAGTCCTATCAAGTTGAAAACAACAAAAAACTATATAACCGCTGGAAGGAAAGACTGTGGCATCACCAAAAGCATGGAGTGGATGCTGATAATGCAAAAGACCGCATGGCCAGGCATCGTGTTTTGATTTTGGATCACTGCACTCCGACACCAAATCAGGATGCTGGTTCTGTCACCGTATTCAATTTGATGCTTCTATTGCGCGAAATGGATTTTCAGGTGACATTTATCCCTGAGGGAGAATATTTATATTTGCCAGAGTACACTCCTGCCCTGCAAAGAGCTGGTATCGAAGTGCTCTACTCGCCATATTGCAGATATGTTGAACAGCATTTAAAGAAAACAGGCAAGCGTTATGATCTTGTTTTTATGTTTCGTCCCGCAGTTGTCGAACACCATATCAAGTCGATCCGTAAATATTGTCCGAAGACAAAGACTCTTTTCCATACCGTTGATCTGCACTATTTGAGATTGTCTCGAGAGGCGGATTTGCATGATGATGAACTAAAGAGAAAAGCCGCCGCTGAAATGAAGCAGAGAGAACTTACCGCCATTCGAGCTGTTGACGCTTCTATCGTTCACAGTACAACAGAAATGGAGATATTACGTAGCGAGCTGTCTCATGAAACTGTCTTTGTTTTTCCTTTAATATTGAATATTCGAAGTACAAAAACAGGTTTTGGTGAACGGCGGGACCTGGTTTTTGTTGGCGGTTTTCAGCATCCTCCGAATGTAGACGCTGTTAAGTTCTTTATTAAGGATATAATGCCTATAGTGCGTGAACGTTTGCCGGGAGTACGGTTTTATGCAGTCGGGAGTAAACCTCCTGAAGAACTTTACACTCTTCAGGCTGCCGACGTCGTAATAACCGGATTTGTTGAAGACCTTGATAGTCTTCTAGATAAAATGCGCATATCGCTTGCTCCGTTGCGTTATGGCGCAGGCATCAAGGGCAAAATCGGTACGGCCATGTCAGCGGGCTTGCCTACAGTTGCTACGAGGATGGCTGCTGAGGGGATGTCGCTTACTAATGGTAAAAATGTTCTTATTGCTGATGGTACATCGGATTTTGCCGAGGCGATTGTACGGCTCTATGGGGATGAGACGCTTTGGGCTTCATTGCGTGATAATGGATTGGCTTTTGCTGAAAAAAACTGGGGAGCGTGTGCCGCCTATGAGATTTTGAATTTCATACTTACAAATTTGGGAATTGATGTACCCAAAACGCCCAGATATTCATTGCGTCTCTTCGAGGGGGGCAAACCGGACCAGCATTGTTTGCCATTTTATGACAGAGTCTTCATAGACGGCAATCAACTTAAAGTTAGGGCAGAGGCGTTTAGTAATTTTCTTGAAAAAGCAAAGAAGCGTATTGGTTCCTCGTTTCCCTGGTATCCATACGGGACACTCAATAATTTTGTACATTTGGAGCAATGTTTTAATGCATTTCCCCTCCACAGATTGACTTCGACAAGGCATGTTGCCGATATAGGCGCTGCCGATGGAGACTTGGCATTTTTTATGAGCTCCCTGGGATATACAGTTGATATTATAGATAATGGCCCTACTAATTATAATGGGTTAGAGGGAGCCCGCATTCTTGCGGAAGCATTAGATGCTGGCTCAAAGGTCAGTATTTTCGAAAGAGATATTGATGGTCAGTTTTTTCTTCCCAACGAGAAATATGATCTGATTTTTCTCTTGGGAATATTGTATCACCTCAAAAATCCTTATTTAATCCTTGAGGCAATCAGCAAGAGGTCGACGCACTTGATTCTTAGCACAAGAGTTGCCAAATACACGCCGGCCGGAAAAAAAATATCCGGCTCTCCTGTAGCTTATCTGCTTAATCCGGATGAATCGAATAATGATTCGACAAATTACTGGATTTTTACGGAGTATTGTCTTGAAAGAATAGTCAGACGTTCCGGATGGGATATTTTGTACAAACATACCGTTGGTGACACAAAATCATCAAATCCAGCGGATCCGGACAAAGACGAGCGTTGTTTCATGTTGTTGCGAAGTTCAGTATTATAGGCATTTCGTTCTCCCAGGTAGTGTGTTACCGCAACGTGACATCTGCACAGAGTTAAGAGGGTTTGCTTATGAAAGTGTTTGTGGTTGGGAGTAATGGCTACCTCGGCAGCGCAGTGGCACGTGCGCTCGAATCCGGTTCCATGGACATCAGGAGAGTGTCTTCCCGCCCAGGGCCAGGTGTGCTCCATCTTGATTTATCGGCGCCGGAGACGTTCTCATATAGTCATATCAATGCTGGCGATATCGTGTTGATGACGGCTGCGCTCTCCTCTCCCGATATATGCCGCGACCAGTATGACGTTGCCTATGAAATTAATGTTGTCGGAACAGGCCACTTCATTGAGCGTTGTCTCGCACTTGGCGCACGAGTCATTTTCTTTTCCAGCGATACGGTTTACGGCCCCGGAAATGCTGAGTGCTCTGAAACTGAAAATTGTAAACCTGCCGGAGAGTACGGGTTGATGAAGAATGAAGTGGAAACACGATTTAAAGATCATCTTTCACTCAAGGTATTACGGTTATCTTATGTAATGTCCTCAGAGGACAAATTTATGAGATATCTCTCCGCATGTGTAAGCGATTGCAAGGAAGCGGAAATATTCCACCCCATGTTTCGCCGCGCGGTATATTTGGGGGATCTTATCGATCTGATTACAATATTATGTACATCATGGGATATGACTGGGTATAGAATAATTAACGTCTGTGGCCCGGAGCTGGTATCCCGTGTCGATATGGCGACAATGTATCGGGATATAGTTTCGCCCGGCCTTCATTTCACTGTAGTTCGGCCGTCGGACGATTTTTTCATGGCGCGGCCACAGGTGATCAATATGAGCAATTTTGCTTTCCAGAGCATACTGGGCCGCATTCCGAGAACCATACGTGATGCCATATATATAGCGTTCGGCTGTCAGAAAGGGGGCATATGCTAAATAAACGTGTTCTTATTACTGGAATTACAGGCATGGTCGGGTCTCATCTAGCCGATTATCTACTTGAACATACCGACTGGGAAATATATGGCATGTGCCGATGGCGCAGTCCGCTCGACAATATTGCTCACCTGGTTCCACGTATTAATGCGAAGGACCGCGTACATCTCCTTTATGGTGATCTTCGTGATTTTATTTCGATTCATGATGTAATGTCGAAAGCAAAGCCGGACTATGTTTTTCACTTGGCAGCGCAGAGCTATCCAAGGACCAGTTTTGATTCACCTTTGGATACACTGGAAACAAATATTCAAGGGACGGCAAACGTCCTTGAAGCAATGCGCAAAGCAGGTGTAAATGCTGTAACCCATGTATGCGCCTCATCGGAAGTTTTCGGCCGGGTACCCAAGGAAAAATTGCCGATAGACGAGGAGTGTACCTTTCATCCGGCGTCTCCTTATGCGATCTCTAAGGTTGGCACTGACCTCATCGGTAGATATTATGCCGAAGCATACAATATGACTGTTATGACTACCCGCATGTTTACCCATACCGGTCCCCGTCGCGGTGATGTATTTGCGGAATCCACCTTTGCCAAACAAATCGCAATGATTGAGGCGGGGCTGATCCCACCGGTACTAAAAACCGGAAACCTGGATTCACTAAGGACTTTTGCGGATGTGCGCGATGCGGTTCGTGCCTATTATCTGTTGGTGACGCACAAACCTATTTCAGGTGAATACTATAATATTGGTGGCACCTATACATGCACCATTGGCGAAATGTTGAATACACTGCTATCCATGTCTACAGTAAAAGGAATAAGGGTAGAAACCGATCCGGAACGTTTGCGTCCCATCGATGCCGACCTGCAAGTTCCCAACACTGCCAAGTTTGAGTCGCATACGGGGTGGAAACCGGAAATATCTTTTGAAAAAACCATGGCGGATTTGTTGCAATACTGGCGTGACAGGATACTTATAAACACTGCTTTTTTGACGCGTTAAATCGAGAACGATATGACAAAAATTATACGTGCGCGAGCCCCACTCCGGCTTGGCTTGGCTGGTGGCGGCTCCGATGTTTCGCCATATTGTGATGTTCATGGTGGTTATGTCCTCAACGCGACCATAGACCGCTATGCCTATACTGTAATCAAATCGTTGAATGAACCTTGTATCCGTTTTAAATCAACCGATCAACAGAAGGAAGAAGTATATCCTTTGTCGGAGTATCTGGAATTGGACGGAAAACTTGACCTTCACAAAGCAGTCTATAACGAGATTGTCCGGAAGTATAACGAGGGAAAACCTATAGCGCTTGAGATGAGCACTTTTTGCGATGCGCCCGTAGGTTCTGGCCTGGGTTCATCTTCAACGCTTGTGGTCGTTATGATTTGCGCCTTTGCCGAGTTGCTCAATCTACCGCTTGATGATTACACCATTGCGAGTATCGCCTACAAGACCGAACGTATCGACGCCGGCTTGCAGGGGGGGCGGCAGGATCAGTATTCAGCCACATTCGGTGGCTTCAACTTCATGGAATTTTATGCTAACGATCACGCTATCGTTAACCCGCTCCGAATTAAGGAGTGGATAATATGTGAGCTGGAAGCTTCGTTGGTTTTGTTTTACACCGGTGTATCCAGGGAGTCCGCAAAGATAATTGCCGATCAGAGTGACAATATGAAAACTGGTGACAATGACGCTATAGAGGCAATGCATGGTATTAAACGTGAAGCGCTGACCATGAAAGAATGTCTGCTCAGAGGCAATTTTGAAGGTATTGTCTCATCAATGCGCGAAGGATGGGAGAATAAGAAACGTTCGGCCTCGACGGTTTCCAATCCGCTGATTGATAAAATTTACAATACTGCCATTCATGCAGGGGCTTTGGCTGGTAAAGTTTCAGGCGCCGGGGGAGGAGGCTTTATGATGTTCTTTGTGCCGCCGGATAAACGTATGGACGTGGTTCGCGCCTTGCATGGTTTTGAAGGCCAGGTCAGTAATTGCCATTTTACGAGCAACGGCGCTCAGGCATGGCGGGTATAGTATGAAGGCCATAGTTCTTGCCGGTGGCCTTGGCACCCGTCTGCGCGAGCGGGTTGCCGATCTGCCCAAACCAATGGCTCCAGTAGCGGGGAAACCTTTTATGGAATATCTCCTTGACCTTTTAGTTGCTGGTGGAGTGAGGGAGATCATCCTATCTGTCGGCTACCAGGCTGATATCATTAAGGCTCATTTTGGCAGCGGCTACCGCGATGCTGAAGTGAGATATGCCATTGAAACAGAGCCACTGGGCACCGGTGGTGCCATTGCTTACGCATTGCGCGGAGAAGGAGATGATCCGGTGCTTGTGCTTAACGGAGATACTTTTCTTGATATCGATTATTCGGAGCTTCTGCGCTGGTATGCGCAGGTGCCGGCTCAAGTTGCGATGGTGTTAAGAAACGTACCTGATGTATCCAGATATGGCTCCGTCCTGGTGTCCGGCGATAAGGTGTCCGGTTTTATGGAAAAAAGGAATTCCGGTCCTGGTTTGATTAATGCGGGTGTTTATATTGTAAAGCCGGATGTTTTTGGTAAATACGGACTGTCCGGAAAATTTAGTTTGGAAGCGGATTTACTGCAAAAACACTACAAGCTGTTATCACCTCGAGCATTCTGTACTGAGGCCTATTTTATAGATATTGGTATACCTGATGACTACTACCGAGCACAAAATGATCTTCCTCTGCGATCAACACCAAAAACTGTTGGTTACTAACATTGACAGTACAATCCCATGACTAATAACAATATATCTGTTGTTATTGTTACTTATGATGATAGGTGGCAATATTTATACCGAGTCCTGGAGCACCTTGAGTACAATTCATATGTTTCCAGAGTTGTGCTTATTGATAATGCTTCGAAATATAGTGTTGCAGACAGATGCTGCGAGTCTTTATTCAAAAAAGTTTCTATACATCGCAACGAATCAAATTTGGGTTCTGCCGGTGGTTTTTCAAAAGGCATATCTTTAGCTTGCGAAAAAAATGATTCACTTATTTTGTTGCTGGATGATGACAACCTTCCTCGTCCCGGTTCTATCAAAGGGTTGATTGATACATACAACGACCTTACTGAAAATAGAAGTTACAAAAATATTGCAGTACTGGCTTTTAGAGAAAATCTGCATGCTAATTTCAAAATACCGAAAAAACCTGTATTCATGCACGGAAAGGATTTTCTATGTTTTAATATCTTTAATGCCATTCAACGGCATTTAAAGCTGATCAAGTTCGAAAGTATCCAGCACTCAGGTCCTGAATACGCAGTAATATCAGGAGGGATTGCATACAGTGGCATAATGTTCTCTCCCGGACTTGTCTTAGATATTGGCTTGCCAAATAGCGATTTCATTTTGTATTTCGATGATTTTGAATATTCGATTCGGATGCTCAAGAGTGGTTATACCATTTGGCTCGACAGGGAAAACAGTGTGGACGATATCCTTGAGAATTATTCGGCGAGCGCCTACCAGATACCTTTTTGGGGTTTCTGGTTAGCTGACTCTGACAGTAAGATTTATTACAACATCAGAAACAGGGTATATCTGGACCATTTTTTGGATAGTAAAATTTCATTGCCGTATTTACTAAACAGAACCATTTTTTTATTTGTCTTCTCTCTAATCTGCCTATTAACATTCAGACTAAAGAGATTAAAGACTTTTTTTGATGCATGCCATGATGGAAAGAATGGACATCTTGGTTTAAATAATGGTTACCCTTTATGACGAACATAAGTCTGGATGTAGTCAAAGTCACCATTATTATTGTCACCTGGAACAAGCGTGACGATGTCCTTAACCTTCTCGATTCCCTGCAATCAATTGCCTCTCCCAATGTAACAATCGTAGTAATTGACAATGCCTCCTCAGACGGTTCAGTTGCAGCAATTCGTGATCGCTCCCTTCCTGTGACACTTATCGAAAATTCAGAAAATCTTGGAGGTACCGGAGGTTTCAATACCGGTATCAGGTACGCACTCAATAACCTTTATCAGGACTATATCTGGCTACTGGACAACGATGCCGAGGTAAAACCGGATACCCTTGATAAGCTTGTTTCAGTCATGGAAGCAGACGGTTCTGTCGGCATTGCCGGATCTTGCATACTTGACACAATAGATCGCGGCTTGATTGTTGAGGCCGGCGGTCATATTGATGAACGATCTGCTACCTGGAAACCACATCTCCGCTATAAGTTACATTCCTTATATATCGGCTCTCCAGCGATAGATGTGGACTATGTTCCTGCATGCTCGGCTCTTGTCCGAAGGGAGTTGTTTGACGTTATCGGAATAATGGACGAGCGCTACTTTCTGCATTGGGATGATGTTGATTTCGGAAGGACTGCAACGAAAGCTGGATTCAGGGTTGTGGCGGTACTGGATTCGATGGTGCATCATGGTACTGAAAAAGGATACAGCAATACAGTTTTGTACTTTGATGTACGGAATTCTCTGCTCTTCCTTGCAAAACATCTTTCGATAGGTAAGCGTGTTCT
This sequence comes from Desulfuromonadales bacterium, assembly GCA_013349325.1. Lineage (GTDB taxonomy): Bacteria > Desulfobacterota > Desulfuromonadia > Geobacterales > Pseudopelobacteraceae > JACRCG01. Next base: position 12,893 of record DUZX01000027.1, read on the forward strand.
TCCCATGTTCAGGGCTTGTCTGCGGAGTATTATGGCTTCAAAGCTGTTCGAATTGTCGGGAGAAAAAATGCTCTCATGGTATCTCCGTCAGGCGGTGGAAAATTTTTCCGCAGGTCGTTTCGGGTCCGCACCGCTAATACCAGACCAACTTAACTCGTTGAGTAACAAAAATACCGATTTCGCTCTATGCACCGCAGGGGCAAAGAGTTTTGTGCTGTTTGCCGTTGGCTGTTATGCCGATGTTGTTGGGGCAGCCAGCGTGATTCGCTCTTCGTACCCAACGGTATCTATTACTCTGGCGGCTCCCTCGGACAGGCTCGAGGTCTACAAGTCTTGCGAGGCGATCAATGACTTTATCAGCTATGATCTGGCCAGAGACGGGCTTTGGGGGAGTCTCAATTTCGTTTTGAACTTACTGCGGTTAAGGTTTGATTGTGCTGTCACAGCCGGAACTGGTTTTGTGGTGCCGTTTGCATTTTTTGTTCGTCGGAACATTGTCATTTCGGATGGCGGCAGGTTGGTGCAAGAATCAAAAATATCTCTTGGATCATTTTGGAAGCTGCCCTGTGCAGTTGTTTCAGGTTTTTTTATAACGTTGCCAATATTTTTGAAATGCTGGATGGCTGGCCGAAAAATGTCAAATTCCAGCCGGCCTGATTCAGGAATAGCACGGAAAACCACATGATTTTATCCCGCATCCTATCCACGTCCACACTCAGTCTTGGCGCTGCTTGTCATCTCGATAAACTTGGACACTCCGATTGGCGAATTTTTGAACGAAAAACCACCTTAATTTGGTTTTCCGACTATTTTTCATCAATAAGCCAAAAAGACTTGACTATTATGCAAGGCGTGAAATAATAGTCGGAATGAAACGATACCTCTTCGAAAATATTCGCTCAGACCTTACCAAGAAAATGGTGCTGCTTACTGGTCCCCGGCAGGTTGGCAAGACGACTCTGGCAAAGGAGCTGATGGCTGGCTACCACCGCCCTCAGTACCTGAATTGGGATGTTAACGATGACCGTCGCCTTATACGTGCTCAAAGCTGGAGTCCACGGGCTGATATGCTTGTGTTTGATGAAATACACAAGATGCCAGACTGGAAGGCTTTTTTAAAGGGTGTTTTTGATGGCAGGAGTGATGGGCAAGCCATATTGGTGACAGGAAGTGCCAGAATGGAGACATTTCGCCAATCTGGTGATTCCCTAGCCGGTCGTTATTTTCATGCGAGGCTTCACCCCTTTTCAGTGCGTGAATGGGTCATGCTGAGCGATGCCAAGCCAGATGATGCTCTTGATCGTCTGATTGAAAGAGGTGGATTGCCGGAACCTTTTCTTGTATCAGAAAAAAGTGAGGCTGAACGCTGGCGGCGGCAATACTTTACCGATCTGGTTCGTGAAGATGTGTTGGAATTTTCCAGAATTCAGGAAGTCCGGACGATGCGCTTACTGGTAGACCTGCTTCGTGGGCGTGTCGGTTCGCCACTATCCATTGCTTCACTTGCCAGAGATCTGCAGGCGGCTCCAAATACGGTGAGCAAATACCTTGATATTCTTGAAGCTCTCTATGTCATTTTTCTGGTGCGCCCTTATCACCGCAATATTGCCAGAGCGATCCTGAAAGAACCAAAGGTCTATTTTTTTGATACCGGTTATGTCCTTGGCGATAGTGGGATCAAGTGGGAAAATGCGTGTGCAACGATGTTACTTAAGCACAGCAATTATCAGCAGGATGTTTTTGGTATAGATTCGAGCCTGCACTATATACGAACAAAAGATGGCGCTGAAGTTGATTTTGTATTGTGCGAAGCTGGTAGTCCGTCTTTACTTATTGAATGCAAACATGCAGACAATCGGCCAGGTTCCTCGCTTATCAAGTTTGCTGAACTCTTCCCAAATGCGCAGACAATCCAGTTGGTACGCGAACTGCGTCAGGAGGAGTACCGCAATCATGTATCAATTTTATCAGGGGCGAAGTGGCTGGCAGAGCTTAAGGCGTGAAGTATGTTTTCGGGTTCCCGCAAATAACGCCTGAATGGAGTTTTAGTGCATAAAATCCTCATCATTGGCGCATGCCCTTGTGGTCTGGGAGTCGCCTGTCATCTTGAGGGGATTCGGGGGACAACATATAGCTCTCAAATTTATTGGTTGAAAATCAACCACCAAGTGGTTAATATACCGCCATGCTATCAAGAAATATTACCCCTAAAATTATTGAAGCTCTTTCTGACACTCCAGTCGTTATGCTGAATGGAGCGAGACAGACCGGCAAGAGTACTCTGGCAAAAGCTCTCATAAGCGAAAAGCATATTGATCGCTATGTTACTCTGGACGATGCTTCCGTGCTTGCTGCGGCGAAGCACGATCCGGTTGGGTTTCTTTCCGGTTTGGGTGAATCTGTAGTAATCGACGAGATTCAGCGTGCGCCGGAACTTTTTGTTGCTATCAAGGCTGATGTTGATCGTAATCGTAAGCCCGGGCGTTATCTGCTTACCGGGTCGGCAAACGTACTTCTTCTGCCGCGCCTTTCGGAATCTCTGGCTGGCAGAATGGAGATTTTTACCTTATGGCCGCTTTCCCAAGGCGAGTTTTCAGGTGTCAGGGAACAATTTATTGATGTCCTGTTTTCTGAGAATATACCCTCTCAGGTACTGACTACTGGCGATAATGATGCAACCTTGAACGAAAGAGCCATACGGGGAGGATACCCGGAGGTTGCTGCAAGAACTTCAGAATCACGTCGACGTGCCTGGTTCGAATCCTATATCACAACTATTTTACAGCGTGATGTGCGTGACATAGCACATATTGACGGTCTTACTGCAATGCCGCGTCTCCTTGCCATGCTTGCAACCAGATCCCCGTCGCTGCTTAATTATTCAGAACTTTCACGGACAACCGGTCTTCCGCAAAGCACCTTGAAACGCTACATGACTCTTTTTGAAACGATTTTTCTGATTGATCATCTTCCTGCCTGGTATTCAAACCTTGGGAAAAGAGTTGTTAAAACCGCAAAGCTGGTAATGTGTGATTCCGGATTGTTGTCAACATTGCTTGCTGTTGATGCCTTCAGGTTGGAAAACACCCCGCTATGCGGAGCAGTTGTGGAGAACTTTGTGATAGTGGAGCTGAAAAAACAGATTTCATGGAGTGACACAAAACCTGCGATGCACCATTTTCGCACTCAGGCAGGTCAGGAGGTTGATGTTGTTCTTGAAGATCGTGCCGGAAGGGTTGTCGGTATAGAAATTAAATCTGCAAAGAGTGTTGGCGGGCAGGATTTCAGGGGTCTTCAATCACTTGCTGATGCTTCCGGAGACCAGTTTCTCAGAGGCATTGTGTTGTATGGTGGTAGTGATATTGTACCTTTCGGCAGCAAATTTCTCGCTATGCCAATCGACTCTATGTGGAACATGGAGTCGATGGAACGTTTACCGAAGAAAATGGTCGATCATCAGCTTATCTGAGGGTATGTCGTACGGCTGCATCTGAAATAACTCTTTTACTATCTCTCGCCGCCAAATACTTTGGTGGATGACGCTGATGGGGGAATGTAGAAAATCATCATTAAATTCGACGAGGTAATGCGGAAAGGTTCGGTACTTCTTGAAATTCATCATCATCGGCGCCGGCCCCACCGGCCTGGGCGCCGCCTATCAGCTCAACAAGCTTGGTCACACCAACTGGCAGATATTTGAACGCAGCGACCACGTCGGCGGACTGGCCGCTTCATCTCTCGATGATAATAACTTTACCTGGGATATTGGCGGCCATGTTCTCTTCTCCCATTATGACTATTTCGATAAAGCGGTAGCCGAAGCCCTTGGAGATCAGTATTTCGAGCACCAGCGCGAAAGCTGGATCCGCATCCTGCAGCGCTGGGTGCCGTATCCGTTCCAGAACAATGTCAGATATCTTCCGGATGACGCGCTTCGTGAATGCGTTTTCGGTTTACGTGAATTATCCGGTACATCCAATACAACCTCCAATTTCCGAGAATGGATGGATATTGTCTTTGGTCGCGGTATCGTCAAATATTTTATGGAACCGTATAACCGCAAAGTGTGGGGCGTTCCGCTGGAAACAATGAGTAAATCATGGATCGCTGAGCGGGTGAGTCTGGTCGATCTGGCCCGCATTGAACGAAATATTACGGAAGAGCTGGATGATTTAAGCTGGGGACCGAATAACGTCTTCACGTTCCCGAAATATGGTGGTACGGGTGCCATATATGAAGGTATTGCCAAGCCAATGCGTGAAAAAATCAATCTACAGCATGAGATGACTGAGATAGACTTGGACCAAAAGACGGTGACTTTTTCTCATGGCCTGATCGAACGGTATGATGTTCTGATTACTACGTCTCCGCTCGACCTGTTAGTGTCAAAGTGTCGCGTGGTTCCGGAGCGAATTTCAGACGCTGCAAAAGATCTGGTCCATAACAGCGGCCTGATAGTCGGGCTTGGTTTTGAAGGCCGGCGGGATGACTCGAAATGCTGGATGTATTTTCCTGAAAGCAGCGCTCCGTTCTACCGTGTAACCAACTTTCACAACTATTCGCGGTTTAACGTCCCTGCTGGAGATACAGAACGATATTTCTCCTTGATGTGCGAAACTACCTATTCATCCTGCAAGCCGGAAAACAAGAGCACTATCGTAGAAGAAACACTGCAAGGGCTTGTAAACAGCGGCATGATTGACGAAGATCAGAAAAATCGTCTGGCTAGTCGCCATCTGATTGATATTCCCTATTCCTATCCGGTGCCGACACTGGGGCGGGATAGAGCACTTGCCACAATTCAGCCATTCCTTGAATCACACTCCGTCTACTCCCGGGGGCGTTTCGGCGCCTGGAAATATGAGGTCGGCAACATGGATCACTCTTTTATGCAGGGGGTCGAGGTCGTAGAGCGCCTGCTGAAAGGAACCGAAGAGCGCACGTTTGAAGATCCCCTCAGCGCACAGTCCGTCCGGTAATGTGATTGACATAAAGTAACACGTATTGTAACTTTGTGTAATGCAAACTCTCCAACCCATGAAACAGCTGACCAAAATAATCGAATCACTGGCAACAGAAGAACACTGCCTCTTTATGCTTTCCGATCTGCGCGCTTCTCTTCCAAAACTCACATCAGGAGCTTTCAAAGTAGTGATGAGTCGAGCGGAAAAAACGGGCCTTTTCAAGCGGGTCTGTCGCGGTATTTATCTCTATCCCAAAGCAGGATTTCCGCGCGGTCTGCTTTTGTTTCATGCCGCTGCACGATTGCGTGCCGATACATTCAACTATATGAGCCTCGAAACAGTTCTCAGTGATGCCGGGGTTATTTCGCAGGTGCCGATGAACTGGATTACACTTATGTCATCGGGCAGGAGTAATGTGATCCGCTGTGGCGAATGGGGTACGATTGAGTTCGTTCATACGAATCAAAAGCCGGAAACACTCAAAGATCATCTTGAGTACGATCCTCGTTGCCACTTGTGGCGGGCTTCCGTCGCGGTAGCTCTTCGAGATATGAAAAAAGTCAGGCGTAATCTTGATTTGGTCGATTGGAGTGTCGTGAATGAGCCTGTTTGAACGATTGGTAACTCAAGCTTTACGAGATAATTTTGAAATGGCTCCTCTTGCAATGATCGTGGAAAAAGAAATTCTGCATCACGATATCCTGCGTGTGATGAGCGGAGCCGGCCTGCTGGAACAATTGACGTTCATGGGTGGCACCTGTCTCAGGGCTTGTTATGGTTCAAACCGTTTGAGTGAAGATCTTGATTTTACGGGCGGGAAGAATTTCAGTCGCAAAAGTTTACAGATGCTGCCGACTCTGCTGATAAAAAATCTGCAGACAAAGTATGGCTTGATTGTGGAGGTACGTGAACCACAGCGAGAGATTGGTAATGTAGATACTTGGAAAATGAAGGTAGTGACACGACCTGAACAGCGTGGAATTCCAGCTCAGCGCATAAATATCGATATTTGTGCGATACCGAGTTATGATGCCAGGCCGATGATGTTGCGTAATTATTATGGTATTGATATGGGTACGTCCGGTTTGATAGTACACGCAGAAAGTCGAGAAGAAATTTTAGCCGACAAGCTGATTGCATTGGCGCTGCGCCCTGGCCGGATCAAGAATCGCGATCTGTGGGATATCGGCTGGTTAAAGCAGCATGCTATTCAGCTGCCGATGAAGCTGGTGCGGAACAAGATTTTTGATCATCAACATACGCTTGAAAGTTATGTGAAATTACTTTTTCAGCGCCGTGAAACTCTCAAAGCGGATGACGGTCTGCGTACCGCCTTTGAGCAGGAGATGAAGCGCTTTCTGCCAGCTGCTGTTGTCAATGAGACTATATTGCATTCATCATTTTGGCAATATCTGACAAGCCTTGTTGTGGAAGAGTGTGATCTGGTCGTGGACGCATTGTCTGGCAGCAAAAGCGATGCCTCCTTTACCATGTAAAAAGCACAGTGTTCAGAGCAATTTCTGATATTCAGCGAGGGATAGATGGGCAAAACGGTTTCTGTTATTTTGTTTTACCTTGCACTGTCAGCGCTGTGCCTTCCCATCCCGGCACTCTCAAACGAATGCCCCCGCATCTCCACCTCCGAAGCCGATACCAAAATAAAAACCCTCGCGAATGATATCCGTTACCATAACCAACTCTATTACGAAAAAGCTCAGCCGGAAATCAGCGATGCAGAATATGACCGGTTGTTTGCTGCCCTGGTTCACATGGAAAGTTGTTTTCCTGCTCTGGTGGCTTCCGATTCGCCGACCAGGCAAGTTGGCAGCGACGTGTCTGCCGGTTCAAAAAAAGTCGCGCATGAAAAACCGATGCTCAGCCTGTCGTCGGCAAGCGGTCCGCAGGCTGTGGAACAGCTACTGAGGAGGCTTGGGAGTGGAGAAACGGTGTCGCTGCTTGTCCAGCCCAAAGTTGATGGCGTACCGGTGGAGTTAATCTATGTTGCCGGGAAGCTGGTTTCGGCGGCGACGCGCGGGGATGGTCGTTTTGGTGAGGATGTGACCGGGCGGGTACGTGATATTGGTGGGATTCTGTTGCAATTGAGTGCTACGTTTCCCGAACGGGTGGTTGTTCGTGGCGAAATGTATGCCGATCTGCCGCTGATGCAGAAATACAACCTCGCACACCCTACAGCAAACTATGCCTCTCCGCGTCATCTGGTCGCCGGAGTCCTGCAGTCTCGTATACCTGATCCGGCGGCGCTTGCGGTTCTGCGTCTGTTTCCCTTTGAGTTGGTAACAATTGATCTGCCTGGGGATCAGGTTCGTACTGATCGTGAAGCGCTGAATAAGCTATCAGAGTGGGGCTTTACGGTAGATTCTGCACATACCCACCCGGTGCAGAGTTTCTCCGATATTCAGGCAATTTATCGTTCGTATCTGGCCGGGCGGGATCAGCAGCCGTTTGCCATGGATGGGATTGTCGTCAAGGTTGATGATCTGATGCAGCGACAGCGAACAGGGGAGGGGGAACGGGCACCTTTCTGGGCGGCCGCCTGGAAATTCCCGCCGGAATCAGCCCGGACTCAGGTGATAAAAATCCTCTGGACGGTTGGCCGGACGGGGCGCCGCACTCCGGTCGCGGAGATCATTCCTGTTCGCCTCGGAGGTGCGCAGGTTTCGCGGATTTCGTTGCATTCTCCTGAAAAAATTACGTGGCTGGATATTGCCGCCGGTGATCAGATCGTGGTTGGGTTGGTGGGTGATGTGATACCGCAGGTACTGGAAGTGGTCGGGCGGAGCGCCCGTTATTCGGGATCTGGAGCGGTGCGACAGGAGGCTCCTGAACAGGCCTTGGATGTCTGCTTGAGCGATTCCCCCGGATGCCGGCAACAGTTTCTGGCCAAAGCATATTTTTTTGCTTCGAAGTCGGGTCTTACTGTTAGCGGACTGGGGCGCACGCGCTTGAAGAAGTTGGTCGAAGCGGGACTGGTGACCGATCTTCCGTCCCTGTTTATGCTGCAAGAGGAGGCTGTTGCTGCAGTGCCAGGTTTCAGCCGTGCATCAGCAAAGCGAATTATCACGTCTCTTCATCTCGCATCTCATTCTGAGCCATTCAAAATAGTAACAGCTCTCGGCATTGCCGGTGTCGGGACGAAAACCGTGCAGCGGCTGAATCTTCAATTTTCTTCTTTTGACGAACTTTTAAATGCAGATAAAGAGCGGCTGAAAACCCTCTCTGCACGTGATGCCCGCGCCGTTCAGACGATGCAGCGTTTTTTTCACTCAGCGGGCGGTGCCGATCTACTGACGAAAATTCGCGACCTCGGCATGTTGCCGGTTCGTAGTGGTGGCGTACGGTGAATGTCAGGCTGATGAAATGCATTGATGCTGCATTTGGTCAGATTGCTGCGTCGTGCCTTCCCGGTCCGGCGAAACAGACACTGCCGTCGCCAATTTCCTCTTACCTTATCATCCGTCCCGGCGGTATCGGCGACGCAGCACTGCTGGCCCCTACCATTCACGCCATCAAAAAAGTCTCTCCACTGGCCAGTATTACCGTGCTGGCAGAGCATCGCAATGCCGGTGTTTTTGCGCTGATTGCCAGCGTAGATCGAACTTTTTGTTATGATAACCCGCGCGAGTTTATTCAGGCGCTGCGCCCCCGTTATGACGTTGTCATTGATACCGAACAGTGGCATCGTCTTTCCGCAGTGGTAGCGCGATTGGTGCGGGCAGCGGTCTCGATCGGTTTTGGAACCAACCTGCGCCGACGGATGTTTACCGATACGGTTGTATACTCTCACAATGACTATGAATCGCTCAGTTTTAGTCACCTTCTGCAGCCATTGGGAATTGATGCGACTGCGTCTGCGTTTGAAATTCCGTTTTTGGAGGTGCCGGATGCAGCCTCTCTAAAAGCTGCATCTTTGCTGCAACCGCTGCATGACGCTCCGTTTGTGGCACTGTATCCGGGAGCCAGTATCAGAGAGCGGCGCTGGGGTGCAGACCGTTTTCGGCAGGTGTCGGAGATGCTCTTGGACGCCGGAATCAGGACGGTTGTCGTCGGAAACATGGATGACCAGCGCCAGGGGGAGGAAATTACGTGCGGCGGAGCCGGCTTGAATGTTGCTGGGCTGACCTCGTTGGCCGAGACCGCTGCCGTCATCAAAAAGAGTATGCTGCTTTTGTGCGGCGATTCCGGTCTGTTGCATCTTGCCGTCGGTCTGGGTGTCTCGACGGTATCACTGTTCGGTCCCGGGAGAGCCAGGAAATGGGCTCCAGAGGGTAATCACCATGTAGTGATCACTAAAAATCTCACCTGTTCGCCCTGCACCGTTTTTGGAACGACCCCACCGTGCCCACATGATTCGTGCTGCATGAGCGACATCACCGTTAACGAAGTCGTCACGGCCGTAAAAAAGCGGGTAAACGGATAGAAAAGCTCAAAACTATTACAATTTTCGATTGACAGGGACACTGCTCAGGGTTCAGTATAGCGCCTTTCTAAGGAATAGAGAGCCCGTTCTGCAACCCTGCAGTTTCCATTTTACCAAGGAGTCACGGTATGTTTTCTGTTCTGCAGGGGGTGTGTGACCCTGCTGTCGTGGCACTGGTTGCCGCACTTGTCATTGGCTGCGCCGGAATTCCCGGCCTCTTTCTGCGCTCACCCGGTCCTGGCCAGATGTTTGCGACATGCACTACAATACTGGCTTCCCTGGCCGGTCTGCCTGCAGCTTTAATCCTTCTCTTTTCCCCTGTAACAACAACGTTTATCCTGGATTGGGGGCTTCCGTTCGGTCCCTGTGAGCTTGCCATTGATCCTCTTTCAGCTTTTTTTCTCCTCCCCATTTTTATTGTTGCCGCCGCCGGTTCGCTCTTTGCGCTCGGCTATTGGCCGGCGAAGGAACACCGAGCCACTGAACGCGGATTGACGTTTTTCTATGGAATATTGGCCGCTTCCATGGCAATTCTGGTGACCGCCCGCAATGGTGCGTTTTTCCTGATGGTCTGGGAGATCATGGCGCTTTCAGCCTATTTTCTGCTCGTGACGGAGCATGAACGCGAGGATGTGCGTCGGGCCGGAACGGTCTACCTGATTGCTACGCATACCGGTAGTGCAGCGTTGTACGTCCTCTTTTCGTTGTTAGCAGCCCAGTCCGGCTCATTTCTCCTGCCTGCAGCCGGGTCACTTTCGGCACTGCCACCACTAGCGATGATGATTGCCATGGCAACTTTTATCGGTTTCGGTGCCAAGGCAGGTATCATGCCGCTGCATATCTGGCTCCCCTCGGCACATGCCAATGCTCCCAGCCATGTTTCGGCCATGATGTCGGGTGTCATGCTGAAGATGGGGTTGTATGGAATATTCAGAACCTTGACCTTCTTTCACGATCCACCGCTTATCTGGGGCATGGTTTTAACAGTCGCCGGTATCAGTTCAGCTCTTCTGGGGATTGCCTTTGCCGTTGCGCAACGGGATATGAAACGACTGCTAGCCTGTAGCAGCATCGAAAATATCGGTATTATCACGACCGGTCTGGGTGTAGCAATGCTGGGAATCTCCAGCCATAATGCGCCACTAGCCTACCTGGGGATGGCCGGCAGTTTGCTGCATATCCTCAATCACAGCTTTTTTAAACCGCTCCTGTTCCTTGGTTCGGGCGCTATTATTCATGCAGCCGGTACGCGCGAAATGAATCTGATGGGCGGCCTGGCCAAGGGGATGCCGCGCTCGGCGTTGCTCTTTCTTATCGGTTCGGTTGCCATTTGTGGAATTCCCCCCTTGAATGGTTTCGTATCGGAGTTCCTGCTCTACTTCGGCTTCTTTTCACAGATCCAGGCTTCCAGTCTGGTGTATCTGGTGTTGTTGGCGCCACTATTGGCTCTGGTTGGCGGTCTGGCCGTTGTTGCTTTTACCAAACTGTACAGCTCGGTATTTCTCGGCACTCCCCGCAGTCCGGGGGCGGCTCATCCACATGAAGCCGGTTTTGCCATGTTGTGCCCGATGGGTCTTTTTACACTGCTCTGCCTTCTGGTCGGTCTTCTGCCGCAGCAGGCGCTGCGGCTTGTTGCTCCTGCATTGCAGTCGTTCATGCCGCAGGTGGCGGCGGTGGTTAATCCTGCAGAGTACGCTTTTGTTTTAGGACGTATCAGTTTGATGGTATTAACTCTGGTACTGATTGTCGTCGCAGTAACACTGCTCTGGTGGTGGCGTGTGGGGCGTAGCCGGGTAACCTCGGCACCCACCTGGGGATGCGGCTATCAGCGGGGTACAGCGCGTATGCAATACGTGGGGACATCGTTTTCAGAGCTGGCCGTTTCTGTCTTTAACGGTATTATCCGGCAGCGGGTCAAGCGTCCCGTCTTATCCGGCCTGTTCCCCGGTTCTTCACACTGTGCAGACAAACCGTCTGAGACGCTTCTGGAAAGGATCATTGCGCCGTTATTTTCGCTGGCGGGAGTGTCATTCGCCTTCCTGCGGCGCCTGCAGCATGGGCAGATGCATGTGTATATGATCTATATCTTCGCGACACTGTTTATTCTGATGCTCTGGGCCCATTGAGCGGGCATTGGGGAGAATGATTCATGACCAATACCATTATCCATATTGTGCTGGCACTGGCAATGCCCCCGCTGCTTTTGGGGGTGATCGGCAAAACCAAGGCGACCTTTGCCGGGCGAGTTGGTGCGCCGTTTCTGCAGCCGTACTATGATATTATCCGTCTGCTGCAGAAGGGCAGCGTCTTCAGCACGACCACCACCTGGGTCTTTCGTGCCGGTCCGCTGGTCACTTTGGCTACCACTGCTGTAGCGGCGCTACTGATCCCTTGTGGAGCACATCAGGCACCGCTATCATTCCAGGGTGACATGATCCTGTATGCTTATCTGTTTGCCCTGGGTCGTTTTTTTACGATGGCAGCCGCGCTGGACACCGGTTCAAGCTTTGAGGGGATGGGCTCGGCCCGCGAAGCGACCTACTCATGTCTGGCTGAGCCGACCCTCTTTTTTGCCCTGATTACACTTTCAAGGCTATCAGGCTCGTATTCGCTGTCACCAATGCTGATCAACATCAGCTTCGGGGTCTGGCTGAACTCCGGTGCCGCGCTGCTGATGTTGGTTGGCGGGATGTTCATCGTGCTCCTGGCTGAAAACTGCCGTATCCCCTTTGATGATCCCACCACACATCTGGAATTGACCATGATTCATGAGGTCATGGTGCTCGATCACAGCGGTCCGGCGCTGGGGATTATCCATTATGCCGCTGCGCTCAAACTGTATGTCCTGGGGGCTTTTTTTGTTCATCTGGCCTTGCCGTATGCGTCCGGTAACTGGCTGCTTGACTGGGGGCTTTTCATTGTTTCCATGTTGGAACTGGCCGTTGTCATCGGGATAGTCGAGTCGGTGATGGCCCGTCTGCGTCTGATCCGCATTCCGCAACTACTGGTGGCCGCTACGATTTTGGCCGCATTTTCTACACTGCTCGTCATCAGGTGATGTCATGATTACACTCGCGGACCAATTTCTTGTGCTTGTTCTGTTGATTAATTTTGTTGCGCTTGGCACCAGTCGCCTTATTTTTTCGATACGGGCCGTCGCTGCGCAAGGTGTGATCCTCGGCATTCTGCCGGCTCTGATTCACCCCTTTTCGTGGCATCTGGTCGGTATTATCCTGATGATTCTGGTAACGAAAGGATTTGTGATCCCCCTGCTGCTCAACAGGGCGGTGCGCTCTGCCGAGATCAAGCGCGAAGTTGAACCGTTTCTCGGCTATGTGCCCACACTGCTGATGGGGGCTGTCTTCACGGCGCTCTCTTTTGCATTTGCCGGCAAACTGCCGCTGCTGCCGGAGCATCAGAATTATATGTTCGTACCTGCATCAATGGCCACACTGATGACCGGTTTTCTTGTTTTGACGACCCGCCGCAAGGCGATTTCACAAGTCATCGGTTATCTCGTTCTGGAAAACGGTATCTTCATCTTCGGTCTCCTGCTGGCGGAAGCTCTACCGGTCATGGTAGAAGCGGGTGCCCTGCTGGATTTGCTGGTCGGAACCTTTGTCATGGGGATTGTTATCAACCACATCAGTCGTGAGTTCTCTTCTCTGGATACCTCGCGCCTGACCTCGCTGAAAGAGGAGTAGTACCATGCTGCTTGCTGCACTGATCATTCTTCCGCTCTTCGGAGCGCTTGTCTCCTGGCTGATCCCCTATGATCGTCTGCGCCCCAAGGTGCTCTCTCTGTTCACCTTTGCCCACCTGGGCATCACCATTCAACTGCTCACGTTTACCCCGCCTGAATCTCCTGACGGCTGGTTTCACTTTGATGCGCTGGGTAAAATAGTTCTCTTAAGCACCAGTCTGCTGTTTCTGACCTGTGCCTTTTATTCGATCGGCTATCTCAAATACCGGCGCGAACGCTCTAACCGGGTGATCTGTATCGGCATGCTGGTCTGTCTCTCAGCAGCATCACTGGTCACCATTACCCATCACTTGGGACTCATGTGGGTGGCGCTGGAAACGACGACGATTTTTATGGCGCCGATGATCTATTTCAACCGCAACGCCCGTTCGATAGAGGCCACCTGGAAATATCTGCTGATCTGCTCGGTCGGGGTAGCTCTGGCGCTGATCGGGCTCTATTTTCTAGCGTACGCCACCATCGTAGCCCAGGTGGAACCGTCGCTACTGCTGGATGATCTCATGCGTGATGCCGGTAAACTTTCTTCCGGGTGGGTACACGCAGCCTTCGTCTTTCTGCTGGTCGGTTTCGGCACCAAGATGGGATTGGCGCCGCTGCATACTTGGAAACCTGATGCCTATGGTGAGGCTCCCGGTCTGGTTGGTGCCCTGTTATCGGGCGGATTGGTTAATCTGGCCTTCCTGGCGCTGCTGCGAGTTTACCAGCTCTGTCTGGCAACCAGGGAAATCGCTTTTTTTCAGAATGCCCTGATCGGCATGGGACTTTTTTCGATGATCGTAGCCGCTGTTTTTATGGCGCGTCAGGCAGATTTTAAGCGGATGTTGGCATATTCAAGTGTTGAGCATGTCGGGATTATGGCGGTAGCGCTCGGTCTGGGGGGCAAAGCGATTTTTGGAGCGCTGTTTCACGTCTTTGCCAACGGTCTTTCCAAAGGGGTGCTGTTTCTCTCCTCCGGCAATATTCATCGCTCCTACAACAGTAAAAGTACCGATCATGTCCGCGGCGCTCTCCGGCGTTTGCCCTGGTCAGGTGGGCTTTTTCTGGCCGGATTCATCGCTGTTACCGGTTCACCTCCCTTTGCACCTTTTATCAGTGAGTTTACGGTCGTCAGCAGCGCCTTTATCCAGGGGCGGTATATCGTCGGAACCCTGTTTCTGGTTTCACTGGGGATCATTTTTATCGGCATGGCGCTGACGGTGCTGCCGATGGTTATGGGTGAGGCGCCTCCCGACAGCGAGAAAACTTCGTATCGCGACTCGTTCTGGATGGTTGCCGCGCCGCTGTTTCTGCTGCTGCTGGTGTTTCTGCTCGGCGTGTGGATTCCGGCGCCGCTGATGACTTTGCTGAAAGATGGCGCTGCGCTTCTGGAGGTGCGTCCATGAGTTTTGGCATGAAAATCATCTACAATGGATTATCGATCAAGCGGAGCGAAATTCCGGTGGCAGTAGGGGATACGTTTTTTCAGGGGATTCTCGACGCTATTACCGCAGGTTGGCGTGTTTGCTCCTATTTCGGCGTACCGACTGCTGACGGTGCAACGCTGTACTGCATCATGTCCGCTCGCGGCGGAAGCGGTGAACTCGGCATCGCTGCTACATCGGTCGGTCGTGCATTTCCTTCACTGGCAAAGCTCTGTCCTCAGGTGCACCTGTTTGAACGTGAAATTGCCGAGCAATGTCTGGTTCGTCCCGAGGATCATCCCTGGTTTAAGCCGGTTCGCTTTCTGAAGCCGCTCTGTGAGGGAACCGGATTCTGGCACGCGAGTGACGGAGGTGGGCTGATTCCGGGTGTAATGGATTATTACCGGGTTGAAGGAGATGAAGTTCATGAAGTGGCGGTCGGACCGGTGCATGCCGGTATTATCGAACCGGGCCATTTCCGTTTCCAGTGTCACGGCGAGGAGGTCTTTCACCTGGAAATTTCGCTCGGTTTCCAACATCGCGGCATTGAACGGGCACTAATAGGCGGACCATCGCAGCGCAGCCTGCATCTGATGGAAACGATTGCCGGAGATACGACTATCGGTCATGGTCAGGCCTACTGCATGAACATGGAAGCGCTGACGGGGGTCTTCTCCTCTCCACGAGCCGAAACGGTGCGTGGTATTGCCCTTGAGTTGGAGCGACTGGCCAATCATACCGGAGATCTGGGGGCGATTGCCGGGGATGTCGGCTATCTGCCGACCGCTTCGTTCTGTGGCCGTATCCGGGGCGATTTTCTCAATATGACCGCATTGCTCTGTGGCAGCCGTTTCGGACGTGGTCTGTTGCGCCCTGGCGGGATCGGCTATGATTGCGATGCCGGGATAGCTGAAGAACTGCAGAAACGGTTGGACACCGTGCGTGTTGATGTTACCCAGGCGGTGGAGTTGCTCTGGAGTACTCCTTCGGTTATGGCCCGATTGGAGGATACCGGTATAGTATCGGAGCGTGATGCCCGTGAAATCGGCCTGGTTGGTCCGGCGGCACGCGGCTGTAACCTGAATCGCGATATACGCCGCGATCACCCCTTCGGTATTTTCCGAATGAGTCAGATACCGGTCATCACGGCCAGTACCGGCGATGTCTGTGCCCGGGCGATGGTGCGGTGGCTGGAGATTCAACGTTCACTTGATTTTCTGGACGAGCAGGTACGACACCTACCGCGCGGAGGCTATTGTGCGGCGATGAAACCGATTGCACCTGATCGCTGTGCTGTAGCTCTGACAGAAGGATGGCGTGGCGAGGTCTGTCACGTTGTCCTGACGGATGCGGCAGGGCTGTTTGAACGCTACAAGATCGTCGATCCGTCGTTCCACAACTGGTCAGGACTCGGGCTGGCCTTGCGCGATCAGCAGATTTCCGATTTTCCGCTCTGCAACAAGAGTTTCAATCTGTCGTACTGTGGTTATGATCTGTAACCGGGAGCCTGTATGTTAAAAGCTATTTTAACCCGTTTCCGTCAGGGTCATCGCACTATGAAGTACCCTGATGCACCGCAACCGTTACCGCCCCGATTTCGTGGACTGCCGCTGTTGGATGCCACCAGATGCGGAGACGACTGCCGTGCCTGCGCTGATGCCTGTCCGTATGGAGCAATTTCAGCTTCCGGTTCACTGACTCTTGATATGGGAAAATGTATTTTTTGCGGCGACTGCCGTGACATCTGTCCGCACGGCGCGATCAGCTTTTCAACAGACGCCCGTCTTGCCAGTCGCAGTCGTCTGGGGTTGACGGTCTGTGCCGGAGGGGTGTATACAGCTTCTGGTACACTTGAGGGGGAATTGCTGCGGCTGTTCGGGCGTTCGCTCAAATTGCGTGAAGTCAGCGCGGGCGGCTGTAACGCCTGTGAGGCTGATACCAACGTTCTTTCCACAATCGGCTGGGATCTGGGGCGTTTCGGTATTCAGTTTGTGGCCAGTCCCCGGCACGCCGATGGTCTCTTTGTGACCGGACCGGTTAGCGAGAATATGCGTCTGGCGCTGCTGGACACCTACACCGCACTACCTGAACCAAAACTGGTTATCGTGGCGGGTGCCTGTGCCATCAACGGAGGACCGTTCAAGGATCATGCTGAAGTACATAACGGAGCAGACGGACTTCTTCCGGTCGATCTCTATATTCCCGGCTGCCCCCCCAGTCCTTTGACGATACTGGATGGACTGCTGCGGTTGGTTAACAGTATTCAGTAAACAGCTCTCTTTTCGCCGGATAGTAAGGAATACCCGGTGCTTATGGGAAAACTACAGAAACAGGAGGAGGGTGTAATGGATTCAGAAAAGCAGGAAGTGTATCTTCAAGACTGGAAAACCCAGGAAGCCTGTGCAGAGCGGATGTTGCCGGTTATCGGTCGGATGTACCGCGAAAACAACGTTGTGCCGACGGTGTATGGTCGCCCGCTGGTACACTGTTCAGTAATGGATATCCTCAAAGCACACCGCTTCGCCAGGCTGATTATAGATACCGAACTTTCGGTGACCGACACGGCACCGCTTGTTGAAGCTATGGCAAAACTTGATCTGGCGCCTGCTCGTGTTGATCTAGGCAAGCTGATTGTCAAGTTCCAGAGTCTGGACGGGACTACAACTGCTGATGAATTTATCGGTCAGGAGTTGGCCAGTATCAATACCGGTCGCGGTGCACTGCGTCCTGAACCGCAGGATGTTGTCTTATACGGTTTTGGCCGAATCGGTCGACTGTTGGCCCGTATTCTGGTTGAAAAAGCGGGTAGTGGTGAAAAACTGCGCATCAGAGCAGCGGTCGTCCGTAAAGGTGGCGCAGACGATCTGCTGAAACGCGCCAGTCTGCTGCGTCGCGACTCTGTCCATGGTCACTTTAACGGTATTATTACGATCGACGAAGCGGAAAACGCCATAATTGCCAACGGCAATATGATTCGCATCATTTATGCTGATTCACCGGAAAGTATCGATTACACGCAGTATGGCATTCGTGACGCAATTCTGATTGATAACACCGGTAAATGGCGTGATCGGGAAGGGCTCGGCAAACATCTCAAAGCAAAAGGGATCTCAAAAGTTGTTCTGACCGCTCCTGGAAAAGGGGATATTCCCAATGTCGTGGCCGGTATTAACGACGATCTAATTACTGCAGAAGAAAGTCTGTTCTCCGCTGCCAGTTGCACCACCAACGCTATCGTGCCGGTGCTGAAGGCGGTTAACGACCGATACGGCATCGTCAGCGGCCATCTGGAAACCTGCCATTCCTATACCAACGACCAGAACCTGATCGACAACTACCATAAAGCCTCCCGGCGTGGTCGCAGTGCTCCGCTCAACATGGTTATTACTGAAACCGGAGCTGCCAAGGCGGTTGCCAAGGTTATCCCGGATCTGTCTGGCAAGCTGACCGGTAACGCCATTCGTGTGCCGACCCCTAATGTGTCACTGGCAATCCTTAACCTGGAACTGACACAGTCGGTTGATGTTGTCGGCCTGAACAGTTATCTGCGGGATATGTCGCTCAATTCGCCATTGCAGAACCAGATCGATTATACCAACTCTCCAGAGGTCGTATCGAGCGACTTTGTTGGCTCGCGCAGTGCCGGTGTGGTTGACTCCCTGGCAACGATTGTCCAGGGTAAACGCTGCGTACTCTACGTCTGGTATGACAACGAGTTCGGCTACAGCTGCCAGGTTGTGCGTATGATTCAGCAGATGGCCGGTTTGGATCTTCCTACTCTGCCGTAAATAAAGTTCTGGAAAAAGCGTTTGAAACACAGAGCAACAGAGAAACTGAGTAAAAACAATGAAGATATCAGGTTAAAACCAAAAAAGTCATGTACCATTTTGGTTATTCCTGTTGTTTATGTAGCGTTGATCTCTCTGTTGCTCAGTTGCTCTGTGGTTCGTGAATGGCCGTTTTTAAGTCTATACTTATGTGTCAGTACGAATGTGCCCGATATGCACCGCCAGCCAGACGGTCCGCTCATGTGGATCTGTCCATGCCACCCGATGGCGACAGCCGGACGGAATCAGAAGGTAATCACCAGGTTTTAATTCCCTCTCATGCTCTTCCGTCTCAAATACGATCCCCGCACTTCCGGATAAGAGTAGCACCCATTCATCCCAGGCCTGGTCATACCACGAGTCAACCGGAGTCGCATGGCCGTCTGACACAATCCGCTCAATCTGGACGTTATGCGTAGTAATCAGGGTTTGAAAGTGTTCTGTCGGCAGAGATTCCGGGATGCCATCGAAAATATTGGGAATTACGGTGGGAAACTGCATGAACGGTGTCCTTCAGAATGCCTTCAGATCTGTCTGCCGGCTGCCAGCATTTCGGAGGCGTGCGCAAGAGCCGAATCAGTAATCTTTTCACCGGCCAGCATGCGGGCAATTTCATTGGTACGCCCCTGCTGATCAAGCTCAATGATCCGGGTGGCGGTACGTCCATTCTGGATCAGCTTTTCAACGCGCAGCTGCTGCGTCGCACAAACGGCCACTTGTGGCAGATGGGTGATACAGAGCACCTGCTGACGGACGGCAACATTTTTTAGTTTTCTACCCACCAGTTCGGACGTTGCGCCACCAATACCGGTATCGACCTCATCGAACACCAGTGTCGGTACATCTCCTTCCGGCAGCACCTGTTTGATTGCCAGCATCAAGCGCGACAGCTCACCACCGGAGGCTATCCTGGCCAGTGGTCGTGCAATTTCACCCGGATTGGGTGAAAAAAGAAACTCGACCCGTTCGTAGCCGTAGGCACGCGGCTCGCTCAGTGCTTCCAGAGTCGGTTCTATAACGGCACCCTTCATGGCAAGCTGGTGCGCCTCCGTCTCCAGTGCCTGTTTTAATCGTGCCGCAGCAGTAGTACGTTCCGCAGTCAGTTCTGCACCGCGCTGCCGCAGCTCCTGTTCCATCTGCTCGCGCTCCAACTCCAGCTCCTGCCGACTCTGCTGGCCCCCCTGCAGCTGCTCCAGTTCTGTATTGATCTGTGCCTGATAGGTCAGGATGTTCGCCACACTGGATCCGTATTTTTTCTTCAGGCGACTGATCAGATCCAGGCGGTCATCAATATTCTGTAAGGTAGCCGGATCGGCTTCAATCCGTGAGGCGTAGTCGCGCAGTGTAATAGCGGCATCTTCCAGCTGCAAATAGGCGGCTTCCAGAGCAGTCGCCGATCCTTGCAGGCTGCTGTCAAGAACTGCCAGCTCGGCAATTGACGTTGATAGCCGCCGCAGTTGTCCCAGGATGGCGCCATCGCCACCATACAGCCGCTCAAAAGCCTCTCCGCTGCCGCCCCCCAGTCGTTCGGCATTGGCCAGCACTCTGCGTTGTTCACTCAACTCTTCCTCTTCGCCGTCGCGCAATGCAGCCGCCATAATTTCCTGTGATTGATAACTGAGCAGATCCTGCCGTCGCTCGGCATCGCGCTGGGCTTCCTCCAGGCCTGCAATCTGTGTTCTCAATTCCGACAACTGGCTGAATTGTCGTGAAAAAACATCACGCATACCGGCCAGTCCGGCGTAGGCATCCAGCAGGCGCAGATGGTTTTCCGGTTTCAGCAGAGTCTGCGAGTCATGCTGTCCATAAATGTTAATCAGGCGTGGAGTCAGATCGGAAAGCAGGGCCAGGGTGGCCATGCTACCGTTGATGAAGATCCGGTTCTTGCCGGAGCGGGTCAGCGAGCGTTTTATCAGCAGCTCATCATTATTGTCAAAATCAGCCGCCGCCAGCAGTTCCTTGATCTGAGGCAAGCAGGAGATATCGAACAGCGCCTCGACGACCGCTTCATCCTCGCCGGAGCGGATCAGATCGCTGGAGGCACGTCCTCCCATGATCAGCCCGACGGCGTCGATGATAATCGATTTCCCGGCACCGGTTTCGCCGGTCAAAACAGTCAGGCCGGTTTTCAGGCTTATATGCAGGTTGTCGATGATGGCGACGTTTTTGATGGTCAGATCGGTTAGCATGGCTGTTTCACCGCTCTCCCCACTTTAATTTGGTACGTAACAGTTCGAAGTAGTCTCGACTGCGTGATACGACCAGAGAGGTTTTATTGAGAGCTTTACGCACCTCGACGGAATCACCCTCCTGCAGCTCGATGCCGACCTGGCCATCAAGGGTCAGATAAACCTTTTCCTCAAACGAGGATTTTATCGTGACGGAGATGATCGCTTCGTCGGTGACGACAATCGGGCGGTTGGTCAGTGTATGCGGGCAGATCGGGGTGATGACGATGCAGCACATCTGCGGTTGGATGATAGGACCGCCGGCTGACAATGAATAGCCGGTGGATCCGGTCGGAGTGGCGACAATCAGGCCATCGGCCTTGTAGGTCGTCAGGAACTGGCGGTTGATCCTGGTCTCCAGATCAACGATACGGGCCATGGCGCCCTTGTTGATGACCACGTCGTTCAGGACATGGTAGACCTCTTGTGGTTTGCCCTCGCGAATAAGCGTGACCATCAGCATCATCCGGGCTGAGACGCGCGGTGCGCTCTGCAGGCAGAGTTCCAGGCGCGGATAGAGTTCATCGACGGTTATCTCGGTCAGAAAACCAAGGCTTCCCAGATTGACCCCCAGAATAGGCACATCTTTGGCGCTGAACAGGCGAGCAACCGAGATCAGCGTGCCGTCCCCCCCCAGAACCACCACCAGGTCGGCCTTGTCACGAATCTCTTCTTCGCTCATCTGGTCTGAACAGCCGATCAGGCGTGCCAGACTCGGTTCCACCAATGGTGTGCACTCTCTGGCTTCAAGCCACTTGATCAGGTCACTGGCAATCCCCTGGCAGCGGGGATCATGCATCTTGGCAAATATGGCGACGTTCTGGATCTGTTGCATGGATGTATCCTGTCGTGGTCTGGTTGATTTCTACGCAATCATCTTTTCTACGATCTCATCCCAATTTTGGGAATCGGCGATATAAGGTTTGGCCATGATTATGAATCTTGTGCGCTTTTCCGACGTGCGGAGTTTTTCGAGATCAATCAGTCTACAGCAGAGCCAGCGCCTGATCCTGTAATGGATAGAGGTGCTCCTCATAGAAGGATCGTTATGCTGTACCTGTCTGTCGTACGTGGTTTAGGGTGAACATAACGTTCGAATTTTCCCCAGGCTCTCTTCCAACACACATTTTTTCTCTTGCACGTCAGCCAGTTTCTGGCGTTCCTTGGCGACAATCCCTGCTGGAGCGCGATCGACGAAAGCCGGACTCTCCAGCTTTTTAGAGAACATCTCGATCTCTTTGTCAATCTTGCCGATCTCCTTCAACAGACGCTCTTCCTCGGCGGCAACGTCCACCATGCCTTTGAGCGGAACGTAGATCTGCACGTCACCAGCCACCTGGATGGAGGCATCTTCCGGCTTTTCTACACCCACGCCGATTGCCAGATCGGAAACCCGGGCCAGGCTGATAATGGCGTTTTCATTGTGATTCATCAGGCGCTGAGTCGCTTCAGTTCCGCAGGAGAGGATCACCGCGATCTGTTTCGAAGGTGGAACTTCCATCTCACCCCGGATATTACGGATCCCGCTGATTACCGCCATGACCCGTTCCATATCGGCAGCGTCTTCCGGGAAAGAAAGATTGTCCCGATAGAGCGGATATTCAGCCAGCATGATCGATGCTGGTGATTCTCCTTGCTCCTTGCCGCTTGCCCCTTGCCCCTTAGGTAGCGCCCGCCAGATTTCTTCGGTAATGAACGGCATAAACGGGTGCAGCAGGCGCAGCAGGTTTTCAAGGGTGTACCAGAGAACATACCGGGTGGACAGTTTCCGTTCCGGCGTTCCGTTGTAGATATCCTGCTTGGAGAGCTCCAGATACCAGTCGCAGAACTCGCTCCAGGTGAACTGGTAGAGTGCCATGGCGCTTTCGTTGTAACGATATCCGGTCAGGGTTTCATCGACCGTGCGGGCGGTTTCATTCAAGCGATGCAGAATCCATTTGTCCCCCTGACTCAGTGCCATACTGTCGAGTTTGAGCCCGTCCGGATTGAAGCCTTCCAGGTTCATCAGGGTAAAGCGGGCTGCATTCCAGACTTTGTTACAGAAATTGCGGTAACCGGCGATGCGCTCTTCGGCCAGTTTGATGTCACGCCCCTGGGCGGCAAAGGCGGCCAACGTGAAACGGAAGGCGTCGGTGCCGTACTGGTCGATGACCGAGAGTGGATCAATAACGTTGCCTTTTGATTTTGACATCTTGTGCCCCTGGGCATCACGCACCAGGGCATGGATGTAGACGTCCGTAAAGGGCACCTCGTCCATGAAATGCAGCCCCATCATCATCATGCGGGCCACCCAGAAAAAGAGAATATCAAAGCCGGTGACCAGGCAGGCGGTCGGGTAGAAGGTTTTTAACTCGGCGCTCTGCTCCGGCCACCCCATGGTGGAAAAAGGCCACAGCGCCGAAGAGAACCAGGTGTCCAGTACGTCGGTTTCCTGGCGGAGCTCGTCACTGCCGCATTTGGAGCATGTTGTCGGGGCCTCCATGGCTACGGTAATTTCGCCGCAATGGCCACAGAACCAGGCCGGAATGCGATGTCCCCACCAGATCTGGCGCGAGATGCACCAGTCGCGGATGTTTTCCATCCAGTCGTAGTAGGTGTTTTCCCACTGTTTGGGCAGAATGCGGGTCTTGCCGCTTTTGACTGCATCCAGCGCCCGCTCGGCCAGTGGAGCAACCTTTACATACCACTGCAGGGAAAGATACGGTTCCACGACGGTCTTGCAGCGGTAACAGCCACCCACCGACATGGCGTGTTCATCGATTTTATCCAGAAAACCGCCCGTTTCCAGATCAGCAACGATCCGTTTACGCGCTTCAAAGCGATCCAGTCCTTCATACTGGTGACCGGCAGCGTTGATAATCCCGGATTCATCCAAAACGTTGATTTTGTCAAGTCCATGCCGCAGACCGACTTCAAAGTCGTTGAAGTCGTGGGCCGGAGTGATCTTGACGATGCCGGTGCCGAAATCGCGCTCGACGTATTCGTCGGCCACAACCGGAATTTCACGGTTCACCAGCGGCAACAGAACCTTGGCACCAATCAGCGACTGGTAGCGCTCATCTTCGGGATGCACCGCAACGGCGGTATCGCCCAGCATGGTTTCCGGTCGTGTGGTCGCCACGGTCACAAAACGCCCCGGTTGGCCGACGACCGGATAGCGGATGTGCCAGAGGTGTCCCTTGTGATCTTCATGCTCGACTTCTATATCCGAGAGAGCTGTATGGCAGCGCGGGCACCAGTTGATCAGGCGGTTGTCGCGGTAGATAAGGCCATCTTCATAAAGCCTGACGAAGACGGTGCGCACGGCTTTGGAAAGCCCTTCGTCCATGGTGAAACGCTCGCGCTCCCAGTCACAGGAGGCGCCCAGTCGCTTGAGCTGTCCTATAATCTGGCCGCCGGACTCGGCCTTCCACTTCCAGACCCGTTCGATAAAGGCGTCACGTCCCAGATCATGACGATCTTTCCCTTCAGCGGCCAGTTGGCGCTCGACAACGTTCTGGGTGGCGATGCCGGCATGGTCGGTGCCCGGCATCCAGAGCACGTTATAGCCCTGCATCCGTTTCCAGCGGCAGAGGATATCCTGCAATGTGTTGTTGAGGGCGTGCCCCATATGCAAGGCGCCGGTTACATTGGGTGGGGGGATTACGATCGAATACGGTTTTTTGTCCGATGTAGCAGCGGCGTGGAAGTAGCCTTGTTGTTCCCATTCGGCGTACCATCGTTTTTCAACATCATGGGGTTCATACCCCTTGGCGAGTTCTTTAGTCATGTTTGTCGTGACACCTTTCAAATGTTCGTTGTGTGATTAGTAGTGCTCAAATTATTCGGATAAATCGCCGTAGTTGTGCTCTTCACGCTTTAAAAATTTTCAGCTGTAGATCTTTCACCGGTCTGAAATGTTTGGCATTACCGCTTACGAGTGGCAATCCATTTTCGGTTGCCGTTGCAGCGATAATCGCATCACCGGCTCTCATGCCGGATGACAAACCATATTCTTCAACATAGACAAGTGCGCGATGGCCGATGTTTTCTGTGAGTGGTAAAACGGTGAAGCCGAATTGGGAGATAAAACGTTTGACTGATCGGTGCTGCTGTTTGTCATGAGCACACTGAAGCAACTCCATATAGGTTTGCACGGAGAGGTAACGCTCTCTCGTGCTGTCAATCAACGTGGCAGCCTTGTGGTTAGCCCGTTGAACCCAGATAAAAATGTCAGTATCAAAGATCATGGCGTCCACCGCGCAGCCGTTCCATGACATTTTCTACGGATTCCGTGTCAGCGGCGTGCATTCCGAAAAAATCATGCTCACATACCCGCACGGATGAGAATGTTTCCAGCGGGATGATCGTCGCCTTCGGTTTGCCATGATAGAGGATGGTTACCTGCTCCTGATGATCGAGTGCGTTAAGGATGTCGCTGGTCTTGTAGCGAAGATCAAGTACAGACGCATTCATAAAAAAACCTCGTAAAATGTCTTTTCAAAGGTGGACATATTATGTGCATGGCAGAATTCTGTCAATCAGGAATCAGGTCGCTACCTGAAAATTTCCGCTAAGAAAAGCTTCATCGTCTCCCACGAACGCATATCAGCTTTTTCATTGTATGCTGCGCCTTTACTGTTATCCGTACCGGCAGCTCTATTGGTAAAGCTGTGCACGGCGTTCCCGTAGCTCACCAACTGCCAGTCAACACCGGCCGTGCGCATTTCGCTCTGGAAAGCCGCGACTTCATCCGCTTTTACAAACGGGTCGTCAGCGCCGTGCAGGACAAGAACCTTGCCCCGGACATTCTTTGCATCCTGCGGGGTCGGTGTTGACAGGCCACCATGGAAGCTGACAAAACCTTTGATATCGGCTCCGCTACGGGCCAGTTCCAGAACGGTGGTACCACCAAAACAGTAGCCGATGGCGGAGATTCGCTGCGGATCGACCAGCTTTTGAGCTTTCAGCGTTTCCAGTCCTGCCGCGACTCTTGTACGCATCAGCGGTCGGTCACTTTTGTATACACCGGCGGTCTTAGCTGCATCAGCTGAAGTCGCCGGACGGATCCCTTTGCCGTAGATATCTGCTGCAAAAGCAACATACCCAAGTTTTGCCAGCATCTCAGCGCGTTGTCTGATGTGGTCATTGATACCGGTCCATTCATGAATAATCAGAATTCCCGGACGTAGCGTTATTTTGGATATATTGGCACTGTCATACGCCAAATATCCTTCCAGAACAGTTTCTCCCAGTTTGTATTCGATTGTTCTGGTGATAAGTGCTGCCTGTGAATTAAGTGTTGTCATAATCAGAAGTGTCAGAACGGTAAGTGCTAATCTTAGCATGGCGTATCTCCTTTCATAATTAATCTCGTCCAACAAAAATTGCTGCTATTTAAGACTCTTATAGTCCTGTTTGTGCGTTTGGTCAAGTTGTACGATAATCTATCGGAAAATTTTACAATTATTAAAAAATAAGTGGGGTGTGCTGTCGGAAAACTTTACACTTAAAGGTTGTATGCGATAAACATTGATTAGATAAATATCTAAAAAATAAGATATACTCGGCGGATATGCAAATTGGCACACTCATTGTATAGGATATACCTGTTAATTACGAGTCACAAAGGGGTGTGTATGAAAACGGTTACTTCGCTTGTTGCAGCATTACTGCTTGTTGTCAGTATGTCAGCTGTTTCGTATGCGTGTGGAAGTGGCGAAAATTGTTCAGATGGTAGCAGCCACAACCTTAGCGACAAAATATTCTTCTATAATGACCATGTCACAGATGCTAACGGTTCTCCAACGCCGATTGGCGCATTAAATACGGGGTATGTGGACGGTGTGTATGACAAGGGGTATGGTGGAATGAATGCCAATGTACTTGAAAGTCCTACTGATTACGTAAAATGGATCCATAATTTTAATTTTTCACCAAGTGTTCAGAATCCTGGTGGAATTTTAAATGCATCTCTGAGCATCTCTCTGGTTAATTATGCACTCAGTGGTAAAGATGAGCATGGAAATGAGTATGGTGATCGCGATCATGAGGAGGATCAAGATCACAAAGATGAGTACGTGGATGGCAAGTTGAAAGAGCGAAACAAAAAACAGGTAAGTGATGGAAACGGAGGAACAAAGGATGACCGAAGAGAACACTCTATTGATTTAGGATGTTTGTACACAAACAACACTCTAGCGACAAATGCCTTAATAAGGTTGGAAGGAAATAGCGCGTGGTTCAATATTCCCTCTATAAATGGAGATAGCGATTTTGAAGTAGTTTTAACTAAGTTATATGATGGCATTTTTGCTGTTGAGATAAAATCCACAATGAGTGATTTTATTCTTGAATGGTCAAAACTTGATATTGAATACTGTTCTGCTGCTCCAGTTCCCGAGCCTTCTACGTTCATCCTGCTTGGCGCCGGTCTTATTGGTGCTGGCCTTATTCGCAGAAGAAGCAGTAAATAGATCGTAATCATAAACGCTTGTATTAAAGAGGGGCATCCACACAGGGTGCCCCTCTTTTTTTGCTCGGATATGAATCGCTGTCGGAATTCTTTGCACTTCTTGTTGTGCGATGAAGATAAAGATAGTCGATTAAGGTGTTCTTTGTCTTGACGGGTGCTAACATGTGTACTATTCTAACACGACTAAAGCTGTCCTGTTACGTCCGGGAGGGATGAAATGACACAAATAGCCTTTGGAACATCCGGCTGGCGCGGTATTCTGTGTGACGATTTTACGTTTGACAATGTAAAAACTGTTGTTCAGGCGATTGCTGATAACATCAATGCTGCTGGTGAGCAGCACAAAGGTGTTGTCATCGGTCGCGATACCCGTTTTTTGGGGCAGCGTTTTACTGAAATAGCGGCCGGAGTGCTGGCCGGGGCCGGGATCAAAGCGTATCTCTGCCAACGCGAAGTGCCGACGCCGGTACTTTCATTTGAGATCCTGCAGCGTGGCGCCGCTGGCGGCATTAATTTTACGGCCAGCCATAACCCTCCTGAATACAACGGTGTCAAGTTCTCTCCATCATGGGGCGGACCGGCATTGCCGGAAACCACAGCTGATATTGAACGCAGAGCTAACAAGATGCTGGGGCAGGCCTGCTACGCGGAGCTCGGTCCTGTCGCTGCACACCAGCAGGGTTTGCTGGAGTTAATTGATCCTCGTGAAAAGTATCTGTGTGCTCTGGAACAAAAGATCGATTTCGATTGTATTGCCAAATTGGGCCACGTAGCACTTAATCCACTTTATGGAACTGCACGAGGTTATCTGGATGAACCGCTACGCCAACGCGGCATTCCCTACACTGTCATTAATGATCATCTCGATCCCTACTTCGGCGGTCAGCCGCCCGAGCCGTCAGAAGCGCATATCCCGGACTTTATCGCACTGGTTAAAAATGATCCGTCTATTCGGCTCGGCCTGGCGACTGATGGCGATGCCGATCGTTTTGGAATCATCGACGCCGATGGTAGTTATATCGAACCGAACTATATTATTGCGCTCTTGCTGGATTATCTGATCCGCATCCGCAAGCTGGAAGGGGGCGTGGCGCGCAGCGTTGCCACTTCGCACCTTATTGATGCCGTGGCGAAGAAGCATGGTGTGCCGGTCTATGAAACTCCGGTCGGTTTCAAATATATCGGTGAGCTGATCAGTCAGGATAAACTGGTTATTGGCGGCGAAGAGAGCGCCGGTTTGACGATCATGGGGCATGTTCCGGAGAAGGACGGTATTTTGGCCTGTTTTCTGGTGGCCGAGATGGTGGCCCGTGAAGGTAAAACGGTTCGTGAACTTTTGGAACGGCTTTACGGCGAGGTCGGCCGCTTTGTTACACGACGCGACAACCTCAAACTGTCACCTGAGTTGGAAATAGCATACAAAAGTAAGGTGACTGACCTTCCCGCCACTGTAGCCGGGACAAAAGTCAAAGATGTTATCAGGATCGATGGCACCAAACTGGTGCTGGATGACGGCAGTTGGCTGTTGTTCCGTAAATCGGGCACCGAACCGGTGGTGCGTCTCTACGGTGAGGCGTCGTCGGATGGACGACTGGCAGAGGTTATGGCAGCTGGCCGTCAGTTTATTTTAGGTTAAATTGACTTATATACCAACAAATCAAGGAGATACACAATGTGGGATTATACACCAATAGTTAAAGATCATTTTTTAAACCCTCGCAACGTCGGAGATATTCCTGATGCCGATGCGGTCGGAGAAGTCGGCAGTCTGGCCTGCGGTGATGCGCTTAAGCTATATCTCAAGCTTGATGACAATAAGGACAAGATCGTTGACGCCAAATTTCAAACCTTCGGCTGCGCCAGTGCAATTGCCTCTTCCTCGGCGTTGACTGAAATGGTTAAAGGGAAAACACTCGACGAAGCCTTGGCCGTCAGCAATCAGGATATAGCCGATTTTCTGGGTGGTCTGCCGGAAGAAAAGATGCACTGCTCTGTTATGGGGCAGGAAGCGCTGGAGGTAGCCATTTTCAAATATCGCGGTATTGAGATGCCGGCGCACGATAGTGAACATGATCATGGGTCGGCCTATCCGGATTATGAAGGTGAAATCGTCTGCAAATGTTTTGGGATCACGGATGCGTTTCTTAAGAAAGTCATCGAGACAAACAGTCTGACCACTGCCGAGCAGGTAACCAACTTTACCAAAGCGGGTGGGGCCTGCGGTGGCTGCATTCCCAAGATAAAAGAGCTGATTGCACAGGTGCTGGGAGAGGCGACAGCCAAGCCGCGCGTACGTCCGGAAAAATTATCCAATATGAAAAAGATGCAGCTGATTCAGGAAGTTCTGGAACGCGATATCCGTCCACTATTATGGGCCGATGGTGGAGATCTGGAACTGATCGATATCGATGGTTCCAAAGTAAAAGTGGCCTTCCGCAAAGCCTGCGCCGGGTGCGCCTCGTCCGGTAACACAGCCCGCATGGTTGAAGCAAAATTGCGTGATCTGGTGGCCGAGGATATTGTGGTAGAGGAGGTCTCACAATGAAAGAGATCTATCTTGACAACAATGCTACCACCAAGGTTGATGAAGCGGTTTTTGAAGAGATGCGTCCTTACTTTTGCGAACTGTATGGCAATCCCAGTTCGATGCATTTTTTCGGCGGCCAAGTGCAGAGTAAGGTAACTGAAGCCAGGAACCGGGTTGCTGAACTTCTGGGTGCTTCACCGGACGAAATTATTTTTACCGCTTGTGGTACCGAGAGTGATAATGCCGCTATCCGTTCGACACTGGAGGTCTTTCCCGAGCGTCGACATGTCATCACCAGTCGCGTTGAACATCCCGCAGTACTGACGCAATGCCGCAATCTGCGTCAGAAAGGGTACCGAGTGACAGAGATTGGCGTGGATGGAGCCGGGCGTCTGGATACGGATGAGTTGAAAGCTGCTGTTGACACTGACACTGCAATCGTCTCGCTGATGTGGGCCAACAACGAAACCGGCGTCATTTTCCCGGTCGAAGAGGCGGCTGAGATTGCAAAATCAAAAGGCGCTCTCTTTCACAGTGATGCTGTTCAGGCGATTGGTAAAATTCCCATTAATATGGCGGCATCGTCTATCGATATGTTGTCGCTTTCCGGTCACAAACTGCATGCTCCCAAAGGTATCGGTGTACTGTATGTGCGCCGTGGTACGCCTTTCCGTCCGCTGTTGGTTGGTGGCCATCAGGAAAAGAGCCGCCGGGCCGGTACTGAAAATGCAGCAGCCATTATCGCTCTTGGAAAGGCGTGTCAATTGGCCGGTCAGCATATGCAGGCTGAAAATACGGTTGTCAAGGCGCAGCGAGACCGGCTTCAGGATGCTCTGATGGCTGCCATTCCTCATGCCCGTATCAATGGCGGCGGCGCAGATCGACTGCCAAACACAACATCGATTGCGTTTGAATTTGTTGAAGGTGAAGCTATTCTGTTGCTGCTGTCAGAGTTTGGAATCTGCGCTTCATCCGGAAGTGCCTGTACCTCCGGGTCCTTAGAACCATCGCACGTTCTGCGTGCCATGGGCGTTCCGTTTACCTGCGCACATGGTTCGATCCGCTTTTCACTCTCCCGATTTACGACAGATGCAGAAATCGATACGGTTATTCGCGAATTACCGCCAATAATTGCACGCTTGCGACAGATGTCACCCTTTGGCAGGGAGCATTTGCAAGCATAGCGTGTACGTGAGTTCAAAAGTGGATACTGCAGGGGCGACTGATTTTTAGTCGCCCTTTGTTTTGACTGGAGAATTGAAAAAAATGCGGTAGAATGCAGTCTGAAATTCAATTCGGCTAGGATCTCGCTGAGTTCTAAGATATTTCGATGCTTTGGAGTGTGCTATGGAAATAAAAATTCCTGAAGTTGGTGAGTCTGTTCGAGAAGCACTGTTGGCGAAATGGTTCAAGAAGAGCGGTGATAGTGTGAAACGGGATGAACTGCTTTGTGAAATCGAAACCGACAAGATTACGCTTGATCTGAATGCCGATGCTGCCGGCGTGCTTACCATTTCGGTAGCAGAAGGTACCACCGTGGCGGTTGGAACGACCATTGGACAGATTGAAGAGTCTGTAACCGATGTCGAAACTCCTGCCGTAGTGCTCGCTGAACCGGAGCCTCCAAAAGTAGAAAAACATGCTGATGCGCCGACATCTCCGTCGGTTCGTCGTGAAATGCGCGAAAAGAGTGTTTCTCCGGATGAAGTTGCGGGAAGCGGCAAAGGGGGGCGTATCTCGCTGGATGATCTGTTCAGCCGCATCTCAGAGAAAACGAAAATACCTCCTGCGGCCAAAACGTCCCCGACTACCGAGATTGCTGTCCCGGTTCCGGTTGTCCTGCTAAGCGCTCCGGCAGTTATAGCCGAGTCGCCGGATAAGTTTTCCGTTCGCACGGAAGATGCACCTGCATACACAGCCGGTCGTGAGGAGCGTCGCCCGATGTCGCCGCTGCGGAAACGCATTGCCGAGCGACTGGTCGCGGCCCGCCAGCAGACTGCCATGCTAACAACCTTTAACGAGGCTGATCTGAGTCACATAAAAGCATTGCGCAGTAAATACCATGAACATTTTATGAAACGCCACGGATTTGCACTGGGTTTTATGCCGTTCTTCGTCAAAGCCTGTATTGAGGCGCTCAAAGAGTTTCCGTCAGTCAATGCCAGTATTGAGGGCATGGATATAGTCCATCACCATTATTATGATATCGGCATAGCCATTGGCGGTGAAAAGGGGCTGGTTGTTCCGGTGCTGCGCAATGCTGATCGTTTGAAGTCGTACGAGATCGAGCAGGCGATTGCCGATTTTGCCGAGAAGATTAAAAGCAACCGCCTGGCGATTGCCGATCTTGAGGGTGGTACCTTCACCATCAGTAACGGAGGCGTATACGGATCGATGCTTTCAACGCCGATCCTCAATCCGCCGCAGAGTGCTGTTCTGGGGATGCATGCCATCCAGGACCGTCCGGTTGTCCGGGATGGTCAGATTGTCATCAGGCCGATGATGTATCTGGCACTTTCCTACGATCACCGAATTATTGACGGTCGTGAGGCTGTTGGTTTCCTGAAAAGAGTCAAAGAGTATATCGACGATCCTGAAGAACTGCTGCTGGAGGGTTAGAAAATCAGGGCCAAGGGTCAAGGGGCAAGGAAGTCGATACTGACGTGTTAGATATTTTTTTTAATTTTTAGTGTTTTAACATAAACGTGACCCATGTCCCGTGACCCTGTTGCTAAGGAGGTTGAAACAATGTCTGAACAGACAACATTTGATCTGATTATTATCGGTGCCGGGCCGGGCGGGTACGTGGCTGCTATCCGGGCGCGGCAGCTGGGGATGCGGGTGGCACTGATTGAAAAAAGGGCTACGCCGGGCGGGGTCTGTCTTAACGAGGGGTGTATTCCCAGTAAGGCGCTGCTGGATTCCAGCGAACTGTTCAGTCTGGCGCGTGATAAATTCGCCGTGCATGGCATTCGCGTTGATCCGCCGCAGCTTGATCTGGCCGCGATGATGCTGCGTAAGGAAGACGTGGTCGCAAAACTGGCTGACGGAGTGACTTATCTGCTGAAAAAGAATGCTGTGGAGCTGTTCCAGGGTACAGCCGTTTTAAAGGGAGTCAATTCTACCGGTAAGCATGAGGTGGCAGTACAACTCGTATCGGCAGGTCCGACGCTTCTCGCTGCGCCAAGGGTAATTCTTGCAACCGGCAGTCAGCCGACGCCTCTTCCGGGTATCCCGTGTGACGGTCAGCTTGTCGTTACTGCCCGGGAGGCGCTCTCGTTTGATCGCGTGCCGGATCATTTGATCATTGCCGGCGGAGGCTACATCGGCTTGGAATTGGGATCTGTATGGAGGCGCCTGGGGGCGCTGGTAACGGTCATCGAAATGTTGCCGCAGCTCTTGCCGAACATGGATCGACAAGCTGCTGACGCACTCTACCGTTCACTGCGCAAGCAGGGTATTCAATTTAAACTTGGAACGCGTATTACCGGAGTGCAGCAACGTGGCGCCACTGCGACTGTTCAGTTTGACAGCGGTACCGGAGCGGAGGAGATTGGATGTGACAAGCTGCTGGTGGCGGTTGGCCGACAGCCAGTGACGGCCGGTCTCAGGTTGGAGGATCTGACTGTCCGTTTGGATGAGCGAGGTAGAGTGATTGTAGACGGCGCTTACCAGTCGTCACAGCCCGGTATCTTTGCCATTGGCGATTTGATTTCAGGCCCGATGCTGGCCCATAAAGCTTCCGAAGAAGGGGTGGCCTGTGTGGAGCAGATGGCGGGACAGCGCGCGGGTGTTGAGTATGAATATATTCCCGGCGTCTGCTATACCTGGCCCGAGGCTGCTACAGTCGGTAAAACCGAGGAACAGTTGAAGGAGGCTGGTACGCCTTATCTCAGCGGACGCTTTAATTTTTCCGCACTGGGACGGGCACGCTGCATGGATGAGACGGAAGGATTCGTCAAAATTCTTGCCCATGCAGAAAATGACCGGGTACTGGGTGTCCATATTGTTGGACCTCGCGCATCCGATCTGATTGCCGAAGCGGCAGCGATTATGAGCTTTGAAGGGACGGCGAGGGATATTGCCCTGATCTGCCATGCCCACCCAACCCTGTCTGAAGCGCTGCGAGAAGCGGCACTGGATGTTCACAAAGAGGCGATTCATGTCTAAGAATAAGGAGCACGTATGACAAGGCAAATGTGTAAAACCAAAATAGTTGCCACTCTTGGTCCGGTTAGTTCATCGCCGGCAATGATCAAAAAATTGATGAAGGCGGGGGTAGACATATTCCGGCTGAATTTCTCACATGGAGAAAACTCGCAGAAATGTGAACTGATACAGATAATCCGGCAGGTTTCGGCTACAGTTGGGCGGCAGGCCGGTATTCTGGCTGACTTACAGGGACCTAAAATCAGGACGGGTAAAATGGCGGGCCAGGGAATGATGCTCGTCAAGGGTCAGGAAGTGATTATCACTACCGCCGATATGCTTGGTTGTGACGGCGTTATACCGACAATTTATAAATCATTGCCACATGATGTTCACCACGGGTCGCGAATCCTTCTGGATGACGGGCTGCTGGAGTTAAAAGTCATAGCGAATGAGGGTGAGCGCGTACGGTGCATTGTTGTGGCCGGAGGATTGCTCAAGAACAATAAGGGCATCAACCTGCCGGGAGTGAATGTTTCCGCTCCCTGTCTTACCGAAAAAGATCTGATCGATCTGGACTTTGCGCTTGATGCTGATGTTGACTTTATTGCGCTTTCGTTTGTGAGAACCGCAGAGGATATAACGGAAATAAAAAGGATAATTGCCGCTAGAGGAAAAGAAACACCCGTAATCGCTAAAATCGAGAAACCGGAAGCGCTCCGTAACTTCAAGAAAATACTGGATGTAACAGATGCGGTCATGGTGGCGCGTGGAGATCTTGGTGTTGAAATTGAGCCCGAAAAAGTGCCTATCTATCAGAAGAAAATCATTCAGGCCTGTAACAGAGCCGGAAAACCGGTTATAACAGCAACACAGATGCTGGATTCGATGATCCGTAATCCGCGTCCGACCAGAGCCGAAACATCTGACGTCGCCAATGCTATTATAGATGGGACTGATGCGATCATGCTTTCGGCAGAAACTGCTTCTGGTGATTTTCCCATTGAATCGGTCGAAACAATGGTTCGCATTGCAAAGGATGTTGAAAATGCGGATCTACATGTAGTAACAGGCAATTACGGTGCAGTAACAACTACCGCGCAGGCGGTGGCCGAATCATCCTGCCGTACCGCAGCAACACTTAAGGCCAAGGCGATAGTTGTATTCACCCGTTCCGGCAGTACTGCGGCGCTGATGTCAGCTTTTCGTCCATCAACGCCAATCATTGCATTTACAGCTTCACTAGAAATACATCGTCGGCTATCAATATTCTGGGGGGTACAGTGCACTGAGATCGGAATTATGCAACATACCGATCAACAGATTGCCGAAGTTGAAAAGAAACTCTTGGCAACCGGGTTTCACAAGGGTGATTTGATTGTGATTACTATGGGAATTCTTGAAACTCGCGGTTCAACGAATCTTATGAAGGTTCATACGCTGGGAACATATGGATATTACGAGGAGTTTGAAGAGTAAGATTCACGTATGTGCCGCTGAACTGGAGTCTAAACCTCGCAATTGAGGGC
The DNA here is from genome assembly GCA_013349325.1 of Desulfuromonadales bacterium. Classification (GTDB taxonomy): domain Bacteria; phylum Desulfobacterota; class Desulfuromonadia; order Geobacterales; family Pseudopelobacteraceae; genus JACRCG01. Next base: position 48,172 of record DUZX01000027.1, read on the forward strand.
AAACGAGAAGCCTTGCAAGGCCTCCTCCATAATTTTTTTCGGTTCACATCATTTTTAATTTGACAGTATGAAATTGTTTGTGATAGAAAGCGAGTCCCTTTTGGAGCAGAAGATTTGTTCCGCAGGATGCTCTTTTGAAAAGTCAGTTGCCGCGA
>DUZX01000028.1 GCA_013349325.1 Desulfuromonadales bacterium
CAAGGTTACAGACGAAGAGTTTACTGCTATCTGTATTGTGCGAGATGATTTTCATGGTGAGTGGAACTACTCAATTATGCCATCTAATCAAAATATGAGTATGTAATTATTTTACAGCTCCTTTGTGAATTCGCTATTGAACTAGCTGAAGATGCTTTGCAGAACTGCGATGATTCCGATGGCCATTTCGGTGACCTTGCCGAACGGCTCGCGTCACTGCATCTGGAAGCCTGTGAAGCAGCTCGGCCCGATCCTGTCGAACTTGCCGGTCGTCTTTTTGCCTTTGAGATGAAAGGGAGCGACCTCGATTTCTGCTATGGAGCTGTTGGCGATTACGATGATATTCTTGGATCGACCGGATTGGCAGAATATCGTCGGCTGGCGGAAGCGGAATGGGCACGGTCTACGAAAGACGGTTCCAATCCTTCCCGTACCATCAGCAGAATTATGGAATCACTGGCGCGGGCTGACGGCAACGTTGATGCACTGATTGCAATCAAACAAAGAAAACTTGACCTTGCTTATTATTACCTTGAAATCGCAAAAATATGCCGCGAAGCCAAACGTTCGTACGAAGCTCTGGAATGGGCAGAAAAAGGAGTCCAGGCATTTCCAAAGAACACCGACACCAGGCTGCTCGATTTTCTGGCGGAGGAGTATCATACCCGCAGGCGTTATGACGATGCGTATCACTGTTACTGGGCCCAGTTTGCCGACCGGGAGGGGCTGCAGCAGTACATCAAACTTATGGACTATGCAAAAAAGATCAATAGAGACCAGTCAGCACGGGAAGAGGCGCTGGCGTTTGTGCGCAAGCAGATTGACAATGAGAAGAGCAAGACCCGTGGCAAATGGGCACCGCCGGTTGATCATTCACGTCTGGTGGAAATTTTTCTCTGGGAAAAGAACACCGATGCCGCCTGGGATGAGGCCAAACGTGGCGGTTGCAGCGACCATTTTTGGCTGAAACTGGCTGTGGAGCGTGAAAAGAAACATCCTGCCGATGCCGTGCCGGTGTACCAGCGGATGGTTGAGCCGATTATTTCACGGATGAAAAATGACGCCTACGAAGAGGCAACCCGGATGGTGAAGCATATTGGTGAGTTGATGTGTGATCTGGGAAAACAAGCTGAATTTGCAGCTTATCTGGCAGATGTAAAGTTACGGCACAAGCCGAAGCGGAATCTTATGAAATTGCTGGCGGGGATGTGACTCTCAAGAATTATACACTGTCTTCGTCAGCTCACTCGCGATGGCGGGACTTTCAAGTCGCATGATGCTTTCCTCCGCACTGCCGAAGCTAAGCAGGTTGATACTTCCGTACCATACAATTCTTTGATCAGTCACTGCAAATTTCTGATGGATGTTTGGACGAAATATCATGTGAATACCGGCATCCTGCAATATGGCCAAAGTACCTTGCAAGGCGGCTTGATCTGTTTCCCGGTAATCCTCTGCCGGTCTGGTTATCACGACAACCCGAATGCCGTTGCGCACCGCAATCTCAAGATGCTGCAGCATCTGCACGGTGCGTCTTCTGGTGACGAATGGGCTTACTATCAGAATCTCTCTCGTTGCCGCCAGAATATCATTGTTGAACACGGACAGAAAGCTGCTGTTATCAAAAATAATATCTATTGAATCCGCTGCTACAGTACCGCTTTTCGCCTTATAACCGATAGAAGCATAGCCATTGAGTCGTTTGCCATACATCCTTTCCAGCATTTTAACCTGCATATCCACATAGTCATAGATCTGTACCTCGTTTTTGTCTGCGAACAGCCGGTGAAGTCTCCCTGCATACTGTTGAATTGTGCCTTTCCACGATATCGGCATGGTCAGGAACAGTGTGTCAAGCCGGGGTTCGTCGAAACCTTCCCCGATAAATTTGCCGGTTGCAACCAGGGTTAACTGCCTTTCTGCAGGGGTATCAGATATGCGCTTGAAAATTTCGCCGGTTTCCTTTGTCCCCATCTTTCCGGTGAGGGAGATGACTTCCGGGATGTTTTCACTCAATGCTTTGACAAGTAACTTCACATGAGCGGTTCTTTCTGTCAGCACAAGACAATTTCTCCCCTGCTGATGGCTGTTGACGACATCATCAATAATCAACCGATTGCGCATCTCATTGACAACGATCTCCGAGTAATACTCCTGAATGGTCAGTTCCTGCTCATTTCTGCCCAAGGGGGCACGCAGCGAGGTGAAGCGCGGGATTATGAAATGGTCAAACGGTCGCCTGTCCGCCTGTAGTTTTGCGTCATCCCGGTAACGTATCTGACCACACTGCATGAAAATTATCGGATGATGTCCGTCTTTTCTGGTCGGCGTTGCGGTCAGGCCGTACACATACTTTGCAGGTGCGGCTTTGAGCACCTTTTCAAAACTGAAGGCTGCGGCATGATGACACTCGTCAACGATGATCATGCCGTAATTCTTTACGCATTCATTGACGTCACCACTTTTATGCAACGACTGCATCAGAGCGATATCGATTATTCCGGTCAGAGTGTTTTTGCCGTTCCCCAACTGGCCGATTATCTCTCTGCTCTTCTTGCGTCCCCTCTTTTTTTGATTCGCCTCCGCTTCAGGCAACGTTTCATGAATTGAGAGAAATTCCTGTAATCGTTTTTTCCATTGCGAGATCAGCGTGACTTTGTCAACGATGATGAGGGTATTGACCTTTCGTTCGGCGAGCAACCTGATTGCCAGTACCGTTTTACCAAAAGCGGTCGTACCGGAGAGAACGCCGACATCATGCTCCAGCATCTTCCCCAGCGCCAACGGCTGTTCGTCCCGCAACGCACCGTTGAATTCAACCGCTATCGTCCTGCCGCTATTCGTCTTATCTATACAGGTGAAACACACCCTCTGTTCAGCCAGCAGGGTTTTTATATCATCTTCACATCCCCTTGGCAGACAGAGATAGTCAGCAGAATCATCGGCACAGCAGATAATTCTCGGCTTATCAAAAGTCGGCAAACGCATTGCCTGATGTTTGAAAAATTCGGGATTCTTGAAAACCGCCAGACGTTTCAGGCGATTCAATGCCCGCTGTGAAATGCCGTTTTTTGGGATATACAGCATGTTTGCTTTGACGATCTCAACCTCATTGGGAAAGTCACTCCGCTGCAACTCTATTACCCTGTGGGCTTCCCACGGTTTCTGCACTTCTTCTTCAGCCTGTTTTACCACACCAAGTTCACTTCCCGGTGATAGCTGTGCGGTCAGCGCCAGCACGTTATCCTCAGACAGCTTTTGAATCGTGCCTAAAAAAGCCCACTGGTCAGGATACGCTTCAAAAGTTCTATCGACGAATACGCTATTACCGGCCTGTCGTGCTTCTTTTTGCAGTGGCAGCGCAATCAGGTTGCCCAACCCGCCTTTGGGCATGGTGTCCTGATTGGGAAAAAATCTGTCGTAGGATTTGAAGGCGATTTCGTGCCGTTCATTCGTGGCATGGGTAAGGAGAGAAGTGCCAAATTTTCTTGCAAGTGTTGCCGAAAGGGGAGCTTCAAAAAAGAACCATGCATGCCCGCCATTACCAGATCGTGAACGTTCTACCACGACAGGTATACCGAAAGTCATGCAGACATCTTGCAGTGTGGAGATATCTTTTTGCCAATCGCCATCGTCAAAATCAATTGCCAAAAACCAGCAGGTCTCATCACGAAGCATCGGGTAAATCCCGGCGACCATGTTTCCCAACAAATGATATTCAATGACACTTTCATCGAAAGGTGCATACGACTTATTGACGCATGTAGAACAGGGTACCTTCGGTTTGCCACACACTCTGCGCTGCCATTCATTCAGGCAGACAGGAGAATAGCCAGTCTTCTCATTTTTTTTGCTGTCCCACCTTTTGGCATAGACATCTTCCCGCCCTTTGAAGAGAGACATGAATAATCTGATTTTTTCAGCGGATTCTGAACGGTAAGAGATGCTATCGGAGGAGGATTCTGTCGCAGAGGGTTGAATGATGTTTTCCGGTTTGCGGGAAAGGCATGGTTCCTCTTGTTGCCGTAATTCGGCATAACTCAGTCCCGCCTTCAAGGTATCGAGTTCTGCTTTCAATAACCGGTTTTCAGCCAGTAAGAGCTGGTATTTTGCTTGAAGCTCCTTGAATAAAATCAGGGTTTCATCTGTCACGCCGAAACTTCTCCCTATGAATCAGGCTGTCTTCCGATCCAGACTCCCAACCCGGCAAGTCGGGTGGTAAAATTTGCGAGGGCATCAATTATGTGCCACTATCCATTAAATCTCCGATTTGGGAATAACCGACTATCCTTAAACCATCACTACGGTTCTGCTGCTCAGAGCCGCCGTAAACAACTACGCCGGGGGTTGCTTTCAAATTAAGTGCCCGATAATATTCGATACCCTTCCAGGCATCCCGCTGGATCGTCGCCCCGGATTTTATCTCTATCGGGATAATCTCCTCACCGGATTCATACAATAAATCGACCTCATGCCCAGTATTATCACGCCAGTAGAACAGTCTTGGTTCACGCACCCGGTTCAGGCGCTGCTTCATTAATTCGGTTACTACAAAGGTTTCAAAAAGCGCTCCGACAAGCGGGTGGCTTGCCACCTGTTCTGCACGCTCGACCCCCAATAAATGGCACGCAAGCCCAACGTCCCAGAAATAAAGTTTTGGGGCTTTGATCAACCGCTTATTGAAATTGCTAAAGTGAGGTTGCAGCAGGGTAATGATAAAACTGGCTTCCAGCAGTGACAACCAGGAACGGGCAGTGTTGTGGTTGATACCAGCATCAGCGGCAAGAGAACTGGCGTTCAATATCTGCCCCGTCCGTCCGGCACATAACCTGAGAAATCGCGAGAAGGCAGCCAAATCCTTGATCGCCATTATTTCCCGCACGTCTCGTTCCACATACGTAGTGATATAAAAAGAAAGCGCTTCGACAGGATCAAGATTATCGGCGAATATGCGTGGATAGAAGCCGTTAAACAGAAGTTGCGGGATGTCTGAAGGAGTGCCGACGAATGCGATCCGTTCTGCGAGACTGAATGGAAGTAGTTTAAGGATTGCAGTCCGGCCTGCAAGGGATTGAGTTACCGACTCCATCAACAATAACTGGTGGCTTCCGGTAAGAATGTATGCGCCTTTTAACTCCGGTCGGGCGTCAACCCTCACCTGTATTTCGGACAAGAGACTCGGTACCCGCTGAATCTCGTCCAGTATCACTCCATCCTTGGCGTAGGTATTAAGAAAACCCACCGGATCGGATTGTGCAAAATCTCGAACGGAAAGTTTTTCCAGGGAAATATACGGCTTGTCCGGAAAAGCCATCTTGGTAAGAGTGCTCTTCCCGGATTGGCGTGGTCCGACGATGGTAATGACCGGATACTGACCGGCAAGGCGGATAAGATCAGCTTGTATGAATCGTTGGATCAGCATGGCACAGACCTTATCACAAATTGTTACTAATTGTCAATTCAAACAGAAATATGTAAAACACCGGAATTCAACTGGCCTTCCTGTCCAGACTCCGGTACTGAATCGCTTCGGCGATATGCTGCTCGTGTATGTTTGCGCTGCCGTCGAGATCTGCAATGGTGCGGGCTACTTTAAGGATGCGGGTATAAGTACGTTCTGAGAAGCCGAGCCAGTCGGTGACCAGTTCCAGCATGCGGTTGCCGCTAGCATCGAGTTCGCAGTATTTACTTGATGAAGCGGGGGGTCATCTGGGCGTTGCAGTTGTTTCTGGCTTTCCGCTAGCTTGAATCTTCTGCATCTCATCCAGTAAGAACGGCACATCATCAACTACTGATTTCCACACGGTTGACAAATCAACACCAAAATACTGATGGATCAATTTGTCACGGAAACCGGCCAGATCCTTCCAGGGCAGGCCGGAGTGAATTTCTCGAAAACTGTCCGAAAGATTCTTGGTGGCCTCACCGACAATCTCGAACTGCCTGATTACAGCATCCTGTACCAATCGATTTGCCCTGAATGTTTCATCATCCATTCCATTTGTGTATGTGGTTATTTGTTCCAAAGCATCCAGAATATGTGCAAGATAAACCTGATCGTCTCGAATCATGATGCAATCACCTTAAGTTCTTTCTTAATACGGTCAATCAGATGCGGACTAACGGCCTGCTCAGTCAGCAAATCAATCTTGACCCCTAGCAGCTCTGAAAGTTCACGTTCGATGCGAATCATCCCGAGAAGGCTTTTCTGCTCTTTAAACCAGACCATAAGGTCAAGATCACTGTTTGAGCTGGCTTCATTGCGAGCATAGGAACCAAAAACACCGATTTTTTCAGCGCCATGTTGGCGCATATAACGGATAATCGTATCGTCAAATCTGGTCACTTGAGGCATGACGGCTCCCTTCTCAAATTACGAATTTTGCGATTTTACGCCGTTATTGTCACGTCGTCTTCCTATCCAGGCTCCGGTACTGAATCGCCTCGGCAATATGCTGCTCGTGGATTGAGTCGCTGCCGTCCAGGTCGGCGATGGTGCGGGCCACCTTGAGAATACGGGTATAGGTGCGGGCGGAGAAACCAAGGCGGTCGGTGACCAGCTCCAGCATGCGGTTCCCGGAGGCGTCCAGCTCGCAGTATTTTTTGATGAAGCGGGGTGTCATCTGGGCGTTGCAATGGATTTTGGTGCCTTTGTAACGATCCAGCTGGATTTCACGGGAGCGCTCCACCCGCCTGGCGATGGCGGCCGAGCTTTCCGCTTCACCACGGTCGGCCAGGTCGCGGTACTTGACCGCCGGAACTTCGATATGGATGTCGATGCGATCCAGCAGCGGCCCAGAAATGCGCGATCGGTAACGTTGAATACTGACCGGCGTGCAGGTGCAGGGGTGGGTTGGATCAGAAAGATAGCCGCAGGGGCAGGGGTGTGTGTACCTTTCTCTTCTATTCCCATTCAAAACGGCACTCGTTCTCAATTCACATTCCCCTTGAAAAACAGTAGCTTCCCGGTTATCCCGAATTCCCCATTACAGTCGGTGAACACATCCGTAAGAAACGAATTGATCTTGGCCTCCTCCAAAGAGAAGTCGCAGAAATCATCGGCGTTACTGAATCTTCGGTCTGGAATTGGGAACATGGTGTTGAACCAGAACAGCAGTATAACCCCAATATTATCAAATTTCTAGGGTATATTCCGTTCGACTGTCCGGACGACACTGTTGGTAGGCTTGCGTGGTATAAGAGAACGAATGGTCTCACCCTGAATGAACTGGGTCAACAGATGCAGCGACACCCGGATCAGTTACAGGAATGGTTGAGTGGGACGCGATTCCCATTCAAGAAAAGCAGGGACAGAATCGAATTGTTTCTGGAAAATCAGAAAACTTTCCTTCTGCCAGAGAAACAATAGCGGATATCTTCTTTCGTGAAGGGAAATATCCGGTACATCCCGCCATCAAAAATCATCATTGACCTTTACCGCTTTGCGAACCCTCTTGGGCAGCAGGGCCAGCTTATCGTCGATGTGTCTGCCGAAAGTGTAGCGGATCGAATTCTCATCATCGTTGAAAAGCTTCACTCCGACGATGTTGGCAACCTCGAACACCAACCCGATCTCACATTTCGGGTCGCCGCGCTCGATCTTCTGCAAAGTCCTTCTGGAAATTCCCGCCCGACCGGACAGCTCTTCCTCGGTCATCTTGCGTTCTTTTCTGCCAAGACGGATGAGTTTGCCCAACAGCTCAGCGGCATCCCGGGTCTGACGGAGATATGTGCGGTTCACTGGAGAGGCCATATATTGAGTATTATCATATCCATTAAATAGTATTGTGGATGCGATAATATCCAAATATCATGAAGTATGTCAACGCCGGGATGACAAGTTGTTTATTCACTTTAGCGAGTGATTGTTCTCAGTATGACAAGTAATTTCTGACATACTTGTCAGTAAAACGTCAGTTGAAGATTATTGTGCCGCTGCTATCCTAAGCATAAGAGGAATCTATGCATATTCTGGTCGTGGAAGACGAGCGAAAAATTGCCGAAGCCCTCAAGCAGGGGCTGGAAGCGGAAGGGTACAGGGTAACGACGGCGGCGAGCGGCGAGGATGGGTACTTCTGTCTCACCACCGGAGAGTATGACCTGATGCTGCTGGATCTGATGCTCCCGGGACGCGACGGTCTGGAGATACTCTCGACAATCCGCGTTAAGGGGATCACCACGCCGATCCTGGTGCTAACCGGGAGGGATACGGTGGAAGACCGCGTGCGGGGGCTGGACAGCGGTGCCGACGACTATCTGGTGAAGCCTTTCGCCTTCCCCGAACTACTGGCCAGGATCCGTCTCCTGCTCCGCCGGGGGCCCGCTGAACAGCAGCACCTTCTCAAATTCGACGATCTTGAGATAGACCTGCTGACGCACAAGGCACACCGTGACAGCCAACTGCTCGACCTCACTGTGAAGGAGTTCGAACTGCTGGCTTACCTGATGCGGCAGCAGGGTCATGTCATCTCACGCGAGATGCTGGCCCAGAACGCCTGGCAGGTTCGCGAACGCTCGACCCCGCTGGACAACGTGATCGACGTCAACATCGCCCGCCTGCGGCGCAAGGTTGACGGGCCGTTCGAGCGGAAACTGATCCGGACGTTGCGGGGAGTAGGTTTCTGTCTGGGGGATGTGGACCATGGCTAGCGGACTCGGTGTCAGGGCACGCTTCACCATGATGTACGGTGTCGCGCTGGTGATGACCATCATGCTCCTTTGCGGGGGGATATATTTCTTCATCCAGCGGGCCTTGATGGGGCAGGTGGAAAACCACCTCCACAAAGACCTTGCCACCATCCAGGAATATCTGAAGCATGACCGCGCCGGCCTGGTAAAGGTGGCGGATCATGGTCCGATCCTTCTATTCAGAGTGCAGACGGGGACAGAGCCACTGATATCCTCAGATGACTGGAAGGCTGAGAAACTGGAGGGGATCGTTGCTGATCAGGGCGGGGAACAGGGCCCGTATTCAGTACAGGCGGGTACGGGAAGGCCGTATCGGGTACTGACAGGCACTGCCATGATCGGCAGTGACAGGTACCGCATCAACGTGGCCCATTCGGAAGAGGCGGTGCGGCAGACGCGCAAGACCCTGGCAGTCATACTCCTGCTGACCCTTCCGGTGGCCGTGGCAGTTTCCCTGGCCATCGGCTACTTCCTGGCGGGACGGGTATTGGCACCGATTAGTGTCATCACCCGAAAGGCGGAAGAAATTACCGCCGAGAACCTGTCCGAGCGGCTGCCGATCAGTGACAGTGATGATGAATTCAATCGGCTGGCAACGGTTTTCAACCAGGCCTTTGCCCGGATCGAGGATTCATTCTATCGGCTGAAACGCTTCACCGCCGATGCTTCCCACGAGATGCGCACCCCCTTGGCCGCCATCCGCAGCATCGGCGAAACCGCGCTGCACGCTTCGAACAACCAGGGAGACTGCCGGGAGGCCATCGGCAGTATCCTGGAAGAAAACGACCGCCTTCGACAGATGATCGACTCGTTGCTCGTACTTTCACGGGCCGATTCCAACCAGGTGGAACTGATTCGTGAAACTGTCGACCTCGGTGAACTGGTGCGCGAATCCGTCGATCTGCTGAACATACTGGCAGAGGAGAAGCATCAATCCATCCGACTGGCAGCTGATCTGCCGGTGATCGTTACGGTTGATCGCGCCATGGTCCGCCAGGCGTTGATCAATTTGCTGGACAACGCCATAAAGTATTCGCCGCCTGAGTCCCATATCACCTTGACTGTGGGAAGGACCAACAGCGACGATGCGTACGTCTCCATTGCCGATAATGGCATCGGGATTCCGGAGCCCGACCTGCAGCGCATCTTCGACCGCTTCTACCGGGTCGACAAAGGGCGCTCACGCGAAACAGGGGGAGCCGGACTGGGACTCGCCATTGCCAAGTGGGCGGTGGAATGCAACAACGGCAGGATAGAGGCACATAGTACCGCGAATGAAGGGAGCGAATTCCGCATCATCTTTCAACAGCAGGCATGAAACAGACAAGAAGAGCAAGGGAGGTGAATGACACGACATCCGCAGTATTGGTAACCGTTGGTTTATGTAATCGATCACACCACAAAAAGGAGATAGCACAATGAACAAGCATTTTGTAACATCAGTTGTCGCCGGCGCCCTGGTCATGGGACTTGCCGGTCTGGCGGGGGCTGCCAAGGCACCAAAGAAAGAGTACGCCGGGTCGGAATCATGCAAGAAATGTCATGCCGCCGAATTCAAGAGCTGGCAGGACAGTTATCACAGCAAGATGGTACGGAAAAAGGACGACGGCATACTGAAGGGTGTCGTGGAAAAATGGGGCGTGGACGGTCCGACCAAGGGTAATGTTACCGGCAAGGAATTCAAGCTTGAGGACGTTCAGTACGTAGTGGGATCCAAATGGAAGCAGCGTTACCTGGTCAAGAACGAGACAACCGGAGGTCTGCAGTTCCTGAACAAGCAGTACAACAGCATGAGCGGCAAGTGGGAGAACTACGGCAACAAGAACGACTGGAACACGATCTGCGGGACCTGCCATACCACCGGCTACCGCATCACCGAGTACGATAAGAGCTTCGGCAAACATGGTCGCACTGTCAAGGACAGCTTCGCCGAGATGAACATCGGCTGCGAGGCATGCCACGGCCCAGGTGCCAAGCATGCCAAGAGCAAATCCAAGAAGGACATCTACACCTTTGCCGGCAAGTCAAAAGCCGAGCAATCGCGTGTCTGCGGCTACTGCCACAACCGGATCGAGAACGAGCAGTTCATGACGGCCCAAGGCAACCCCCGTGAGGACCTGCCGGCACCCAAGATCGGCGACACCTTCAAACCCTCCGACGATTGGACCAAGTGGTACCCCGAACATGCGGTCATGCCTGGTATCCAGCCGGAAGACAAGATTGATGCCGACTACACGGGCGACCTGAAAGGGCTGTTCATCAAGGATGATAAATCCAAGGAGATGGGCGCCTACGATGCAGGCAAACACCATCAGGAGTACCAGGAGTTCCTCCAGTCCAAGCACTACAAGATGGATATCCTGAGCTGCGTTGACTGCCACGGCGGTCTTCACGGCACCAAGAAGGCGCCGGCCAAGGTTGCCAAAAACAGCTGCGCCGGCTGCCACGATGCCTCATTCACCGTCGAAAAATATATGCCGGGCACCGGCAAGACCGCCGACAACCTCTTCCTGAGGACCCATACCTTCAACATCAAGCAGAGCCGGCCGGGTGGGCCGACCGTGAAGGGTGAGCCGGAATACTTCAAGAAGTGATCCGTCATGGCAAACTATCGATAGGATCATCCGAATCGAAGGTGTAACATCAGCGGCGCTGCTATTGGCAGCGCCGCTCGTCAATTCTGTATCATCGAATCTCCGGGAGACTCCCATGCCTCAACCGGTATCCAACAGGCATATGAGCAGCCTACACATCCTGTTGATCTTTCTACGCCTCGGCCTCACATCATACGGGGGACCGGTTGCCCACATAGGATATTTCCGGCAGGAGTTCGTGGAACAGAGGAAGTGGCTTGATGAGCAGGCCTATGCCGACTTGGTTGCGCTCTGCCAGTTCTTACCCGGTCCGGCCAGCAGCCAGGTCGGAATTGCGTTAGGGCTTTCCCGGGGTGGTTTTCCGGGCGCCCTGGCAGCATGGCTCGGTTTTACCCTGCCATCGGCCATCGCACTGGTACTCTTCGGTATGGGACTCACGGTATGCAGTGACAGCATCGGAACCGACTGGCTCCACGGCCTCAAGGTAGCAGCCGTGGCGGTGGTGGCACAGGCCCTGTGGGGCATGGGCAGAAGCCTCTGCCCTGACAAATTGAGGGCAACCATCGCCATATCCGCTGCAACGATTGCCTCTCTGTTCCCAACCAGTTTCGGCCAGGTGGCGGTGATTGTAGCCGGCGCACTCATTGGCAGGTGGCTGCTCAACGAATCGACAGACATACCCTCCAGCCATATTCAAACCGCAACCGGCCGCACAACCGGGGGGACGCTCCTTGCCGTATTCCTGTTCCTCCTGCTGGCACTCCCGTTTGTTGCAGCCAATACCGACGACTACACCATCAAACTCTTCGACAGCTTTTATCGTGCCGGGTCGCTGGTGTTCGGCGGTGGCCACGTGGTGCTGCCGTTACTTCAGTCCCAGGTCGTTCCAACCGGATGGGTCTCGAACGACGCCTTCCTAGCCGGTTATGGCGCAGCTCAGGCGGTTCCGGGGCCGCTGTTCACCTTTGCAGCGTATCTCGGTGCCGTCTCGTCCCAGTCACCTTCCGGCTGGTTGGGTGCCATGATCGCGCTGTCGGCAATATTTCTGCCGTCGTTCCTGCTGATTGCCGGCACACTCCCCTTTTGGGAGCGTCTACGGCGTTTCCGGGGGATGCAACGAGCAATGCTTGGCATCAACGCTGCCGTGGTGGGTCTGCTTCTGGCGGCATTCTACAACCCGGTCTGGACTAGCGCAATCAGGAACTCGACTGATTTCTGCCTCGCCGCATTGGCGTTTCTCCTGCTGGTATTCTGGAAGTGCCCGTCGTGGCTGGTCGTAATGCTTGCAGCGTTGTTGGCCAGTCTGGGCATTGGATGAGCCGTGGCCTCGGAGAAGACGCATAACCTGACCAGGAGTATTGCATGACCATTGTTGATTCAATTATTCTCGGCATCGTGGAGGGGCTGAGCGAGTTCCTTCCCATTTCCTCCACGGGGCACCTCATCCTTGCATCAACACTTCTGAAGCTCGGCCAGACCGACACCCACAAGGTGTTTGAGGTTACGATCCAGTCGGGAGCCATCCTGGCGGTGGTCTGGCTCTACCGCACGCAGCTTACGGTCAAGACAGATCTGCTCCTGAAGCTTGGTGCGGGATTCCTTCCCACCGGAATCCTTGGTTTTCTTCTCTACAAGTCGGTAAAATTACTGTTCCAGCCTGTAACCGTCAGCTATATGCTCATAGCGGGTGGGATTGCGTTCATTGTCATCGAGCGTCATCTCAGGGGGAGGGCGACGCCGGAATGCACACTCCAGGATCTCTCCTACAAGAAGGCCGTTGCCATCGGTGCGATCCAGAGTCTTTCCATGATCCCGGGTGTCTCCCGCTCCGGCGCGACGATCATGGGGGGATTGCTGGTCGGGATGGGCCGCAAGGATGCTGCGGAGTTTTCATTCCTCCTTGCCATCCCCACCATGCTTGCTGCCACTCTGTATGATATCTACAAGAATTTCAGCATCTTTCATTTCAGCGATTGGCAGAATATTACGGCCGGCTTCGTGACCTCGTTCATCTTTGCCGTTATCAGCATAAAGGTGCTCCTCAGATTCATCACCAGCCATACCTTCATCCCCTTTGGGGTTTACAGGATTGCAGCGGGCGTGTTGTTCCTGCTGCTCGTGCCATAGCGTTGAAGTCAATATGGAAACTGCGCGGCTCTTTATCTAACGGTGGGGCATGAAAGAGTGGATTACATCGTCTTCCGATCCAGACTCCTATACTGAATCGCTTCAGCGAGATGCTGTTCGCGGATGCTGTCCGAGCTGTCCAGATCGGCGATGGTGCGGGCAACCTTGAGGATACGGGTGTAGGAGCGGGCGGAGAGGCCGAGGCGGTCAGTGACCATTTCAAGGAGGCGGTGGCCGGCGGCATCGGGTTCGCAGAATTTCTTGATGAAGCGGGGGGGCATCTGGGCGTTGCAATGGACTTTGGTCCCTTTGAAACGCTCCAGTTGCAGATTGCGGCAGGTTTCAACTCTGGCTGCAATGGCTGCTGAAGATTCACTGTCGGCCCGATCGGCCAGGTCGCGGTATTTTACGGCAGGCACTTCGATATGGAGGTCGATCCGGTCCAGAAGCGGGCCGGAGATGCGGGACCGGTACCGGTGGATCATGACCGGGGTGCAGGAGCAGGTGTGCTGGGGATCGCCCAGATAGCCGCAAGGGCAGGGGTTTGTACACCTTTCTCTACTATTCCCATTCGAAACGGCATTCGTTCTCAATCGAAATTCCCCTCGAAAAACAGCAGCTTCCCGGTTATCCCCCCAATCCCGTGACCATCGGTGACCACATCCGTAAACGACGCATGGACCTCGGCCTCCTCCAGAGAGAAGTCGCGGAGATCATCGGTGTCACCGAATCCTCTATCTGGAACTGGGAACACGGCACCGAACCAGAATTGCAGTATAACCCCAATATCATCAGATTTCTAGGGTACGTTCCGTTCGACCGCCCTGATGACACTGTTGGCAGGCTTGCGTGGTATAGGAGGGTACAAGGGCTTACTGTGGTAGCACTGGGAAATCAAATGAACATTCACCCGGATCAGCTGTACGAATGGTTGAGTGTAACGAGGAAACCGTTCAATAAGAGCCTTCAGCGGATTGAACGGTTTCTGGAAAGTCATGCACCCTTCCTATGAAAACTATTTGCCAAACGTTATGGTTTTCCGATACGAGGAGGACTCATCCAATAGCTCCAAACATATTTTGTCTATTTGCTCCGCTGAAGAGACAACCAATTCGAACCAATTAGCATCCTGCTCAAAAAAATCTAACGACTCTCGTGGTGTTTCTCTGCTAAGTGATAGTTTGACTATGTGATCGCCGAAATGCGTATCTGGCTCATTTGTAATCGCAAATAAGCTGGAAAGCTTGAAAACTGTGCTTTCCGGCAAGCAGCTCCTGATATGTTTTGTTAACTCGATGTTTCGGATCAGATTATCGATGCGGTCTAGATAATCTGCTCTCGAAAGTAGCACAATGTGCGGATAAGCATCGTCGCAAGTAGCGTGGCCTTCACATACGTTCGTTGGGTAAAATATCTTAAGGCTATTCAATCTGACCAGCCATTCATCTTGTAGGTTCTTGTCCACACTGTAGTCGAGCCACTTACGCTGATAATTTGAAAGTGCGGGATAAATTATTTTTGTAGCCACAAAACATACCCTTTGTTGATCATTCTAGATTGAGTTCTCAGTGCAAGAGAATGCGAAAACGCTTCTTTACGTCAACCCCCACTGCGGATACAGTTTTTTGTCTAACAATATCAGCCAACAAGTAATGACACCTTGACCTCTTCGGTCATGGTTTCATCAGCAATCATAGATATAATCAGTGAGGTATCGTCATTTACAAGAGCCGTCAATGCCTGCGCTATTGATGAATACTCATCCATGAGGAAATTCTCTGCTGCCCGGATATATAAAAGTGCACAGCCAGCTGATTGAACGTTGTCTAAAGCTGGATATAAAGCAGTTGCCGCCTTTTCAAAGGCAATTTTTGCTCGGTCATCGCCGGATGCGACACCATGCCCGACAGACAAGCGTCCGGAAGACTTTGAAAGAGCTCTTTGCAATGTATTCAGTTCGCACCGAATGCTATTTTGAGGATCAAGCATTTGAAGCACCATATCAGCAGCTGAATAAATACTGACTGCAGGATCGTTGGCAGCATGTGAATGAGTAGATTGAATATTCGATGTAGGGCTGGTTGTCACGTCAAGCTCCTTTGATCTATGAGATGGAATTTGATAATATGCTGTAACCGGCTGGAATGGCTCATTTAGCAAGCGAGTAATCAATGTATTGACATTCCTTACACAGATCTTCTTCAAGAATATCAGTAATAACTGTGTACTGTGAGATTATAAACAATGCCCTTGAAACGGAAATTTTACCCTTAAAGTCAGGTGCATTCCACACTAATGGACAATTGTCGCAGCTAAGTGCCATTTTTTATGCCTTTCTCAAATTCATAGCCAGCCAGCATCAATTGCAATTTGTTTCAAGGTGGCTGAAATCTTTGCCGTATCCAAAGACCATCGGCGTGTGTGCCCCATATACCATCCTGAGGTGAAGGATGATGCCAGGCGATGATTGATGATATCCATTTCCTCTGAGGAAAGTTGCCGCCCTTCGTGTGATGCCGGGTTGACCAATATTGCACCAAAACAAGCCAGCCAGGCATATTCCCCGCAAATGAGAATTACCTTGTGATTCGATGTAATCTCGCCTCTTATCCGCGTGATATTGATATCCGAGAGTACATCTTCAGCAGCGGGGTCAACAAAATCATTTGTATCTGGCCCACTTTGCGGCCACCTGTCATACGAGTTGCTGCAGGTCAGGTACTTGGCACGAAGGCGCAGAAAACCCTCCCTGAGTCCAATTCCTCTCTGCATTCTATGGGGATTTACGTACTCTTCCAGAATCTTTTTCGGCCAGGAAAATACTTCGAAGTCATTTGCCCATTTAATTTTAGCTCGTCGAAGTGCTCGATAAACATTCCCACCCTGATCTCCAATTGAAGGAATTTGATAATACGCCTCAACGGGACCAGGTGCCTCATTTAAAAGATAAGTTGTTGCCTGGGCATTGCCATGTGCTGGCACTATACGAAGATCATAATAAGGTGTTTTCATATGTCACCGCTTGGGGAACAATCCACTAGAGCAGGCCAAACGGGTTAGCAGTGATGCCCGCAGATGGTCTTCTTTTTCGGGCTTTTCTACAACATCTTCCCAAAAAATCAGGTACAGTATTTCCATCAGGTTGGGAAGGCTTGCTGCCGGCAATTTTTCGTAAAGGTTGCCTGTTACCGCCACGATATTTTTCATCTGATCCGGATCATCATTATAATCTTTCTTCACGTTCTTGTGCAGCTTGCTCCAGATTTTAGGTTTTTCTGTTTTGAAGCAGTTAATGAAATCTTGAATCTCCAATTTTGACTTCAGGTATTGGGCTTTCACTTTACATTGTTCCATCGTAAGAGCTTCTCCGATTAAGTCCAGCAGATCGTTGAAATCATCACGACTTGATAGCAAATATGCATTGAGTAAGAAGATATACGCTAAGTCTGGTACCGTGATACGAGCTTTTGAATTTGGCACTGAATAGTGCATCACTGCATTCCTCAATTTCATCAAGGTATCCACATAAGGATTATCTTCACTATTGTGGGTTTTTGCATAGTCCCACGGCAAAAGGAGCAATATTAGCAGGACATGATAAATCTTTGCTGTCTTTGCCGGTCCTGTAAGTTTATGGTCAATTCCTGGTAATGAATCGGAAACTAGCCGAAGATGTCCCTCGATTTCATGGCGTTCCAGGCCAAACTTCACAATTGGAAAAACTTTTTTGTCAACGACCAGTGATCTGCAGTGCCTGATCACCGCCGATCTCAACCGGAAATAGGGATTGTTCATGATTTCAATCACCTTTTTGTTAGCATTGGCCGAATCACTCTTCCAGATGATCAGATCTTCTGGCGAAAGCATCCCCTTGGCCTTAATTCTTTCCACGAAAGCTTTCAGGGAACCTGCATGTTCAGAGTAAAATCTAATGTTGTTTCTGATGAAGTTGTTACGTTCCAAGAGCTCCATGTAGATGTAAAAACCTGCTGTCATCTTGAGGTCTGTCTCCGGATCTGAGCTACCCTCGGCTCTGCACCTTTCTATATATTCATCGCGATGCTTTTGTAACTCTTCCGTAATCTTCATTCCGCGCGCCTGGATATCCAGATTGACATCAATAATTATAAAATCGAACTCCTTATCAATATCAAAGTTCCTCAGGCAATGGATGGCAGATACAAAATTATTGATATGGGTAATATTAAAACATTTCAAGTAAGAGGAAATAAGCTGTTTATCGTCAGAATCATCGTCATGCGGAACGACACCGCTAAACAAGTCCTCGACCGTGCCCATGACGTTGCCGGCGGTTCGCTGATGTCGCTCTTCTCGACGCATCCGCCGATGGAAGAGCGCATTGCCCGTCTGGAAAGCATGGCACGATAACCGTAACTACTCTTGATCAAGGAGGAACAGGATGAATATCAAAATACTGCCATGTGTTGCCTTTGCCGGAGTCATGGCTCTGGTTGTCATGGGTACCAACTCGTATGCTGGCGATGGCAATCCAACCCCGGCACTGTTCAGCCAACTTGAGACATTTCACGGGCATGTTTGTGCCGGGTCCATCTTTGGTGCCCGACTCGGCCTGGCGGCAAAAGAGGCACTGAAAGAAGCAGGGGGGACCGGTAAATTCACCGCCAGATACTATGACCTTTCCTGCCCGCTGGACGGCATTCAGGTGGCGGCGGGAACCACCTACGGCAACAGGGCTTTGGCGGTTCAGGAGCAGGATGAACACCGGTTAGTGCTGACTGCGTCAGGAAACAAGCGGGTCGTGGAAGCCCGCCTCACAAAAAAAGCTGAAGAGTTGGGTCTGAAAAGCCGTGACCTCGGGAAAAAGGCCAAGGCGCTCCCTGCCGATTCGTCGGAGCGTGTGAAACTGGAGCGGGAAATCGAGGATATCTATTCCTGGTTGAAGACGGCACCGACCGGTGAGGTGGTAAAAATCACCCACCTTTCCAACGGTAAGGGTGGCAGGTGACAGAATCAAAACACAAACAAGACGATGACACGAAAGGAGCAGAGACCATGCAGCAACACCAGAAACAGTATCGCGGCGAATCGAAACAGAAAGCGAAGCGGCGCAGAGATGAAAGCGCCTTGACCAACGTTGTCTCCCTGCGCATCAGCGATCAGGAAAAGCGCGAGTTGGAGAAAATAACCAAAACAAGTGACAGGAACATCTCGGAAATCGTCAGGGAAGCCCTTGAGTTCTGGATAGTGAAGCGGAAGAGGTTATGTCTCGACCTTTAGAACCGCATCGGCACAAGCTGCCAAAAACGCATTCACACAACAGGCAATCAAGCAAAGGAGTATGGAAGATGAAGACATGTACCATCAGGATTTTCACCGTAATGGCCGCAGTCATAATGCTGTCGGTCACGATATTTGAGTTGAACGCAGAAGCCCGGGCCGGCGGCAGCCGTTCTTCCGGTAGCCGCGGATCACGCAGCTACTCAAAACCGGCCACCAGCTATTCCCAGCCGAGCCAGAATCAGTCAAGGCAACAACTCGCCCCACCGCCAAGCCCCATGCAGCAGCCGGGCGGCGGCTTCATGAGGAGCATGGCCGGCGGCATCATGGGCGGTCTGCTGGGCGGCATGCTCTTCAGTTCCCTCGCAGGAGCTGGCAGCGGCTGGGGAGGAGGCATGGGTGGCAGCGGTATCGGTCTGTTTGAAATAATTCTCCTTGCCGGTCTGGGCTACATGATCTACCGGTTTATCAAGAAAAAACGGGAACTCAGCTTTGCAGCCCCTTCCGGGCAGGGAGCCTATCAACGGGAAGCCGTAACTCCGATTACCTATGGTCATCAGTCTGTCGAACCGGTGGCAAGCGATGTGGATACCGGTATGTTTCATATTCGACAGATGGACCCCTCTTTTGATGAAAGCCGTTTCAGCGATACGGTGATGGATATATTCTTCAGAATCCAGGGGGCCTGGATAAACCGTGACCTGACACCGGTATCAGGAATACTGACCGAAGAAATGAAGCAGACCCTGCAGAAGGATGTGGACCTGCTGCTGCGAGACAGACAGGTCAACAGGCTGGAAAACATTGCCGTCAGAAAAGTGGAGATTGCGGAAGTTTGGCAGGAGTCGGGCCAGGATTACGTCACCGCTCTGATTCATGCCAACCTGCTCGATTACACGACCGACGATGCCACCGGCGTGGTGGTATCCGGCAGCAAAACAGAACCGGTGAAGTTCGAAGAATACTGGACCTTCACCCGACCGGTCGGCAACAACCCGTGGCGTCTCACGGCGATCAATCAGAGATAGGTGGTTCGGAAATCACCATGAAGAATTCGATAATGATTCTGTTGGCTGGACTGGTAGTGATGGCATTAGTGCTGGCTGTGCAAGCTCAAAAGGCTGGCACCGGAGCAGGATTATCAATGCAAAAAAGCCTGTTCTGTTGAAGCAGGAACATGTGAAACATCTTGTTTTCAAAACATTGGCGCAGGCCAAACGGATCATTGTGATAGTCATTGGCAGTACGATCCTGGCTGCAGGGATAACCATGATCGTACTGCCAGGCCCGGCTGTTGTTGTGATACCAATCGGTCTGGCAATTCTGGGCACTGAATTTGTCTGGGCCAGAAGAATTCTTGTCAACGTAAAAGAACGAATTGAGCGTTTGAGAAAAGGGAACGGATGTCAGAGCAAACCATGATGTGGTGTGCCTTCGGGTTGCTGGTTGCAATCATGCTGGTCATCGACCTGGGACTGAACAGGAAGAGTCACGAGATTTCAATTCGCGAGGCACTGACCTGGACCGCAGTCTGGATCTCGCTGGCGCTTATCTTTAACGCCGGTGTCTATTACTACCTGGGAAAGACCAAGGCGCTGGAGTTTTTTACCGGTTATGTCATCGAGAAATCGCTCTCTGTTGACAATCTCTTCGTCTTCATCATGATTTTCTCCTACTTCCATATCCCTCGATTGCTCCAGCCGAAGATACTCAAATGTGGCATTATCGGTGCGCTGGTTCTGCGGGGAATCTTTATCTTTGTCGGGATTGAGCTGCTGGACGCTTTTCACTGGTTGATCTACATCTTTGGCGTAATCTTGATCATTACTGGCATCAAGATGGCATTCGGTGGTGAGGAGAAGATCGAACCGGAGAAAAACCTGCTGGTAAAGCTCGTCAAAAGATTTGTTCCTGTAACTAAACGGATTCACGGCAATAGATTTGTTGTCAACAAACTGGGAGCCAGAGCCGCAACTCCACTCTTGCTGGCGCTAATCATGGTGGAGTGGAGTGACGTTATTTTCGCGCTGGATTCTTTGCCAGCTGTATTCGCGGTAACAAGAGACCCGTTTATCGTCTATACCTCTAATGTTTTTGCCATCATGGGACTCAGGGCGCTTTATTTTCTCCTGTCAAATGTCATGGGGATGTTTGCTTATCTGAAACTGGGGATCTCGTTTGTGCTGGCCTTTGTTGGAATCAAGATGCTGGTGGCAGATACCCGCTTTGAAATTCCGATCCAGTTTTCCCTCGGTGTGATCTTCGGTGTCCTGTTCATTTCAATTATCACCTCGATCCTCATGGGAAAGAAAGGTAGCAATACAGATGCTGGCTAGACTGAAGCGAATTCTGTGTGCCGTCACTATTGTAACTGCTTGCTGGGCAGCAAACAGCTTTGCCCTGAACTGCGATTGCGGTGACTGGATGAACAAAGGCGGCTATTGCGTGGATTACATAAAGGAAAGGATCGCTGTTTTTCCAATCCCCCAAAACACGACAGAAATCGCAGCCCTGAAAAATAAACCGGTTACAGAAATATCAGAAGGTGACGTTGCCATATTCAATTTCAGCAACTACTGGCACGTTGCGTATGTTGAAAAGGTCTATCGGGATCAAAATGGAACTGCTCATTCTATCGACGTCAGTGAAATGAACTTTGGTGACCGTCTGACGCGTACTGAATTCAAAACCAAGTGGAAGTCTATGAATGAACGTGAGTGGCAAAGGGCTACCTGCTGCGGAGTAACCGATCAATATGATGAGTTGAGTTACCGGAAGAATGTTGCGGTAAACACGGTAACGCAGGTCTGGTCTCCTGATCCGGAAGATACTGAAACTGCCGACTCCCCGAAAGACAGAGGTTTTATCAACAAGGTAAAAGAAGTCTTCAATCGGTTAGCAGTTCTTGTGGAACGGGTATTATAAAGCGCTTCCGTCCTTGCTTACGATTCGTATTTTGACAATCGAAGTTGCCGAGACTTCCTCACAAAGAAGGTCAAACGCTTCCCATTCAACCTTCTCCCCCTGTTTAGGGAATCTACCCAGTTTCGCAAGGACCAGGCCGGCAATGGTATCATACGGGAGTCCTTCCTCGAACTTTACATCGAGCAGTTCTTCCAGATCATTGAGCGACATCAGGGCATCAATCATCAGGGAGCCGTCTGAAAGTCGCTCAGCCCGGCGCGATTCGCCTGCGTCATGTTCATCTTCGATTTCTCCAACCAGTTCCTCCAGCAGGTCCTCCGTTGTTACCAGTCCGCTGATGCCACCGTATTCGTCCACAACAAACGCAATCTGAACCCGTTTGCGCTGCATTTCGCGGAGCAGCTCATTGGCATGCTTGGTTTCCGGTACATACAGGGGAGCTCTGACTATCTCCTCCAGGGTAAACCCCGGGTCGCCGAGACGGGGATGCAGAAACAGGTCCTTGCTGTGGATGAAGCCGACAATGTTTTCGCGATCTTTCCGGTATACCGGATAACGGGTGTACATGTTTTCCCGGATAATCTCCAACTGATCTTCTCGTGGCAGGTCCATGTCCAGAGCAACCATCTTGAGGCGTGGCACCATTATTTCGCTGACCTTCGTATGGCTGAAGTCCAGCATGTTTTCAATTACCTTGTGTTCGTGCTCGGTCAGGGCCCCGGTTTCCCCTCCCTCGGCAACAGCATGCAGCACCTCTTCCCGCGTAACGAATTCCTGACCGCTGGTGGGTTTGACCCCAAACAGCGCCAGTACCAAACGGTTAGAGAGTGTGAGGATTTTCACCGCCAGGCCACCGATGGTCGCCAGGGCATTGATCGGTTTGGCAACCATCAGGGACATGCGGTCGGCGAACTGAAGTGCGATGGTCTTAGGGGCAAGTTCACCCAGAATCAGGGAAAAATAGGAGACCAGAGCAACAACCAGCGCAATCGCTATTGGCTCGGCTGCGTTGCTGATGGTCTCATTCGGGAAAGCCTTCAAAATCGGCTTGAAATACTCTACCGCCGTTGCGCCCCCTACGGCCGATGCTAGTGAACCAACTACCGTGACGCCGATCTGCACGGTTGCCAGAAAGCGGTGCGGATCGTTCTGCAGCTTTTCTACAACCCGGGCATTGGAATTTCCGTCTGCAACCAGCTTGGCGATTGTGCTTTTACGGGCCGAGATGATAGCGAGTTCAGAGCCAGCAAAAAAACCGTTGGCAAGAATCAGAAGGAAGATAACTACTATTTCGAATGCTATTGTTTCCACAAAAATTCCTTGTCAGTGCGCAGGCCATTGATCTGCAATTGAGACGATGAAAATTCAATGCGCTAAGCACCGCTGTATTCAGATGGTTCAGCCAATGTCCGGAAGAAACTGTTTTCCCGCCGCAGACAACTGCTCTGAAGACCCCAACAGAAGCACGATGTCACCCTCCTGAAGCTCCCAGAATGGATCAGGATTGGGCACAATCTCCTCACCCCGCTTTATCACCATAACCGTAGCACCAGACCGGTTCCTGATTGTGCCCTGACTCAGGCTCTGCCCTTCCAGAATTGAACCCTGCTGAACCCGGAATGTCGCCAGTTCGGCTCCGGATAGATAGCCGCTGATCCCTACTGCATGGCTGTGGCGTCGGCTCATGGTTCGGAACATCTCGTAGCCGTCGCTGCGGATTTCAGTGATACAGCGTTCAATGTCATCGTGCGGGACCAGATAGTTACGCAATACCCGCGAGAGGATCTCCACCGAAGTCTCAAATTCCTCTGGTACCACCTCGTTAACTCCCAATTTGTAGAGCGGTTCTACTTCAAGGATATAACGGGTCCTGACAATGATGTGAATTGCAGGATTGATCTGCCGGGCAAGCGCAGCAACCCGTCTGCTGGCGGCGGCATCCGATATGGCAATGACCATGCCCCGTGCTTTTTCAATGAGGGCGTGATTGAGTATCTCAGTTTTTGATGCGTCACCGAAAATAATATGATGGCCTTTTTTCAATTCCTTTTTCACGGTGTACGGGTTGGTTTCGATGACGACATAGGGAACATTCATTTTTTTGAGTACCCGGGCCAGGTTCTTTCCATTTACGCCATAACCGACAATGATCATATGGTCGCTCAGATCAATCGGTTTTTCATGCCGGGCGAGCACACCCCTTCCTTTTGTCCAGGCATGCGGAAGCAATCCGACCACATAATCCGCTAGCGGAGGTGAGAACTTGATGAATGCCGGCGTGAGCCCCATGGTCGCTATGGATGCCGCCAGGAATATCTGGTAGAGCTCCTGTGAGAGCAGCCCGGCTTTGATACCCACCTGGGATAGGACAAAGGAAAATTCGCCGATCTGGGCCAGACACAGCGCCGTGATGATGGCGATGCGCATGGGGACGCCCAGTGACAGGGCGGCTCCGGTGGTGACCAGTGTCTTGATGATAATGATGGCAGCCACCAACAGGCCGATCTCCAGGGGATACTTCAGCAGGATGGCCGGGTCGAGCAGCATCCCCACCGAGATGAAGAACAGACTCATGAATGCTTCCCGGAACGGGATGATGTCACTCAGCGCCTGGTGGCTGTATTCCGATTCTGAAATTGCGAGACCGGCGATAAAGGCTCCCAGCGCCAGCGAGAGTCCGGCCAGGGAGGTGAACCAGGCGGTGCCCAGTCCGATGACGATGATGCTGAGAATAAACAGTTCCCGGCTGCGCGTCTTGACAACCTGCCTGAATATCCAGGGGACCAGGAAGCGTGCTCCGTAGTGAGCGGCGAGTACGACAATAGCAGCCTTGGCAAGGACGGTCAGCAACCCCTGCACGCCCCCGGCGTTTCCTGCCAGTAGCGGAGTGAAGAGTACCATCGGCACGATGCAGAGATCCTGGAAAATCAGGATGCCCATGGCCATCCTGCCGTGTGGCGAGTCCGCCTGTCCGGAATCGATCAGCAGCTTGATGACGATAGCCGTGCTAGAGAGAGCGACCAGAAAACCGAAAAACGCCGCTTCCCGGACCTGATAGCCTAATAATGGTCCTGCAGTCAGAACGGCCAGAATCGTGACCCCTACCTGCAGACCGCCTCCCCAGAGGAGTAGATGCTTGATTCTCATCAATTCCTTGAGTGACAGTTCGATCCCAATGGTGAAGAGCAGCAGAACCACGCCGATCTCGGCCATTTTCTCTACGTCATGAGAATTTTTGATGACTGCGAGGGCATGGGGGCCGGCCAGTATACCTGTTACCAGAAACCCAATGATCGATGGAAACATGAGTTTCCGGAACAGCACGACCATCACCAGGGCAAGACAAAACAGGATCTCAATATCTTTCAGAACTTCATATTCCATGTGCTGCTATCCCTTCTTCAAAAATTTCCGGCTTACTCCTTGATTTCCTGTCCGGGGCTGACAAACGAGATGCCCTGCCCACCGGTTGCCCCGATCATGACGCACTCGACGATGGGGCTGTTAATCATCCTGTCTGAGTTCCATTTGACAATGAAGTTGGCACCGAACCCGCCGCTGGTGTCTTTCTCCTCTATATGAACGAAAGATGAAGCCAATGGACCAAGGATCTGTGGTTTTTCAAGGTAGCGGCGAACCAGTTTGCCGCCTGTGTCGTAATAGTCAATGGCAGTGATCTGAAATGAGGCCGACAGGTCTGTGTTCCTGATGCTCAGCGTCGTGGCCAATTGAAACGGCAGTTTTCTGGGACCGGTAAATACATTGGAGTAGGCAGGCACGTAGACGGTCTGCCCTTTTGATAGCCTGACCTCGGATGATGCCGGCCAACTTGCATTCGGGGTTGTCAGCAATAAAAGCAAAAGAAATAACATTGACGTTGAGAACGATATTCGTGACAGGTATCGCATAGTTCGCTCCTTTTCTAGGAATTTGTTAAATTTACTGGAGTCAGGGTCTTTGAGTTGCCGTTGTGCAACTCCCGTTTATTGCGAGGGACTATTGCTGTCAAGAGATGACAAATCAGATCCACTTTGAATAGGCAGCTGACGTACTATCTCGACAGAGCAGGGTGCATAGAGAGCGACGGCCAATGATACCGAGCCAAGCACGAATCGCTTGATTGAACCATAGCCATTTGAGCCGATAACTATCAAATCGGCACTCCACTGTTCCGCTTCGTCGACTATGGCTTCTTTCGGCAACCCTTCCAGTAATCTGGGGGTAACATGAAGGCCGGGGGCACGTTGAGCCAGGTCATCTGCGATTTCACTTAGACGCTTTGCCGCTTCCATCCCTTGTTGTTCCAAAATATCGTCGAAGTTCACAGGGCTATGCGCTGCCTCTTGCATCAGAATATAATCTATGGGAGTCAGCACAGTCACTACTCTGACTTCGCTCTCAGGAGGCCAAGGTCGACGACACACTTCCTCAACAGCAGCTTCACTACCAGGCGACCCATCCACAGCAAGAAGAATTCTCATTACGGCACCATCCTTTCATATTTGATGCACAGAAATCATGACTCGTTAAACTGAATACGTCACAGATGTTGAATCATCCAATCGGTTCCAACCAGCTTTAGCTTGCGATCGATCTGTTCATCTCTAACACCAAGTTTACGCAATATGTCGTCATAGATTCATTCGTCGATGCGAACTGGACAGCACTCTGCGGCAAGGCACCGTTCAACCTCGACAAGTGACACGCTGTCGACCAGCAGATGCAGACGGTCGCCAACGCTGACCACCGAACTCCCCCCCGGCACCAGATATTCGTTCCCACGCTGGATATAGACGACCAGGACTCCTGCTGGAAGGCCAAGGTCCACCAGCTGTCTGCCCACCACAGCAGAATCCGGCGATACAGACACGACGTACAGGGTGCCAGGCACCTCCGGTTCGCCTGTGGACAACGAGGCCGGCTCGGCTCCGTGCGGAACTGCTTCGAGTTTCAGCCAGCGGGCCACCAGCGGGATGGACGACCCCTGGAGCAGTGCCGAGGTGAGGACGATAAAAAAGACCATGTTGAAGATTGTTTCTGCCTTGCCGATATCCGCCAGTAACGGAAAGGTGGCAAGGACAATGGGAACCGCTCCCCGAAGCCCGACCCAGGAGATCAGACCTTTCTCCTGTAGGGAAAGCCGGGAGAGAGAAAGCGCGACGAAGACGCTGGCCGGTCTGGCGATCAGCATCAGGAAGGCTGCAACCGCCAGACCGATGGTCACCACCGGCAGCAGGTGGGAGGGGAACACCTGCAGTCCCAGCACGAGGAACATGGCGATCTGCATCAGCCAGGCCAGCCCGTCGTGAAAACGGAGCAGGCTCTTTTTTTGGACAAACGCGCTGTTGCCCATCACCATGCCGGCCAGATACACGGCCAGGAAGCCGTTGGCTTTTGCCAAACTGGCGAGGCCGTAAATAAAGGGAACGAGAGTCAGGGTCAAGACTGAGTAAAGCCCTTCGTAGTCCAAGCGCAGCCGGTTGACGAGGATAACTGCCCCCTTGCCGGACAGGTAGCCAAAGGCGGCGCCGGCAGCCATCTGCCAGATAACCATCGGTGCCAGGGAGAGCACGGAGGCGGTCGGTTCGGTCAGCAGCATGACCATGCCGAGAGTAAGGAAGACCGCCATGGGGTCATTGCTCCCCGACTCAAGTTCCAGCAACGGCTTCAGGTTGCCCCGCAGATTGACACCGCGCGAACGAAGCACCGCAAAGACGGCGGCAGCATCCGTTGAAGAGACGATGGCACCCAGCAGCAGCCCTTCCCGCCAGGAAAAGTCGAGAGTGGCATGGACGAACCAGCCGACGAGCAGGGCGGTGATCGCCACACCCAGGGTGGAGAGAGCCATTCCTTCGCGAAGCACCGGCCGAACGCTGCGCCAGTTAGTGTCCAGTCCGCCGGCGAAAAGTATGTAAGCCAGGGCGAAAACTCCTACCGTCTGCACCAGGCGCGGATCGTCGAAGTGGATTCCTCCCGGCCCTTCGGAACCAGCCAGCATACCGACAGCAAGGAATAGGACCAGCGCCGGGATTCCGAGTCGGCTGGAGATCTTGCTCGCCAGGATACCGAGGAGAAGCAGGAATGATCCGGCTAGCATGAGCAGTTCAGTCTGGGCCATTAGCGAATCCCCACTGTATCGAACTCAGTGCATGGCAGCAGCATAGTCGCCTCGGTGTCACCACCGTTACCAGTGCGAGACAGAAGGATCACAATCTCTTTAAGGACTTCATATTCCATGTGCCGCTATCCCTTCATCAAAAATGCACCGGCTTACTCCTTGATTTCCTGTCCGGGGCTGACAAACGAGATGCCCTGCCCACCGGTTGCCCCGATCATCACGCACTCAATTTCTCTAAATTATTTCTCACAATTTCCACCGAACATTTTGCATTAAGAGCGACCGCTGCGGAAACCGACCCGAACAGAAAACGTCTAATGGGTCCGTATCCATGAGACCCAACGACGATCAGATCAGCGTTCCAACGCTCCGCCTCACGCAATATTACCTCGTTGGCGTTACGCCCTCCCAGGAGCATGGGCATGACCCGCAAATTAGGCGCACGATTTTCGAGTATAGTTGCGGCATCTTTGACGAATCCGAGAGAATGGCTATCGGAAAGCTTGCCAATTTTGTCAGTCATTGACGGACTTGCATTTTCACGTAGTATCATCATTTCTATTCTGGAGGGCACGGACAATAGGCGCACCTCGGTTTCCGCTGGCCAAGGCCGTCGGCATACTTCATCAACTGCAGATCTACTGGCTTGGGAATCATCTATAGCAAGTAGTATTTTCATGTAGGTTCTCACCTTGAATCCAGATTCTCAAGCAATCTCGCCATGTCATGACCACAACTCAATATTGGCGCAGGAGAATGCGGTCGCGACCGCCGCGCTTAACCTCGTACATCAAGGCATCAGCCTGTTTGAGTAATGCTTCGAAATCTTGGGGAATTACCCCATAGCTGTACTCCCCAGCGTTTCCACAGCCGGGAGCTTGCGGATAATCGCATTGCGCCTGGCCATTTTGGCGACACCGATGGCCAGCGTGATCGTAACCGCCGCAGGCAGACCTTCGGGTATTGCCCCCACCGCCAAGGCAACAACTGCCATGAACATCTCCAGCCACGATTCGCCCCGCACTATTCCGACGACAAAGGTAATCGCGGCCAGGCCGAGAATAACGTACAGCAGCAGGCCGCTGAATTTGGCGATCTTTTTGGTGAGCGGGGTAGCCAGGATGTCAGCGGAAGCGATCAATTCGTTGATCCGCCCGATTTCGGTGCTGTTCCCGGTCGCCACCACCACCCCGGTGGCAATGCCGTACGTGACCAGCGTCGAGGAGTAGGCCATGTTCAGGCGGTCCGCCAGCAGCGTGTCGTGTGGAAGGATGCCGCTCTGCTTCTGCACCGGCACCGATTCCCCGGTAAGGGTCGATTCATCGATCTGCATTTCACGGGTTGCGAGCAGCCGCAGATCGGCCGGGACTTTGTCGCCGGACTGAAGCAGGACAATATCGCCCGGTACCAATTCCGTTGCCGGAATCTGCCGGCGCTCACCGCCCCGGATGACCGTTGCCGTAGTAGTCAGCGATTGGGACAGGGCTTCAATGGCCTTGACCGCCTTGGCCTCCTGGATGAAGCCGATGACGGCATTGACCAGAACCACCCCGAAAATAACCCCGGCATCTACCCATTCCCTGAGAAAGCTGGTGACAACAGCGGCGGCCAGCAGTATATAGACCAGCGGTTGGTGAAACTGCAGCAGAAACAGGACCAGTGGACTGGTGCCTTTTTTCTGGGTGATCGAATTCGGGCCGAATTGTGTCTGCCGGTGCACCACCTCAAAGGTATCCAGCCCCTTGTCCAGAGCTGTCTCAAGGAACTCGACAACCTCCACTTCCGGCAAATGATGCCAGTGTTCTTCCAGTATTTCTTTCATGTCATACTCCTCAAGTGAAGCAGGCTCTCAATAGTGGACACCATACGCGGGCATTTCATTGCCGCTAATCGTGAAGAGGCCAGAATCATGGAGGAGACCCAAACAGGCACGAACGGACGAAAGCGGCAAATGGTCGTATATCGCCACCGTATGAAGCGGCATCCAGGGCTTCCATATATTCCCGGCGCCGTTCCACCGGAATGATAGTCCAACTGAATCCGCCCGAAGCGAGCATGGCATTCATCAAGAATCGACCGATCCTGCCGTTGCCATCCATGTAGGGGTGAATATAGACAAAGATGAAGTGCCCCAGCACCCCCCTGACTGTTGAAGATCGCTCCGCTTCGAGCAGATCACATAGCTCCGGCATCATTTCACGCACGGCTTCCCTCGAGGGGGGCACATGGGCTGCGTTGCGAATATAAACCTGTGCATTG
Organism: Desulfuromonadales bacterium; assembly: GCA_013349325.1. Taxonomy (GTDB): domain Bacteria; phylum Desulfobacterota; class Desulfuromonadia; order Geobacterales; family Pseudopelobacteraceae; genus JACRCG01. The sequence goes on from DUZX01000028.1 coordinate 29,971, forward strand.
CGGTATCCCGCTAGGTCGACAGCTGATAGAATGCCGGCATCCACACTGGGCAAAAACAGGCTGCGATACCAGGCGGCATGGTCTGAACGGAATGCCGTGCCTGGGTTCGTACCTGAAAATATCCTGCGGATCGTGGCCATCACTTCATTGTGGGTCAGCCAGTAACCGCGGGCAGCCATGGCATTGCGCGACTCGGAATCTTCCCGGCTCTTTTCCGGGTTCCAGTCACCACGGGATACACGCCTGATCAGTTCATCGGTTACCCGGTATCCTTCTATGGAGAGAGAGTGGTAGGCATCCAGTTGATACTGTTCTTCTATGCGGGACATGAAGAGCTCGATATCTTCTGGCATCTCCGGTTCCTGCGGAAACAGTTCAAGAACCGACTGGCGCATCTCATGCCACATCAGACGTATCCGCAGGGCATGGCGGGAGTCATTACGCGTCAGCAGACTCATTGGCAGAAGTTCCGCGAATGGATTGGATTCCGCGACCATGTAACCAGCAGAACGCATGGTTGCCAATATCTGGTCGGCATGTTCCGTTTGCCCCACAGCCCGCAGCGCTCCGGCAAGTCTGCCGGCGATGGTACTGTGCCTACCTTCCAAAAGTTCCCGCAGAAGCGTAGATACATCCCTGACCCCGGATAGCACAATCTGCGCATCACGGGAATGGTTCCGGTAAAAGGAGGGGGGAGCCTTGAGCAGGGCGGTTTCAGGCATAAGAACGCGAAGAGAACCGATCATCGTCACTTTGTCCGCAGGCATGGATTCCGCAACTTTATAGTCAAAGAGGCTGCAATCGTTTGGCAGAGAGAGCGTTCCGTTCTTTGCCAGGGGGGAGTGGATCGTGACCTGTTTCGGCAACAGCGTACTGCCGGCATGGAGAGACAGGGACAGGTCGGGTGAAACATGCCAGTTATCACCGAATCGTTCTGAACAGTAACCGGCGATAAACTCACGCATGGCGGCAAACCAGGAGGTGCTGTCGCCCACCTGTTCATCGGGGCGGGACGGCATATACCAACCCTTGAGGATCTGTTTCAGGAATCCGTTTCTCACAAGAGAGGTCAGCTGAACCCTTTTGAGTTCAGTTGACTTGATGACACTCTTCCCGTTGTCCTGCAGTTTTTTCAGGACAGTCAGGGCATCTGCCAGATGTTGTTGGGCCGGGCTGGCCTTCATAGTTGCCTTGTTGTTACACGATTATTACGATCGAGCATTACAAGATTATTGTTGCCGGCGCAAGGGGATTGTGGATGAGACGGATCCCAGAGAGCTTTTATTGGTTCAAATGTTCAAACGGTGAATCGGTTATGAGAATGTATCCGGAATCGGCCTCCAGAAAAGCGATTTTCGTTTTAAAAGACGGGAGAAGCTTGCCGTCGAAATATGAAACGTTGCCGAAAGGTTGCCGCTGACATAATTTCCCGTGCAGCTGTTATAACACTCTTGTAGCAGCTGTAGTGGAATAGAGAATAAGGGGTACCGCGCTTAAAGAGGGGGCCATATGGATTTGCTATTAACTGCGATTCTTGTTACCGGTGTGCCGACATTGCTCATAGTAGCAGTAAAACTTGCAGCGGCGCGAGTTGTTTCTGACAACCACAACAGTGATTCCACTCGGTTTCCGGTCGATTTGGACTGCAGACACACGCCGGGAGACACATGTAACTCTGAAGCAGAGGATGATGAAAACATGTACACAACAGCACCTGATTACTTCACTGACCCGACCTACAGCTGGATGGAGGGGAATCTCTTTCATCAGGATGACAGTCCGTCCCGTTCATTCGACAATGAATAACAGATTTCTATAATTATATCTTGCACATGTGCCGGGGCCTGCGGTATAAAGCGAAATCTCGCGCCCCTGAAGGAGAAACTTATGCCGCACAAGCCACTTCGCGAGATTCTTGTTTTTGTCGCCGGCTCGACTCCGCAGATTATTACCGAGACGATTCAGGCGCTTGCAAATCAAGTTCCTCCCGTATTTGCCGCAGAAATCCATATCGTCACAACACTTCCGGGCCGCCGAAAAATTTATGAGACACTTCTGAAAGGTGGCATTCTTCAGCAGATGTGCGTTGAACTGTCGCTGCCGTCCATCCCGGAAAACCGCCTGTTCTTCCATATCCCCGCATCGGATGACGGGACACTCCTGGAAGACATCAGAAGCGACCGGGAAAACGAACTTATCGGGGACCTGATAACCTCATTAGTGCGGTCACTGACCGCTATGGCTGACACCCGCCTTCATTGTTCCATCGCCGGCGGCCGGAAAACCATGTCCTTTTATCTCGGATCCGCTCTGCAGCTTTTCGGACGGGCTCAGGACCGTCTCTATCATGCGCTGGTTTCTCCCGAATTTGAAGCCAACCCAGCGTTCTTTTACATCCCTGCTGTGCCGGTTGAAATTCGGGGCAGAGCGGCTGATGGCGGAACTGTCACTCTCAACACTGCCGATGCGGTTATCTCCCTTGCCGAACTGCCATTCCTCCGTTTTGGCGGTCGTGTATCGTTCAGCGGCACTCAGCTTTCGGAAATGGTGGCGGAAGGGCAGAGCTCCATCGATACGGCAACCCTGCAGCCGACTGTCAGACTGAACCTGTCAGAGCGCACTGTAACAGTGGGCAACATCCAGCTTGACCTGATACCGGTTCAGTTGATGCTGTATGCCGCATTTCTGCGCCAGAAAACGGATTATTGCAAATACCCGGAGCGTCCGTACTGCTCCGACTGCACTGCCTGTCACCTCGTTCTGGCGGAACTGGCAACAAAGCAGTCATTGGAAAAAATGGCCGACGATTATACCGCAATCTACGGCAATCGAGACAAGGCTCTTGATTTGCGGGAAAAATGGCCCGATGGCTTCGATGTACCGGCGTTGCGTCAACATATCAGCAAGGTGAACAGCAGCCTGCGCGAGCATCTTATCGATCCGCTTGTCGTCAATTGCATCGCTGTCCAATGTAAACGGGCGTACGCCAGCAGCCGTTACGGTGTCCGGATCGAAAAAAACAATATATCCATTACAGCAGGGAGAGGTTGAGTCTTATGAAGCATGTCCATGTATGTCTTGTCTCCGAGCAGACTATCCCCAATATTCTGGCGATCCATGAAGTCAAACCGGATCTGCTGGTTTTTATCAGCACCGCCCGCATGGAAGAGAAAAAAACAGTAGCGGCGATCCTCGACTGTCTTCGCCTTAACGGTCTCGATTACGGCACGGGATATCAGGTTGAAACGGTAAACCAGGATTCTTTCGACTCATGTGAACAAAAACTGAAAAAGATTGCGGCGCAATTCAGGGGGGACGCTGTTTCCGTCAATCTGACCTGCGGCACCAAAGTTATGTCACTGGCGGCATTCAGTGTATTCAGGGGCGGTGCGGCACGCTTGATGTATACCCCGATCCCGCGTAACGAATTCATTGAAATCGACGAGAGTCCTGAAACCGAGCCGGTGCAGCCGCTGGCGCTCCGTCTTGATGTCCGTTCCTACATCACTGCATATGGTGTCCGCATCAGCAACATGCAGGAAGCAGAGGTTCTCAAGGAGCGTGCCCGTCGGGGACGTGACCTGAGCGGGTGGATTGTCGAAAACTATTCGGAGGTGGAGAACCTCCTCTGCGCATTTGCCTATCACCTCAATAAAGATAATGCCCGCAACAGGGCTCATATTGATTTTGCCATGACCTATGAAACGAGAAATGACGCTGAACGGGAGCTGCTCAGAAAATTCGGCATGGATGAAAACAGAATCGCCCGGCGTCTCAACAGGCTTGAAGTCGGATTCATGACCGGTGATTGGCTGTCGGATTACTGTTATGAAGCACTCTCCCGCCTTGGTGTGGATGACTGCGTCACCGGGGTAGAACTAATCGACAAAAACGGCAACCCAAACGAATTCGACGTCATGTTCACCAAGGACAACGCCCTCTACCTCGTAGAATGCAAGAGTCTCAAACAAAAATCCGACAAGGATGCCGACATCCTCTACAAAATCGCCGCACTCCAGGACAGTTTCGGCCTGCGTGTCAAAGGATTTCTGGTCAGCACAGCGGTATCCCAGATGGTCGATATGCGCAAAAAAACCATCAAAGACCACATTATCCGGCGGGCGCGCCAATGCCAGACAGAAGTTATTCTTCCTGCTGACATCAACACCTTTTCTTCCTGGATCAAGGAGAAAGTCCGAGGGCTGTAAACCATGACTGAAGCCATATCACTAGATATTTCGTCCCTCTATGCAGACACCGGCACCGCCAAACTGGCCGACCTGCCGCAGTATGCCAAAAAGGCGCAAGCGCTGGCGGGCAACGGCAACATCGTGACCCTGACCGGGCAGGGGCCGATCTGGCTCTACTTGTATGTGTCCCATGCCCTGCACGGCAAAGTTGTCAAACTGCAGTATAACTCTCCCGTCACCGGCGATGTGGTCATTTATGACCATTCGCCGTTTTGAGGAATCCCGTACCATATGACTGATGCTCCCCTTTCTGTCGGCCTGTTCCGCTTCGATCTGACGGTAACCGATGAAATCGTGCTCCCTCCTTACAAGGGCTTTGCTTTTCGGGGTATGTTCGGCACGGTGCTTCATGAACTGGCCTGTGTCATTCCGGGAGATGCATGCCCTGCCTGCCCCTTCAGGCACACCTGCACCTATGCCTATCTGTTCGAAACGTCTCCGGCCGACGGGGTTGATGGCTTCAGACGCTTCAGCAGCTTTCCCCGGCCGTACATTATTCATCCGCCTCGGGGAGACAAACGGCAGTTCCGGCGCTATGACACCATGAGCTTTGAATTTGTCATGATCGGCAGGGCCAACGACTGCATCCATCAGGTGATCATGACGTTCGAGGAGATCGGCAGACGCGGCATGCGCAACGGCACGGGGAGGTTCCTGCTCGACCGCGTGATCGCCGCAGGAGATGAAGCTCAAGAACAAATTATATATCGCAACGGCGCATTCAGCGGCACGGCCGTTCCGGCACGGAACATTTCCCTGCTCCAGCAAATGGAGCGTAAGGTGACGGAGCTTACCGTCACGTTCCATACCCCGCTTCTCCTGGAAGAGCGGGGTACAATACTGACGGAACCGCCCCGTTTCGACTTTCTGTTCGAAAACCTGCTCCGGCGGATTACGCTGCTTCAGTATCTGCATGGCGGCGGTGAGGCGGAGACTCTGCAGATCGATCAACTTCTGGAACAGGCAGGGCGCATTAAAATAAAAAATGCAGACATGCGGTGGCAGGGCATGGAGCGGATATCCAACCGCCAGCAATCGCGCATCAAGACCGGCGGACTGCTGGGGGGCATCACCTATACGGGAGAACTGACCCCGTTTGTCCCGTATCTGCGCGCCGGGGAACTGCTGCATGTGGGAAAATCAACGACATTCGGATTTGGAGGCTACATCATATGGATTCATTAGCAAGCATTCTCACTATAGGAGGTTTACGTGGCGTGGCTCTATTCGTTTGAATCAAAGGAAATTCAGAAGTACATCATGCGCAGCGACAAGCTGAAAGACATGGTCGGTGGCAGCGAATTGATAAATCAGCTGTGCGACAGCTATCTGCCAGCTGCTCTGAAAAGTATGAACGTCGCCAACCGCTGCGACATCATAGCAAAAGCTGCCGGATGGGCACGAATCAGCTTTGCCGAAAAGCAGGATGCAGAACTGCTGTTCAGTGCCTGGCCGTTCCTGGTGGCACGTTTTGCACCCGGTCTTCAGGTGATACAGTCGCTGCAAGAGATTCATGACGGGGGTCTGCCCGCAGCGATCAAGGTCAGCGCTGATCAGTTGCGGTATGCACGTAATCTTGTCAGTGTCTCACTGCCGGAGATCAGTCCCCTGGTGGAAAGAAATCCCCGAACCGGTCTGGCTGCGGTTGCTTATGACGAGCGTGACAGCTATCTTGACCGCCAAAGCATCAGAAAACGACATTACACCGACAATGCCTCGCTCGTCGGCAAGATTACCGGGGCGGAGGCACAGAAAAAATTATGGCCGGGCACTATGGAGGATATTGCCGGTGACCAGCAAAGCTATATCGCCATCATCCACGCCGATGGCAATGATCTGGGAAAGAGCCTGATTGCTCTGGGCCAGTATCTTGAAAAACACCGGGACAAAGCTGCTGATATCTACCGCGGCTTTTCAAATGCCATAGAAGAGTCAACAGTCGAAGCGGTAAAACGGGCGTTTAATCTGGTCATTGATAAAGATTTTGCAGAGCGAAAGGCGGAGTTTTTTGCAGCCCGCCCCATTGTGTTGGGCGGTGACGACCTGACCATAATCATCCGTGCCGACATGGCATTTGAATTCACGGTTCAGTTCCTGGAACAGTTCGAAATATGCTCTGCCGCCGCAGTCAGCAAATATCTTGGAGCGTTCAACGTGTCGGGTCTGCCCGGTAAACTGACCGCATGCGCTGGCATAACCCTTGTTAAAAGCTCGTTCCCGTTTTCCCAGGGTTATGAACTTGCCGAATCACTGTGCAGCTACACCAAAAAAATTGCCAAAGAGAAGAGTACTGCAGATGGGTACGTCCCCTCCTCATTCACCTTTCATAAAGTCACAAACAGTCTGGCAGACGATTACGAAGCCGTTGTTGCAAACGAAATGACTGTGCAGCATGGCGAAACGGCCAAAAGCCTCTCCTTTGGTCCCTACAGCGTTGGTTTGTCTGACAACCTGCTGCCCCGGTATAGTGACATGGTAGAATTGGTCAGGGTCTTGGCGGATTTCCCCTCCGGGACGATACGCACCTGGATTTCGACACTGTATGCGGATTTGAATCAGGCCGCTGCAGAGTTCGAGAGGTTACTTCAGATTGCCGGCAAGGAAAAGGCTGCAAAGCTGAAAGATGCCCTGACCGCCTTGACCGGCGAAACAACCGATCCGCTCTGGAGCAGCACCGGTGCAACTCCTTTGCGGGATGCCCATGAAATGAAAGGAATATTTCGGAGAGATGTTTTTGAAAAGGGGGAGAACAATGCCAAGCGCTAAGGTCAAATTTACCATTCACAGTTACTGGCATGCCGGGAGTGGTTCGGGAGAAGGCTCCAATCTGGATGCTCTGGTAGTGAAGTCACCTGCAGGACTGCCATATCTGCCCGGCAGAACCGTCAAGGGTTTATTGAGGGAAGCGGTTCAGGTTGCCGAGGATTGCAGGCAGGTTGCAGAAGGTATTACAGAAAAATTATTTGGCACAACCCCGACCAACCCGCCGCAAACAACCCGGTTTGGAACTTTGCCCGGCTCACTTGCCTTTGAAAGTGCAACTCTGGGAAATGAAATGGAAGAGTGGGCAGGGGAGGAAGCCAATAGACTTCAACTCTGCGGCCTGTATGCCCAGCTTGCATCCACAAAAATAGAGAGCACCGGCATTGCATCGGACAAGAGCCTGCGAAAAATAGAAGTTGCCGTACCGCTGCAGCTGACTGCAACCGTTTCAACGTCTGAAGAGGGGGATGAATGGCTGCAGGCGCTGATAACGGCTGCCCCGTTGTTGCGCAGCCTGGGTGCCCACCGTTCCCGCGGAATGGGTCGTGCCACTGTGGAGGTAACGCCATGCAAACCATGACTTTTCTGGCAACGCTTGATTCGGATACGGTTATCAGTGAGTCGGCATCAACGGCAGGAGTACACAGCAGCCTGGATTACCTGCCGGGCGCCTGTCTGCTCGGAGCCTGTGCCGCCACATTGTATAACGATCTTTCTCCGGAAGAATCGTTTCTCGTTTTTCACAGCGGCATGGTCCGCTTTGGCAATGCCTACCCTCTGACAGAAACCGGAGTCCCGGCAATTCCCATACCGGCTGCCTGGCACTGCTTTAAGGGAGAAAGCCCCAGCTCAAACGGGCGTCTGAGCACCGGCATCATTAACCAGATCAACTACTGCATGACAAAAGAGGATCAGGAGAAACAACCCAAGCAGCTGCGTGATGGTTATTTTACCCTCTGCGGTCTTTCCCCTGCCATTGTAAAAGGCTATCGCCTGAAAACGGCGGTCGACCGGAAAAGCAAGCGTGCCGCCGAGTCCCAGCTCTTTGGCTATGAACACCTGTCAGCCGGCAGTCGCTGGTGGTTCGAGCTTGCCTGTGATGATGCGGTACAACCACTGCTGATTCAGAAAATCCGTGCGGCTCTGCTTGGCGGTATCCGTCTCGGCCGCTCCCGTACCGCCGAATTCGGGCGGACGACAATCGCTGCTGCTGAAAACACATTTACCATTGGAACCACGCCCGTCACATCAGAGCGAATAACACTGTACTGTCTCTCTGACCTTGCCCTGCGTGATGATAATTCCGGCGCCCCGACGCTCATCCCTGACGGATCGCACTTTGGTTTGTCGTCCGTTGTTCTGGATACGCAGAAATCATTTATCAGAACCCGCAGCTATGCGCCGTTTAACGGCACCCGACGGGCAAATGATCTGGAACGGCAAGTGATCGCCAAAGGCAGCGTCATCACCTTTACAAAAACCGACGGGCAGTCATTCAGTGCCGCAGAAACAGCTGCGCTGAACGAGCGGCTCTCTTTGGGAGCCGGTCTCTATCGACAGGACGGACTTGGCCGGCTTCTCCTGAATCCTGTTTTTTTGAATGGTGACACGTTTGCCGCAGGCGACACACTTCGGCTTGCTCCAGCCCTATGCAAAAGCCACAGCGCCACGTTTACCTCCGAACTGACCCACTGGCTGGCAGGCAAGTTATCAACGGCACACGGCGACAAAGATATTGTTGCCCAGGTTGAGAAATGGGCTGCAGTACTGAAACATGCCATCATAGCACTTGAAAAAGAGGGCCTGCCTTATCCGGGCAATTCACAATGGGGAACTATCCGCTCCATTTCGGGGACAAAGGAACAGATTGGGAAGCTGTTGTTTTCAGAGGTCAAAGGCGCGGAAGGATTCTGCGTTCATGGAGTTTCAAAAGCGCAATGGAGCGAAGAATTCAGGTATGACGGTGACTGGATCTCCTTTGCCGGATTTCTGAAAAACATTGTGCTTGCCAGATACACCGATGATGCTTCCGCACTCAAGGCGCTGCAGCTGCTGGGTAACCGGATGCCTCGAATACTTAATCAGATGAAAGGGGGCAAATAGCATGCTGCACAACCATGTTCGATATCTGGCCCGTGTGGCCATAGAATTTACGACTCCGTTCATCATCGGGGGGGGCAGCGATTTTATCGCTGATGACTGTTTTGTCGCCGATGCCAACGGTTTGCCGCTGCTGCCCGGCAGTTCCCTGGCCGGCGTATTGCGGCACGAATTCGAAAAGCGCTATTCCGGCACGGTTGACAGCCTGTTTGGATGGCAAATAAAAGCTGACGGCGCGGGTTCACGGCTGTCCGTTTCCTGCGGCTGCATACACGGCAGCAGTGATGTTCCCGTTGAGGGAAGGCTGCCGTTTGCGCAGCTGCGGAGCGATGCCGTTCTACGCCATTCCATGAACAGCATGCCCAGAGACCATGTCCGGATTACTGATCGCGGCACTGCGGCCGATACGGGCAAATTTGATGAAAAAGTTGTCGCTGCAGGTAACAGATTCACCTTTGAACTGATGCTTGAGGGCACCGCAGAGGATGAAACCGCCTGGGAGAACCTGCTCAATATCCTGGCACTGCCTGAATTCCGCATTGGTGGAAAATCACGGAGAGGATTCGGTGCATTCAAAATTATTTCCGTCACCACAAATCGTTTTGATCTGCGCAATACGGAAGACTTTAAGAAGTTCTGCGCGTATCCGGTCCAACTCTCCAGAAAAATCACCGGGGATGATTATACGCCGACACCCGTTTCGTCTGCCCCGTCGGCAAGTCTGTTCATCACCCCGGAGGCCTTCTGGATGATTGGCGGGGGCGCAGGAGATGACAAGGCCGACATGAATCCGGTTAATGAGTCCCGTATTGTCTGGGATATCAACGGCAACGGAACCGTCGCCCCGACACAGTTTTACATGCCGGGCTCATCGGTAAAAGGCGCGCTGTCGCACCGCACGGCATTTTACCACAATGCGGCCCGGGGGGTCTTTGCGGACAGGGGAGCTGATCCGGAGTCCGTTACCGGTGAAGCAAACGGGGCTGTTAAAGAACTCTTCGGTTCGTGCAAGGAGGGTGATGAGGGACGCCGTGGCTGCATACTGATCAGTGATCTGTTTATTTCTCCGACACACGTGCAGAAAATCGTGAACCACGTCTCAATAGACCGCTTCACCGGTGGTGCCCGTGACGGCATCCTCTTTTCCGAGCAGCCACTCTACAAAGGCAACCGGATGAAACTGGAACTGGTGGTTTGCGATTCAAAAGAGATCAGCATCGAGGCAAGAACCGCACTGAAAAAAGCTCTGGACGATCTTGTTTCCGGGCGCCTTCCCCTAGGTGCCGGAGCCGGCCGCGGCAATGGATTTTTTAGCGGAGAGCTGATTTGGAGTGACGACGGCGCATGGATTGGAGGTGCACATTGATACATACCATTAATGACATACTCGGAAAAGCCGGTCTTGCACCGGTAAAGGCGGCAACTCTTTCGATAGAAAAAACGGAAACCGCTGACTGGAGGCAGGTTCAATCACGCATCAGCAGCTTTGGCGGTGCAGGCTGGCTATGCGTCACGGACAAAATTCTCCTGCTGCCGCAAGTCAACGGTCCGCTTGCAGATATGACCATCCTGTCCGGAGAACTGTCCAACGGCAGCGCCAGTCTGCATATCCGGCAGAGCAGTAGCGGCTGGGAGCTGTATGAAATGACCCGATACGATGGCGGAGAGCAACTTATGGTTGAGGAGAGCTTCATTTCAACGCAAGACAAAGATATTTTACTCACCTACGAAACGTATTGGAAGAAAGGTGGATCCGGCGCAATGGAGCCGTTTGCCAGCCGGTTTGCAGGATTTTCAGACAAGGGAGGAACTAACTGATGCCGGTATATGCGCCCTACAACTTCGTCCCGCTTTCCAAAAAAATATTCTTCCCCGATTGGGCAGATCAGGTCTCACACGACATCCCGTTCTCCGACGGCATCTCCGGCACGATTCAGTGCAGATTGACCACGGAATCACCCGTCTATATCCGTAACGGCGGTAACTGGAACAGGGAAGACATCGTAAATAAAGATCCATCCAAAGAGAATTCGGATGCCCACTCCTTCTTCCGGGTCGGCAGTGACTTCATAATTCCGGGAACCAGCCTCAAAGGTATGCTGCGCAATGTTATCGAGATAGCCTCTTTCGGCAAGATGAAACGGGTTCAGAACCGGAAATACTCATTTAGAGACCTGTCAAAGGGACACCCGTATCTGAAACTGATGAGGGGAGCGAAAACCGGATGGCTGACTCTGGACAAGGCAACGAGAGCCTGGTTCCTGGCGCCCTGCGAATTTGCGCGTATCGATCACAATGAACTGATTAAACATGATCCTCAGGCGCGTGATATCAAACTGGAACAAATTGCCCTGTCAAAATATAAGACCTGGACGAAAAGCCTGGATGTAAAATTTGATCTGGGAGAAAAGACTCCATCAGGAGTCAAGGCGTTGAATCTTGGCAGTAACACTGCTGCAACCACCGGGACGATTGTATTTACTGGTCAGCCTTCGGCCAACGACGGGAAAAAAGGGAAAAAGCATCTGGAGTTTATCTTTCATTCCACCGGCACCGTAAGGACTGCCGTAAACCCGAACCTCATTCGCGAAGTAGAATTCATTCATGCCGAGAGTGAAGATTGGAAATTTCATAAGGAGCGGGGTGTCATCCCGGTTTTTTATCACGGCAGTTCAAACAGTCCACAATCTATCGGCTTGGCATTGATGTATCGCCTGCCATACGACAACACCATTCATGACGCCATCAGGCATGTTGATAAAGAAACCGGCGAAGATCATTTTCACGAAGATCCTGACCTGGCGGAGACTCTGTTCGGTTTTGAGTCTGATCCTGAAGGACTCAAAGGTCGTGTTTTCATTTCACCGGCAATTGCCGACTTGGGTAAAGCCACTCCGGGTAATACGTTTCACACTATTCTGAGCGGCCCGAAACCAACCTATTATCCGAGCTATCTGGAGCAGAAAAACTCACCGAAATCTCTGACAACACTCCAGGACAGTTCAGCAGTCATACGGGGCTGGAAGCGCTATCCGGCTCGTCCGTTTCAGGATGGTTCTCAGGTAAAACCAGCTGAAAACCAGCTAAGCGTATCGACTAAATTTATTCCGCTCAACACCGGGGCGGAATTTAACTTTGCTATCCGGGTTCACAACCTGAGACCGGCGGAATTGGGTGCGCTGCTGTGGGCACTGGAGTGGGGAGGCAACAAAGACCTCTGCCATAGTCTCGGCATGGGAAAATCGATTGGTCTTGGCCAGGTGAAAATCACAATTAACCAAAATACATCGAATCTCCTGAGTGTCCTGGGAGAACCGATTCAACTCGAAGGTTTGCACAAGGAATTTGAAAAACTTATGGTTGAGCAGGTCACTGCAGAGTGGGAAAAAACAAATCAGATGGTACAGCTTTTAGGGATGGCACAGGTAGCAAACGCCGCAGGCAAAACGTTAAAACATATGACCCTTGAACCCACCAATCAATTCAGCAAAGAAAAAAATAACCTGTCATGCCTTGCGACACATGTTGCAAACGCCCCGATAACGGATAGTGAACTATTCAAGAATTTAAAGCCTCGTCCCGTCAGATCAAAAGCGGATAAAGAGGCAAAGAAAAAAATTAAACCCGCACCTGACCCCCTGACTGCAGCTCTTCTGCAGTTAGAAAAAATATCTGATTGGGGTGGTTTCAAACAACATGTACTCAGTAGCGAAATTCTTGGTGCAGACAAGTCTCTCGAAAAAGTATCCAAACCTGTCTACGAACTGGCTTTACAGATCAGAACAAAATGGAAATCCAGCTGGGAGGTTGGCCGTGACACGGTAGTTGCCGAATGGCTGGCGCCTGCCGGTCTCCCCTGGCCCCCTGCCGAACCGGCTGCAACCGGAGCCAACGAATCCGGTGTGGAACTGGAGCGGATCAAGGCGATCGCCAGGTGGGCTGATTACCTTGCCGCACCTGCTGACATGGGCATACTCAGTAAAAACGGCCTGAAACAGCTCCGTGAGAAACTGAAGGGCTGGGGGTGTGACGCAAAGGATGCCAAAGAAGACAAGAAAGCGTTATGGAATGAGGTCAACCAGCGGATGAAAGTCTGATCCGCAAAAAGTATGTTTCATGATCCATATAACCGTCACGTGTGATGAGTAAGGGGCGTATATGAATAACCCGATTCAGCAGCGCATTCACGCAGAAACCGTTAAAAAAGTAGCACAGCAGTTTCTTGGTATGCAGCAATTCAGCCTGTTCGGCATTTTCATGGTTGCGCTCTTTTTTCTTGGCGCCGGCTGGCTGCCGGATGCGGGAACAAACCTGCTCCTGCCAGGCGGCAACCGGGCATCCGGAATATGGCAACTGCTTGGTTCGGTACTCACATTCTCTGCTTTCGGACTGGTCATCAGGCATAAAATCAAAGAAAAACAGCATGTACGCGTCGTTTCTGAAGTTCCCCCGTCAGCACGTGTTCTTATTCTGTTCCTGAGTTCACTATCTGAAAAACAGATTCAGATATTCAATGAGGCATCAGGAAGCGGCGGTGTCTCTGCTGACATGATTGCAGGGACGTCCTGGGAGATGCCCTATCTGGCAATCAAACATCACGCAGAACGTCTGGAGCAGGTTCATGTTTTTACCTCATCAGGCTCGCGCGGCAGCCATCAGCATTTTGCTTGTTTCAGAGAAATAATGTCAGCGCTTTTCAGTGGCATCAGGATTGTCGAACTGAACAATCTCGGTATCGATTTTGAGGATATCGAAACGGTGCATGATCATCTCGACAAGCTGTATGAGCAGTTTGACACCACTGATTCGTTCGGGCCGCACGATGTCATGCTTGATGTGACAGGGGGGCAGAAAACAAACAGCATCGCCGGTGCTATGGCAACGCTTTCAGAGGGGCGCAAGTTCCAGTATGTCAGTACCAACAATAAGGAAAAAGTACTCAGCTATGATATGGTAATTGAAATAGCCCCTGGACGATGACGACCTCTACCGCTCCTGATATCACCAGCACCCCCTGGGAGGAGTCCCCCGTGACTCCTCCCGCAGTTGCCCCTGCCTGTGACGGTCTATCCACTTCACCCTCCGGCACTCGATCCTCAGTCTTCGATCCGCTCTACCTCAAGACCGCCGAACCTGCCAACCTGCGCCTGGCTTGGCAGGAGGTTCGCCGCAAGGGGAGCAGCGGCGGAATCGACGGAGAAACCATCCATACGTTTGCCGATAGCGCTGAACCGGAACTGCAGAAACTGCGGGACGAACTGCTGTCCGGACGCTTTGTCCCGCAGCCGTACAAGCAAGTAAACATTCCCAAAAAAGACGGTGACAGTCGTGCGCTCGGCCTTATGTCCATACGGGATAAAATAGTCCAGCAGTCCGCACGTGGCGTTCTGGAGCCGATTCTCGACCGTATGTTTCTGGACGTCAGTTATGGCTATCGGGCCGGCAAAGGCACCGGCAAGGCCATCAAGCGCGTTGCCCACATGATCCGCAACGAGAAGCGGGTCTGGCTGACCAGATGCGACATTGACGGTTATTTCGACAACATCGAGCATGAGCGGCTGCTGCGCCTGCTTACCGGACGAATCAGTGCCCCCGACTTCGTCAGGCTCATCCAGGTCTGGCTGCAGATGGGGCGCGTCACCGGCAATCTGAAATGGAAAGATTCCATCAAAGGGATCCCGCAGGGCGGCGTCATCTCGCCGCTGCTGTCAAATTTTTACCTCAACCCCATGGACCATTTCTGTGTGGAAAAGAAATACGGGCTGGTACGCTATGCCGACGATTTCATCATTCTCTCCCACACGGAGGAAATCGCAAAAAAGGCGCTTGCCGATGTGACCAGGTTTTTGCAGGATCGTCTCAAACTGCGCCTCAACGAAGGCTGCACGGTAATAAACGTCAACACCGGTTTCGAGTTCCTTGGTGTTACATTCCAGGGGAATGATCTGTCGTTAAGCGAAACAAAAATGGCGCGTCTGAAAGACAAACTGAAATCTGCCGTAGCACGGGACTGTATGCGGGGATCCCGCAACACCACAGAGGAAATTGCAGGGATTCAGAATTATTACGCCCGGCTGGTGCCGCAGAACCTGCTGGAGCAGCTTGACCAGTCGCTGGCGGAGTCACTGCGGGATTGTGCCAAACGGGAGTATGAGGCCGGCAGAATCAAGAACAAGGAGCAGATTGAAACACTCCTCAATCAGGTTTCATTCCTTTCCGACAGCTATAACGTCCGGAAAAAGGGAGAAATTCGTGACATACTGGCCGCCTGCGTCAAGGACAGAACTGCACCTGCCGCAGTTTCAGCGCCGGAACCGATCAAAGATCCGGTCAAAAAACGTAAACGCGAATATCAGAAACTGCAGGCGGAAGGCTTTGAACTGGTGGTCACCAGGCCGGGGTCCTTTCTCGGAAAAACCCAGAAGGGCATCACCGTCAAAGTCAACGGCCAGGTTGTGCATCAGGCTCCGCTCAATAATCTGAAGCATATAATCGTTGCCACCAGCAAGGCATCACTTTCCGGCGCGGTCATTCAGTATGCCGCACGGCAGAAAATTCCCATCGACTTTGTCGAATACAGCGGTCAGCCCTACGCCCGTATCAGTCATTTTAACCACCCTGACATTGCGTTGCATCTGGCTCAGCTTGAAGCCCAGAGAGATGGCCGTGCCACAACCATTGCCAAGCAGATTGTCGACGGCAAGATTCGCAACCAGATGAATCTAGCCAAGTACTACAACAAATATCGCAAATCAGTAGACGAAGGGTTTGTGCAGACGTTTGCCGCAAAACTGGCGCTGATGGAGGGACACGTTGATGAAATAGATCGGCTCATTGATCAGGATCACGAAATTGTCCGGGGTAAGCTCTTTTCCATTGAAGGGCGGGCGGCAGCGGCATACTGGGAAATATCGAAAACATTGCTGGACGAAATCATCGTCTTTGAAGGGCGCGTCGGCCAGGGGGCAAAGGATATGGTCAACAGCCTGCTCAATTACGGCTATGCCATATTGTATGGAAAAATATGGAATGCGGTACTCAAAGCGGGGTTGAATCCGCACATCAGCTTCCTGCATAAACCCCAATCCGGCAAACCGACGCTGATCTTTGATCTGACCGAAGAGTTTCGCGCCCAGGCGGTGGATCGGGTAGTTTTCTCCATGATCAACAAGCGCGTGGAATTGAAGATGGACAAAGGGCAATTATGTCAGGAAACACGCAACAAGTTGATCGAAGGGGTGCTGGAGCGGATCAACACAACCGAAAAATTTCGCGGAGTCGAGATGCGCTTCTACGAAATAATTATCAATCAGTCCAAAGCACTGGCAGCATACCTCACCGGGGAGGCAACCAGATATGCCCCGTATATCGGGAAGTGGTAGGGTATGAAAAAATACGTGGTCATCGCGTACGATATTGAAGACGACAAGAAACGGCGGAACGTCGTCAAACTTTTGCAGCCGTGGGGCAAGCGCGTCAACAAGAGTGTCTTCGAATGTTTTCTGTCGGATACGGAACTGGCAAAACTGAAAGTAAAGTTGAAGAAGATCAGAAAGGATGATGACAGTATCCTGGTTTATCCGCTCTGCGCCACGTGTCTTGATAAAGTTGAGCGTTATGGTTTTCAGCCGACCGAACATGAGGTTGTAAAAATATTCTAGTGATTACTGCGTGTTGGAGTTTTTCGGCTTTAAAACAGTTGCGAATATTTTTAAAATCGGCTTTTTTATGGCAATCATCAATATTTTTGAATGGTTACAATTAATTTCCTTTGCGTGGTGCAGATTGTACATGGCACATAAAAAGTCGCAAATGACGTAAACCGGCTTTCTGGTGTATTCGATTTGCGAAAATGTCCCGTAATGACTCTGCGCGGCTCGATTTTAATCGTTATATTACAGCCGGTTGCAACAGGTCTCAACCAGTCGTTTTTGGTCAATTCACGCGAATCGACCTGATTTCCAAAATGGTCCAACGGTTTGCGAAAATATGAATACTGTATTTACAGCTACTTAGTCTAAAATCCTGATGATTTGAGAGGTTTTTCTCTTGAAAATGAGATCGATTTGCGAAAATATTTGGCGAAAAGGCCTCGCATCGCCCGTAGTATTGAGTTGGCGGATAAATTCCTCGTAGATAAAATTGAGACTGCCTGGTAATAACCACCGTAAATTCCTGATGTTACCGGCAGGAATTCCCCCGAGGGGGATTGAGACATCGTGGTGAGACAGTGAGCTATCATTGATACGTCCGTTACCGGCAGGAATTCCCCCGAGGGGGATTGAGACAGTATGCTGAGTGCAAAAAGACCTGCTTTTTTTGCAGTTACCGGCAGGAATTCCCCCGAGGGGGATTGAGACGGTGAATTATCTGTCTGGTCAGCTTTGGTTAAGCAGCGTTACCGGCAGGAATTCCCCCGAGGGGGATTGAGACACTGAATGCCCGGCTTACCTGCCATCCACGGCTCAGAGTTACCGGCAGGAATTCCCCCGAGGGGGATTGAGACACCACAAGGGTTGCACGTATGAGTCCGTATATTGTTACCGGCAGGAATTCCCCCGAGGGGGATTGAGACACGAGCCACTTGTTATCGCAGCAAACGTCACTTTTTGAAGTTACCGGCAGGAATTCCCCCGAGGGGGATTGAGACAAATCGAGTAA
>DUZX01000029.1 GCA_013349325.1 Desulfuromonadales bacterium
AATGCAGCTTACGGTGGTTTGAAGCCTGCTCCTGCAAGCCGGCTTCGAGGGGCCGCCCCTCATCTTTCGTGCAGCACCGCAACTCTGGACTTGCGCCCTTCGGTGCGTTCGTGGCGCACAGTCATCGGCGTAACGGCTGAAGGTATGGTTCCGTTTCTCCAGTTCCTTGTCCAGTTCATCGAGTAAGATATTGGACAGCAAGGGCGATAACGGCCCGCCCTGTGGCGTCCCTTCTACTCGTTGGGTGACGATGCCACCCTCGAACAGACCGGCTTGCAGGTAGCTGCGAATAAGGTACAGTACCCGCCTGTCTTTGATTTTCCGGGCTACTCGCGACATGAGGATGTCGTGGTTGACACGGTCAAAGAATTTGGCAAGGTCAATGTCAACCACCCAGCGCCGTCCTTCCGTTACTGCCTGACGAGCGGCGCGTACTGCCTGATGGGCGCTCTTGCCGGGACGAAACAGCGGATTCGGCTGCTGCTTTACCGTGAGGACACGTGCTTCATCGGTGATCTGATTTGCCAGGCGACGATAGTAATACGACTGACTTGAGAGCGGCGAGGCTTCGATTATGCTTTTACCGTAGAGTTCGCACTGGCGCACGAGCAGTGAACGCGGAATTCTTCCCAATGTGTGAACACCCAACTGTTTGGCAAAATCGGAAACAAATGATTCTTCAAAAGAACTTGCAATACGATTCGGAATCAGGCCCCCAAATGGAACCGGAACATGATTTTCCGAAAAATGGTCCAACTGCTGCAGGATCAGATTGACGGTCGTTAACGACTTAAAGTCGGCAGTTGTGGCGGCAAAAACGCGATGAACATCAATCCTTTCAAAAATATATGGCAGAACACCGAGGTGGCCACCGGAGAGGTCGTAGAGTACAAAGTCAGGAGAGAGAGACGCAATCAGATCGTGCTGCAGGAGCAGGTCCAACGCCTGCACCGTCCCTGGGAGAGTGTTCCCCGTCTGCGCAATGCCCAACTCGATGCAGTAGATGTCCTTAAAACATCGCTGTACGACCGTGTCAAATGAAACGGTCCCGTGCCGTCTATACTGATCCCAGACGGTGCTGATACCGAAACCGCCGTTCAGGGTTGTGGAGGAGTCACCCTGCGGCCCACAGCCGACCTGCAGAATCCGGAAACCGGCCTCCACCAGCGCCGCTGAAACGTTGGAAACTATGGTAGAAGTGCCGACGCCGCCTTTTCCGTAAAAGACAATATGTTCTGTCATAAGTTATTCCCCATCGCATTTTTTCACAGAGTAGTACGAAAACGGCAAGCAATAACTCACCAAGTGCATAAAAAGGCCGAACCGTTTCCTTGTGCAGGAATCTGATCCGGCCTCCGGTTATCCAGTCAGCTCGGCTTGTTATACTTCTATCGAAGTTACAGGTATAATCAGAAAAATTATTCCCCGAATAAAAATGTCTATTAAGACTATAGATAAAGAATGTTATATCTAAAGTCAAGCTTTTTATTAAGCCAGATTTTTATTTATTTTAAACAGCCGGATATGATTTACATCTGCGTTCGGATAAAATTGAAAAATATTCGCTCTTTCGTTATGGTGCAGATTCGAGTACTTTTAGCAACCGGCCCAACACTATTCTGTCAAACTTCCACCACACCATGTAAAGGGGACATCGATGATTCCATACCGTTCAGCAACGACAACCAGTGGCCGCAATATGGCCGGAGCGCGCGCCCTCTGGCGAGCAACCGGCGTTAAAGAAAGCGATTTCGGGAGACCGATCATTGCGGTGGTCAATAGCTTTACCCAGTTTGTCCCCGGACACGTCCATCTGAAAGACATCGGCCAACTGGTCTGTCGTGAAATCGAAAAGGCTGGTGGTATTGCCAAGGAATTCAATACCATCGCCATTGATGATGGTATTGCCATGGGTCATGGTGGCATGCTCTACAGCCTGCCTTCGCGTGAACTCATCGCGGATTCGGTCGAATACATGGTTAATGCGCACTGTGCCGATGCCATGGTCTGTATCAGTAACTGTGACAAAATCACCCCCGGCATGTTGATTGCGTCACTGCGCTTGAATATCCCGTCGATCTTTGTTTCGGGTGGGCCGATGGAAGCTGGAAAGGCCGTTTTGGGTGCTGGCGTGAAGGCGCTTGATCTGGTTGACGCTATGGTTATGGCTGCTGATGCAGCGGTGAGCAATGAAGACTGCCTGAGCATTGAGCGTTCTGCCTGCCCGACCTGCGGCAGCTGCTCGGGAATGTTCACTGCCAACTCGATGAACTGCCTGACCGAGGCTCTCGGGTTGAGTCTGCCGGGGAACGGTTCACTGCTGGCAACCCATGTTAGGCGACGTGACCTGTTTGAAGAGGCGGGACGGAGAATTGTTGATCTGACCAGACGTTTCTACGAGCAGGAAGACCGCGCTGTTTTACCACGCAGCATCGCGACCCTGGCAGCCTTCCGTAACGCCATGTGTCTTGATATCGCCATGGGCGGCTCGACCAACACCGTGTTGCACCTGTTGGCGGCCGCGCAGGAGGCCGGGGTCGCATTCAACATGCAGGAAATTGATGCCTTGTCACGTCGGGTGCCGCATATCTGCAAGGTAGCTCCGTCAACGCCGGACTATCATATGGAGGATGTCCATCGCGCCGGTGGAGTCTTCGGCATCCTCGGGGAATTGTCACGGGCCGGACTTCTCGACACCTCGGTGGCAACCGTCCACTCCACAACGTTGGACGAGGCCCTGAATCACTGGGACATCGCAGGAACGTTATCGCCGGGAGCAGAAGAACGGTATCTGGCGGCCCCCGGTTGCAAACCGATGCTTGAAGCCTTTGGTCAGGATCGCCAGTGGGAGAGCCTTGATCTGGACCGCGAAAATGGTTGTATCCGCAATCTTGAGCATGCCTACAGCAAGGATGGCGGCTTGGCGGTACTGTACGGCAATCTGGCTCCGAACGGCTGTATCGTCAAGACCGCCGGTGTCGATGCGTCGATCCTCTGTTTTACGGGGCGTGCACGGGTTTTTGAGAGTCAGGATGCTGCCGTCGAGGCGATTCTTGCGGACACCGTGGTGGCAGGTGATCTGGTTCTGATCCGCTATGAAGGTCCCAAAGGTGGTCCGGGGATGCAGGAGATGCTCTATCCGACCAGTTATCTGAAATCCAAAGGGCTGGGTAAAGCCTGCGCTCTGGCTACTGATGGCCGTTTCTCAGGGGGAACCTCCGGTCTTTCGATCGGACATGTCTCACCTGAAGCGGCGAGTGGCGGTGCCATCGCGCTGGTTGAAGAAGGAGATACCATTCTGATCGATATCCCGCAGCGCAGTATCCGCATCGATATCAGTGATGAACTGCTTGCGGAACGTCGCAAAAAAATGGAAGCGAAAGGGGTCGATGCCTGGATGCCGGTCGGTCGCCAACGCGAAGTGAGTGTTGCACTGCGGGTGTATGCCGCGATGGCGACCAGCGCAGATAGAGGTGCGGTGCGAGACCTGAGCGCTTTAACTATCTGTCAGGGTGAACAGTCGTGAGTCGCGGGACTCTGTTTGATAAGGCCTGGAAGTTACATTCCATCGGGCAACTTGAAGAGGGACAGACCCAGCTGTTTACCGGCCTGCACCTGATTCATGAAGTCACCAGCCCGCAAGCCTTCGCGATGTTGCGCGATCTTGATCTGTAGGTCGCTTTTCCTGAAAACACCCTGGCAACGGTCGACCATATCGTACCAACCGATGACCAGTCACGCCCCTTTGCTGATCCATTGTCTGAAGAGATGATGAATGCGCTGGAAGAGAACACCACCGCGAGCGGGATTCGGCTTTACAATGTAGGCAGTGGTAAACAGGGGTTGTGCATATTATTGCGCCGGAACTCGGCTTGACCCAACCGGGTTTGACCGTTGCCTGTGGCGACAGCCATACCGCGACTCACGGCGCCTTCGGAGCTGTCGCCTTCGGGATTGGTACCAGCCAGGTGCACGACGTTCTGGCGACCCAGACTCTGGCGATGGACCCGCTGAAGGTGCGCCTCAATCCCTGCAAAAGTGGGGTGTACGGGCCGTGATTGGTGAAAGTTTCGCCGAAATATTTTTCAATAACAACATCGCCATGGGGATACACTGCGTAAGCTTTTCTGCAACCGACATTGACTGTCTTCAGGGGCTAATCGAAGCCAACCCGGCACGTATAGATTGAAGTCGATCTGGAAGCAAAGGCTGTCACCGCTGCGGATTCATCATTTACAATCAGGATGCCTGAGGCTGCGCGCCAGATGTTTGTACGCGGACAGCGGGACGCCACCGGGCAACGGTTGGCCAATCTGATTCAGGTCAGATCGCGGGCCGCCCGGATCCCGTATCTGAATTCATTTATCCCCTGACGCACTGAAGGGTCGCCGGAGCTTTCCGGTGACCCTTCAGTTGTGTGATACTGACGAATTTACAAAAGAGTCACCGTTCCGCTGTGACTCTGATCATTCCCGTCTACACAACTTTGAACTGACTGACAATCCGCCGCAGATCATCTGCCAGTACCGACAACTGGCTGGCCGATGAGGCGGATTCCTTGGCACCTCGGGCAGTTTTTGCAACAACGTCTGTGATCTGCATCATATTCCTGCTTATTTCGGAGGTTGTGGCGGTCTGCTCTTGAGCTGCCGTGGCAACCTGTTGAATCTGGGAATTGACGTCGTTGATCTGGCAAAGAATCTGCTCCAGTGCCCTGCCGGAACCGGTCGCCTTCTCGCTACCTTTGGCAACTTCATTGACCCCTTCTTCCATGGTAACCACAGCGCTTTTAGTCTCTAGCTGAATCGCCTTGATCATTTCACTGATTTCACGAGTTGCTCGTGTGGTACGTTCGGCCAGTGCGCGCACCTCATCAGCAACAACTGCAAAGCCCCGCCCCTGTTCACCGGCCCGGGCGGCCTCGATGGCGGCATTCAACGCCAGCAGGTTGGTTTGATCAGCAATATCCTCGATCGTACCGACGATTTCGCCGATCTGATCGGAGCGGCTACCGAGATTTTCGACCGCCTTGGCGGAGCTTCTGACCCGCTCGGCGATGCTGTTCATGACCGTAATGGTCTCATCCACAACTTTTGCTCCCGAAACGGCAGCTGCACTGGCCTGCTGGGAACCGTCCGATGCCAGCAGACAGTTCTGGGCAATATCGTTGGACGTGGCCGACATCTCTTCACCTGCCGTAGCAACCGTTTCAGCCTGCGCATTTACCTCCTCGGCACCGGTTGCCATCTGATTTGAATTGGACTGAAGTTGAACGGCTGATGACGAGACCTGCTCGCTGGTCTGGGCAATCTGCGAGATAATCCTCCGGATTTTATCAACGAGTGAGTTAATCTCATCTGCCAACTGCCCGAATTCATCGTTGGTGGGGACGATAATTTTTTTGGTAAGGTCCCCCTCACCCCTGGCAAGGTCGGTCACCTTGGTGACAAAATCGTTGAGCTTCTGCGTGACAGTAAATCTGAGAACGATCATCAGGCAGAGCAGACTGGCACCAAGTGCCACAGCACCTGCAAGCAGCAGCCAGGTGGTGGCTTTTCTACTGGCAGTATATCCCTGTTCTATGCTGGTATTTAGCTTGAGAGCACCCAGCATCTTTGTCTCTTTATCATGGCAACTCTGGCACCGTTCATCGTTGGGAAGAGGCAGGATGGTTTCAAGAATATGTACGCCATTCTGTTTACCTTCGGAGCTGGCCGGTTGATTACTTTTCAGAACCTCTTCCACCAGAGCGTCACCCTTGGTGCCGCTACCGCGCTCCACACCCTTGTCGTTGTAAATCGAAAAAGCTACTGCCCGCTTACGTTCCATCACCTCTTTAATGTAGGCGTCAACTTTTTTCATGTCATCCGCCATCATGGCATTCTTGATGTCGTCACCCATAACATTGACAAAGGTCAGACTGTTTTCACGCTGCAACCCCACCAGTGCCTGTTTTTCCAGATACAGCGCCGCACCTGCGACAATGACAAGGCCCGTTACCAGCGCCAGACTTGCCGCCAGAAGAATCTTGGTGGCGATGCCGGTTCTTATTCCGGTGCGTACGGGTGAAGGCGTAACCTCTTGCAGTGACATACGGTTCCTCCTGGGTAATAGGTGCCAACATGATGTAGAAAATAATATTTTTATTATAAATAAATTTTAGGTTGACGGACTATACAATAATTTTTTCGTTTAAGAAAGTTACTTTTCATCACAGCAGCTTCCGCAGATACTGCCCGGTGTATGACCGCGTGACCCTGGCGACCTGCTCAGGCGTACCGACCGCAATGATCTCACCACCGCGATCGCCCCCCTCCGGCCCCAGATCGACAATCCAGTCGGCGGTTTTGATTACGTCCAGATTATGCTCTATGATCACGATCGTATTGCCGGAATCGACTAGCCGCTGAATGACCTCCAGCAGTTTGGCGATATCGTGAAAATGCAGACCGGTAGTCGGCTCATCCAGAATATAGATAGTACGACCGGTAGCACGCTTGGAGAGCTCTTTGGCCAACTTGACCCGCTGCGCTTCACCTCCTGACAAGGTCGTAGCGGCCTGCCCCAGCTTGATGTAGCCGAGTCCGACCTCATCCAGCGTGGCCAGCTTGTTCTTGATACGCGGGATGGCCCCCATGAATTCCAGTGCCTGTGAAACCGTCATGTCCAGCACATCGGCGATCGATTTACCCTTGAAATGAACCTCCAGCGTTTCGCGATTGTAGCGTGCCCCCTTGCAGACCTCGCACTCCACGTAGACATCCGGCAGGAAGTGCATCTCGATCTTGATGATGCCGTCGCCGGAACAGGCCTCACAGCGCCCCCCCTTGACGTTGAACGAATAGCGCCCCGGCTTGTAGCCGCGCAGTTTTGATTCGGGTAGATTCGAGAACAGGTCGCGGATATCGCCGAAGACGGCGGTGTAAGTGGCCGGATTGGAGCGCGGTGTGCGACCGATCGGCGACTGATCGATGTTGATGACCTTGTCAAGATGCTCAAGACCCAGAATATCCCGGACGGCGCCCGATTTCTCACGACTGCGGTACAGCCGCTGTCCCAGCACCTTGTGAAGCGTGTCGATGATCAGGGTTGACTTGCCGGAGCCGGAAACACCGGTCACGCAGGTCATAACCCCCAGCGGAATTTCAACCGTGACATCTTTAAGGTTATTCTCGCCGGCGCCGATGATTTTGAGAGACTTGTCGCTCGTGCGGCGTTTCCTCGGTACCGCAATCGAGAGCTCACCCGACAGGTAGCGCCCGGTCAGCGAGGCAGGATTTTTCATGACCTCGGCCGGTGCCCCCTGGGCCACCACTTCACCGCCATGCACGCCGGCCCCCGGCCCCATATCGATCAGGTGATCGGCCTCCAGTATGGTCTCCTCGTCATGCTCAACCACCAGCACGGTGTTGCCGATGTCGCGCAAGCGCTTGAGCGTTCCCAGTAGACGGGCATTGTCGCGCTGGTGCAGGCCGATCGACGGTTCATCCAAAATATAAAGCACCCCCACCAGCGAAGAGCCTATCTGGGTTGCCAGGCGGATGCGTTGCCCCTCGCCACCCGACAGCGTGCCAGAGGTGCGATCCAGCGACAGATAATCCAGGCCGACGTTGACCAGAAAGGAGAGCCGCTCGCGGACCTCCTTCAGAATCCGGCGGGCGATTTCCTGTTCCTTATCGGTCAGCGTCAAGCCTTCAAAAAACGTCAGACAGTCGCGGATCGAAAGCGCCGTTACGTCGCGGATGGTCAGTTCTCCCACCAGAACATGCAGCGCCTCGGGACGCAGGCGGGCCCCCTGACAGGTCGGACAGGGCATGACATTCATGTACTTCTCCAGATCTTCACGGGCGGCATCCGATTCGGTTTCGCGCCAGCGCCGCTGTAGATTGTTAAGTACCCCTTCAAACTCTTTCTGATAGGTATGACGGTGCTCGCCATCCTCCTCCCACCAGAACTCGATCTTTTCCCCCTTTGAACCGTTCAGGATGACGTCCTGAACCGCCGGTGACAGTTCCTTGAAAGGGGTGCGGATATCAAAATGATAGGCTTTGGCCAGTGCATCCAAAATCAGATGAAACCAGCCCGAAAGGCGCTTTTCCCAGGGTGCGATGGCACCTTCGCGCAGAGAGAGATCCGGGTTGGGGATCACCTGATCAGGATCAAAGTACATGCGCGTGCCGAGCCCGGTACACTCCGGGCAGGCGCCATGCGGATTGTTGAACGAGAACAGGCGAGGAGTAATCTCCTGATAGGAGATGCCGCAATCGACGCAGGCCAGTTTTTCGGAAAAAATCAGGGTCTGCTGATTTGGCTTGTCAGACCGGTCGAACGAGTCAGACCGGTTTGAAAGCACGTCAACTTTGACGACCCCTTCAGCATGATGCAGCGCCGTTTCCAGCGAATCGGCCAGGCGCCGCTGAACGCCTTCCTTGACAACGATCCGGTCCACAACGATATCGATGTCATGTTTTTTCTTCTTGTCCATCTCGATTTCATCAGCCAGCTCGCGCAGTGTCCCGTCCAGCACGACCCGCGTAAAGCCCTCTTTCCGGAGCTGATTCAACTCTTTCTTGTATTCCCCCTTGCGCCCCCGGATCATGGGTGCCAAAAGGGTCAGTTTGCTTCCGGTCGGCAGCGTCATAATCTGATCCACCATCTGCGAAACGGTCTGCGAGGTAATCTCCTTGTCGCAGGAGGTGCAGTGCGGTCGCCCGACCCGCGCGAACAGCAGGCGCAGGTAATCATAAATTTCGGTGACGGTGCCGACTGTCGAACGCGGGTTCTTGCTGGTGGTTTTCTGCTCGATCGAGATGGCTGGCGACAGCCCCTCGATCGACTCGACATCCGGCTTTTCCATCTGTTCCAAAAACTGGCGGGCGTAGGACGAGAGCGATTCGACATAGCGGCGCTGCCCCTCGGCATAGATAGTATCAAACGCCAGGGTAGACTTACCGGAACCGGAGAGACCGGTGATGACGACCAGCCGGTCACGCGGGATTTCAACATCGATGCATTTGAGGTTGTGCTCGCAGGCACCTTTGACGATGATACTGGTGTGAGCCATGGAGGTTCCTTCTAACGCGAAATGGGCATCAGCTATAGCACGATTTGGTTTCAGAATGAAGAGGCTTCGCAGCGTCGTGGCAACCGTCAATTGAAATATCATTTCAGCACGTCCCGTGATATATATCCTCTCAACATGAGAGGACAACGGAGCAGGCTATGAGCGCCACCGACGAAAAACCACCCGTGCCGAACAGTTTTAATGTAGCCGGTCTACCTCAGTACGTTCTGATATCAGCCTGGACGCTCCTGATAGTCTGTCTGGCCGCACTCAGTTTTTATCAGGCCTGGCAGGCTGAATACTTAAATGCCGTTGCCGTGGCGATTGACAACTTGAATAAAGACATTGTCTACCGCCGCTGGGCCGCCAAACATGGCGGGGTCTATGTCCCGGTGACTCCGCAAACGCCCCCCAATCCTTACCTGGGTGACGTTCCGAATCGGGATATCACCCTCCCTTCCGGAAAACGGCTGACGCTGATGAACCCGTCTTACATGACCCGTCAGGTGCATGAACTTGGCAACACGCTCTATGGCGTACGCGGCCATATCACCAGCCTCAAACCGATCCGCCCCCAGAACGCACCCGACGAATGGGAAAAGCGCGCACTGCAGCTTTTTGAAGCCGGAGAGAAAGAGCTCATATCTCTGGAGACGCTGGATGGCAAACCGTATCTGCGCTTGATGCGGCCGCTAATGGTCGAGGCCGGATGCCTCAAATGTCACGCGTCTCAAGGGTATAAATCCGGAGATATTCGCGGTGGCCTCAGTGTCTCTATTCCCTGGAGTCCGCATAAGGAAAGGCTGTTGTCACAACTGTCGATATCATCGGCCGGGTATGGCGGCATCTGGCTTATCGGAATTATCGGCATCGTCATATCACAGCGCCGTTTGCGCAATGATCTGGAAGTGCAGGATCGTCTTGTTAAGGATTTGCAACGGCGCGAACAGGAATTGAGACTGAGCGAATCCCGTTTTCGCTACATGTACGAGGAAAAAAATATCATCATCGAAAATTGCGGCGTCGGCATCGCCTTTGTGCTTGATCGCCGCTTGAAGTGGGCCAATACAACTTTTGTCAGCATGTTTGGCTACAGCCCCGATCAGATTATCGATGTTGACACCAGCATCTTCTATCCGTCGCATCAGGAATACGAGCAGTTCGGCGCAGCGGCGTATCCGGTTCTGGCCGCAGGCGACTCGTTTACCCGGGAGCTGCAGATGCGACACCGCGATGGCAGCCTTTTTTACGCCCGTTTTTCCGGTAAAGCCATAACGCCCTGCGACCCTTCTGATGGAAGCATCTGGGTGGTATCAGATGTGACGCCCCAAAAGGAGCTGGAGAAACGACTTCAGCTTGCCCGTGAAGCGGCTGAAGCCGCAAACAGAGCCAAATCGGAGTTTCTGGCGACCATGAGTCATGAGATCCGTACGCCGATGAATGGCGTCATCGGCATGACCGGCATTCTTCTGTCTACCGAACTGAACGAAGAGCAGCGCGGATATGCGGAAATAGTCCGTAAGAGCGGAGAGAACCTGCTGCTTCTGATCAACGATATTCTTGATTTTTCAAAGATCGAGGCCGGTAAACTTGAGGTGGAACTGCTCGATTTTAATCTGCAGACAACCGTACAAGAGACCGTAGAACTGCTGGCTGTCAAGGCGTCCGGAGCCGGTCTGGATATGATCTGCCAGATTGATCCTCAGATACCGCACTGCCTGAGAGGCGACCCCGGCAGGATTCGGCAGGTCATTATCAATCTGGTTGGTAATGCCATCAAGTTTACCCATAGCGGTGAAGTCATCATCCGTGTAGAGCGGCAGTCGGAGCAGAGTGACAGCGTTACACTGCACTTTGAGATCAGGGATACCGGCATCGGCATCGCCGAAGAACGCCGGGAAGCCATCTTCAGCCCATTCACCCAGGCAGATGGATCCACCACCCGCAAATACGGCGGCAGTGGTCTGGGACTGGCAATCTGCAAGCAGCTGGTGGAGCTGATGGGGGGCGAAATCGGAGTGGACAGTCGGCCTGGCCACGGTTCCACCTTCTGGTTCACTATCCGCCTGGAAAAGTCGGCGGCACAAACCTGCCAGGATTCAAAAAACGTTGAAACTCCGGTAGCAGCTCAAGCAGCCGACAAGCGCCACTCCGTAGCCAGGGGCACAAATCGTGAAATTCGAATCCTGCTGGCAGAAGACAACATCATCAACCAGATGGTTGCGCAGGTAATGCTTAATCAGCTCGGTTACACAACCGACCTGGTGGCTGACGGCCAAGAGGCGCTTCAGGCGCTCAAACTGATCAACTATGACCTGGTTTTGATGGATTGTCAGATGCCGGTTATGGATGGCTATGAAGCTACTCGGATAATCCGGGATCCGTCCTCGAAGGTCATAAATCATAGCGTGCCGATCGTCGCCATGACCGCCAACACCATGCCGGGTGACCGCGAAAAATGTCTTGAAGCCGGCATGGATGACTACACCAGCAAACCGGTCCGAGCTGATGCTCTGCAGGCAGTACTTACCCGTCTGCTCCCCGAGCATATGATCGCACCTATTGCAGCTGAAAAAGTGGAAGCCCGGATTTCGTCCACGCCATCCGCAGAGCCGTACTGCCGCGCAGAACTGTTGCGACGCCTCGATAAAAACATCGCCGTTCTTGACGAAATTATAGCCATGAGCCGCACGGAACTCCCGCAACGGATGGCTAACCTGAATCGTTTACTGCTGCTTCGGGAGTTTGATGCGGCCCGCATGGAGGTTCACACCATCAAGGGAATCGCGGCCAACATCAGCGCTGCCCCGCTGAGAGCGGCGGCGTTAGAACTTGAAAAAGCACTGCGAACCGGTCTGCAGATCGAAATAGATCGGATGTTCCCGGATTTCAAAGCCCGCATGTCAGAACTTCTGGCTACGCTGGAGCATGGAAATGAGGAGTAATTCCAATTGGAACAAGGAGAACGCGCATGGACAAGAGAGCGCACATACTCATTGTTGATGATGAGCCGATCAATATCCGGATTCTTTCTGCCGCATTACAGCTTGAATATGATGTGACTCCGGCCTACAACGGATTTGACGCCATTCGCCTGATGAAAGAGCTGAAACCTGACCTGATCATCCTGGACGTCATGATGCCCAACCTTAACGGTTTTGAGATCTGCGGAATCATCAAGTCTGATCCGGACTTTGCCGAGATACCGGTTATTTTCCTGACCGCCATGGACAGTGCCGAAGCAGAAACTCAAGGACTGGAACTCGGCGGCATCGACTACCTGACCAAACCGGTTAATTCCGATCTGCTCAGATTGCGGGTACGCAACCATATCCAGCTGAAAGAGCGCAACGACCTCGTCAGGAAGCAGCGTGATCTGCTGGCGCGTCAGAAAGAAGAGCTACAGGAGGCACTTGGACGGATCAAGCGACTGGAGGGGATTATTCCGATATGTATGCACTGTAAAAGCATCCGGCACGACGGTGACTCCTGGCAGCAGCTCGAAAAATACATTTCCGCCCATACCGACGCGTTTTTCAGTCACGGCGTCTGTCCGAGCTGCCTTGCCAAATACTACCCGGACGTGAAGAAACATGCCTGATTCCATTTACGAACGAATCCTGTTACTGGCCGAGACGGAAAAAATCGGCAATTTCGGCGGCTGGGAAGTGGACCTGGACAGCATGGAACTGACTTGGACTGAAGAAGTCTACCGTATCCATGATGTGGAAAGCAGCTTTAAGCCAACGGTGGATAACGGGATCGCATTCTATAC
This sequence comes from Desulfuromonadales bacterium, assembly GCA_013349325.1. Classification (GTDB taxonomy): domain Bacteria; phylum Desulfobacterota; class Desulfuromonadia; order Geobacterales; family Pseudopelobacteraceae; genus JACRCG01. The sequence continues at coordinate 12,840 of DUZX01000029.1, forward strand.
CCCCGCCTCACGTCCGATCATTGAAAAGGCCGTGCAGCGGGCTATTCACTATGGCGAAACGTTTGATGTCGAGCTGGAAATAATCACGGCCAAGGGGACTCTCAAAGCCGTCCACGCCATCGGAAAAACGGACCATGCTCAGCACAAGCTGATCGGTTTTTTCCAGGATATTTCAAAACGCAAACGAACCGAATCGATTCTGCTGGCCCGACTCCGGCTCAGCGAGTTTGCTCTTACGCACTCACTTAACGAACTCTTGGCCAAAACCCTGGATGAAGCAGAAACCCTGACCAACAGTACGATCGGTTTCTTCCATTTTCTGGATGCCGATCAGCAGACATTACTGCTTCAGACCTGGTCGTCACATACCCTGGCGACCATGTGCACTGCCGATGGAAAGGGGCAGCATTACTCCGTCAGTGAGGCCGGAGTGTGGGTGGATTGCGTTCGTCAGCGCCGCCCGATCATACATAACGACTACGCGACGCTCCCGAACCGCAAGGGGATGCCGGAAGGGCACTCCGTCGTTGTACGGGAACTGACGGTCCCCATCTTCCGGGGCAATCTGATTGTCGGCGTGATCGGACTTGGCAATAAACCGGTCGATTACGTCGAAGACGACATCGAAGCGGTAACACAGCTGTCGAATCTGGCGTGGGATATTATCGTCGGCAAGCAGGCAGAAGAAGCTTTGCTGGAAAGCCAGAAGAAACTGCTCGAACAGAATTGCGAATTACAGGTGACGGAAGAGATGCTGCGGGTACAGATTGGGGAATATGAAGCGGTACAGGTGCTGCTACAGGAGGCCAAAGCCGCTGCCGAGAGCGCCAATCAGGCCAAGAGCCAGTTTTTGGCAAATATGAGTCATGAGATCCGCACTCCGATGAACAGCGTCATCGGCCTGCTGGAACTGCTGCTCGGCAGTACATTGACCGACGGACAGCGTAAAATGGCCCTGCTGGCCAAGCAGTCGAGCCGAAATCTGGTCCAATTGATCAGTGACATTCTCGACCTTTCAAAAATTGAAGCCCGCAAGATTGAGCCCGAGTCACGAAACTTCAATCTTTCTTCAGAATTATCCGGCGTCCTGAATCTGCTCGCACTCCAGGCCGAGGAAAAAAGAGTTACGCTGACCTCCCGGATCTCCGCAGATGTGCCGCTGTTCCTGAAGGGCGACGCTGTCCGACTGCGCCAGATTATAATCAACCTGGTGGGCAATGCCATTAAATTTACCTCACAAGGTTCAATTTCGTGTGACATCTGTATGGTTCAGGAGAGCGAAAACTCCGTCACGCTCCGTTTCAGCATAACAGACAGCGGTATCGGCATTGCGGCAGACAAACTGGAATATATCTTCGAGCCGTTCACCCAGGCGGATGGCTCAACCTCCCGTAAATTTGGCGGCACCGGACTGGGACTTACCATTGCACGGCAACTGGCGGAACTGATGGGGGGCACTGTCAGCGTAAAAAGCACGGAGGGTGTGGGCTCAACCTTCTGTTTTACGGCTGTGCTGGAAAAGCAGGGCGGAAACAGAAGCATTTCTGACCGGCCAGACCGGTCAGACAGGTCAGAGCCAAGACTTTCCCCTGTAAAAACAGCCACCATCCGCCTGCTCCTGGCCGAAGATGACGCAACGGCTCAATTTGTGACGAAATCAATCCTCACGAAAAACGGCTATCAGGTAGATGTTGCCGGCGATGGCGGCCAGGCGCTCGAGTTGCTGGAAACGTGTGACTACGATACGGTGCTGATGGATTGCATGATGCCGGTGCTGAGCGGCTATGATGTAACTGCCGTTATTCGCGATCCAGCGTCAAAGGTCAGAAATCACGCCATAGCGGTTATTGCACTTACGGCCAACGCCTTTGAGGAAGACCGCAAAAAATGCCTTACCGCCGGCATGGATGACTATCTCGCAAAACCTCTTGAAATCGAGAAATTGCTGGCAATGCTGCAAAAATGGGCGCCCGGCGTACCACCTGAGCGTGAAGCCGTAATTTTTGACAAAGATGATTTCGTCGCTCGCAATCAGGGGGATCTGCGGATATCCTGCGATGCAGCTGCAATTTTCATCAGCAGCTCATCGGATTACCGTGCCGCGCTGCGCGCGGCAGTGACAACAGAGGATGCAGCTGCGCTGCGACAGGCGGCACATAAACTGAAAGGGGCCGCCGGAAATTTTTCACTGCCGCATCTGTTTGAGTGTGCCAAAAGCATCGAAGATTTCGCCGACGCCGACAACCTTGCAGCCGCGACGGCACTGCTGCCTGAACTTGAACAGCACCTTGTACAGGCGGTCAAGGCGCTGCAGAAACTCTGCACTACGCACCATGAGAAGGATGGACTATGAAAATACTTGTTGCTGAAGATGATGCCGCTTCCCTCTTTATCCTGCAGTCACTTCTGACGTCATGGGGATATGAGGTACTGACCGCCACAGACGGAACGGAAGCCTGGCGCATTCTCTGCGAACCGGGTCATCCACACCTGCTGCTGCTCGACTGGATGATGCCCGGCATTGAAGGCCCCGAGATTGTGCGACGACTGCACGAGAGATCTCCTGAACAGCCGTACTATGCCATCATCATAACATCCCGCAGTGACAAGAATTCTGCGGCTAATGCACTGAACGCAGGCGCTGACGACTTCATCGGCAAGCCCTTTGACAACAGTGAGTTGCGGGCACGGGTTTCAGTGGGATATCGTACCAACTGCCTGCAGAAGGCGCTTTCGGAACATATACGAGACCTGAATCAGGCTCTGGCACGGGTGAGACAGTTGGAGGGGATTATCCCTGGTTGAAATCAGAAGACCGTTTACTTCCAAACGGGTCGGAATACAGTGCACAGCAAGCCCGTAAAACGAGAGGAGAGTCCCATGCGCCCACTCATGGTATGTTTGACCGGAATGATGGTCTGTCTGCTGAACCTCGCTGCATTCGATACCCCTGCGGCGGGCGCGGGTCTGGAGAAAGCTACTTTTGCCGGCGGCTGCTTCTGGTGCATGGAAGCGCCCTTCGACAAACGTGCGGGGGTCATCTCCGTTACCGCCGGATATACCGGCGGCAACCTGAAAAATCCGACCTACGAGCAGGTCTCCGCCGGTGGCACGGGGCACGCCGAAGCGGTGCAGATTCTCTTTGATCCTTCAAAAATCAGCTACAGCACTCTGCTGACGATCTTCTGGCACAATATTGATCCGACCGTCATCGACCGTCAGTTCTGTGACAACGGCCACCAATACCGCTCCGGAATATTCTACAATAGCGAGCAGCAGCACCGGGAAGCGCTGCAATCCAAAGCGGCTCTTGATCGAAACAAACCGTTTAGCGCCGCCATTGTCACCGATATTGTTGCAGCAACTGAATTCTATCCGGCCGAAGAGTACCATCAGCATTACTACAAAAAAAATCCGCTGCGCTACACGTACTACCGGAGCAGTTGCGGGCGTGATCGCAGATTGAAAGAGCTGTGGGGCTCTGCCACCGGACATTAAGCGAACATGACCACACCACACCCTTCAGAGACAGTCGGGGATGGGGAGATCCGAATCGGCACTCCGGCCTATCGCAGGGCAAATCTGGCACTTTTCTGTGCCGGCTTCATCACCTTTGTCACCCTCTATGACCTACAGCCTCTGTTGCCGCTCTTTGGCAAGGAGTTCAACATCGCTCCCGCCATGGCCAGCCTGCCGCTCTCATGCGCCACAATAGCCCTGGCACTGGGGATGCTGATTGCCGGAACCCTCTCGGAAACCCTCGGCCGTCGACACGTCATGACGGCAGCCCTCTTCCTGACTTCACTGTTGGCCATGCTGACGTACTTCTGTACGACCTTCCCCTCACTGCTGATCCTGCGTCTGCTACAGGGGTGCGCCCTGGCCGGCGTGCCTTCCGTTGCCATGGCATATCTGGGCGAGGAGATGGATGCCGACTCGATCGGCCAGGCTATGGGACTTTATATCAGCGGCAACGCACTGGGGGGCATGACCGGCCGGATCGGATCGGCGCTGTTATGTGACTACGTCCCCTGGCATACGGCGATTGCAATTATCGGCGGCATCAGCCTGCTGCTCACCCTGGTGTTTGCCAGGAGCCTGCCGCACTCGACCAACTTCCATCGGCGCCCCTTTCAGCTCCGTTACCTGGCCACCTCGCTGTATCAACATCTGCATGAACCGGGTCTTCTCTGCCTGTTCGGACTGGCGTTTCTTACGATGGGTGGGTTCATTTCGCTGTATAACTATATCGGCTTCCGCCTGCTGGCGCCCCCTTACAGCCTCAGCCAGTTCAATGTCAGCCTGATCTTTCTGGTTTATCTGATGGGTTCATTCAGTTCGGGAATCGTTGGCAGTATGCTCCATCGATTCGGCCGACCGTTCATGATCCGCCTGACGCTGGGAATCATGCTGGCCGGAACGGTGTTGACACTGGCGGACTCGATCGTCCTGATCGTAACCGCAGTCGCGATCTTTACCGGCGGTTTTTTCAGCGCCCATGCCATCGCATCCAGCTGGGTCGGGCGGCGCGCCCGAAGCGCCAAGGCTCAGGCTTCATCGTTGTACCTGTTTTCCTACTATCTGGGGTCGAGTATTTCCGGTACGGTGGGAGGCCTCTTTTGGCAGAAATCAGGATGGTACGGTGTCGCAGCCATGATCGTCCTGCTGCTGCTGACCGCTCTGGGAGTCGCAGCCCTGCTGCTACGCCTGCCAAAAAATGAATAATGATACGAGGAGATGTTACGCATGTCGGAAAAATATGACGTCCAACCGGGACAATCGGTCGAACTGCTGAAGGAGCTGCACATCCTGACCCGTGACGGCAAACTGAATCAGGACAGCCGCCGCAAACTCAAGCAGGTGTACCACCTGTTTCACTTTATCGAACCGCTGCTGAAAGAAATCCAGCGTGATCACCCGGCCATGACGCTGGTTGACCATGGCGCCGGAAAATCATACCTCGGTTTTATTCTGTATGATCTCTTTTTTAAAAACCACTCCGAGGGTGCCCGCATCTTCGGCATAGAGACGCGTGACGAACTGGTTGAACGGTCGCGAGATCTGGCGAAGCGCCTGGGGTTCTCAGGCATGTCGTTTCTGAATCTTTCGGTAGTCGATTCGATTGATGACGAAACCCTGCCACAGAAGGTCGATATTGTCACCGCACTGCACGCCTGCAATACCGCCAGCGATGACGCCATCCGTTTCGCTCTGCAGAAACAGGCCCGCTTCATCGTGCTGGTCCCCTGCTGTCAGGCCGAAATAGCGACGATATTACGAAAAAACAAGGGGGCTTCACTGGCGCAAAACTACCTGACTGAACTCTGGCGGCATTCGCTGCATACGCGCGAATTCGGTAGTCACGTCACCAACGTGCTGCGCTGCCTGCAGCTGGAGGCACATGGCTATCAGGTAACCGTAACGGAACTGGTAGGCTGGGAACACTCCATGAAAAATGAACTGATAATCGCCAGCTACAAAGACCTGCCGCGCAGACGCCCGACGGAACGCCTGCACGCACTCCTGACCTCTCTGGGACTTGATGAGATGAAAGTGCGCTTTTTTACTCCATAGAAATTCGAACAAAGTGGCGGGTATCCGCCACCAGCATTGGCCAAAACCTGCCACAATTTCCCCAGTTCCTTTATCATCCACAGGTAGCTTTAACAGATAAACTATCATTTCGGCATGTTACAGAATGCTTGATTTTTGGCACCCGCATTGCAGATAAGTAAAACACTATTTCACAACATTGATTATTCACTCGCGATAATTCGCACCATACCCCCGGAAAAAGGAGAAAAATGTATGAAAATGAATGCCTGTTTTAAAAGCATGGTACTTACTGTAGCCGCAGCACTTGCACTTCCGATGGCTGCCTTGGCAGCTCCGGCTGCTGGCGGTCCGATCGTCATCAAGTTCAGCCATGTTGTCGCCCAGCACACCCCCAAAGGGCAGGCCGCCGACTATTTCAAGAAAATTGCCGAAGAGCGCACCAAGGGGCGCGTAAAGATTGAGGTCTACCCGAATAGCCAATTATACAAGGATAAAGAGGAGATGGAAGCACTGCAGCTGGGCGCCGTGCAGATGCTGGCTCCATCGCTGGCCAAGTTTGCCCCGCTGGGGGTCAAGGATTTTGAAGTATTTGACCTGCCCTTTATTTTTGACAGCTATCAGGAGCTTCACAAAGTCACCCAGGGACCGATCGGCACCAAACTGCTGGCTAAACTCGAACCAAAGGGTATCCACGGCCTCGCCTATTGGGATAACGGCTTCAAGGTTATGAGTGCCAACAAACCGCTGAAAACACCCGAAGATTTCAGGGGACAGAAGATGCGCATCCAGTCGTCAAAGGTACTCGATTCCCAGATGCGCTCAATGGGCGCCAACCCGCAGAGCCTGGCTTTCTCGGAAGTCTATCAGGCACTGCAGACCGGCGTTGTCAACGGCACCGAAAATCCCCCTTCAAACCTGTACACCCAGAAGATGCATGAAGTTCAGAAATACGTCACCCTTTCCGACCATGGCTACCTCGGCTATGCCGTTATCGTAAACAAGAAATTCTGGGCCGGCCTGCCCGCCAATATCCGCACCATCCTGGAAGGCGCCATGAAAGATGCCACCAAATTTGCCAATGATATCGCAAAAAAGGATAATGAAGAGGCGTTGGCTGCCGTCAAAAAATCGGGTAAATCCCAGTTTATAACCCTGACTCCGCAGGAGCGGGCCGTCTGGAGAAAAACAATGGATAAGGCCCACAAAGAGCATATGGGCCGTATCGGGGCCGATCTGGTCAAAGAAGTCTACAAGGAAACCGGCTATAATCCCAACTAAACGGAATCTGTTCCGTTCGTTCAGCACAGGCCGCTGCGGCCAGACCGCAGCGGTTTTTTAACGATCACTCGGGAGCTGCCTATATGATGAAATATCTCGACCACTTAGAGGAAATAATCATCACCCTCCTCATCGGCGCCGCTACAATCATTATTTTTGTCGCCGTTGTCCACCGCTATCTGTCCGGTTTTCCAATTCCCGGCCTGCAGGATTGGCTGTTGACCGTTAACATGAGCTGGTCTCAGGAACTCTGCATCTACATGTTCGTCTGGATGGCCAAGTTTGGTGCCGCCTATGGTGTACGCAGCGGTATTCACGTCGGAGTGGATGTTCTGGTCAACCGGCTCCCCGACTCCTGGCGCGTAAAATGTGTCCTTGTCGGCATTGCCGGCGGTGCACTTTTTACGAGCCTGATCGGCACTCTGGGTGCACGTTTTGTCTGGGAAAACGGTATGCACTACGCGCTTTTTACGCTGCTCGGAATGAATGTCGGCGATGTACCGCAAGGCCCCACCACGCCTGATCTGGAGTGGCCGACCTGGGTAATTTATGCCGCCGTACCGCTCGGTTCGTATCTGATGTGCTTCCGCTTCCTACAGGTAGGCTGGAAATTTTTCCGCACCGGCGAGCTGCCGCATCATGATCATGCCGTTGTTGACGGCCTGGATGACGTCGTCGATGCGACCGATGCTCTTGAGGTGTATGGAGAACACAAGTTTGATGCACAGGTAAAAGACGGGGGTGCCAAATGAGTACTGCAGTTGCGGGTTGGGAACAATTTTCCAAACAGAAAGCTACTAAATGGCTGCTCTGTATCGCAGCAGCATTAGGAGCAATTGCTGCTCTCGGCAGTGTCGGTGTCGTGTTTGCGCTGCTTTTACTGCTGATGCTGACCGGCATGCCGATTTCCATTGCGCTCGGCCTGACCGTTCTCTCATTTCTGTTCTTTTTCACTGAAATACCGACCGAAGCGGTGGCCATGAAGCTGTTTACCGGCATTGAAAAGTTCGAGATCATGGCGATTCCGTTCTTTATCCTGGCGGGAAACTTTCTGACGCATGGCGGTGTCGCCAAACGAATGATCAATTTTGCAACCTCGATGGTCGGCCACCTCTACGGCGGCCTGGCGCTCTCCGGGGTTATCGCCTGCGCCCTATTTGCCGCCGTCTCCGGTTCCAGTCCGGCCACCGTTGTCGCCATCGGCTCGATCCTGCTGCCGGCCATGGTAAAAGCCGGGTTTCCCAAACGTTTCGGAGCTGGCGTTATAACCACTTCCGGTTCACTCGGCATTTTGATACCGCCATCCATCCCGATGGTTATCTACTGCGTAGCCACCAACTCGTCGGTCGGCGGCATGTTCATGGGTGGTGTCGTTCCGGGGCTGATGTTGGCAACACTGCTGGGGGTCGTCTCCTGGTGGATCGCCCGTAAAAATGATTTTCCCCGCATGCCGAAGGCAACCTGGGTCCAACGTGGCAAAGCTTTTCGCGAAAGCGTCTGGGGACTCCTCCTGATTGTGATCGTACTGGGTGGTATCTACAGCGGCATGTTCACACCAACAGAAGCGGCTGCCATGAGTGCGGTCTATGCCTTCGTTGTCGCGGTGTTTGTCTATAAAGACATCACCTTTGCCAAAATACCGAAGGTTCTGCTTGACTCGGCCAGCATGTCGGCCATGTTGCTCTACATCATCACCAATGCCGTGCTGTTCTCATTCCTGATGACGCATGAGCAGATTCCACAGATCATGGCGGACTGGATTCTGGGGCATAACCTGGGTGTCGTTTCGTTCCTGCTGGTTACCAATGTTCTGCTGCTCCTGGCCGGCAACGTCATGGAGCCCTCCTCGATCATCCTGATCCTGGCGCCGATCCTCTTCCCGGTCGCCATGAAACTGGGTATCGACCCAATCCATTTCGGCGTTCTGATCACCGTCAACATGGAGGTCGGCATGTGCCATCCGCCGGTCGGCCTCAATCTCTACGTGGCCAGCGGCATCACTAAGATGGGTATTTCCGAGCTCTCGGTAGCGGTCATGCCCTGGCTGATCGCCATGATCGGCTTCATGCTGCTGATCACCTACGTACCGATTGTATCGCTCTGGCTGCCCCGATTACTCGGGTACTGACCGTGTATTCCTCACAAAAAAGGGCTTGCCACATGGCAGGCCCTTTTTTTGCAGTATCACACCTGATCAGTCACCTCTTCCTCACCAGAACCACCTCATTCTCGGCAGAAAAAACCATTGCCCACTCCGGATCGGCATACATCGATTGCGTCAGCTGATTTGGGCTGCCATCGTCTTCATAGAGCGGTAAGAGTGCGATGCGTACATCATATGCCGCAAAAAGCCCTTTCCAGTAGGGGCGCTGATTCGCCCCGATTATTGTGCTGTTATTGTATTCCCAGGCACGCTGCAAATTGATATAGCGACTGTCAAAAAAAATCTTTTTTTGCGGCCCTGCCCGCCAGATCAGATACCCGCCCCAGTTCATGGTTGTATACATATTTCCGCCACTATTATCCGCAGCAACAAAATCAGCGGCCTTGACGGGGTAGTGGTTACCAGGAACCCACCCTGTTTTTATAACCCCCACAATACGCGGGAATTCATCTCTGAGACACACCAGGGAAGTGACGATCAGCAGAGAAAATATAACCATTTTCGTTGTTGGTGCGGGAACTTTCGTTTCGACACATTTCGCCATAAAAATCATTGCCGCAACCAGGAAAAACGGCATCAGACGCATATGCAGACACCCCATACCTGCCGTTCCGATGATAATGCCGATCCAGGTGATGTTGGTGCGCTGCTGTGACATCGCCAGCGCAGCAGATGTGAGCGCAATAGAGAGTACATTCAAAAAAACTGCATAGTCGCGTGTTGCGATAAAATAGTGGAATACCGACATTTCCTCCAGATTGTCGAGATTGGCATAATTATCGGCATCAAAGATTGTCGGCAGATACCCCAGTAAATTCAAGGCATTCGGGTTGATGAATGACGCAATCAGTGCCGCGAGAGCAGAGAGGAGCAGTATTCTGTAGCTTCGCACAGAAAGTGGCGACAGCGATCGATGGCAGAATTTAAGACCCTCGGCAACGCAGAAATAAACCAGAATTGCCTGGCCGATCAGAAAGCCGCCATGCATGTTTGACCAGATCAGCATCAGCAGCGAGAGCGGTATAAGGGTTTTCCATAATGTCGCATCATCTCCCTGCTCAAAGAAGCGGAACAGAATCACGAGCAATGTTCCAAAGCAGACGAAAGAAATAAACTGAGGCCGTTCGATGAAATAAAACTCAAGCAGCTGAATTGTGCCGATCGCCAGAACAGCCGTCACTGTACTGTTGCGCAGATTGGTCCAGCGGGTGCAGATCGCAAGCAAGATTCCGGCAATTATCCATCTGAACAGAATAATTCCCGACATGCCAAAGCATGAGTAGAGTGCATACATTATGAGCTGAACCAGCCAGTACGAAGTAAGGATAAAAGCCGTGCGGGGCGACGGCTCCGCTAAAGGGGGCACGCCAAAGGGATCCATCTGCGGAAGTGACATGTTCTGCCAGATCCATTGACCTGTTTTCAGATGCCAGTAGAAATCCGGATCAAAGAGCGGTCGCGACAGATAGATACCGGTAACAATCAGTGTAAAAATCAGCATGCCCGCTGAAAAACTCCGCATAACCAGCGGATTTCTTCCGCTTGTGATCTCCGCTATATCAGGATTGCTCTTCACATGCCCTCCTCAATTTTTTCCACTCAGATACCACTTCAGATAGGAAATACCTGCGGTCACCCAGTATTCAAGTTCACCCGGCGATCGAATAGCAGCCAGGCGTGACAGAATATAAGACGGTCGCAGATAGAACGCGCGGGTCAGGGTACGCTGCTGCTGTAGCAGTTCGGCAGCGCTGAAATGAATGGTTCGCCAGCCGGGAGTTTTTCCGAAAATGACATAATCCTCCCACCTGGTGGCATCTTCCATCAGCCCGGCAGCGAGCATCTTTTCCCGTACCGGCGTACCGGGGTACGGAACAATGACGGCCACGGAGACAAACGTCCAGGGGAGTGACGTGATCAGTTCCCGCGTCATTTCAAGATCCTGGACTGTTTCCGACGGATCACAACCGATGATGAAATTTCCTTCGATATGCGTGATGCCCGCCTGCCTGGCCCACTGAACGGCACGGCGCACCTGGTCAACAGAGATCCCCTTGCCGACAAGATCGAGTATGCGCTGACTACCCGATTCGACACCAAAGGCGACTTTCTCGCAGCCACACCGCTTCATGATTTTTAAAAGGTCGAGAGAGACCGAATTAACCCGCGTATCACAATTCCAGGAGGTTATGCCGCTTCTGCCGAGCATTTCACTGATGGCAGCCGCTCTATCCGGTTTGAGAGTGAAGGTGTCATCGGCAATGACAACATGGTTGAAGTGCTGGTTCCGCACCATCAGCCGCACTTCCTCCTCGATATACGCCGGATCGCGAAATCGGACCGTTCTGCCGAAGGTGGCCTGAATAGCGCAGAAGGAGCACCCTACCGGACAGCCTCGCGAGGTAAAGAGCTCCGTTGAGAGCATTTTATTGGAGAAGCCGCGGCTGGAATGTCCGGCCTGGGTGCTGTAATCAATCAGGTCACGCGCCGGAAACGGTAAACTATCCAGATCAGAGACAAGCTGCCGCTGCGCATTCAGCATAATATTTCCGTTGTTTCGCCAGGCAAGCCCGTTAATCGCATTATATTTCCCCCCATCACGGACACTCTGGCAGAGTTCCAAGAGAGTGACTTCCCCTTCCCCGAAAATCAGGCAGTCAAAGGAGGGAAACTCGCGCAGCGTACCTTCCGGCATGGCACCGGCGTGGGAACCTCCGATGACCGTCGTCGTTTCCGGAGCGTGTGATTTGATGGCGGCGGCCAGACGAGCGGCGGATATGACCGTCGGAGTCGTACTGGTTATGCCGGCCACGAGCGGCTGATACGTTTGCAGTGTACTGCAAAGATGCTGTTCGCTGTAGGGGGTGGTTTCATAGTCGATAATTGCCACGGCAAAACCGACTGTGCGGAGCATGGCTGCCAGATACGCCAGGTTCATGGGGCGGGTATGGGAGAGCAGCGCCGAATCCTGAAGCGGATCGGGGGGGCGGAACAACAGAATGTGGTCAGGAGAGGAGGACATGGATACGTTACCTCTTCAATCTATCGGCCATTTTTGATGATTCGACCGCCTGTTCAAAGCGCCCCGTAAAAACGTATGCTTTGCTGAGGCTTGTATATGCTTTGCCCATATCAGGCTGCATAATTATCGCCCGCTGTAATTCTGTTATTGCCAAATCATACTGTTTTGAAAGTAAATAAACGTTGCCGAGCTCATAATGCAAAACCGGCTGCGCGGGCATTTCCTTGATTGAGAGCCTGTAGACCTCTATCGCATTTTGTAGTGCCCCTGTTCGTATGTAATGATCTGCCAGATTTGCATAAGCTCTGGCAAGCGTCGGATACAGGTATATTGTTTTAATCCATAGTTCGTCCGGCTTTCTCCAGACTTCGTTTCTCCTGATCGTCAGAGTCATCAGTAGACAGAGTATGGGTAACCAGAACAGATACTTCAGATTCGCAGTGTTATTGTGCGCAAATATTTTTTCAATCGCCCTGCCTACCTGACAGACAATGAAGAGAAAGAACCCGAAAGAAGGTAAGTAGGTCCGATATTCAGCCACCATGACATTGAGCGGTATAATGCTTGATTCAACCATAAGCGTGCCATAGAACCAGATGATTCCGAATCCTGCCAAGCCGTTGCTAACGGTGTGCGTACTCTTTTTGTGTGATGACCAGACAAGATAACTTCCATAGCCGAACAGTGCCAGATGTAGCGCCAGCGACATCACAACGTCAATATCGCCGAGAGAATGCGACACTCTGAATTTATGTTCCAGGCTTAACTGCGTCGGCTTGAGGAGCAATGAAATATAAAACGCCACCGCCCGGAACTGAGTCAGCAGGTATTCCCACGAAGAAAATTGTTTGAAATTGACAATATTGAGTGCAGAAATCAGCGCGTTACCCGGTACTAACCCACCTGCCTTTGGAAGCATCATGACATTGCAGGGAATAATTACCATGGTAAGAACAAATGGAGTGAGTCTGATGATCCGCTGTTTTAGAGCTCCCTGTAAAAAGAGCGTGTCGTACACAACAATCATCAGCGGCAGGGTAAAGGCGTTTTCTTTCGTCAGCATTGCGGCACAGCATAATAAAAAGGAAAGAGCGTAGAGTGCTGTTTTTTTTACCTGCTGGTGGCAGATAACACCGTACACGTACACGAGAAGGCTCGTCAGATAGAATAGTGCCACCAGTGAAGTCATACGATGCGTTATATAGGTTACCGAATTTGTCATCAGCGGATGGACGGCAAACAGCGCTGCGGTAACAAATGCTATTTTTACGGCCTCTTGGAATGCTACTTCATCCGCTGAGAGAGCCCTGCCCATGTCAAGGATTCTTGCAGTAACACGGGCCAGTGCATACACAGCAAGTACATTGAGTGTATGAATGATTATATTTACGAGATGGTAGCCGGCAACAGCGATTCCATGAAAATGATAATTGATTGCAAAGGTGAGATACGACAACGGACGAGTCAGGAAATTATTCAGAGTGTCTGTGAGGACATAAGGGTGTGCGGCAAAAGTTTCCAGTGCCTTCTGTCTCTGAAAAAAATTGCCAAAATCACGAATAAAGGGATTTTTTTTAACAATTGCAAAATCGTCAAAGATAAATGGCACATCAAAAACCCTGCAATACGTCACTAAGCAGAGTGTACATAAAAGTACGATCGGCATCGCATCTTTTATAGGTGTGCCCTGTACCTGTTTCGGTGTAATCATGGCAGATTTCCTCAGCTACATTCACTCTTCGTACGGCACGTATTGCTTGCGAGCAGCCACAAATACCGAGCTGCCAAACGGAAGCGACGTCAACGTCAATATCATATTTTCCACATCAATTACTTTCAGAAGCAGTGAGTTGATCATCGGCGGCGGCATGGCGACATCCGAAGCCACCGCCACCGGATCAGCTCCACTATGCACTGCCGATTGTGACAACAGGCGGTACGCCACAATCAGGGGAAACAGCAGACTGACACGATAGGTTGACGAAGCGATCGTAAAACCGGCAGACTGCAGCCGCTGGCAGAGTATACCTCGTGTGTAGCGTTCTCTGGTATGCACGGCGATATCATGGCTGCTACGCAGAAATTCATGCGCAACCAGATTCAGGATCAGCAGGCCACCCGGTTTGAGAGCTCGCTGCAGTCGTCGCATGACAGCGGCATCATCAGAAACACCCCGGTGATAGAGCACATCGATTGAGGTAATCACGTCATACGATTCCTCATCAAGTTCGATGCTGTTCAGATCAGCCGGAAACGTATCAGTGACACCTCGCAGGCGACAGAGCCGCAACGCCTCCTCCGAAAAGTCGCAGCCGCTGACCGTATGCCCCTGCGCTGTCAACAACTGACAGAGCCGTCCCGTTCCGCAACCGGCATCGAATATAGTTAGTGGCCGCCCCAGACGAGCCGACTCTCGCTGAACAGCCGCCATGATCAGCTTATGAAGCCCCACATACCACCAGTGGCGCTCTTCAGCCTCGTACATGCGGCTGTATTCAATCAGGTTCATTGCAGAGAAAAACGCCTGACAGCGCTCACAACTTCGGCAGCCTGATCAAGCGGCAATTCCGGATACATCGGCAGCGACAGGATCGTTTCTGCCAAACGCTCCGTCACCGGCAGAGTTCCGGGCACGTAGCCCATAAAGTGGTAAGCACGCATCAGATGGATCGGGTCAGGATAGTTGACCTTGGTTTCTATCCCCTGTACAGCCATAAAATTCATTAATTCATCGCGGCGCTCCGTTCTGATCGTGTAGAGGTACTGCTGGTGACTGCGCCCCGCTCTGACAACGGGCAGCGCCAGACCATCGATTCCGGTCAATCCGTCATTGTAGATATCCGCAATACGTCGGCGCAGTGCAATTGAGGCATCCAAACCGGGCAGCTTCAGATTGAGGAGAGCGGCCTGTACTTCGTCGAGACGCGAGTTATAGCCCTCTTCTTCGGCGTAATAGGCGCTCTCCATGCCGTACATGCGCAGCCGTTTCAGCCGCCGGGCAATGTCAGGTCGAGAGGTGGTTACGGCACCTCCGTCGCCAAACGTCCCCAGCACTTTGGTCGGGTAAAAAGAAAATGCCCCGGCATCGCCGAGTGAGCCGGCGCGGCAGCCGTTGTAGGTGGCGCCGCACGCCTGGGCACAATCCTCCACAACGGATAGGCCGTAGCGAGTGGCGAATTCCAGCAGCGGCTGCATATCCACCATCTGTCCGAACAGGTGTACCGGCAGAATACAGCGTGTACGCCGGCTCAGGACGCCGTCGAGCTGGACGACATCCATCAAAAAGGTATCCGCTTCGACATCCACAAAGACCGGCGTAGCACCGGTGGCGCGGATAGCTGCCACGGTCGGCACGGCAGTATTAGCTACGGTGACGACCTCATCACCCGGACCGATATCCAGTGCCTTCAGGGCCAGAAACAGGGCATCGGTGCAGGAGTTCACCCCGACAGCGGATGGAACGCCGCAGTAGGCGGCGAAATGCTCTTCAAAGGAGGCCACCTGCTGCCCCAGAATCAGGCGCCCGGAGGAAAAGACAGCGTCAACAGCACGCAGATAATCGTCCCGATGCGCGGCGTACTCCTCAAGATAGCTCCAGTAACGTATTTTTGGTGTACTGTTATTCACGGTTGTCCTCCGCCGAAGTAAATATGCATTTACTCCCCCCTCCCCTGGCGGGAGGGGGTTGGGGGGTGGGGGAAGTTGCTGTAAACACTGAAGCCTGATAACTTCAAGGACACCCTCGGTATTTTGAATCACTTCGTTATTCCAAAACCTTAATATAATAAAACCGTTAGCCCGCAAACAGGCATTTCTTTGTTCATCGTAGTACCAAGTAACACTTAAATAATCGTACAAAAAGCTCCCTCCCCCCTGGCGGGGGAGGGTTAGGGTGGGGGGAGGTTGCCATGAAAGTACTCCGTTGCAGCTTCCCCCACCCCCTAACCCCCTCCCGCAAGGGGAGGGGGAACTTTTCTAACCCTTTATTTCCCTGCAATTGTCATAAAATATGCCAGCTAATTCAGCCACATCACGTGCTCGCTGATGCTCCCGCTGCCAATCACCGCTGCGGATCAATCCGCAGACAAAATCAACGGTATTCAGAAAATGATCGCTCGGCGGCACAGAGAACGATTCGTCCCTACCATCTATTGTAACGGCAATTCTATTTTCCATGTCTGCCGGCGTGGTGTAGGCCCGCTCGACGGCGATGCAACCACGTTCAGCGCTGATCCGGTAAAAGGATCGGTACGTCAGACCGAAGGCGGTTAAAAACGAGAATGTCTCACCGGATTCGGTACAGGACTCAGCCTGAAGCGACAGAACAAGTCCTTCCCGGACGACCTGAGTGCCCTGGCAGAAACGGTGCTGTTTTCCGGTAAGAAAATAACGAGCAGCGCTGAGCGGGTAGCGGTTCATATCGTGAAATGCTCCACCCCCCTGGCGAAGATCCAACCTGAAATCCCCGTCAAGAGGCCCTGGGAACGCAAATTCACTCTGCAGGGAGAGAACTTTTCCGATCCTCCCGGAGTCGATCAGCGCTTTCACCATTGTGTGCTGTGGATGCTGCAGGTACATGAGGTTTTCAAACAGAAGCCGTCCGTGACTGTCTGCGACATCCAGCATGCGTGTGACCGATGCGGCACTCAGGCCGAGTGGTTTTTCACAGATGACGTGTTTGCCCTGCTCCAGGGCACGAATACTCCACTCTTCATGGAGATGATTGGGAAGGGAGACATACACCAGATCCACGCCGGGGGAGCAGACAAGTTCCTGATACGTCATCGGGGTAATCGAGAGAGCGGGAGGAACACAAGAAGCGGCTTTGAGTGGTTGCCTGCTTGCCAGGGCGGCACAACAGGCCTGGCTGCTTTTCAGCAGCGCAGGGATAAATTTGCGCCGGGCAATGTCGGAGCATCCCAGAACGCCGACACGGATCACACGGCATCCCGACAGAACAGACAGGTCAAGATGCTTCGGGCGCAGGAATTGACCTGTTCCCCCAGATGAACCAGAAAGACGACCTGTTCCAGCGGTATCCAGCGATAATCAAGCGGAATGTCCAAACTGGCAGCATCCGGCAGCATCAGGATGCGGTGCAGATGATATTCTCGATAAAAACGCGCCCCTTCCTCCGTCTGACGACTTTCATGAAGCAGGGGATAGCGCGCTGGATTCAGAAATTCATCATACAGGAACGGCTTTTTCAGCTTGCGACTCCCCTCGTAATTGCCCTGGGTAAACTGGACCGTCGGGCCAAGCTGAACGGCACTCCGGTTGCCGACCTCCGCCTTGGCCTGCATCAGTAATTCAAGACCACCTGAACCGTTTCTGACCAGCAGTCCGATGATGCCTGCGGCCGGATTCTCTAAAATCGGCTGCCCCCAGCGGCGCACCTCGCGGGTGCCGGATGAAACCTGTAATCCCACAATCCTGAAGAAGCGTTTTTCCCGGTGTGAGAAGAAACCTTTTTCATCGATGCTCCACTCCGTCAGATCCTTAAGTCCGATTCTCCGCGTCAGCATATGGTTGGCTGCCCGGCGATCATCAAGCCATTGGAGCGTGCTCCGTACCTCATCTGACCGGTCATTATTTGTCGTATGCGGCAGAGGCTCCAGCCGCTGTTCCGCTGCAAAAGCCAGGCTTGACATGATACTGCGGGTACAGGCATTCACCAGATTGTCCTGATTCATGAGGCGCATTATTTGTCGCAACGTCAGCCAGATGAACCCCTCTGGCAGCTCCAGCGGGGCATCGCTTCCTGCTGTCACGATCATGTTGCGGTTGGATTTGTACAGAAAGCGGCCGCCATCCTCCGTCTGCAGACGGGCAAACAGGATCCGCGCCCGCCCGGCCCCGCTGAAAAGATCAAGGAACAGCGGTGTTGCCCCGCCATGGGCTCCGGTATAGTTGCTGTAGGTTGCCTGAACCGTCGGTGAGAGTTGAATCCTGCCGATGTTACCCGGCTCCTCCTTGGCCTGCAGACAAAAATGCAGCACACCATTGATCGGCCTGGTCAAAATGCCGAGAATACCGGTCTCGGGCTGTTCGATAATCGGCTGATCCCACTCCAGCTCTTCCCGATCAAGCCGATGGCGCACATGAACGCCGATGATACTGAAAAAACGGCCGCTGTCGTGATTGATGTTGCCATTGCTTTGGTCACACTGCCAGCCTTCAACCTCATCCAGTGCTACCAGCATACTGTGCAGTGTAGCTTTTTTCCGGGAAGCGGTGATCCATTGATCGACAAAATCGTCCTCATGTAGAGCCTGCATACTGCAACAAGAAGCGCTGACAACAGCAACATCCTCGGGAGAGATGGCGATGGAAACAGTCGTTGTTCGTTTCATATCAGGCGGCCCCACGTCTGTCCACTCCCGTTCTTCTGTCGGGGAGATTGGAAAGCTTCTCTCTGATAATAAACTGCGGTTCCTGATTCAGCTTCAGATAGATACGGCCGACATATTCTCCGACAATACCGGTTGCAAAAAGTTGAAATCCCCTGAAAAACATGGAGACCGAGGTCAACTCCTCCAAATCGCTCGGATCGTGCATCGAGGGGTTTATATTCTGAATCAGCATCTCAACTACGGAATAGGTACCCAGCAGCGTCAGAACCGCGCCCAGTATCGCTACAACGCGTAGTGGAATCAGCGAATAACTGACGATCATGTCGCCCCAGAGCTCCACCAGTTTTTTGAAGGTGTAGCCGGAACGCCCTTCACGACGCTGATCATGACGCGTCTCAATCGTGCCGATGGAACGGGTAATGCGCAGGATAATGGCATCAAGATAGGGGCGGGGATTTTTATAGGTAATAACTTCATTGACGAGGAAACGGTTCATAGCCTTGAAGCTGGACAGGTAAAGATTGGCCGGTTTGTTCAGGACAACCCGCGCCATACTGCCATTAATATAACTGCCCAGATTGCGGAAGAGACTGTCTTTCTTAACGGGATACCGGCTGTAGACCACGTCGAAGCCCTTCTGTATCTCAGCGACCAGAAGCGGAACCTCTTCGGGCGGGTTCTGAAAATCATCGTCCATGATGACGACATATTCGCCCCGTGTCAGGTTGAGCCCGGCCATGACGGCGTTGTGTTCACTGAAATTGCGCGACAGCCGAGCATAGACAATCGTTTCCGGATATTCTGCCTGAAGAGCCTTACAGACCGCATCGGTCCCGTCCTTGCTGCAGTCGTTGATCATCACAATCTCAAGCAGATAGTCGTCGGCAAGCAGCGCGATGAGTGCCCGACAGAGGTCGGCTATGGTTTTTTCCGCATTATAGACAGGTATGACAATCGAAAGAGAGATCATGATTATCGTTTCACCCGAGGGTCGAGCGCATCACGTATTCCTTCGCCCAAAAGGTTGTAGGCCAGCACCGTGACCAGAATTGCCAAGCCCGGAAAGAGTGACAACCACCAGGCAAATTCGATGTAATCTTTTCCGGAGGTCAGAATATTGCCCCAACTGGGGGTTGGCGGCTGCACACCGATACCGAGAAAAGAGAGCGCCGATTCCGTCAGGATAGCCCCGGCGACGCCCAGCGTTGCAGCGACCAACACCGGCGAGATAGCATTGGGCAGGATATGGCGGAAGATGATACGGGTATTTGAACAGCCGATACAGCGTGCCGCCATGATATACTCCATCTCGCGGATCGAAAGTGTTTCGGCCCGTACCAGACGCGCCACTCCCATCCAGCCGGTCAGGCCGATGATGACCATGATGTACCAGATTGACGGTTCCAGAAAGGTTATCACCGCCAGAATCAGGAAAAAGGCCGGAAAGCAGAGCATGATATCAACCAGCCGCATCATGACCGTATCCACCAGGCCGCTGTAATAACCGGAGATCAGACCAACCGTTGTTCCGATCATAACTGCGATACCGACCGCAACGAAACCGACCTTGAGTGAAATCCGGGCGCCGTACAGCACCCGGCTGAGAACATCGCGCCCCAGTTCATCGGTACCGAACCAGTGCTGCATCGATGGAGGAGAGAGTACCCGCCATGCGTTTATGGCACTCGGGTCGTAGGGGGATATCAGCGGTGCCAGCAGTGATATGACAAACAGGGCCATGACGACAGCTCCTCCGGCCAGTGCCAGACGGTTACGCTTCAGTCGCGGCCAGAAGATAGAATAGACGTATGAATATTTGAGATCCATCCCCTACCCCTCCCCATGGCGGATGCGCGGATCCGCCAGAGCGTAGCAGAGATCGGCGATCAGGTTGCCGATCAGCGTCAGAAAGGCACCGATCACCAGAATCCCCATCACAACGGGATAATCACGCGACATGACCCCCTGATAAAAGAGCTGTCCCATACCGGGGATGGCGTAGATCGTCTCAAAAATAACACTGCCGCCGATCAGACCGGGGATCGAGAAACCGAGCAGCGTGATCAGCGGCAGAAGAGCGTTGCGCAGGGCATGTTTATAGATCACGACCCGCTCCGACAGCCCTTTGGCACGCGCGGTGGTGATGTAATCCTGACTGATGACGTTCAGCATGGCAGAGCGCATGTAGCGCGAAAGGCCGGCCAGGCTGCCGAAAGAGGCCACCATGACCGGCATGACCAGATGTTTGGCCAGATCCCACAGGTAGCGCCCGGTGCCCCAGCTGTCGCTCCCCAGTGTATGCAGCCCGGAGATCGGAAGCCATCCCAGCCGGACGCCGAAAAAGTACATCAAGAGTAGCGCCAGCCAGAAGGTCGGCACGGCAAAGCCGACAAAGACGAAGACAGTTATACCCTTGTCAAGCCAGCTGTCGCGGCGCGTGGCAGCCAGGATCCCGATCGGTATTGCCAATCCGAATTCGAGCAGCAGGGCAACCACATTAAGCGAGATTGTAACCGGCAAACGTTCTTTGATCTTGTCAAGTACCGGCCGACTGTCGGATGAGAAGGATCGCCCCAGATCGAGGCGGGCCAGGCGACCGACCCAGCTGAAATACTGCTCAGGCAGCGGTTTGTCGAGACCATAGAATGTGGTCAGCCGCTCGCGGGCCTCTTTGCCGACCTTGGGATTCATGGCCATCTGCATCTCGACCGGTTCTCCAGGCGCCAGATGGATGACCGAAAAGGTGATCAGCGTAATGCCGATCATCAGCGGGAACAGCATCAGGATGCGTTTTAAAAGATATGTTTTCATGCCCCGTGGCTACTCCGTTGTACTACCAGGTTTCATCTGCGTCCGCTAACTACTACTCTCGAGCCACTCCATCCAGCCATTTCTGAATCGTCAGCTCCATCGTGTCGAGATTGAGCGCCACCAGATTCCCCATCTCCGGTTGCATAGTGGTAAAAGCGCCATTATCAAGATTGATTCTGTTGGATCGGAGCGAAGCAGTAATGAGCTGCAGTGGCCTGATGTTATGCCCCGTCACCAGTTTTCTGCCACCAATCTTGGACGGGTCAACCATCCCCAAATCGCCCCACAGCATGTCAGTCCGGCTTGACTGCGTCAGCGGGTCATCGCGATACATATCCAGCGCGCCATGCACAAATACAAAATCGTCAGCTATCTGCAAAAGCGGCAGGGCATCCAGCAGGGTCAGGTAGCGCAGCGGCAGATCGCTGATCCTGCTGACCCCGAAACTCCGCAATGTTCCTTCTCCCCAGCACTTCAGCCACATTTTTGACTGTCCGTCATGGTCGTCTGAATAGCTGCGCAGCATCATGTCATCATGATTACCCCGGACCGGACGCACATCATAGCCGAAATCCATCAGGTGGAGAATGGTATCCAGAACTCCCTTACTGTCACTGCCGCGATCAACGTAGTCACCCAGCAGATAAATCCGGTCTCCCTGGCGGAGGTTGAGTTTGTCAAGGAGGGTGCGAAAGGTTGTGCAACCTCCATGTATGTCACCGATGGCATAGCGATTCATAGCGTACTCTCTTACCAGAAAATGAGCTTAATTGCCAGTCTGCTCTGAATCGTTCTATGTTCGTGGATAGAGCGCGTGAATATACCCGATAGCATTCTATTTTATTTCCAGAAGATACTTCTCAGCTATCTTTGAAGCCATCGTAGCAAATTCATTCCTCAAATTGGCTGGCTCTACAATCTCAACCTTTTAACCAAAACCCTTCAGCCACCAGCGCAACTGAACATCATCCCGCACAGTTGCCTCCAGCGCATCTCGATGAACCCGGTTTCTGGGAATAATGGGCGGAGGAATTATAAAGTGAACGTCATGCCAAGATCGAAAGAAAAGAAGAGCTGCTGTAACGGATATTTTAACGCATAAAGAAAAGCCACTTTGATTTACAAGATCAGTATTGGTCCTTTAGAAATTTCATATGCTTTAGAGCAAAATGTAAAGCTTGAAAACAATCTAATTTAAGATGTTGTTAATTTTATACGGAACCGCTTCCCCGAATTTTATCATTCACAACGGCGGAAATTGAAAGCCTACAGCAATTATCGGTCAACCACCAACCTTACCTGATGGTTCAATTCCTTGATAACTGGACCATTTGAACAGGTGGAGCACTCCATTTGTATTGTTGTATGCGTGATGTGGAACCGCTCCGCCAGAGTATGTTCTATCGCGTACAGAATCATGCCCCTTTTGTCTTCGTTGTTGCTGATTGTATCAACATGAACCGATAGGGATTGAATGTGTGAGCAGACCGTCCAGATGTTGAGGTGATGGATATCTTTCACTCCATCAATGTTCCTGATGGCTGTGGCAACATCATTCAATTCCAGGCCAACAGGAGTTCCTTCCATCAGGATATGGACCGATTCACGCAAAAGCCGTCCCGCACCGGCCAAGATCAGCAGACCGATAGCCGCAGAAATCAGGGCATCCAGCACAAACCAGCCTGTGAAATAGATTATGATGCCGCCGACAATGACACCAACAGAGGCTGCTGCATCGCCGATCACATGTAAAAAGGCACTTTTTACATTCAGGTCATCATGGGAGTGATCATGTAGTGCCTTTGCTGCCAGAAGATTCATGATTAAGCCGATGACCGCAACTACTAGCATCGGAAGACTTTTTACCTGTTCCGGAGCGCTAAAACGATGCCATGACTCGTAGAGGATACCGACTGCCATAATGAACACGGTCAGACCGTTGATGAACGAGGCAAATACTTCCGACCTGTGAAATCCGAACGTGTGACGCTCTGATGGCGGGATGGAAGCAAGCTTTACTGCGGCGAGCGAAAGCAGTAACGCAAAGAGGTCGAGAAAGACATGAGCAGCATCCGACAACAGTGCAAGAGAATTTGACCAGAAGCCGCCGACTATCTCGGCAACAAGGGTTACAGCGGTAAGTACGATAGCAATCTGTAGTTTCCCGGTTATTTGTCTATCAACTGTAGAACGCACATTTATCCCCTCACAAAATCGCGTTAAAAAGATAACCTACAAATATAATTGCTACTGCAACAATGCCAAAAAAAGTTGCCAACAGCGGTTTTTTAAGCACATTGCTTAAGATTACCGCTTCCGGAAGTGATAAAGCTGTAACTGCCATCATGAAAGCCAGCACGGTGCCGATTGCCATACCTTTGGCTGTCAAAGCCTGTACAATCGGGATGACACCTGCGGCATTACTGTAAAGAGGAACGCCGAGTGCGACCGCTACTGGAACAGCAAAGGAGTTATCACGTCCTGCCCAGCGGGCCAGAAAATCTTGCGGCACATAGCCGTGGATGAATCCACCGATGGCAATGCCGATTACGACATAAATCCAGATTTTCTTCAGGAGCTCCAGCGTGTAATCCCTTGCATAATCGAACCGCTCTTTCCAGCTCTGCTCGACAATTTCACCTTTGCCAACCTGCATCTCCCAGACATAATCCTGGATATACTTCTCCATCTTGAGTCTGCCGATGACAATGCCGCTGATGATTGCTACCAGAAGACCGGTGCTGATATAGATCAGGGCGATCTTCCAACCAAACATACCCCAGAGCATGATCAGAGCAACTTCGTTCACCATGGGTGACGAGACCAGAAACGAAAAAGTCACTCCCAGCGGCACCCCGGACTCAACAAAGCCGATGAACAGAGGCACAGCCGAACAGGAACAGAACGGAGTGACGATTCCCAGAAGTGCAGCCACCACATTGCCGATGTACTCCCGTTCGTGGGACAGAATGCGTTTGGTTTTCTCCGGCGGGAACCATGATCGGATGATGGCAACAGCGTAGATGATGACCGAAAGGAGGAAGAATATTTTGAGGGTGTCGTAGATGAAAAAATTGAGGGCGTCGCCAAGATGAGATCCTGGAGACAAACCGAGAAGATTGAATACCACATAGTCAGCAAATGGTTTGAACACAACGCACTCCATGATTGCATGATTGTAAAGTCATTCAGTTGGGTACATTTTTTTGCTACATCATCATATCTACAGCTTTGAGTGCCGCCTGCCGGATCACATCAGCGGGCACTTCCTCATGGGTTTTTCCAGAAATCTTCAGCGTCATTTTCATAAAGCTTTCCTCTCAAGCGCTCATCAGAAGTTCGTGTCGCACCGAGATTTCCTGCTTTACGATAAGTGTGACGATATCTACAACCTGCAGTACTTCAGGTTGCTTGATCTTGTAATAAATCTTCAGACCATCCTTGCGGCGGGAGAGAACCCCAGCCGACAACATCATACTGAGATGCCGTGATGTGTTGGACTGCTCCTCCGCAATCGCCGGGAAAATCTCGCAGACACAGCGCTCGCCATCACGCAAAAAATCGATGATTTTCAGGCGTGTAGGCTGAGCCAGGGCTTTCAGGATTTCTGCTCGCAATTCGATTAGTTCTTTCATTGATACCCCATGCACTATATGATTATATAATCATATAGTGCAATTCTAGTGAGTTGTCAAACATTATCTGCTCTGATGTGCTAATGCTGCTCCACCCTTGCCGTTCAGCTAACGGTTCCCACCATCAGGGTCCGTAGAGGACTTTCACCTCCAAGTCACAAATCAGCCACCATAGCTGATTCGATGGGGCTTACGCCCCACGCACCCTGCCGGGCGCACGATAAAACAAAAAATCGGCCACAGATTTCTCTGTGACCGATTAGTATTCACGCACTAACAAGAAGCATTTTTACACCGTATAGCAAGCGTTACACTCTGCTCCAGTTTTTCAGATTGAAACAAGCACCTTACTTTTCTTTCTTCACCGTAAATTTATATCCGCTGAACATACTGGAAATCTCGCTGCCATGCTCTTTGATGTCCATCAGCCAGGCGCTGTAGATATGATTGATGATAAAACCGAAGACAAACCACATGCTGGCATGGTGCGCCAGGCGCATACCCTGATTACTGAACAGGGAATACACGGGACCCAGCATTTTATGCATGCTTCCGCCCGGCGCATGTTCGGCGTACAGCGAAAAACCGGTCAGAATCATCAGGACGTAGATCGCAAAAAGCGCGGTATAGGCGGTTGTCGCCAGAGGGTTATGCCCGACTGTCTCGGGAACTTCCTTATCCACAAACATGTAATAGCGCAGCATTTTGATCATTTTTTCACGACCCGCTGCTGTTGCAAACGGGAAAAACTCTCGCCAACCGGCATATTTGTTGCCAACCAACGACCAAATCACGCGCGAAACCAGACTGACTGTAAAGGCATACGCTGCGGTGAAGTGAACAAACCGGATCCACCCCATCGTAAAATCTGACGCCGAATTGCCAAACGAAACCGGAGTGCCTATAAAAAAACCGGTCACAGCCAATAGTGTGATGGACAGCACATTTACCCAGTGGCACCAGCGTACCGGCAGTTCCCATATATAGCGTTTAAATTTAGCTTGATGCGGCATGGCTATCCCCCTTCTTAGGAAACCTTTACCTTGACCACTTCATTGCCATTGACGTCCATGACATGGACAGCGCAGGCCAGGCAGGGATCAAAGGAGTGAATGGTGCGCAGGATTTCAAGCGGCTTGTTCGGATCAGCTACCGGCGTGCCGACCAGAGCGTCTTCGTATGCCCCTCGCTGTCCTTTGGCATCCCGTGGCGATGCATTCCAGGTAGAGGGAACGACCGCCTGATAGTTGAGTATTTTCTGATCCTTGATCTTGATCCAGTGACCAAGTGCGCCACGCGGCGCCTCATGGAAACCGTACCCTTTGGCTTCAGTCGGCCAGGTGGACGGATCCCAGCTCTCGCCATTATGAATGCGGTAATCACCCTTGGAGATATTGCCGATCAGTTCATCCAACCATTTCGGGGTCTGCTGAGCAATCAGCAGTGCGTCAATGCCTCGGGCAGCTGTACGTCCCAGCGTAGAGAAGAGCGCCGCAGCACCGACACCCAGTTTGCCGAGTACCAGATCGACAACCGCTTTGGTCTCTTTATGGCCGGAGGCGTAGGCCACCAGAATACGAGCCAGCGGACCGACTTCCATCGCTTTTTCTTCATAGCGTGGCGATTTTACGAATGAATACTTCGCGTCGGTATCAAGATTTTTGTAAGGAGGCTTCGGCCCGGTATATCGGACTTCCGTTTCGCCGTCATAAGGGTGCAGCCCTTTTCCGGCTCCGGCACCTTCGAACCAGGAGTGATCGACATATTCGGCAATTTTGCCCTGATCAACCGGCAGCACTTTGGAGAGATCTTTGTTAAGTAGCGCACCGGCCGGAAACCAGGGATTACCGGCAGCATCCGGGAATTCGCCGTAGCAGAGATAATTGCCGACGCCGCCGCCGATGGCAGCCCACTCTTTGTAGAATGAAGCTACAGCAAGGAGGTCGGGGATATAGACTTTCTCAACGAAGTCCTGCGCCTTTTTGAGCAGTCGCTTGATCTCGATCAGTTTGTCGGCATTCAGCGCATTCTGGGAATCGGGATCGATCGGGATCGACATGCCCCCCACCAGAAACGATTGCGGATGCGGATTCTTACTCCCCAGAATGGCGTGGATCTTGATGACATCTTTCTGCCACTCCAGAGCTTCGAGATAATGGGCGGTGGCCATCAGGTTGGCTTCAGGCGGCAGTTTGTAGGCCGGATGTCCCCAGTAGGCGTTGGCAAAGGGTCCCAGGCGACCGGATGCGACAAAGGCTTTGACTTTGTCCTGCACCGCCTTGAAATAGGTAGCGGAATTGTTGGGCCAATCGGAGAGCGACGCCGCCAGAGCAGCTGTTTTGGTCGGATCAGCTTTCAGACCGGAGGTGATGTCGACCCAATCCAGAGCATGCAGGTGATAAAAATGGATCACATGATCCTGCACATTTTGGATACCCATAATGATATTACGGATCAGCTGGGCATTGGGCGGGATTTTGATCTTGAGGGCATCTTCAACAGCACGGACGGAGGCGATTGAATGCACAGTCGTGCAGACACCGCAGAAGCGCTGCGTCCAGAACCAGGCGTCACGCGGGTCGCGACCGCGCAGGATTTTCTCGATACCACGAAACATCGTGGCGGAGCTCCAGGCATCCTTGATGAAGCCCCCTTCAATCTCGGCTTCAATGCGGAGATGCCCTTCAATTCTGGTAATCGGATCTACAACAATCCTGGCCATATCTTAACCCTCCTTGGTTTCTTCAGGTTCTTTATCCTTACGCAGTGCATTCAGAGCGCCATGAACGGCAAAAGCCGCACCGGCACCGGCTACCAGCCCCAGACCGATCTTGTCGGCGGTATGCTCAATGCCGAAACCGGGAACTTTGGGCAGACGACGGTAGAGTGGCGACATGGTATCCCAGAATTGCGGCTCCGAACATCCGGCACAGCCATGACCGGCGGCCACCGGCCAGCTGATCTTTTCATTGTAGCGCTGTGTCGGGCAGTTGTGGAATGTGGCCGGTCCCTTGCACCCCATTTTGTAGAGGCAGAAACCTTTGCGATGGGCATCATCGCCCCAGTGTTCGACATACTGACCGGCGTCGAAATGCGGTCGGCGCTCGCAGTTGTCATGAATGCGTTTGCCATAGGCAAACAGCGGACGTCCCTTGCTATCCATGGCAGGAATCTTGCCGAAGACCAGATAATGGACGATGGTTGCGGTCAGGTTGTCGGCATTGCAGGGGCAGCCGGGCAGATTGATAACCGTGGTGCCGGGGACCGCTTCGGACACGCTGGCCGCACCGGTCGGATTTGGCACAGCTGCCGCGATGCCGCCATAGGAGGCGCAGGTGCCGATTGCGATTGTTGCGGCAGCACTGCCGCAGACGCGCCGGGCGATTTCCAGATGAGTCTTGCCGCTGGTACAGCCGTAGACGCCACCATCTTTCATCGAAATCGAACCTTCGACGACACAGATATATTTGCCCTTGTACTTGGTGATGGTATTTTCCAGCGCCTCGTCAGCCTGATGACCGGCCGCTGCCATGATGGTTTCATGATAATCGACCGAGAGAATATCGAGTATGATTTCGCCGACGGTCGGATTGGCGGCCCGCAACAGCGCTTCGCTGTCACCGGTGCAATCCTGGAAGTTCAGCCAGACCAGCGTCGGACGTTTGACCTCGTCAAGAGCTTGCGCCACCGTCGGCGCAAAGGCGGTCGGCAGCGACATTGCCGCCGTCATCGCAGAACAGAACTTAAGAAAGTCGCGTCGCGACACCCCGCGCTTTTTAAGAATTTCCCCGACGGAATATTCCTCACTATGACCACTCAACTCCTGCTGTCCGTCCACCGCGTCATCTTTGCGTGTCCCCATCTGATACCTCCTATACTGGAGTTTAAAAAAATCGCATTCAAACCTGCGTTTAGCTTTTGATCATATATAATAAAATATAGTTTTAATGCAACACTATTTTGATCAAATAAGCTCGAAATATAAAATAACTCTTCTAAACATCCAGCATATCAACACATTGTTACAGCTTATATATACTTTTGATGCATCGTTTTATTTTGTTTTTTTCTTTTTTTGCTTCAACGACTCCTTTAAGCGCCGTTCGGCACGCGCAATCAACTGGGCATGACTACCTTCGACACCTTCCCCGGCGTGCCCGCCACGCTGTTGATAGCTGCCATCTGCCAGCATCTCCCAGGCGGAGCGCTGGTCATTGAGGTGAATATCAAGAACTGTTCGCATCTCCCTGGTCAGCGCAGGTGTTTCAATCGGACACATGACCTCTACGCGGGCCCCGAGATTGCGCTTCATGGCATCGGCAGAGGCGATGAAGTATTCATCGGAACCGGCATTGTGGAAGTAATAAATACGTGAATGTTCCAGAAAACGCCCCACGATACTGATGACGCGCACATTTTCGGAAAGGCCGCTGATCCTGGGACGCAGTCGGCAGGTATCGCGGATGATCAGATCAATTTTTACCCCGGCCAGCGAGGCACGGTAGAGCGCCTTTACGATTTCCCCATCTTCCAGCGCATTCATCTTGAACTGAATCAGGCCGCCCCCCTTTTCCTGGTGCTGGGCAATTTCACGTTCAATCTTTGCGATAAGCGCTTTTTTCAGCATGCCGGGCGCCGGTACCAACTTCTGATATTTCCGTTTGGCCATAAAACCGGTCGTCAGGTAATTGAACAGCTCTGTAACATCTTCAGCAACAGTCTGATCACTGGTCAACAGTCCGACATCGCTGTAGAGGCGGGCCGTATCTGCGTGATAATTGCCGGTGCCGATATGAACATAACGGCGCAGACCGCTGAAATCCTGACGTACGACCATAATCACCTTACAGTGCGTCTTGAGCCCGACCACGCCGTAGGTAACATGAATGCCGGCCTGTTCCATTCGTTCTGCCAGCCGGATATTGGTGGCCTCATCAAAACGGGCCTTCAATTCGACCACCACCGTCACCTGCTTCCCGTTCTGGGCAGCCAGAATCAGGGCTTCGATAATGCGCCCCTGGCTGGAGGTGCGGTAGAGGGTCATTTTGATGCCACGTACCTTGGGATCGGTGGCCGCCTCACGCAGGAAGCGCTCAACCGAGGTGGAAAAGGATTCGTAGGGGTGCTGCAGCAGGATCTCACCGGCTTCACGGATGATGTGAAAAATGTTGCGCGCCGGTTGCAGCTGGGGATGGTCGATGGGATGATGCACCGGATCGTGCAGCCGCGCATAATCCAGCCGCGTCAATTCAAACAGGTCGCGCAGGGCCAGCATACCCGGCACCTCGAAGACATCATTTTCCTCATCCAGTTCCAATTCTGCCGCCAGACGACCACGATGCGCCGGGTCCATACCCTTGCCAATCTCCAGCCGCACAATCGGAGCAAAGCGGCGTTCCTTCAGCTCCGATTCAATCATCTCCAGCAGATCGTCAGCCTCATCTTCGTCTTTTTCGGTATTGGCATTGCGCGTCACACGGAAGATTTCGCAGGCCACAATCTCCATACCGGGAAAGAGCATGTCCAGGTTGTTCATCATGACATCCTCGAGTCGGACGAAATGATCACCCTTTCCGACCCGGATAAAACGCGTAGTGCCAAGCCCCACGGGAACCTTGACCCGCACCAGTGATAATTCCCTGGCACGCGGATAGCGTACCGTCACGAGCAGATTGAGCGACAGATTTGAGATAAACGGAAAGGGGTGCGCCGGATCGATCGACTGCGGTGTTAATAACGGAAAGATTGTCTGGTAATACTGCTCTCGTAGTAGCGTGCGTTCCTTGGGCAGCAATTCGCTATACTCTTCTATAAGGATGTTTTTATCTTCCAGAAGAGAACGAATCTCTGCAAAGACCGCCTCCTTGCGCGCCTCAAGCTCACGGGTGACGACATGACACTCCTCTACCTGGCGCCGGGCAGTACGACCATCAAGCGTCAACTCGCGCACACCAGCCTCAATCTGCTGTTTCAGACCGCCGATACGCTTCATAAAAAATTCATCCAGATTGCCGCTGACAATGGCGATAAACTTGAGCCGCTCCAAAAGCGGCGTACGTGGATCTTCGGCTTCATGCAACACACGGCGATTGAACTCCAGCCAGGTCAGTTCGCGATTGAGGTACCATTGATTGTCGGACAGATCAAAATCGGTGTTGGTCACGCCGGGACCGGTCTCCTGTACCGCTCCCTTTGGCCGGACCTTTTTCGGCTTGACCGTATTGGGGGATACGCTACCGGATTTTGCTTTCTTCGGTTTTATCGGTTTCACTTTTGATTTTGTTACTTTGGGCGTGGGGACTTTCGGTTTGCCGGGAGATTTTGTTGTGGCACGCTTCGCGGCTACACTCTTTGGTTTGGAATCTTTTTTTGCCGTAGCGCTCACCATTACGAGCGCATCGACCTGCTCCTCTTTGACAAACGGTGTGTTTTCAGATGTTTCAGTCACTGCTACCTCCCGAAATAAACGATGATTCAATCTGCTCCAGTAACGTTGCCAGCATCTCCACCCTCGGCATCTCAAGTCCCTGTTGGGCACCTGACACCAGCGGATTTCTAAAGATGGCAGAGATTTCGAGCTGTCGTCCCTCTTCGCGGTCAATCTGCATGGATGGTTTATAAAAGCCCATTTTGTCACTGAATTCCAGCATACTATCGGCAAACTCCACCGGAATCGGTTTGGACAATCCCTGGGCATTGGCAGAGCAGATCACTTCCAGCATCAGTTCTCGGACCAGCTTCCTGGTCGCCGGAACTGATAACAACTGATCGACAGAATGCTGTAACAGGGAAGACAATCCATTAAAGGGGATATTCCAGACCAGTTTTTCCCAGCGAGCCCGTTTGAGATCATCGGTAGAACGGCACTCCATCCCGGCCTGCGTGAACATGGTCACCAAAGACACCACCCGCTCCGGATCGATGGGGCAGTATTCGCCAAGTACAATCCGGCCGGCTCCAAGGTGATGAACCTCGCCCGGCGCGCCACGATTGGAACAGAGAAACGCCACGCCACCGATAATCCGCTCCGCTCCAAAAAGCTGCGCCAGCGCCTCCTCATTGCCAAGACCGTTCTGCAGCGTCAGAATCAGCGTCCCCTCTCCCACCAGCGGCGTGATAAGCTCATCGTAACGATCATTGGCAAAGGTTTTCAAACCGACCAGCACCAGATCAACCGGGCCGATCTCTTCTGGTGAGCGATAAGCCTGCACCACCGGCAGCTCGAAATCGCCATTGATCGAAAAAACTTTCAGGCCGCTACGTGAGACGGCATCATAGTCCCGCCGCAGCAGAAAATGCACATCCTCCCCGCCCCGCTGCAGCAGCGCCCCATAGTAAAGTCCCAGCGCACCCGCCCCTACAATTGCAATTCGCATGTATGAGATCTCCTTCTTTAATCCAATAAAACATCCATTTGTACAAAAACGTAGGGGCGATCCCGACGGGTCGCTCTTGCTTGCAATCGGTCGAACCATCGGTGTTGCCGCACAAAAACCATCCATTTTATGAGGTCTTCAGTTTATATTGCTTCGGTGGTTAAATATACGAATCGTAGGGGCGAACTGATGTTCGCCCAATTGGGGCGTATGCAATACGCCCCAACAACAGGGGTTTAAATATTTAACCGCCGGAGCAATATGTCTCATCTGTAGAAGCCAGATAGTACAACATTTCATATCAGCTGCAACAGGTTTGCGTGAGATGTACACTTTCACCACTATTATTCGAAATCCAGCGGGCTTTTCGGTTCCTTTATCGTCCTGACCGGCACGCAGTGGGTATAGATCATGGTCGTTTTCAGACTGGTGTGCCCAAGCAGAGTCTGAATCACACGAATGTCGTACCCAGCCTGCAGCAGATGGGTGGCGAAGGAGTGGCGGAAGATGTGGGAGGTGACTTTCTTGGGGATTTTTGCCTTGCGGACCGCATAATAAAGCGCTCTTTGCAAATCGGATTCATGGAGATGATAGCGTCGTCGTTCGCCATTTTCCGCAACCGTCAGTGTCCTCAGCGGAAAGAACCACTGATGGATATCCCATTCGAGCGAATCAGATTTTTCCTGGTAACCGGCTTCGGAATAGTGTGCCTTTCGAGAGATGTTCGGTTCTGTTTTTGATACTTCCATCCGTATCTGTTCTCTTGGTTCTGGGTGCAGAACCGTAGCAGGAGTTGAATCTGCCGACCTTACGTGCTCCAATTTGAGCATGTCGAAATACAAAGATACCGCATGGTATGCAAGGCGTCTCTGGTCGAACGATTGATTTTTTTCCTTTAATTTATTGTTGAACTAAACCGCTTCGCGGGAACTTAAAGTCAAAAACGAATTCAATTCAAAACCTAATAAAATCAGAACCATAAAGGCGGCATTTTCGGATGCGGCCTTTTTCTTTGTCTCTTTGATGAAGGTAGCCTCTTCGAGTCACGGAGCTGACGGCCTGATGGCCGACTAAATCAGGATCAACAACAAGATCATGATTTCGGCAAGATGAAGCATGTGTGATTG
>DUZX01000030.1 GCA_013349325.1 Desulfuromonadales bacterium
GTAACCTACTGTAGTTACGAGCGTCACGTTATTGTCGGCATGACCGGTTGTCGGCGCAGCGGCTGACGTTGTGCCCGCTGCATGGCATACAGTACATACGCTGCCGTGCTTGGAGTGGCTGCCAGTGGCTGGGCCGGTGGCGGTGAATCCTCCGGAATGGCATGCCGTACAACCGGTGGTTGTACCCCAGGCTGGAGTCGCTACTCCGGCTGTTCCATACACGTTATGACAAGCGGCAGTTGAGCAGCTGCTGTAGCCGCTGCCGGCTGCATGCTTGGCAACTGTCAACGGGTAACCTACTGTAGTTACGAGCGTCACGTTATTGTCGGCATGGCCGGTGGACGGAACACTTGTAATTGTTGTGCCCGCTGCATGGCATGTAGTACATACGCTGCCGTGCTTGGAGTGACTGCCGGTGGCTGGACCGGATGCGGTGATAGTGCCTGTGGTGCCGGTATGGCAGGCTGCGCAGCCATTGCCTGATGTGCCCCAGGCCGGTGTTGTAACAGTACCAACTGTTGAATAGGGGTCATGGCAAGCGGCAGTTGAACAGCTGCTGTAGCCGCTGCCTGCTGCATGCTTGGCAACCGTTGTAGGGTAACCAACATTTACTATGGTTACATTGCCGTCTGCATGACCAGTACTTGGAGCAATTGTCATGCTTGTCCCGGCAGCGTGGCAGGTACTACAGGCAACGGCATGACCGGAGACTGTTGTATGACTGCCGGTGGCAGGACCGTTAGAAGTAATGGTACCTGCACCACTGTGACAGGCCTCACAGCCAGCACCGTTTGCACCCCAGGTTGACGTCGCTACGCCGGCTGTTCCATACACGTTATGACAGCTGACATTCGAGCAACTTCCGTAGCCGTTTCCAAGAGGTGAAATCAAGCCCTGCCCATACGTTGCGCTAGCAGCGGCACCGC
The DNA here is from genome assembly GCA_013349325.1 of Desulfuromonadales bacterium. Lineage (GTDB taxonomy): Bacteria > Desulfobacterota > Desulfuromonadia > Geobacterales > Pseudopelobacteraceae > JACRCG01. Next base: position 927 of record DUZX01000030.1, read on the forward strand.
TGAATGAGAGGTTCACAGAACCATCGACATGGGTTGCAGCATTTACGGTCAAATCCGTATAGCCGTTATGGCAGGTAGCACAGGCGATTGAAGCTGATTGGGCGTGCTGCACGTGACTTCCAGATGCGGTTGCGTCGCTTTTCATATTTTTGTGGCAACTGCCACAGGTCAACGTCGTGTTTGACCAGGTAGGCGATGCGTAGTCACCAGCGACCAGCGCAGCGCCGCCAGCGCCTTGTCCGGCGCTATGGCAGTAGACCGTGGAACAGGTGAACGTTCCGGGGGTATAGGTCGCGGAAGCGCCGGCACGGATGCCGGTTTTATCTATGAAGACATCTGAAAAAGTTCCCGTGTTGTGGTTATTACCGTTATGGCATTCAGAACAGGCAAATGCATATGGCGATGAAGCGTGATAGGCGTGGGGAGTGGTAGCTTCGTTTGCCCGAGTATATCCGTCTGCTGATCCGGTTGGGCCACCAGAGGTATTTGTACTCGGCGGATATCCGTGACAGCTGGTACACATATTTGCACTTACGCTGAATGCACCGGTTGTTTCGTTATGATTGTGGCAGGTTGTACAGTTTTTATGGCCGGGCTCGACTGCAGATCCCGTAAGATGGTTGGAGGGTGGATTATGGCAGCTCTGACATACGCCACCACCATTAGAATTATAGAAGTTTTTGGTTGTTGTTGAATTGTAAATAATTCGTTTACTGATGCGTCCGGCGGTTGTGTACTGAAGATAGCGTCGCACGAGAAATACGTTTGGTGTTGTTTCGGATCCCACGGCATCTTTATCATATTCAACGTGAGCTGAATGACAATCATTGCACTGCGCGGCGGGCTTACCACCCTTTAGTGACAGGTTATGATTCGTTTTCCCGGCGTGACAGGTGCTACAGATATTGTCATCGGCATCGGTTTTCCCTCTCGGGCTCACACGCAAAAGATTACCATCGCCGCTGCTCAAATTGGCGAAATTGGCGCTGCCGTCAACCGTGCTACTCCGTGAATCAGTATAATGAACACCATGGCAGGTTGAGCAGACAACTTTTCCGTTTTTAAGGTAATTATTGAGATCTGCTGTTGTGTTGGCACTATTGGCCGGGATGGCTTTGAAACCGGCTTTCGTCCCATCGTAGGTAACCCCTACCGGATGCGTCCCTTTCGTCTGGTCGGTTGTATTTCTACTGCGATGACAGTCCATGCACAATTGATCCTGATCATTGGCAACGCGCAGAAACTTACCGTTGGCATTCGAGTGCTGGTTATGACAGCGAACACAGGCCAGCCCCAGCGCTGCACGGCCTCGCAGGTTGTTGGTGGTCATCTGCGCCTGGACGGGAGGTTGTGCGCCTGCTGCAAGTACCGTATCAGATCCATCAAAGCGATGGGATGTCTGGTAGTTCTTGTTGAAGTTTTTACTGTCCGTTGTGTATGTTCCAAAGCGATTGGCAGCATCAGCCGGTGTTATCGACCGCATGCCTGCGGCAGGGTCGCCGGGGCGATGGCAGGAGATGCAGATGTTGTTGTAGCCGGTGCTCCCCAGATTCATATGTGCGGTATGACAGGTCGTACATACAAAACCTGAAGCTGTGTCATAATGTGGTGAGTCAACTGTTGTTGCCGCAAACGCTCCGACTGTCAGCAGCAAGGCTTGTACCAGCACCACCAGAGACATTGCTATCGATCTCTTCATAATTGACTCCTGAACATTATAAACAGCATTCGGACTATGATTAATATTCATGAATTTTTATCAGTACCCAAAGCTGACAGATATTTTAGGCGTAACCGTTAGCGTAAGGTCAATACCCTGCGGACCGGTCGGTTGAAAATCAAGCGGAACAATTGAAGTAAATTGCGAATCTTGCAAAGTTTTTCCCGGAGTGACATCACAGATAACTCGTGCAAAAGGACCAATTGCAAGGTCATTACCTGTCGGCATATTTACAATACTGATCTGACGGGTTGCAGCTGAATAAGTACCGGTGGCTACCTGTCCGACACCTTGCAGAGCACCACTGCTGATCTCGTCTGTACCTGCTTTCGTTGCAACCGTAACACCATCCGGCAACGTGGCAACCACAGATATACCTCGCAGTTTGACAGTTGCGTCTGACGTAGTCGTTGCAAAGACTACGGTTGCTGTTTTCTGCTCCTGAGACACGACTCCCGCAGAACCACCGCCACCACACGCCTGAAGAACAAGTGGAATAAGGAATGTGACCGCACATACACATATTTTTTTCATAGATACTCCCACGCAACGAGTCATGAAATTTGCTACCACGATGTCAGCCCGATTATTTTCTCTATCATAACGACAATATCCGACATCCGAATATGACTATCAACACTTGGGGCTCCATTAATAATCGGACCGACATCACCATGCAGCAGTTGATTGAATGACGGATGCGGAGCAAGTCCTGCCAGTACTTTTAACGCTTCAAGCGCATCAGCGATATCGACTTTACCATCCAGATTTAAGTCACCATCCCTACTGCTCAGGCCTGCTGCTGAAAATGCCTGAATGTTGAGCGTTGACGGGTCATAGGTAACACCGGTTAAATCAAGAGTGGGGATCCCATTTACGTATACGATAGTTCCAACCGGTCCATTTTTATCTTTCGCACTCAGCGCACCACCTGGAGCGGAAACTTTAATTGTAGATGGCGAAGCTGATACGGTTGTAAGTACAGGTGGATTCGGATCATAGACAACCGAACGGGTGCTGGTTGAGGTAGCACCGGAAATCGGATCAGTTACACTTACGGTTACTGCATACGATGCCGTCGAGCCTGCAGCAGCTGTCATAGTTGGAATGGTTACTGAAAAAGCACCCGTATTCGCATCGACCGCAACCGACGTCGGTACACCGTTGACAAGGGCAGTCACAATCGATTTAGCAGGAGCTGAACCGGTAATGGTATAGCTGGTTGTTGCTACCGGTGCATCCTTGGCTGGTGAGGTGATTGAAAGAGAGGGCAGACCAGGCGCATACGAAACCATTGTCATGGTCGTTGTCGCTGCACCGCCGGTAGCCGGTGTTGCCTTGACTTCAAAGCTGTTTCTGCCTTGTGTCAGAGGCACGTCCGCACTCCAGCCGGTTCCTGACTGTACGGCTGCGGCTCCGTTTACGGTCACGACGCTACCTGCAGGAGCAACTCCGGCGAGATGGTAGGTCGCAGAACTACTGACAGTGCCGACCGGAGTCGAAACCGTAACAATCGGGGCCTGGGGGTCATACGTTATTGAACTTGCAAGTGCCTTGATGGTCGCCCCGAACGAGTCAACTACTGAAAGAGTTACGCTGTTTGGCCCCTGGGCAAGTATGACCGGCACTGAAAACAAGCCATCGCTCACCGAGACTGGTGGCAGGGGTGCACCATTTACTGTAATGATGACGGTTACCGCATTTGTATTGTTGCTTACTTTTCCGGATAGAGTCTGTAGTGGCGCACTGAAAGTACTGCCGGTTGACGGCAGTCCGGTGGCTACGACAGGCATACTGGTATCAAGCGTAACCGAAACGTCAAGCGTACTGCTACCCATGCCGGTTTTACTGCCAATGATACGGAGCGTGTTGGCCCCGGCGATCAGGGTAGTCGTTGCACTCCAGGAAGTCCCCGTAACTGTTGCATTAATCGTATTTGATCCGTTAGAGAGCGTAACACTTCCGCCAGCAGTGATCGTACCGGAAATCTTCACAACAGGATCTGCTGTCTGAGCCGTTACCGGTGCAACCGTCAAGGTGACTGGATTAGGTTCAGGTGTAAGCGCCGTCACGGTAACAGACTTTGTCGTGGTACCCTTTGCATCAGCTGCAGCGACAACAAAAGTGTTGACTCCCACCACAAGATTAACCGTACCGCTCCAGGCTGCTCCACTGAGCTGAGCTGGTATCCCGTTGATCGTTACCGTATTTCCTGTCGTGGTGCCGGATAGCACCAAAGTAGCCGTATTGGTCGCCTGCGGCAGTGCATCTATCTGCAGCATGGGACCGTACACAGCATCCGCTATTTTAAAGAGTGAGAGTTTCCCCACTCCATTGGCAACAACAAGTTGACTGCCTTTATTAAACAGAATGTCAGAAGGTGCAATCAGCTTTCCGTCCGTAATGCCGTAACTGCCTATGTATCTGACAAAAGTATCACTGGCGCCGTCAATAATCTGAATTGTACTCTGAAAGGCATCGACGACATATATTCGCTTCAGGGTTGTCTGATCTGGACTGTATTCAAAGGAGATCGATTGCGGGGAGGTAAATTTGAGCGGGCCGGAGCCAAAAGATCCGATGCTTTTTTGGTAGATGCCCGTTGTAGAGAAAAACTGTACACGACCGTTGCGGGTATCAGCAACCGCCAGTTGGTCAGAAACTTTTTCATAGCTGATGCCGGTCGGCTGGAAGAATTGTCCTGCTGCGCTCCCTGCGGATCCAAAACTATTGGTAGCTCCGATGAGCACAGGAGCGAAACTGGAATTAAAAACCTGAACATTATTTTTAAGGCTGTCGACAACAAAAATATCGCCGGTTTTTGTGACTGCGATACCGTTCGCTTTACCAAACGTACCAAACTGACTCAGCTTTGTTCCTGCTGATGAATACACCGCGACTGATGCCCCCTGGCTGACCAGCAGATTACCAGATGCTGTCACAGCAACCCCGAGAGAATCGGCTGTGGCCACAATCTTTGATTGATATGCTCCAACACTGTCGAACTTGACTATGGCACCACTACGCGGATCACTGACATAGAGTGCCCCGGCGCTGTCCTCAGCCAATCGGACCGGCGTGCTGAGAGCCGATGAGATTGACGACAGAGAGGTAATATCCGGCGCAATAACCGCAAGTGAAGCGCTTGCAGCCGCAAGAAAAACAAGCAGTACAAGCATCAGGCAACGACCAATTTTAGGCGGTGTATGATTCATCGTTATTTTCCTCCCCCGTGAGGGAATTTCTTTATTAATCGGCATGTTATATTTTATTGACAATAAAAAAACCGGATGCCGGTATCAACTGATGATAGTTCGGCAACCCGGCTGTCTCGTAAAGACCCTGTAGGCTTTCCGCCCCATCCTCGCGGATGGTTTAGTAGTATCGCGTATCGCTCTTTCGATTTTAATGAACGGGCAGACTAGAGGCATTTGCATCGTCGTGTCAACCATTTTTTCCCCTCTGTCGCGAATACAGTTACTGCCAGATCTTTGACACACCTGGGTGGCAGACACTTATCTGCACTCCTGCCGACGGAGCAGTACCGTTTACCATGCAACTTTTCTGAACAGTGTCGTAGGTTATAAAACTGTAGAGCGTTGAAGATGGTAACGTATCCAAGAGCTTGGTAGAGACATCTTTAAAATGGTTCGATGGAGAAGTCATATCGTGGCAATCCCTGCAGACGATTCCTCTGCTAAGGTGATATGTATGTTTACCGGAATTATAACTATTGTACTCCGCAGTTCCTGAAGCATGGCACGCGGTGCAATTGCTGAGGACATCAAAACTGCTGCCCCAGACAGGTGTCGCCTGCCCGCCGTGACAACTCACATTGGCGCATTTAGCGCTTGCAACGTCATATGAAGCGGCGCCTGAGTTGGCACTGAAATTTGAAGCAAACGTTAACGGCACGGCAGTTCCGGAGCCATGATTTGTTGTCCCGGTGCCTTTACCCGTATGACAGACGGCACAGTTTCCGGACATGCCACCAAGCGCCATATGCGCCGCATGCGAACCGGCCCGATTTGGCGTTGCTGCCCCATTGGGTGGATTTCCATGGCAGGATACGCACTGTCCGGCAACCGGAACAGTACCGCTCAAAAGTTTTTTGTGACAGGTATTACATGCCGGAGCGCCGATACTCACACTGCCTTCATAGAGTGCACCATGACAAAGTGCACAGGCATTGGCAAGATTACCCGCAGTGTTATGAGTTTTCCATGGTTTGGGGTGCGCCATATTCGCGAGGTGACAGCCGGAGGCTTCACAACCCGTAGCAAGAGATCCAATTGCTTTGATAAAGCGTGGATTACTACCGGCTCCACCGGCTGCCCCGTGGCAATCCTGACAGATGATCAGATCTTTTTTTGCCTCAGTCCCATGGAGAGCAGGAGCCTTAAACGGAAGCTGATGCGCAAGCTGACGGGGGGGATGTCCACCAGCGTGGCACTGCCCCAATCCAGCCTGGTTGAAACAATCGATTTTCGTAACCCCACCTTTAAGATCGGTCCCATGGCAGCTGCGGCATACGTCCGGAGTTGTTATGTACGCAGCCCGATGTGCCGTCAACCAATCGGCAGGATGCTTATTAACAGCACTCAACTGGACGCCAGCATCATTCGATTTTCCACACGCTGTCAGGAATGTAGAGACAACAAGTATTGCTGCACACCGGAGCACATATCCAAACATGGTCAGATCCTTTTTCATCTATCTGTCTCCTAGCGGTGGCACTGAATACAGCGTTCATTGTTGGCGCGGCCATGACAGCGATAGCAACTGGCGGGATCAAGCTTGCCTTCTATCTTGTGCATGGTCATGAAGTTGCCGCGATGCTGCATCTCACGGTCGGGACGATTGCCGAATTTTGTGGATGGTTTAATCTGGACTTTGTTGGTATGGCAGTCATTGCAGAAGGAGCTTTTGTGGCAGGTACTGCAGAGTCGATCATCAGATGCAGCATAAAAGCGGTGACTTTTGACAAAAACGGGTGAGTGGTTGAAGGCTTTGTAGGGTTTCAAGGTGCCCTTCTGCTGGTCTTCGTGACATTCGGCACAATTAACCTGCTGGCCGATAGCCAAAGCTTCCGGATGGGACGCGGGCAGACTCGGCAGGGTACCCATCTGGGCACAGGCCGCAATAAAGAACAACAATCCTGCGGTAGCCAGAATCGAAACGGTCAGTTTAAGCTGGTTCATTATTTCCCCCCTTTGATATCAAAGGTCGTGTTGTAGGTCAGGCGCAGCAGGCCTTTGGTCTCGTCAGTAAATTCGGGGTTTTTACCATAGCTTACATCACCGGACAGGGCCAGGGCGGGGGTCAGATGATAGCCGAGTGAAATAGTGCCTTCCCAGGCACTTTTTTCATTGAATAGTTTTTCTTTAAAGAGATAGGCAATCACATCAAGAGCCGCAAAGTATCCCTTGGTTTCATGAAGCAGATACCCGCGCAGCTCGTGATAGGAAGCAGAGATGTACGGCGTGATGGCAAATCCCTGACTGGCACGCAGGTAATGATAGCCGAAACCGCCCCGAATGCTGTTGTCACTGAAACTGAGTCGAGCGTCTGCGCCGAAGCGGTCGGCGTTGCCCAGTGTACGGGTATAGTGTTTGTAATCAGCGGCCACCCCTATGCTTTTGGAGATTTGATAGGAGCTGCTGCCACCAATGACGCGGGACCTCTCGTTGGGTTTATAGCTGGGCATAGTGGAAAACAGAGAGGCGGCGGAGAGATAGCCCCCAGAGCGGTGCTCATTAAACTCACCGCTTACGATCAACCCTTCGAGCGGCTTGACGCTCAGCAGGTAGCTGTGCTCGGCAACTGATTTTGTCTCCGGACTGTAACTGCTCTGCCCCATGAGGGTGACCATTTTATGAGGGGAAAAATAGAGATCACCACCCATCAGACGGTGGCTACTGTTGATATGGCTGACCAGTGAAGGGGCTTTCGCCTCAAAGAGCCCGGACAGCCCCAGTTCCAGCATACCCAGATAACGATAGGTGGCGCGACCACCAGCGATGGTATCACCCTTGCCATCGCTGGTTTCACCAGAGAGTTTTTTGCCATGAACGACAGCACCGGCAAACGTCGAAATGCCGAAACCGGCCGGCAGGTCTGTGCGCGCAGAAAGCCCATCTATCTGTTCGTTGACGATCCCTTCGTGGATAAACATCCGTCCCAAGCGGGCATTGGCGTTGGCCTCTTTAAAACGATACTGCAGATAGCCGTAAGTAAAGTTACCATCCACGTTTTCACGGTTATAGCTATTATCGGCCAAGTCAGCCCGTCCCCAGCCGTAAAGGTGCAGGGAAAGATTGCCGTCGGCGAGCTTGTCGACGTCCAGACCCAGAAACTGGGTGGCAGGCAGCAGCGTTTCACTTTTTGCGCCGGAAACATCACGTTGGCCGATTCCGAGCAGGGTGCTGGTATCAACGCTTACATCAGCTGCCAATGCGATTGACGAAGCTGTTGCAAATGAAACTGCACAGACCACTGTGCACCACACGTTCTTCATGGAATGTCTCCTGTATAATTATGTGCAAAAGGGAAATACAGAGTTCCGATAATAGAAACCTATTATAAAATAATCAACTAAATAGATTAGAAAGTGCGATTTTTTGTGATCTGAATCACATCTACAACAGATTTACACCGCTTCAACCATTCTTTTTTGTTTATTATTCAGACGGTTAAGAGCGTGTATATACGCTTTGGCGGAAGCGACGATAATATCCGTTGAAGCGCCTTTTCCGACAACAGTATGATTCCCTTCGCTTACACGGACCGTAACTTCGCCTTGCGCATCAGTCCCCCCGGTGATGGAGCCGACATTGTACTGACTCAACGTGGCTTTTGATTTGGTCAATTTTTTGATCGCTTTGAATGTTGAATCGACCGGGCCATCACCCATTTCTGCCATTCTGACCGCAACACCGTTGATTTCCATCTGTACGGTTGCAGTTGCAACCGCAAAAGAGCCACAGGTGACCGTAATCTGGTCAAGCTTGTAGAGATCCTCTTCGCGCGCTTCATCTGTAACGATCGCATCGAGATCTTCGTCAAAGACCTCTTTTTTCAGGTCAGCCAGTTCTTTGAAGCGGATAAAAGCGCGGCTGAACTGTTCGTCGTTCAGGTCATAGCCCAGCTCCAACAGCCGTTTTTTGAGGGCGTGGTGACCAGAGTGCTTACCCAGCACGATAGAGCTTGCCGAGAGACCGACGGATTCGGGGGTCATTATTTCGTACGTTGACTTCTCCATCAACATGCCATGCTGGTGAATGCCAGCTTCATGCGCAAAAGCGTTGGCACCGACAACAGCCTTATTCGGCTGCACCGGAATACCGGTGATGGTGGTGAGCAGGCGACTGGCCGGCGTGAGGTGATCTGTCACTATATTGGTCGTAAAGGGGAGAATATCGCGCCGGGTCCGCAGGATCATAACGAATTCTTCCAGAGAACAGTTTCCGGCCCGCTCTCCGATGCCATTAATCGTGCATTCCACTTGACCGGCTCCGGCCTGTATTGCGGCAATAGAGTTAGCAACCGACAGCCCCAAATCGTTATGGCAGTGAACCGAGATGACGGCCTTGTCGATGTTGGGGACCGTATCTTTGAGATATTTTATGATATTAAAGTATTCGAACGGGACCGTATATCCCACCGTATCCGGAATATTGACCGTGGTGGCGCCGGCAGCAATCACCGCTTCGACAACCTCAGCCAGAAAAGGCAAACGGGTGCGGACCGCGTCTTCACAGGAAAATTCGACATTGGGAGTATATAAGGCCGCACGCTTTACCGCCTTGACCGCAGCCGCCAGGACCTTGTCCGGCTCCATCTGTAGCTTGTACTTCATATGAATATCAGACGTGGCGATAAAAGTGTGGATACGACCCCGTTCACCGGCATATTTAAGCGCATCCCAAGCACGATCGATATCTTTCTCACTGGAACGGCAGAGCCCGGCAATCTGCGGTCCTTTGATGGTTTGTGCCACCAGCCTGACCGCTTCAAAGTCACCATCGGAAGCGATTGGAAAACCTGCTTCGATAACGTCGACATTCAGCTTCTGTAGCTGCTTGGCAATGCGCAGCTTCTCCTCGATATTCATGCTATTGCCGGGCGCCTGTTCACCATCTCGCAGGGTGGTGTCAAATATTCTGATAATCTGGTGGTCATCCTGTGCAACTGTTTTCGCTTTTGCCATGTTTTGTACTCCTTTCAGTTTCGTACAGCTGTTTTGTGTATCATACCGGAATGTGTACATAATTTACTACTGATACTCATAAAAAAACCCCTACCCCTCATTTGGGGCAGAGGCTCTAGCCATCCGCGGTACCACCCAATTCGCCTGCACTGACAACATGCCGACCTTGATTACACCTTTGACGCAGGCTCACGGCTCCGACTACATATCACCGGAGCGGCTCCAAGGCGAGTTCCCCACGTCTGCTTACCGGTTCGCACCAACCACCGGCTCTCTGAGAAGCATGCTTTGGGTACTATTCCTCTTCACTGCCGTTACATTTTTAGGCATATTAGAAAAACAGGCAGACTAAAGTCAACTATTTTATTATTTTTACAGAGATCGTAGCACATCAAACAATGCACCTGCTGACATGATGCGCATTAATCCTATTGATAACAACAGCCCCATACCGTAGAATGTCGGCCATCCACCGGAGAAGGGAAGAGTTGTGTGAGCAATCTGCTGTTAATTACAGACGTAAGCCGCCTGCAAAAAATTTTCGGACAGTTGGCGGGAAATCCGTCCGTTCGTCTACGCATTGCTGCCACCCTTGAAAAAGGGAGCGAAGAGATCATGCGTGACAGACCGGATATCGTGTTTGTACAGACGCATATTTCCGGTTTTTCTGCCGACATACTCCTCAAACATCTTCAAAAGCACGCGCTTGATATGCTCCCGTATTTTGTGCTGTTGGCCGCTCCTGCCCAACTCGGCACAATAACCCTGCAGTCTTTCCAAGGGTGGCTTGACACAACCGCTGAAGATAACCGTCTCTTACAGGACCTTCAGGCGCTGGTATCATCTCTTATGGCCACCGCAGTTGTAACTGAAACTTCAGCACCTCCAGGCGACTCTCTTGAGGATCAAGGACTGCTCTACACACCCCGCCCGCGCCTCTCGGTTTATTCAGAATTTACCGCCTCATATGACAGTGCGGTGCGTGAATCAAGTGAACCGGAACATCTGCCTGAACATATCCCAGCTGACGAGGCGATTGATGAGGAAACCGTACCCGTCGATCAATACACGTCTCCTGCAAGGGGTTCTCGCTCAAAGTGGACATCATTTCTGCTCTGGCTGATTGTGGTACTTATCGCCGGGGTGGCATTCACGTTTTATCAGCAGAGCAGACCAGACACAAAAAACCGGGCAGTGCAGACAACGAGCCCGGTCAAAGCACAGGAACCGTCAAAGACCCAGGCTGTTTCCTCCTCTGCGCGTATCGCTGCCGTACTCTTGAAACCGGTTTCATCGAGCGCAAAGGAGGGGACAAAACTGACGATACCGGCAGAAGGCCCTGTTCAGTTGCCGAGTTTTATCCGCAGCGCCACGATGGACGCTTCGTATGCTGCCGCCAACCCCGGCTGGGAACGCTTTATATCAAAGGATGTAGAATACCGCGTCTATCGCGTGACCAAAACCATTAAAGCGATTCAGATAATTGCCCTCTCAGGTTCAACAATTTCTAAAAGCTTTTTACAGGAGATACAACAACAGCTTACCGGTAATCCGGCTTTTGTTCGTACCTCCTCGGAAAAATCCGGGGGGTATACGATCGAAAGGGGCGAACTTTCAGAGACCATCAGGGCAGTGTATTATCGCAATGGATCCGGAGAACATCTGAAGGCCGTTGTGCTGACCTGGCGCTAATGCGGGGAGGACGTTGGACGTTGATTATTTACCCGATAACTTCAGGTAACAATCAGCCTTGTAGAGACTTGCTTCAGCCGCCTGCGGAGATCCGGGATTGCCGTTAAGAAACTGGTCAAACAGCGCCAGGGCTGCTTTACAATCGTCATTTCGGTAAGCAGACAGCGCCTTATCAAAGAGAAGCCAGGCGGCTGTCGATGCAGCTGATTCGACCTGAGGCTCTCCAGCAGTCGAGACAGAGAGCGCTTTTGAAGCGGTCGTATGATTTTTTTGTATCTTCGTCGAATGTTTCACTGCCCGGGATTTACGTTCACGCGGCTTGGCTAATTCCTCAACGGGAGCAGCTTCCGTGCGAGATACCGGTACTTTTAATGTGGTACCGGCATAAATAAGATTAGGATTGGAAATCGAGTTAAACAGCAATATCTGCGGATAATAGCCGGCGTGTCCGCTGAACTTACGGGAAATTCCACGCAGCGTATCTCCACGACGAATCTCTACGTCTCTGACCAGAATCCCATTCGCAACCGTCCCCTTTTCAAAAGAACCAGCCGGTTGAGGCGCGTAAAGATACTCTTGCCCCCAGAGCGGAGCAGTGAGCGAGCAGAGCAGGAGTCCAGCTGTCGTGATAAGTGAGCTTCGTGTCATTTCAGTACTTATTCCCCGCCTGGTCTTCGTAAGTCAGTATGTTTTTTACCTGTAGAAGTGTGCCTGCACCGGTTCCTGCTTTTACTCTGAAGGAAACTTTGATGCTGCGCTTTTCACCGGCCCCCACCTCTTTAAAGCGCCAGAGAATGCGGCCATCAGCGGCAACGCTGTTGACCGGGTCAGCAGAGACAAGTTCCAGCAGATCAGACCAGGTGCTCTGCAGCTCGACTATCTGCGCCAGGTTGGAACCTTTGTTGTGCACCGTCAAATCATAGGATGCAATTTCTCCCGGCTTGAGACTGCCGTTACGTCCCGCCATCTCCAACTGAAGCACCGGACGCGAATACAGCAGTTGTGCCGTTCCGGTAGCAGAGCGATTACTATCCCCGGCTGATACAAAAACCACCTGGACATTGCCACGATTTCCGTCTGCAGCAGATCGGTGCGTCCGAATTTCAATTCCGACGCTGGCTTCTTCTTTGGGAGTCAGCGGACCGATTTCAGTGATGACCGGTTCATCAGACTGACGAATGCCGTCACGGTTCTTGTCGTAAAAGACGACCGCGTCCTGGACGTCTTTAAAGCTTGGTGTCACCTTGAATTTTTCGCGGAGATTTCCGGTATTGGTCACTACGAATGGTACCGTGACTGTCTGGCCCGGCACAACCACCAGGCGATCGGTCGTGGTACGAATGAGTACACCGTGGAGCGATTTGACAGAAGCGACGTTCGAAACAAACGCAACGCTCCGTTTCAGCGGGTTGTTAATCAACTCGGCACGAACAGACAATTCCTGGCCCGCCAGAGAATCATCCTTGAGCAGAAAGGAAAGTGTGAATTCACGACGTTCTCCGGATTTGACTTGCAAACCGTCCAACACGAGTGTCGAGGCCTGCACTGATCTAAAACCGGCTGCGGCATTATCAAGCGCTTCAAGTTGCTGCGGGAAACTCAGCCGTAGCGTCACATCCTGGGCAACCGTCGACCCGACATTGAGAATGGCGATGCGATAGACCAGTTTTTCACCAGGCAGTGGTTGAGTCGTATCGACGTTCAGAACAGCTCTCAGGAGCGGCGCAGATACGGCTAAGCGAACCTCACGCGACTGACTGGCTTCCGTCATCATGCGAGATGCAACTTTAATCGGATGTATAATGCGCTGGCCATCGATATAAGCGGTGGGGATATTCAGCAGCAGAGCACCTTTAAATGACTCTCCCGGTGCCAGGAGTGGTGTCTGACTAACAACCGTATCAAGGTCTGAAGCGCGTGCAAAACGGGTCCTGAACTCTGCAGGAAAAGCCGATTCCAGAGAGAATGAATCATTGCCGTTACCGCGATTGACTATCTCAAAGGGGACTGTGGCGATGCCGGCAACGCTGAAAGTATCCGGACGGGGCAAAAGATTGAACTCAAAACCTGAAAATTGTGCAACCTGTAATTTCAGTACCTGAGAATTTTCAATAGGCGTTTCAGCGACCGGGACGACAGGCAGAGCAACGGCCAGCCCCAATTCACGTAACTTTGTTGCTGCGGTCACAGCTGCGGCTGTACCCGGATAGGAATCAATTATCGCCTTATACTGCTCAATCGCTTTTTCACGATACGCTTTTCGGGTGGCAGCGGCTTTTTCTTCCGCAATGCGCCCCTTTTCACGTGCAGCAACTTCGGTTCCCTTGCGCTCTATCTCGGCCTGCAGGGCAGCTACCCGCTCCTGCTCAACTTTCAGTTTAGCAGCCTGTTCAGCTTTCACTTGTGCAGCTTGAGCGGCTTTAGCTTTTGCAGCCTGATCGGCAGCTATTCGTTCCTGCTCTCGTTGCGTCGCTGCAAGGCTGGCCTTTTTTGCCGCCGAAGCCTCTGCAGCTTGACGCTCTGCTTCAGCCTTCTTGGCCGCCACACGATCCTGCTCCGCTTTAAGCTTGGACGCCTGTTCAGCTGCTATCCGTTCACGCTCCGCCGTGGCAATCTGTTCGATCTTGGCGGCAGAGGCACGTTCCTTCTTAACAGGAGTTCCCTTCTGGGCCGTTACTCCGGAAGCAGCAACGGGGCCGACGGGGAGCTTTTCACCACGCTCATATCGCGTCGTCAGAGCAAGCAGTTCCTCTTCAACCGTTCCCTTGAGCGGATTTTCGGGATATTCCTTGGAAAACTGGGCCAGGTATTTGGCAGCGTTCTGATGGTTGCCGGCCCGATAATACGAGCGAGCCAACCAGAACAGCGCCATATCCCGTAGTGGAGTGTCGGGGAACTTTTGCAAGACCTCATTCATCTTTGCAATTGCAACCGTATAATCTTTCAGCTGAAACGCATTAAAACCGGCGATGAATACCTGGGAATCTTCATTCTCCAGGCTGTAGGCTGGCGAGATCGTCAGCATTGAAATTATGACCAGCGCGGCCATCAGCCGGAGGATTGCGATACGGCATAATCTCGGATAAATCACGTCAGTTGACCTCTTTATGGCCGGCTACGCTATTAAACGGCGCACGGAGAGCGGATAGGGTTCTGCAGGTAAAATGCATTTTAAATAGCATCTCACCATGCCCTTGTCAACGAAAGAAACCTTATGTCAGCAGGTTAGAAACCTGCGAGACACACTTGCACCGTGGCTTGCCAGGTCAGCGAATACTCTCCTCCGGGTAGGCCCCGATCTTATGAATTGAAAGATCTGCACCGGCATACTCTTCCTCATGCTCCAGCCTGATACCGACAGTTTTAGCAAGAACACCATAGACGGCAAAGCCACTTGCCAACGCAAAGATGATGGCCAACAGAGTACCGCCTATCTGGGAGACCATACTGATGCCACCTATCCCCCCCAGAAATTTTTGTCCGAAAATTCCGGCCGCGATACCACCCCAGGAACCGATGACACCATGCAGTGGCCAGACGCCCAAAACATCATCTATTTTCAGCTTCTCCTGCTCAAAATGAAACCCGAAGACAAAAATCACCGACGCGACACACCCGGTGGCCAAGGCCCCCAGTGGGTGCATCAGGTCACTCCCGGCACAGACGGCGATCAGTCCGGCCAGGGCACCGTTATGCACAAAGCCAGGGTCGTTGCGGCCTGCAATCAGTGCCGCCAGCACACCGCCAACCATTGCCATAAGTGAATTAACCGCTACCAGTCCGGATATTTTACCTAAAGAACCTGCACTCATGACATTGAATCCGAACCAACCGACCGCCAGTATCCAGGAACCGAGCGCTAGAAAGGGAATATTGCTGACCGGTATGGGGTGGGAAGCAGCACGAACATAGCGCCCCAGACGGGGGCCAAGCATCAGGACGGCCGGCAGCGCAATCCAGCCGCCGATCGAGTGGACAACCACAGAACCGGCATAATCGTGGAATTCGGCTCCGCCAATCGAAGTGAAATATTTTTGCAGAACTGATGCGTTCTGTCCCCAAATGAATGACTCAAAAAGGGGATAACAGAGGCCGGCAAAGATTGCACCGGCAACCACCTGTGGCCAGAATTTGGCCCTTTCAGCAATGCCTCCGGAGATAATGGCAGGAATACAGGCTGCAAAACAGAGCAGGAAAAAATAATGAACCAGATCGTAGCCCTGCGTCATGCCAAGCAACTCTACAGCCGGTTTAAGGAAGGAAATACCGTACGCGATCGGGAATCCGATCAGGAAGTAGACTACTGTCGAGACAGACCAGTCCGTGAGGATTTTGACAAAGGCGTTAACCTGATTCTTTTTGCGTACCGTTCCGACCTCGAGAAAAGCGAATCCGGCATGCATTGCGAACACCATAACTGCACCCAACATAAGAAAAAGAACATCCGCACTACTCTTCAGGACCGTCACCGTTGACATGGTCTCCATACCGCTACCCCCACTAGTATCTAAATCTGCCCGTCCTTGGACAAGCCGGGTAGTGAGCAAGAACATTGCCAACTATACAAACTGCTGATATATAAGAAATGTGCCTCTCTTCCTCTAACGCCCCATCGCCTTAAAAGCAATCACAGTGCCTATTAATTATGCAGACGCCGTCCAAACAAGTCTCTTTTCATTCCTTTCATAACCACGTAGGATTGCCCGCATGAGCCTTGCTGACAAAATACAACAGCTTCCTGCCGCACCCGGCGTCTACCTGATGCGCGACGCTGACGGCACAATAGTCTATATCGGCAAGGCGCGCAATCTGCGTCAGCGCGTCCGCTCCTATTTCAATTCGTCAGGCGACTCGCGTTATCATGTTAAATTTCTGGTAGCAAAAGTGGCCGATATTGAAGTCATGCTGACCGATACCGAGAAAGAAGCCCTGCTGCTGGAAAACACACTCATCAAACAGTACCATCCGCGCTACAATCTTGACCTCAAGGATGACAAAACCTATTTTTCTTTGCGACTCGACTCGCGCGAAGAGTTTCCGCGCTTTACCATTGTGCGCAAGACTCCCCGCGACGGAGCACGGTACTTTGGTCCCTACGCTTCCGCTTCGGCTGCTCGCGAGGTCCTGCGTCACATGACCCGTATTTTCCCGCTCAGACACTACCCGCTTGCTACCTGCATGTCCCGCAAACGCCCCTGCCTGTACCATCAGATCGACCAATGCAGCGCGCCCTGCCAAGGGCTGATTTCAGCGCATGATTATCGTGCACTGACTGATGCCGCCATGCTTTTCCTGGAAGGCAAAGGGCGACAACTGGTGTCGGAATTCAAGCACCACATGACAATTGCTTCAGAGAAAATGCTCTATGAAGAAGCGGCCCGCTGGCGCAACCTCCTCCGCTCCGTTCAAGTTACTGTCGAGAAGCAGAAAGTGGTACTGCGTGACGGCGATAGCGATGTAGTTGGCTTTCACCGCGATGGACAGCGCCTGGAGTTGGCTCTGTTATTTATCCGCAGCGGTATACTGACCGGAAGCCGCCTGTTCAGCCTGTCGTGGGAACTCGATGATGCCACGGCTCTCAGCGCTTTCCTCCAGCAGTATTACACCGAGGGTGTCTTTATTCCGCACGACATACTTCTGCCGCTGGATATTGAAGATGCAGCCCCGCTAACCGAACTGCTGAGCGATTTAAAGGGAAGCAAAATCAGCATCAGCAGACCACAGCGCGGTACGAAACGTGAACTGGTCGAGATGGCCGTCAAAAATGCAGCTTCAGCGCTCAGGAAACGAGATGACCGCACTGCAGCGCTGGAAAAAACGCTTGCCGAACTACAGCAGAGACTACAGTTATCGCGGACGCCGCACCAGATTGAGTGCTACGATATTTCCACCATCCAGGGGCGCGCCTCCGTCGGAAGCGGTGTTGCGTTTTGCGCAGGCACCGCCGACAAGAAAAACTATCGCCGCTATCGCATCAATTCTGTTGAAAGACAGGATGACTTTGCCATGTTGCGCGAGGTATTTTCTCGCCGTTTCAGGAGCGAGATAATTGCAAAAGACGGACTGCCCGATCTGGTGGTTGTGGATGGCGGCATCGGCCAATTGAACGCCACGCTCCAGATCATCTCAGAACTGGGGCTTTCCGGGCGCTTTGATCTCGTTTCACTGGCTAAGAGCCGTGTAGAAGCTGATGCAACAGCAGAACTTATCCAGAAAGGGGATGAGCGCGTCTTTCTGCCGGGGAGAAAGAACCCGGTCGTGCTGCGACAGAACTCCGCCGCGCTGCTGCTTCTGGCGGCCATCCGTAACGAGGCGCACCGCTTTGCCATCGACTACCACCGCACCCTGCGCAGCAAGAGCGGCATTGCTTCCGGAATTGATCAGGTCTCCGGAATAGGGGCAAAACGACGAATCGCGTTGCTGCGGCACTTCGGCAGCCTGCAGCGTTTGCAGAGTGCAACTATTGAAGAAATGGCCGACATCACCGGCATGAACCGGACTGTAGCTGAAAAATTATATGAAAGTCTCCATAATGCCTGAATCCATGCACCCGTTTACACTGATTACCATTTTAGGAGCCACCGCTTCAGGAAAAACCCGACTGGCGGTGGGGTTGGCACAAGAGGTGGCTGGCGAAATTATTTCAGCCGACTCGCGCCAGGTTTTTCGCGGTATGGATATCGGCAGCGGTAAGGATCTTCACGAATACGGGGAAGTCCCCTACCACCTGATCGACATCCTTGATGCAGGCGAAGAATTCAGCGTCTTCGCCTTTCAGCAGCATTTTCTGGACGCCTTGACGGACATTTCATCGCGCGGAAAAATGCCGATTCTCTGCGGCGGCAGCGGCATGTACCTGGATGCCGCCCTGCGCGGCTATCGGATGGTGGCAGCTCCAGCAAATAGTGAGTTGCGTGCGGAACTGGCTTCACTGAACGATGGACAACTGGCTGATACTCTGCATAACCTCAGGCCGTTACAACACAACAATACCGATCTGACCGATCGACAACGCACGATCAGAGCCATCGAAATCGCACACGCCGAGTCACACTCCCGGAGCACGGAGCAGTCCTTTCCTACGATCCGGCATCTGGTTATCGGTATTCGCTGGGAGCGAAGTGAATTGCGGCGGCGCATTACCGCTCGACTGAAGCAGCGCCTGGAGAACGGCTTGGTCGAAGAGGTATTCCGCTTGCATGATGGCGGCATTCCCTGGCAACGACTCGATTATTACGGCCTGGAATACCGGTTTGTCGGCGCTTTTCTGCGTGGAGAAATGACTTACAACAACCTTTTTCAGCGCCTTAACAGCGCCATTCATGATTTGGCCAAACGGCAGGGGAAC
The DNA here is from genome assembly GCA_013349325.1 of Desulfuromonadales bacterium. Classification (GTDB taxonomy): domain Bacteria; phylum Desulfobacterota; class Desulfuromonadia; order Geobacterales; family Pseudopelobacteraceae; genus JACRCG01. The sequence goes on from DUZX01000030.1 coordinate 19,896, forward strand.
TGGTTCCGCCGCATGGAGCGCCACGGCATTACCATCCACTGGCTGGATGGCGACTCAGATCCGCTGGCAGACGCACGGATATTGACATCCTGCTTTACAACGGGTGCTTCCGGCGCTACCCCACACGTCGTTTAGTTATACATCACTGAGAGGTCATAAATTTCATGGCACAACCCTGGAAAATCATCAGCAGCATACCTACCGTAGAAGGTCTCCTCGAACTGCGCCAGCGCGGCGAACGTGATTTTCTGATAACAATTGGCACACAGGTTCTTATGAACAGCCTTTCCAACCGCTCCGAAGTCGTGCTCGGCAAACTTGGCTGCGCTCACCTGAATTTTGGCAGCACGTCACGGGTACTCATTGGTGGACTGGGTATGGGTTGCACACTGGGATCCGTTCTGGATTGCCTGCCTAGTACAGCTCAGGTTTTTGTCGCAGAACTTAATCCGATAGTTTTGGAGTGGTGTCAGGGGCCGCTGGCACTACTTACCAGCTCTGCAGCGACGGACCCACGAGTACGGTTCATGATCGGGGATGTGGCCAACATTATTGGCAGCTTTGCCGATAGTGGAGGTGACCACTGTTTTGACGCCATCATCATCGACCTCTATCGCGGTCCGCATGCAAAAACAGATGTTGAGAACGATCCATTTTATGGCAGGCGTGCTATTCTGAAATCGAAGGCAGCCCTGAAGCCGGGCGGCGTCTTGGCCGTTTGGGGAGAAAACCCCGATGATGGTTTCATAAAAAGGTTGCAGAGTGCCGGATTTTTGGTGACTACCGAAAGACCAGGGCGCGGCGGCCTGCGGCATGTGGTTTTTCTGGCAAAAAAAACATCCTGACAATTGTGACAAAATTAATCGCTTGACATTGTTTACGGTAAACTGCTATTGTCAGAAAAATTCGGATCAGTCCGGATAAAATTATAAGAAGAATCAGGAGAAGTAAGCACATGGTAAACGGAACAGTTAAATGGTTTAATGACAGCAAGGGTTTTGGTTTTCTTGAGCAGGAAGGTGGCGAAGACGTATTCTGCCATTTCTCTGCAATCACTGGCGAAGGCTTCAAATCCCTTGCAGAAGGTGATAGAGTTACTTTTGAAGTAACCAAGGGTCCGAAAGGGCTTCAGGCCGCGAACGTATCACGCATCTAAGGTATAATGTAGATGTTCAAAAAAAGCCCCGGACAATTTGTCCGGGGCTTTTTTTACGTCATGTCTCCGGCACACAAAAAAGGGCACGGAGACTACTCCCATACCCTACCCGACAAAACATGATTTTTCTCTGTTGACCTAACTCCCGCTATGCTTTTACATTCGTAGATGAGTTCGATGTCAGCATCTGGTCTTCTAGCTTGGTAACCATTTCAGAGGGTATCTGGTAGACCACATTGTTGCGACTATCCACAAATTTAGTTCTCAGTTTTCCGTGCTGGTTATAGGAAATAACAACGTGACTAACGGTTCCGGCAGAAGGACTGCTATTATCACTGGCAGTTGTTATGGCTGACTTGGATGCAGCGGACTTCTCAGACGTAACTTTGTTGCTGTCAGCAACGTTAACAACGTCGTTTGATTGTTTTACTTGGCTCGAGACCTGGTTTTTGGAAGCAGCAGCAACCCTGACCGACTTTTCCTCACCGGAGACAGGCGCACTACGCGACTGCAGATGAAAAGCAGCCATTCCACCTGATGTTATCGAATTTATGGCCATGACAGACTCCACTATTCCACCTCGGTACTGTGTAGGATGGTAATAAGTGAAACTATGCCTTACCTGTTAATTTTGCACTGGCGTTTCCCGTGCTGCTGTTCATTGTTCCCTGCGTCGTGGCATTTCCGTACGTTGAAAGCTGTGGAGCTTGCTGCGACTGCTGCGCTTGCTGAGCCTTCAGGGCCGCCTGCTGAGAAATTGAAACGGTATCAGTTGTGCGTTTTTTTTGGGGTGTTTGGGCAAGCGCCTGCTGCTGAGGAGGAGCCGGAGCATATTTGGCGGCAGCACTACTGGTTGAGATTCCTGATACTGGCATAGAGATTCCCTCCTAATGCTTGGAATACTAAACATACTTGAGTCATATTTTAACGCTAAGTTTACCTCCGGTCAAGACAATATGAATTACTCACGGATCTGCCCGTCACCATACACGATGAACTTGGTGGTAGTCAGATCCTCCAGCCCCATCGGGCCGAAAGAGTGTAACTTTGTAGTTGAAATACCTATCTCGGCACCCAGGCCGAGTTGACCACCGTCAGCAAAACGGGTAGAGGCATTGACCATTACACAGGATGAGTTGACTTCACGGATAAAGCGCTGAGCCCGGCTGTAATCACTGGTGACGATCGATTCAGTGTGCAGCGAACAGTAGCGGTTGATGTGAGCGATGGCGGCATCAATATCATCAACCACCCGGCAGGCCAGGACAAGTTCAAGATATTCTGCATACCAGTCATCTTCCGTGGCCGGCACAGCGGTTGGCGCATAGCTGCAAAAAACCGCATCGCCACGCAGCTCTACACCCAACGCTGACAGTGCGGAGGCGATCCGTGGACTAAATTCGGCCGCAACATCCCGGTGAATCAAGAGCGTTTCGAGAGCATTGCAGACCCCCGGACGCTGAGTCTTACTATTGATGATAATCTGCTCAGCCTTATCAAAATCAGCCGACTGATCGACAAAGACGTGACAAACCCCCTTGTAATGCTTGATCACCGGAATACGTGAGTTCTCCACGACAAAGCGGATCAGACTTTCGCCGCCACGCGGTATAATCAAATCTATGGCCTCATCCTGCTTCAGCATCTCCAACACGCCATCGCGCTCGGTAAAGGGGATCAGCGACAGAGCCGCTTCGGGGATGTCCATTTCTTTCAGCACACCCTGCAGCACCGAAGCAATTGCCAGATTAGAATTTATCGCCTCGGAACCGCCTCGCAACACCACGGCATTACCGGCTTTGAGACAGAGTGCGGCAGCATCGGCAGTAACATTGGGTCGAGACTCGTAGATGATGCCGATTGTGCCGAGCGGAATACGCATCTTGCCGACCATAAGATCGTTAGGGCGCTTTCGCATGCGCGTAACCTCGCCGACCGGATCATCCAGAGCCGCGACTTCGCGCAACGCATTGGCAATGCCTTTGATACGGAATTCATTCAGCATCAGCCGATCGAGCATGGCAGCCGAAAGCCCCTTTTCTCGCCCGCACTCCAGGTCTTTGCCGTTCTCACGCAGCAGCTGCGCGGTTGACGCTTCCAATGCAGTCGCCATCTTCAGCAGCATCTCGTTTTTCACACCACTTGGCAACTGTGCCATCTTCAGGGCCGCCTGATGCGCCGCCCGGGTAATTAGTGATATCTGTTCAGCGATGGACATGGGTACTCCTACTGATAAAATGTGTCGCTCATCCGAATCGCAAGTTTAGGATACTTTGAGAGCGACTTGCAAGCAGAATGAGCCGAATCAACTTTAAAGGACGACCTCTTCCAACTATTTTGTATTTCAAATTGTCGCTTCAACGTGACAAAAACAAAAGGAATGATTATGCTGCAAAGCGATGAACGCAACTCTTCAGCATAACGACACCGATGGAACCGTCTGGCAAATTATTCTGCTGGAACCGGAGCTTTCGCTCGACAAACGTCAAGCCCAGCTCCGGGCACTGGTGCTGGACTCACGCTCAATCCCCTGTTGTATCATGAATGACGGCGAGACGTGGCAGCTGCTCGTACCAGAGCAACACGCCGCCAGCGCCCGCATGGAGTTGCGACTGCATGAAGAGCGGAACCGCAACTGGCCTCCCAGTATCCCGGCTACACGGGCGGTGTTCGAAAACACCCTGCCGACGATCTCCGTTCTCATCCTGCTGGCAACATTTCACAACATAACCCTGATCGATCTTTCATTGCCAGGGTATGGCCTCCTTGACCTTAATGAGCTGGGAGTTGCACATGCTGCCGACATCCGCAATGGCCAGTTGTGGCGGGCTGTCACCGCACTGACACTGCATGCCGACCTGACGCACCTGCTCAGCAATCTGACAATCGGCGGAGTCTTTATCATCCTGCTCTGCCGTGAACTTGGTTCCGGCCTGGCCTGGAGCCTGCTGCTCTGTTCCGGCGCACTCGGAAATTTGCTTAACGCCTGGGTGCAATCACCTGATCACCGCTCCGTAGGTGCCTCAACCGCCGTTTTCGCCGCTGTCGGTATCCTTACGACCATCAGCAGCATGCGCGAACAACATCAACTGCAGCGGCGCTGGTTTGTTCCATTGGCAGCCGGACTGGCGCTGCTGGCACTGCTGGGCACTGAAGGGAAACAGACCGATCTGGGAGCTCACCTGTTCGGTTTTGGTTTCGGCGCTCTGTTCGGGCTGGTCGAGGAGTATCTGACCGCTCGCTTCGGACGACCAGGGCGACTGTTGAATGCTCTTCTGGCGCTATCAGGAGCCGCCCTGGTTGTGGCCGCCTGGCAGGCGGCGCTCTCACTTGGAAGCAATTGACACGACCGGCGGGCGATGATACAAAGACCCGCCATGTCCATAAGCCGCCGCCTACATAAAACCACACCGGTACGTCACATTATTTCTGTACTTGCCGCGCTCTGGCTGCTGGCCGGCTGCACCAGTCAGGTGCCACGCTCGTCGCTCCCCTTTCCGGTAACCTGCACATCCTGCGGCGACCCGGTCAAAGTTGTAACGGTGCCATTGCCGGTAATTGCCTCCAGCCCCAACGAAGGGATCACTGTCGGTGCCCTGACCGCCTTCCTGATTCATAATAAAAATGATGAAATCAGCACAATGCTGGCTCCGCAGATCAACCACAACAATAATTTCGGCGTCACCGCCTCGCTGTACGGGGCTTTTTACCCATCCCTCAATAGCACCGTCGAACTCAACCTGTCTCAATCCGGCAAAATTAACCATGCCTACGAAATTCGCGGCCGGGACCTTTCATATCTGGATAACAAACTGGAGCTGAACGCCTACCTTTTTAAAATTTCCGACGGTTCGTCTCGTTTTTTCGGATTTGACGCCAAGAGTCCACAACAGAAGGAATCAAATTATGCCAACGATGAAGTCGGCTACACGTTTTCCGGTGGCTATCAGTTCGGTAAGCATTTCCAGATCTCTCTCGGAGACCGTTTTCGTGATGTCACCATCCGTCCGGGAGCGGTAAAAAAAATTCCGTACATAAAAAACACCTTTTCAACGACCGACGTTCCGGGCATTAACGGCTTCACAACCCACGCACCACGCGTTTCAATTTCCTACAGCACACTCAACGATCGTGACACCCCCACCTATGGCGGATATGCCCGTTTCACCTTTGAACCGACCATGACGGAACTTGGCGGAGCCGCAAATTACCGGCATTACGAAGTGGAAACCAAAGGCTTTGTCCCACTTGACAATGGTCGTTATATCAGCGTATTCCGCTTTATGTACAACCAGACGCTGGGGCACGATGTTCCGTTTCTGGAACAGAGTATTCTGGGCGGAGAAACAACGCTGCGCGGCTATGGCCGTAACCGTTTCATCGACAACAGTTTCTTTCTCTGCAATTTTGAAGAGCGTATCCGACTTTTTCGCTGGGAAGTTTTCAGCGTAACGGCTGACTGGGAATTGGCCCCCTTCATAGATTTCGGGGCAGTGATGGAGTCACTGGACAAGGCCAACGGCTCCAATTTTGAATTTAATCCCGGCGTTGGCTTTCGGGCAATCGTGCGACCTAATATCGTCGGACGAGTTGATCTGGGTATCGGCAAAGATGGTCCGGCAATATTCGTTGGCCTCGGCTATCCGTTCTAGTTTTCCGGACACGCATCCGGATGGTCTCTCTACGACACTCTACAACAGAGGAGATTCACGTATGTTCACTTTGACTGACCCCTCGCTTTTCCGCCAACAGTGTTACATCAACGGGCAGTGGCTGGATGCCGACGATGGCGCAACGATCACAGTTACAAACCCGGCTACCGGTGCAACCATCGGAACCATCCCAAAAATGGGAACAGCCGAAACCCGTCGGGCCATTGAGACTGCCAACGCCGCCTGGCCGGCCTGGCGGGAGATGACTGCTGCCGAACGCTCAACCCTGCTGCGCCGTTGGTTTGTGTTGATTCTGGAACACCAGCACGACCTGGCGCTGCTGATGACCGCCGAACAGGGTAAACCGCTGGCTGAAGCTCAAGGCGAGATCCGCTACGCCGCTTCGTTTATCGAGTGGTTCGCAGAAGAGGGCAAGCGGGTTTACGGCGACACAATCCCCCAGCATCAGCGCGACAAGCGGATTGTGGTTATCAAGCAGCCGATCGGTGTTTGCGCCGCTATCACCCCCTGGAATTTTCCGTCAGCCATGATCACCCGCAAGGCCGGACCGGCACTGGCTGTGGGGTGCACGATGGTGGTCAAACCTGCTACCCAGACCCCCTACTCTGCTCTGGCATTGGCCGAACTGGCTGCGCGGGCCGGAATACCGGCCGGCGTCTTCAACGTTGTCACCGGCGCCTCCGGCGCTATAGGCGGCGAGATGACACAAAATCCGATTGTCCGTAAAGTGACCTTCACCGGCTCGACTGAGATCGGCAAGCTGCTGATGGAGCAAAGTGCCGGTACCGTCAAGAAGCTGGCGCTGGAACTGGGGGGCAACGCACCGTTTATCGTCTTTAATGACGCTGATCTGGACGCAGCCGTAGATGGCGCTATTGCCTCAAAATACCGTAACACCGGTCAGACCTGCGTCTGCACCAACCGCTTTCTGGTACAGGATGGCGTCTACGACGCCTTTGCCGCTAAACTGGTAACCGCCGTAGAGAAGCTTACCGTCGGAGACGGCTTGCGCGGCGACACGCAGCAAGGCCCGCTGATCAACATGGAGGCGGTTGAAAAAGTTGAAGCGCACATCAGCGACGCTCTTGCCAAGGGAGCCACGCTCTTGACCGGTGGGCACCGGCACCCGCTGGGTGGTTCGTTCTTTCAGCCGACGGTACTATCCAATGTAACGCCTCACATGGCCGTCGCGCGGGAGGAAACCTTCGGACCGCTGGCGCCTCTATTCCGGTTTAACAACGAACAGGAAGCGGTACAGATCGCCAATGATACCGAGTTTGGCCTGGCGGCATACTTCTACAGTCGCGATATAGGAAGGGTCTGGCGAGTGGGTGAAGCTCTGGAGTACGGCATGATCGGCATCAATACCGGACTTATTTCAACGGAAGTGGCTCCCTTTGGCGGTGTCAAGGAGTCAGGCCTTGGCCGCGAAGGGTCAAAATACGGCCTGGAAGATTTTCTTGAAATCAAATACCTCTGCATGGGGGGCGTGAATGAGTAATATTCTGGTAACAGGCACGGCCGGCTTTATCGGTTTTCATCTGGCACAACGCCTGCTTACCGAAGGGCATCAGGTTACCGGCTATGACAACCTGAACGATTATTACGATGTCACCCTCAAGGAAGCTCGTCTCAGCCAACTGCTGGGGAGGGACGGCTTCAGTTTTGTACGTGCCGGGCTTGAAGATCGGGTTGCTGTCGAACAACTTTTTCAATCGGTACCATTTGACTGCGTCGTTCATCTGGCAGCGCAAGCCGGAGTACGCTATTCACTGGAAAACCCTCACGCGTATATTGACAGCAACATCGTCGGTTTTCTGAATATCCTCGAAGGATGTCGGCACAGTGGCGTGAAACACCTGGTTTACGCCTCATCCAGCTCCGTCTATGGCTCCAACAGCACCATCCCGTTCTCGGAACATCATTCTGTCGATCACCCGGTATCACTCTACGCCGCGACCAAACGCTCCAATGAACTGATGGCACATACCTACGCGCACCTGTACGCCATTCCTACTACCGGACTCCGTTTCTTTACCGTCTATGGCCCCTGGGGACGGCCGGATATGGCCTACTTCTCTTTCACCCGGGCAATTCTAGCGGGACGCTCCATTGATGTATTCAATAAAGGTAAACTGCAGCGGGATTTTACCTATATTGATGACATTATCGAGGGCGTCGTGCGCGTTATGGATCAACCGCCGCAGCCGAACCCGGACTGGAGCAGTGCACAACCCGATCCGGCCACCAGTTCCGCCCCTTATCGCGTCTATAACATCGGCAATAACAGCCCCGTCGAACTGGGCCATTTCATAGCGGCACTGGAGGAAAGCCTGGGTAAGCGCGCCGTTACAAATATGCTTCCCATGCAGCCGGGCGACGTCTACACCACCTGTGCAAATGTTGATGATCTGTCGGAAGCGGTTGGCTTCAGGCCGCATACCTCTATCGAATGTGGCTTGGCCCGTTTCGTTGATTGGTATCGCAGCTTCTACCAGAACACTCCGTAACGAACAAAACGTACCGCATATAAGGTAAGGCATGGTGTGAATGAGGTAGTGGCGCCCTAATCGCTTTTGACGATTCATGAGCATACATCGCAAATACAGCATCTTACACAAAACACTATCACTTGGCACGCACTCTGCAATAACCAGATCAATCACATTCCATTTGGAGGTAGTACCCATGAAAAAAGTTATGTCCACACTCGTTGCAGCCCTCGTAGCAGTTTCCTTCTCAGCAATCGCTTTCGCTAATCCTGCTGCTCCTGCTGCTCCTGCTGCTGCTCCTGCTGCAACAGAGGCTGCTGCTCCTGCTGCTGACGCTGCTAAACCAGCTAAAAAAGCAAAGAAAGCAAAGAAAGCAAAGAAAGCAGTTAAGAAAGATGCTGCTGCACCTGCTGCTGACGCTGCTGCACCTGCTGCTCCTGCTGCTAAGTAATTCGTTTTTAACGATTACACAAAAAAAGCCGCATCGAAAGATGCGGCTTTTTTTGTGTCAAATATCCTATTTTATTTGTTGCCGGATTCAGATCAGACAGCCTATGCTCCTGTTTATACAACGTTATTATTCACGGACCGAAAATCGAGATAACGCATCGCTTCTGACGATTTTGACGGCATCGGTGTTCCCGCCCGGATAAATATTTTTAGCAAGAAAACTCCGTTCTTTTTGCTCCCTGCTCTGGGGAACCAGCTTGTTCCACGCTTTATAGGTGCTTGTTTCACCATCACTCCAACGATATTTATGTGCTTTCAAGATTTCTCTTGTGGCATAGGGCGCATTGACAGCCCAGATTCTGGAAAATACTTCAGCTGATGAATCCAGCAGCGTCTTGAATACCGGTGCTTTACTTTCCGGAAGGTACCCGAGCAGCAGTGCCAGGACAGCCTCGGCATCATCCAGTGCTCTGTGCGGCGTGAAAAAACTGTTGCAGCACGCAAAGAGTAGATACTCAAGTGACCGGTATTTCACATCCTCCTCATCCCAGTTAATCTGATAGAGCGAGCATGCCCAGGGGATGGTGGCAAAAACCGGGATCTTCAAGCCCTGAGTACCGTCCGCAGAGTCGGAGTATCTCACCAGATGTCGGGTCATATTCAAAGGCGACGATGCCTATTTCAACGGCTTTGTCCTGCTGGTAGTCCAGTCCGGTCGTTTCGGTGTCCAGGCAGAGGCCGATCAGTGGCTCGTTGACAGAGCGTTGAGTGAAACGCGTATCATGTTCCATGTCGAGCTTTCGGAACACCTTGAATTTTCCGGTGGCTTCAAGTTCTGCGATGGCCTGTTCTGCTTCAAGGGGCGTCATGATATGATTCCTTTTTATTCCGGCTATTTCTCGTACTGACTCAGGCCACGCTTCATTTCAGCAGAAGATGTCGATAAAGTGCGGGGCGGTCGCTTTCATAAACAGCAGCAAGAGGACGGCCCGCTCGAACGGTTCCAGCTCCCAGGTCGCACAGAACGCAGGATAGAGCAGCTTGACTCCCTGACGGACGGCCTCAGCCTCCCGGTGACGGTTGCTTTCGACCGTCTTGCGCAGCGTCACCTGTACCTGTTCAAGAGTGGCATCCGGCGGCAGAAAGGGAAAATACATGCGGAACTCGCCCCACTGATCGTCGGACTGGTCATTTTTCTGCTGACAACGACGCATGGAGGCGACCGCCAGCATCAGCTTGGCTTCGTACTCCAGTGCCTGCAGATGGTCGAGGTTGTCAGTGAAGGCACCGAGGATCGGTGTAAGTTCCCGCTGTGGAGCGAAAGCAAGTACCTGTGCGGCCTGGTCGGATGATGAATATGTCGATTGCATGGATGCAGTTATCATGGCAGCCCCCTATCTCCGTTTCCTGATCGGTTCGATGATATCGACCAGACCATGCGAAAGTGCCTCTTCCGGTGAAAGCCAGGTATCGACATCGCGCAGCAGGTATTTCTCCGGTCATGAATACCAGCAGTCCCATACTGGCGATCATACCGATGCCGGTGGTGTAGATGGGGATGCGTGACCACTCCATGCCATGATGTCGATGATGGAGAAACCTGACGGGCAGGAGCCGCCGGGGGAGTTGATGATCATCTGGATCTGGTTGATTTCTGCCTTGATGTTGTAGCCGATGATTTCTTTGCAGACCGATTCGGCGGTGCCGCTGTTAATTGCCCCAGAGATGTAGATGATGCCGTAGTCGTCCAGTCCGTCTTCTTTTTTCTGCTTGTCGTTGTCAGCCATGATAGTGCCTCCTGTAGTGTGGTTATGATTTAAAGCTACAGGGCGGCAGCGACAGAATTGGACATGGTGATTCGAAATAAAATTATGCCGTGTAAAAGATAGTTGACGTGCAGTTGTTACCCAATACCACTACAGAATAACAGTAATAAATATTGACATAATATGGTAGTTATGTGAGTAAATATATCCATTATGCCGAACAAAATCATTACCATCTATCCTGCTTCAGCAAAAGAACTGGAAAATCTGGGGCTGCGCCTCAAGGATGCGCGGCTGCGTCGTCGCTTTTCGATGGAAACAGTGTGCGCCAGAGCTGATATTTCACGTCCTACTCTGTACAAGATAGAGAAAGGTGAACCTTCGGTTGCCATCGGACTGTATGTTCAGGTGCTGCGCGTGTTGGGTCTGGTTGAGGATTTGTCATCGATAGCCAGGGAAGATGCACTGGGGCGGCGTCTGCAGGACGAAGCACTCTACCAGCGCAAAAGAGCACCGCGTAAAAAGGTGCCCGCAGGGGAGAACAATGGCTAAGTCAAAAGCGGAACATATCCGGGTCTGGCTCGACGATCCGGCTTTTGGTCCGCTGCAGCATATCGGTACGCTTTCACGAGGGAATCGGGGCTCTGTCCGATTTGGTTATGAGTCCTCCTGGCTCAGGCATGCGCACGCCTTCCCGCTTGATCCGGCACTGGATCTGACCGCCGGTGAATTCTTTCCGGGGGATTCTAATTTCGGCGTGTTCATGGATTCATGTCCTGATCGCTGGGGGCAGATGCTGATGAAGCGCCGCGAAGCGGTTGAGGCCAGAGAAGAAGGGCGTATGCCGCGAACTCTCGGGGCGTGGGAGTTTCTGTTGGGTGTTCAGGATTGTACCCGCATGGGCGCTTTGCGTTTCAGCCGTCCCGACGAGCAGATATACCTGGCCGATGAGGCGTTGTCAGCTCCATCGGTGGCCAGAATCTCCGAGTTGCAGGCGAACGCCTTTGAGTTGACCAGAAAAAAGCAGGATGATCTCGGCAAGATCAAGGAATGGCTGAAAGTTCTGGTTGCACCGGGGTCGTCACTCGGTGGGGCTCGACCTAAAGCCAATCTGCTTGACGAACGGGAGTCACTCTGGATTGCCAAGTTTCCCTCTTCTGATGACGACTATGATGTTGCCGTCTGGGAGAAACTGTTACACGATCTGGCGCAGCGATGCGGAATCGCGGTGCCGGAAGCGGCTCTTCTGCAAATTGGGAGCGGCTATCACACCTTTATGGTGAAGAGGTTTGACCGCGACGGCAGAGATCGGCGCTTTTTTGCATCTGCCATGACAATGCTTGGCCACACGGACAGTGAAGATGCAAGTTATCTGGAGTTGGCGGAATTCATCGCCACCTACAGTGAGGCAGGTCATATTGCAGCGGATCTCGAAGAACTCTTCACCAGGGTGGTCTTCAATGTCGCTACTGCCAACCGCGACGATCATTTACGTAATCATGGTTTTATCCGCTCACCGTCAGGATGGAGGCTTGCCCCGGCGTTTGATATGAATCCGTCGTTCAAAAAAGACGAACATGTCCTCTCTATCGATCTTTACAATCGTCAACCGGACTGGGAGGTTGTCCTTTCAACGGCGGCGTATTACCGGCTGGAAAATGGTCGAGCCAGAGAAATTGTTTCTAACGTATGTGCTGTGGTGAAAGATTGGAAGTCTCATGCAAAAAAACTCGGGTTGACAGCCCATGAATGTGCGGATGCGGAGCATCTTTTTAGAATCAAATACAATGCATTTAAAACTTGAATCAATATTTTGATAGCTATACAATGCAAATATGCTCTTCACAATAGGTGAACATATCCGACAGGTGCGGAAAAAGAATAAACTGTCGCAGACGGAACTTGCCAGGATTCTCGGCATGAGTCGCACTACTATCGGCCAGATTGAAAGTGGTACAGTACGGGAGATCGGCGTGCGGAAACTGATCCGCATTCTGGAGTACCTAGGGCTGGAGTTGCGGGTTCGTCAGTTGGGCACGCCACCCACGCTTGAAGAACTGCGCGATAAGGAGTCGGTATGACGACTACGAACACGCTTGCCGTCTGGTCAGGTAGAGAAAAAGCGGGGTTGCTTGCCCGCGAGAGGCGGCAGGAATATGTCTTTGCCTATTCCGCTGATGCCGCGAAAGGTGCACAGGTATCCCTGACTATGCCGGTGCGCCTGGAGAGTTGGCTCAGTCGCGAGCTGCACCCGGTGTTTCAGATGAACCTGCCGGAAGGTGCGCTTCTGGAGGTGGTGCGCCGGGCGATAGCCAAAGTAGAGGGGGATGATGATCTCTCTATCCTGAAGGTGACCGGTGGGAATCAGATCGGCAGAAACCGCTTTACGCTGCCGGATTCAGAAACACCGAATCCTGAAGAAACTCCCGAATCTCTGGATGAACTGCTGACCTTTCCCGACACGAGGGAGCTGTTTCTCGAACTGGTTGCGCGGTACTCACTCCGTTCCGGTATATCCGGCGTACAGCCCAAGGTTCTGCTGGAGGCCACAGAACGGGGTACCATCGCGGCGAGCGGCTATATCGTCAAGAGCTGGGGCGATGATTATCCGCACCTGGCGGCCAATGAGTTCTTCTGCATGACAGCCGCCAAACGGGCCGGTCTGGCGGTGCCGGAATTTCATCTTTCGGACAACGGCGGCTTGTTTGTCATGAAGCGGTTTGATGTCGCCCCGGATGGCGAAGCAATCGGGTTTGAGGATCTGTGCAGTTTGCAGGCGCTGGGTACGGCGCAGAAATATTCAAGCTCATATGAGCGGGTGGCGCGGACGTTGAAGAGTTTCATCTCACCGGAGCACCTGATCGCAGCAAGAGAGCAGTTCTTCGCCACGCTCGTGCTGTCGATCATGCTGCGCAACGGCGATGCCCACCTGAAGAATTTCGGTGTGCTGCATCAATCGCCTGCTGCACATATCTCCCTGGCGCCGGTCTATGATCTGGTGACCACAACCGCCTACATCAGCAAGGATGTTCCGGCACTTACTCTGGACGGCAGGAAAATCTGGTGGCCGCGCCGGATGCTGGAGCGTTTTGCCGTGGCGCACCTATCCCTGTCGATGGGCACGGTTGCCGGCATTATCGAGCGGATGGCTAATGCGGTCATGGAAACCAAGGGGATGATTCCCGGCTACATCAGGGAGCATCCCGAGTTTAAGGAGATTGGGGAGCGGATAATGTTGGTGTGGGAGGAGGGGGTAAGCGGAACGGAAAAGTAACCTCACTGTATATGCCAAAAATGCCACCCGCCAGCATCGGAGCCGTAACAGATAGGAGTTCTGCTTGCTATTGACAGCAAAACTTTGTTGTGGCATAAAAAGCTATAATCCGATTGAGAGGGAAACGTGGGAGACGCACAACCGGTTTTGAGTTTTCGGCGTGACCTGCCGAATGGCGACATCATACAGGTGGTGGTCTGGCTCTTATCGGAACCGCTACCGGGATCAACGCATTCCTACAAATACCGGCTGCACTACCAGAAAGCCGATGCCAGCGATTATATTCGTTATGACAACGAGCGGGGCAAAGGAGATCATCGGCATATTGGCGGCACAGAAGAACCGTATAATTTTGAATCGGTAATGAAGCTGGCACAGGATTTCTACGCAGCAATCAAGCAAGCCCGCACAACAGGAGGCATCGAATGAATAGAGATTTTAAGGTCAAGATTGAGACGGAGGAAGAGTTTTTTACCGACCTTATTACTCAGGCTGAAAAAATAGATCAGGGTTTTCTCCCGGAAAAAACCGTTGAACGGGTGTCCTTCCCCGATCTGGAAACATTTTACCGCTACTGTACGCCCAAGCGCCTCCAACTATTGCAGGAGCTGCACAAGATTGGCAGCATCAGTATCAACGCTCTTGCCAAACATCTGCACCGGCACTACAAAAATGTATTCCAAGATGTAAAAACACTTGAGACTGCGGGACTGGTGGAAAAGACAGAGGCGGGGAAATACTGTGTTCCGTGGGATGAATTTACGGCAACGGTGCGCCTGGCTTCGTAGATTTGCCTTCACATAAAGAGATCTAAAACAGGCCGAGTCTGTCGTATGCTGGATAGGCATTCCAGAAACCATGATCTCCACGAAAATCCGGCAGACCGGAATCCACTCCCATCCCCGCTCCTGCAGTAATAACAAACACTTCTGCTTCACTAACAACATCGACGACACGATTGATCATATCGGCTCTCCTTTTCCATCAGTCTTGAAATGAAAAATATACTCCCGGAGTGTCATTTTTAGACACGGAATTGAGATTATGTATGCAGTGAAGGCAGACAGAAAATATCAGTGGAATTCTATTGTTGTACGGGTGATCGTTATTGCGTCAGAACCCGTACCACACGCTTGAAACCCTCAGTAACTCTTGCCATGCGATAATAATCCAGCGTCTTTGGGATGTCAGATGACTGGTGGTAATGGGGATTCCGAAGGAAAGCTGTATCCGTAATCATGATGGCCGGGTAGCCTGCCTGCCAGAACGCCCAATGATCTGACCATCCGATGGCGGCAAACTCTTCAGGAGCAACGAGGCCTTCAGACGGAAATTGAGTGGTTGTGCGGAAATGTTTGATACATTGACTCAATAACGGTGAGGAAGCGATGTTCCCGCAAAACGCTATGAAATCTCCAGTATCCGGATACAGCTTCTCCAAGGGAGGTGGATAACCCAGTTGGGAGAAACGGTCTGAAATATACTCCTGGGCTTGGGTCAGTTCTGCCGGATGGCAGGTGTTCCGTTCACCGATTATGTCCGCAAGGTACGTTACATCTTTTTGCATTCGAGCCGAGCAGGCCAGTTCCGCGTCTGTAATCGCGCGGAGAGGGCCTCGATATGAATGGCCGGGAAGTTTCATCATTATTCAGATCTGGTTTCTATAACAATGACTTCATGGTTCGGGACGGAAGAATTTTGCTGTGCACCCGGATTGATGATCTCAACACCATATAAGCTGTCCCGTTTTGCGACTGGATTTTCCACGTGTCCACACAGAATGTACCGGGGATTTACAATCCGGTGCTTTACCGCATAATACAATTCCCGCTCGCCCCAGTCTTTCTGTATTCCGGTCTCCATAGACTGTGATGTTGCGGTTTTTAGCGGAGGGACATGCGTCAGGAGGATATCACAGTCATGAAAATCGGAAAGATCTGCTCCAAGAAAGGGTATGCAACCGAACAAGATCCCTTGAAATCGTTTTTTCTGGTTGTCAGAGCATATTTTCGGGTTTCTGAGATCTGTTATCCAGTCGCACTCGGCAAACTCATCAAGATCATGATTGCCACTGCAGATAAACAGTTGTGTTTCGAGTTCATTCATCCAGCGTAAAACCCACTCACTCTGCCGTTTGAATTCTCCTGAATTGCCCCCCAGGAAATCTCCCGCCAAGCAAATACAATCATACGATTCTTGCTGATCTTTCAGCCATTGGAATTGAGACGTGTTGAAATGCACGTCGCCAGTTAGCAAGATCTTCATACATTCCTCTCGTTATGCAAAATGACATCATATTTCGCGACCGACAGTGGAGTGTCGTCGCCCTGGAACTGGTATAGGACGTTCACTCCAGGTAATGCCTGTTACACCTGGCGCACTTGTAGTGTTCATCTTTTTCTATTTCAACCCGATAGGCCACGTTTTCAAAAAAAGCCAGGGTCGCGTTGATGGCGTCATCATCCATGCAACTGTCTACGTACAGTCTGACTGTCTGGCGCTTGGCAAACAGAACCATTCTGCCACGCGGATAATAATCGTAGGCATGGGACTATAATTACATCTTGGAGCGTCATAATTGGACATATGGTAGATGAAAATTTATTTCCTACATGGGGCAAGGTAAATTGGTTGTCAATACTTCAATAGAAATGTAGTCAAAATTGAATTCGTGACCAAAAATGACACTTGATTGATTCATGGTGACGCTGCAACTGTCAGTACCTTACTCAATACGTAATGCTCTTGTTGTCGGAGTTGGTTGACCTCGGCCCGCTATTCGGTAAAAAACGTGCTGATGTCAATATCTACAACTTGACGAGTTTCGTAACCAGTAAATTTGTAGTTGCCGGGTGAACCAAACAACTCTTGGAACGTCAAGTAAAATGCTGATCAGCTTTTTTTAGTATGAATTTTCATTACCATCACATTGATTATATTTCGTTTTGCTGAATTATTATGCTAAACATATCAACGATTGCTGCAAGTAACTGACAGTAATCAGATTTGAACATGTACTTTAATTCAACACGTGGCAGGAAAACTGTGTTTATCCCAGTACACTTGCTAGAACCATATTTACGTATACTGCAGCCGCCATGAATTTGAGTGTAGTCAAGTGTAGTCATAAAATGGCTATAAAGATCCATTGAATAAGGCTGTAGACGCATCGAAAAATGCGGCTTTTTTTGTGTCGTAACGCCGCAGTTTTTTCAGACAGGGCCAGAAGTTCTCTTTTCATCCGGTTTTAAGCGGGAGTTGCAAAATATATGAATGATCACATTGTTCGCGCCCTCTGCCTTTCGGGCGGCATCAGGATTCTGGCATGCAGCGCCACTGCGCTGGCGCAAGAGATAACAACCCTACAGCACGCCTCCACCACGGCAAGCATCGCCATTGCACGCGGCGTCGCAGCCGGTGCTTTAATGGGCGCCCTGTTGAAACAGAACCAGCGCATTGCCCTGAAATTTGAGGGCAACGGCCCTTTGCGAAAACTAATCATTGAAGCCGAGAGTGATGGAGCCGTGCGTGCCTGCGCCGCTGCCCCCGAAGCTGAGCTGGAGCCACACAACGGGACGTGGGACGTAGCCGGTTTGATCGGCAGAGCAGGTTTTTTGACCATTTCCAAAGATCTCGGCGTAGGCGGAGAGCCGTATCGTGGCGTAGTTCAGCTTGTCAGCAGTGAAATTGGCGAAGATCTGGCTTATTATCTGACCGATTCGGAACAGACCCCATCAGCCGTCGGTGTCGCGGCAGCGCTTGATACCGAGGGGCGGATATCGGTCTGCGGCGGTTTTCTGGTTCAGGCGCTTCCCAAAGCAGATCCATCTGAAATTGAAACTGTCATGGAACGAATAGCGGCATTAGCGCCACTTTCCAAGCTGCTTCAGGATTCAAGCGCAGAAGGGGTCATCGCTGAGCTTTTCGGCGCGATTGCCTATACAACTCTGGAGAGTCATGAGCTGTTCTTCCGCTGCGGATGTAGTCGGGACAAAGTCGAAAGTGTGCTGATGACTCTCGGTGAGGAGGCATTACGGGAGATGCAGCAGAACGAAAACGGGGCCGAAGTCTCCTGTGAGTTCTGCCGGCAAAAGTACCGTTTTGAGCCGCATGAACTGACTCCGGTTATCGCATCCGTTGCCGGAACCACCTCGGCCTGATCATGCCTACCGTGCTGTTGACAATTGCCTACGATGGCACGAATTACTCCGGGTGGCAGACCCAGCCTAACGGCCTGGCGGTACAACAGGTAGTAGAGGAAGCGCTGAAACAGCTGCTGGGGGAACAGGTGCAGTTACGCTCCTCCGGCAGAACCGACGCAGGTGTGCATGCCCGCGCCATGCCGGCCTCCTTTTTTACGGAGCGGGTTCTCCCGCTGCAAGCCTACATTAACGGCACCAACCGCTTTCTGCCTGCCGATATTGCCGTCCAGGATGCACATTTCGTCACTGACGGCTTTAAACCGATCACCGCTGCGCTTGCCAAGCGCTACCGCTACACGATAGTGAACACAGCCATCCGTTCGCCACTGGACAGACTCTATCGCTGGCAGGTTCTCGAAAAACTTGATCTTGACGCCATGAGACAGGCTGCCGCTTATTTTCACGGCACACATGATTTTGCGGCTTTTCGAGCGTCTAACTGTGTTGCACGAACGACAGTCCGGAGAATTGATGCTGTCGAGATTGTGCGGGATGGCACCACCATCACTATTGATGTTACCGGCGGCGGCTTTCTGAAATATATGGTGCGGGTCATGGCAGGAACTCTGGTGGAGATTGGACGCGGTCGCTTTCAACCGGAACGTATATCCTGGCTGCTGCAACATCCGGACAGAAAAATGGCCGGCGTTACTGCACCGGCCTGCGGATTATGCCTGATTGAAGTTTTCTATCCGGAATGCACACGGCTGTAACAAAATTTATTTTTCCGCCAGCAGACGTTTAATAGCACTTTCCAGCGCCCTCCCCTTCTCACCGGAATAGCCACGATACACCTCGGAAAGCATCCCCTTTTTATCAATCACAAACATGACCGGCACCGAACGAACACCATAATCAGACGTAACAGTATCACCCGCGACCGCCAGAGGGTAATTTATGTGGAACTCATCGGCGAAAGCCGTAACGCGCCGTTCACTCTCTTCATCCGCGCTGAGCCCAAGTACCTGCAACCCCTGTTTGCCATACTTCTGTTTCATCTCAATCAAATGCGGGATTGATTGCCGACAGGGCTGACACCAGGTCGCAAAAAAATCTACCACCAGAACTGAACCGCGATAATTTTCGAGTGTTACGGATTGACCGGACGTTGTTGTTATATGGAAGGGGGGTGCAGACTGACCAAGCCTGGGAGCTGCCTCAAGCGGGGCAGGTACCACCACAATAAGAGCCACCAGGCTTGTCAGAAGGATGGTGCAGAAAGTTTTCAGGGGCACATTATCCCTGCAGGGCTTTGGCAATCAGTGCATCAAGCTGTGATTTTGGAACCGCCCCCACAACCTGATCGAGCACCACGCCACCCTTAAACAGAATGATGGTCGGAATACCACGAACCCCATATTTGGAGGGAGTAGCCTGATTTTCATCAACATTGACTTTACCGACCTTGACTTTGCCGGAATATTCGTCAGCGACAGCGTCTACCAGAGGTGCGATGGCCTTGCAGGGCGCACACCAGGTAGCCCAGAAATCGACCAGCACCGGGATATCTGACAGAAGCACCTCTCGATCGAAATTTGCATCCGTAAATGCCATGACTTTTTCACTGGACATCGTGTATATCTCCTTTAGCTTAGATATTTTTTGTGGTCGAATGATATACGAGCCATAAAAAAAATCAAGCGCAAACTCCGGGCAGTGCTCCGAATTACAAATAATTCGCTGCCTGAGTCACCACCACAAGGAACCTGCATGCAGACACTCTCCATGAACATTGTCATCAAGGGACGATTAGTCGTTGTTGTCGGCGGAGGACCGGTAGCATTACGCAAGCTCCGCACGCTGCTGACGACCGGTGCAACCGTACGGCTTGTGGCGACCCGGATACTGCCAGAACTGGCCATGCTGGCAGAACAGCAGGGTGTGCAGGTACGCCACGCCGCTTACAATTCATCCGATATAGACGACGCTTTTCTGGCAATCGCCGCAACGGATGTTGAAGCGCTGAACCAGCAGATAGCAGCGGACGCGAACACGCGCGGCATCCTGGTTTCCGTTGCCGACAACCCTGCCAGCGGCAACTGTTTATTCCCGGCACTGCTACGGCGTGACGATTTGGAAATAGCAGTCTCAACCGGAGGGAATTGCCCGGCATTTGCTGTGGTCGTACGTGATGTAATCGCCACCGTGATCGGCAATGAATACGGGCAGATACTCACACAGTTGACTCAGGAGCGAGAAAAGCTGTTGACGGATGGCGATGCCAGCACTTACAATGCGCTCGTTTTACGCTCGCGTGCCGTACAACTGATCAGCGAGCAAACCGAACGCAAGGATAACGAATGAGCCAAACTTTCTTCTATCTCACACTTGCCCTGTATAGCTTTGCTACACTGGCCTATCTGGCCTATATTATCCGTACGACGAGCGGCCTCGGGCTATGGGCCAACCGCTGTGCACTGGCCGGTTTTACCGCGCATCTGCTCTCCACAATCCACCGCTTCAGCTCATCCGGGCATCTGCCGATCACCAACATGCACGAATCACTTTCCTTCTTCGCACTCTGTATTGTCGGTGCCTATCTTCTTTTTGAGCGCAAATACAAAGCAACAATTCTGGGTGCCTTTATCGTACCGATCGCCCTGATCCTCGTGATATATTCCAGCGCATTTCCGACTGTCATACGAGATCTGAATCCAGCTCTGAAGAGTAACTGGCTGGGCATCCACACCATCATGGCCTTTGTCAGTTATGCCATGTTCACGATCGCTTTCGGCGCTGCCGTAGCCTACCTGATCCAGCAGTATTTTCTGAAAAAGAAACGGCTGGGCGCCCTGTTTCAGAAACTTCCATCGCTGAACACCCTGGATGAAATCAGCTACCGCTGCCTGACGATCGGTTTCCCCCTGTTGACAATTGCCATTATTTCAGGAGCCATCTGGGCCGAAAAAGCCTGGGGAACTTACTGGAGCTGGGACCCCAAGGAAACTTGGTCGTTGATTACCTGGTTCATCTTCGCGGCACTGCTTCATAGTCGGCTTACGACCGGTTGGCGGGGACAGCGGGCATCCCTTCTGACAATTGCCGGCTTTTTGATCATGTTGTTTACCTTTATCGGGGTCAATCTCTGGCTCCCCGGCCTGCATGCCTACAAATAGACGTACCAAGGAAAAGATCTGAATGAATATCATCGTCGTCGGCCTTTCACACAAGACCGCTACCGTTGGAATCAGGGAAAAAGTTGCCTTCTCAGCCAACCAGATCGAAAAGCCGCTGAAAGAGCTGCTTGCACTGGAGGGAATTATTGAGGGTGTCATTGTCTCGACCTGTAACCGGGTTGAGATTTATGCCACGACGCGGGACATTGCCGGCGGTATAGCCCGCATCAAACGCTTCATGGCCGAGTATCACCATCTGGCATTCGCTGAGCTTGAACCTCATCTTTACAGCTATCACGCCGAGTCTGCCATCAGACACGTCTTCCGGGTTGCTTCCAGCCTTGATTCGATGGTTGTCGGCGAACCGCAGATCCTTGGCCAGATAAAAACCTCCTACGGCTATGCAGCCGAATACAAATCATCCGGCATCATCCTGAACCGCTTTCTGCACAAAGCATTTTCTGTGGCCAAGCGTGTGCGTACCGAGACAAAGATCGCCTCTTCGGCCGTTTCAGTAGCCTTTGCGGCGGTCGAACTGGCCAAGAAGATTCTGGGGGATTTGTCCGACAAGATCGTCATGCTGATCGGGGCCGGCGAAATGTGCGAGCTGGCAGCCAAACATTTTCTGAACAGCGGCGCCAAGGGCGTTATGGTCACCAACCGCACTTTTGAACGGGCCGAGCGCCTGGCAGAGGAGTTCAGCGGCGAAGCGATTCGCTTTGAAGAGTTGTTTGAGCACCTGCATCGGGCCGATATCGTCCTCTCCTCAACTGGTGCGCCGCACTGCATCATCGGGCCCAAAGATGCCGAGGAAGTTATCAAGAAGCGGCGCTTCAAACCGGTATTTTTTATCGATATCGCCGTGCCACGCGACATCGATCCGAAGGTTGACGACGTTGAAAATGCCTACCTCTTCACGGTCGATCACCTGCAGGAGATTGTCCAGTCCAACCTGGCTCAGCGCAGCCTGGAGGCAGAAAAAGCCGAAGAGATCGTCACCCAGGAGATCGGCCAGTTTCACAAATGGCTCTCGACGCTGGAAGTTACCCCGACCATCGTCGCCCTGCGCGGTCATTTTGACGAAATCCGCCGGACCGAACTGGACAAGACGATATCCAACTGGAAAGAGCTGCCTCCTGGAGCTGAAAAACGGTTGGAGGGACTGACCATGGCAATCATGAACAAATTGTTGCACACACCGACGTCTTTACTGAAACAGGCCGGGCAGGGAGGCAGAGTCGATCTGTACGTCGACGCTGTCAGACAGCTCTTTGATCTGGAGTCCCCTCTGCACGACACTGAAGAACTTGAGCTGGAAGAATAAAACGACGCCTTGTGCGGTTAAACTACAAATGAAATGGAGAGTGTTATGCCACCCAAACAGATAAGAATCGGTACCCGTGCCAGCCAGCTGGCTCTCTGGCAGGCCAACTGGGTTAAATCCGAGTTGGAAGCACGCTATCCCGGCATGGAAGTAACCCTGACCAAAATCAAAACCATTGGTGACAAGATTCTTGATGTTCCTCTCGCTCAGGTAGGCGGTAAGGGGCTGTTTGTCAAGGAGATAGAAGAGGCCATGCTCAGAGGCGAGATCGACATTGCCGTTCACAGCATGAAGGATGTTCCAACCGATTTCCCCGAAGGTTTGGGCCTGCAGTGCATCACTGAACGCGAAGATCCGCGTGATGCCGTTATCTCCCGTAACGTGAAGTTTGCTGATCTGCCGCAGGGGGCGCGTATCGGCACCAGTGCCTTGCGTCGCCAGGCCCAGCTGCTCAAAGTACGCCCGGATCTTGAAATGATCATCATCCGCGGCAATGTTGAAACCCGCATCAGAAAACTGACCGAAGACAATCTCGATGCCGTTATTCTGGCGGCAGCCGGCCTGAAACGACTCGGATTTACCGACAGCGTCGGTGAGTATCTGGACACCGAACTCTCCATTCCGGCTATTGGCCAGGGTGCGTTGGGAATTGAATGCCGACTGGCCGATCCGGTCATCACCGAGACAATCAATTTTTTCAACCATGCCGATACCAGCTACGCCGTACGATCCGAGCGCGCTCTGCTCAAACGCTGTGAGGGTGGCTGTCAGGTACCGATTGCAGCTCACGGAACCGTAGCCAATGGTCAGCTGCGTCTGGTCGCATTTATTGCAGCCGTAGACGGGAGCCGCTCAGTACGCGGCGAGATATCCGGTCCGGTAGCCGAGTGTGTGCAGTTAGGCATTCAGCTGGCGGACAGATTACTGGCTGACGGCGGCAAGGCCATCCTGGAAGAGGTCTATCAGCGCGAAATCTCAACTCCCGCACATCCATGAAAACTGCACCGCAGCATCCCGGAATCGTCTATCTGGTTGGAGCCGGTCCCGGCGATCCACGACTGATCACACTGCGCGGGATTGAATGCCTGCGCAATGCAGATGTCGTTGTCTATGACTATCTGGCAAACGAACTGCTGCTCAATCATGCTCCGGAAGGGGCTGAACGGATCTATGCCGGCAAAATCGGCGGCCGGCATAACCAGGCACAAGATGAAATCAACAGCCTGCTGGTCGAAAAAGGGGGCTCCGGTAAGGTTGTTGTCCGCCTGAAGGGTGGCGACCCGTTTGTCTTTGGCCGTGGCGGCGAAGAGTGCGAGGCGCTGCGCGAAGCCGGCATCCCCTTTGAAGTCGTCCCGGGAGTCACCGCCGCCATGGGTGCCGCCGCCTATGCCGGTATACCGCTGACACACCGTGATTTTACCGCTTCGGTCGCATTTGTTACCGGGCAGGAGGGACAGGGCAAAGACGATTCCGATTCCGCCATCGACTGGGACCGACTCTCGCTTGGCAGTGGAACGGTGGTTTTCTATATGGGCATCACCACACTGCGTCGCAGTATGCAGCGCATGATGCAGCATGGCCGGGACGCTGCTACACCGGTGGCTCTTGTGCGCTGGGCAACGACCCCCTGCCAGCAGATCCTGATCGGCACCGTGGCAGACATTGCCGACAAAGCTGAAGCGGCCGCTTTCAAACCTCCAGCGGTAACCATTGTCGGTGATGTTGTTTCACTGCGGGAAAAATTAAGCTGGTTTGACCGGCGACCGTTGTGTGGGCGAAAGATTATCGTTACACGCTCGGCCGAGCAGGCGGGCGAATTCTCCACCAGCCTCGATATGTTGGGAGCTTCGGTACTGGAATGCCCCACTATCCGTCTGGTAGAACCGGAAAGCTGGCAACTGCTCGACCTCGCTATTCGCGAGCTGTCCGGCTACGACTGGCTGATTCTTTCCTCCGTCAATGCGGTCCGTTTTTTCTTTGGTCGTATGGAGACACTCGGAATTGATGCCAGAGCGCTGGCGGGCTGTAAAGTCTGCGCCGTCGGCCCCAAAACGGCTGATGCACTCAGAGCGTTCGGAATCCGGGCTGATCTGATTCCGGGCGACTACAAGGCTGAAGGGGTTGTAGACGAATTTGCCGGCCTGGATATGCACGGTTCCCGCGTGCTGTTCCCCCGGGCCGATAAGGCACGTGATCTTATACCGCGTGAGCTGAAACGGATGGGGGCACATGTAGACAGCCCGGTGGCCTACCGCAACATCCTGCCGGAACGACTCCCCCCGGAAACCCTCTTTGCCCTGGAAAAGCGCTCAGTAGACTGCATCACCTTCACGTCGTCTTCCACCGTGCTGAATCTGGCCGCCATGCTGGGAGAAGAGCTCTTGCTGGATATGCTTAAGGGAGTGACTGTCGCCTCGATCGGCCCGATCACCTCGAAGAGCTGCCGTGATGTTGGTTTAAAGGTGGATATAGAGCCGGAACTCTATACGCTGGATGCCATGACAACAGCTATTGAAGCGCACTTTACGAACTGAAAAACACAAAATTCGCCATCTTGTAACGCAAAAAGGCTCCGGGTTATCGGAGCCTTTTTGCGTTACAAGAAAAACAAGCGAATCCGGTTATACCAGTTCCAGCGCGCTAAAGAAGTAAGGGATCTCGAAAGCGGCCGTTTCAGGGGCATCGGAACCGTGTGAGGAGTTTTCCTCGATATTAACAGCAAAATCCTTGCGAATTGTTCCCGCTTCTGCATTGGCGGGATTTGTTGCTCCCATCAGGGTGCGCCAGTCAGCAATTGCATTTTCTTTTTCCAGACAAAGTACAATCACCGGGCTGCGTGACATAAAAGCACACAGGTCATTGAAAAAAGGGCGCGCACTATGAACAGCGTAGAAACCCTCGGCCTGTTTTTTGGTTAACTGGATTTTTTTCATGCCTGCAATGGTGAAGCCTTTTTCTTCGATTCTAGCCAGAATCTGACCAGCCAATTTGCGTTCAACCGCATCCGGCTTGATGATTGCGAACGTACGTTCCATGATGATCCTCCGTGAGATATCTGATATTTTAGTCGTTTTTGATACCACTTCGGGTGTCTTTTTGTCAAGTTTTAAGGATTTTTTTGGAGCCGCATAGTTTTTATTCTTGCAAAATTAAAAAGGAGATGGTATCAAGTTCGCTCACACGCCGAAGTGGTGGAATTGGTAGACACGCAAGATTCAGGTTCTTGTGCTCGCAAGGGTGTGCTGGTTCGAGTCCAGTCTTCGGCACCATCAGCAAAAACAAGGCTTTACAGGTTTTCTGTAAGGCCTTTTTTCTTGTCTTTTTCTCTCTTCAAATCCGATTTAGTGCAGATTTGGTGCAGTCAGTTTCAGTACACCACAACAATTACCCTCCCCTCATCTAATATCCACGGCTTTAGCAGTATCACAAGAACCAAGTATCTATCCATTGGGGCGACCTACCAAGTGTCTCTTGTGAAGATCCCTTGCACCAAAATTGCACTAATTTTGAAATGAATTGCACTAGTAATGCACCAAATAGAAGTTTAAACATAGCAACAAGCTGATAATAAAAGACAAAAAAGATATTTACGCAAGACTATGTATCTTGTGTTGACAATTATAGTCGTTTGTTGAACTAAACCGCTGCGCGGTAATTTAAAACCAAACCAAAAGCACCAAACCAGAGGCATCTCCCCGGAGGTGCCTTTTTCGTCTCTTCAATCAGCATTATCTTTGTTTTACCTTCTTCA
>DUZX01000031.1 GCA_013349325.1 Desulfuromonadales bacterium
CGGCCGGTTCTGTGTGGGGGGTGTTTTTTTTTTTTTTTTGGGGGGGGGTGGGCCCAGAAAAAAAGAACAAGTGGGGGGGGGGGGGGGGGAATCCTTTTACAATTAAAATACGGACAACCTGCTCCTGTCCTGTAGAGATTACGGATAATTTTTGTGTAGCAAGCGACTCAAGTCCACTTGCCAACAGAGTCGGCTCTACTTCAGGCGAATGTTTTCCCGTTCTCGTCCCTTGTCGGTAAGATCAATTGTACAACGCACCGATCTTTTGCTGACAGAAAAACGCCACAGGGATTGTGTTCCTGTGGCGTTGTGAATCTTAGTCGACGTTAGTCGACGAAGCTCTTCAGTTTTTTGCTGCGGCTGGGGTGGCGGAGCTTGCGCAGCGCCTTGGCTTCGATCTGGCGGATTCGCTCGCGGGTAACTTCGAAATCCTGGCCGACCTCTTCCAGGGTATGATCACTCTTTTCACCGATTCCGAAGCGCATTCGCAGAACCTTCTCTTCGCGGGGCGTCAATGTTGCCAGTACCTTGGCGGTACTTTCGGAGAGGTTGTTTTTGATAACCGCTTCGATCGGAGAAATCACACCTTTGTCTTCGATAAAATCTCCAAGGTGTGAATCTTCCTCTTCCCCGATAGGGGTCTCAAGAGAGATCGGCTCTTTGGCAATCTTGAGCACTTTGCGAACCTTGTCAAGCGGCAGCTGCATCCGCTCGGCAATCTCTTCCGGTGACGGTTCGCGACCATTTTCCTGCACCAGCTGACGACTGGTTCTGATCAGCTTGTTGATGGTCTCAATCATGTGAACCGGGATGCGGATGGTGCGGGCCTGGTCAGCTATGGCACGGGTTATGGCCTGTCGGATCCACCAGGTGGCATAGGTTGAAAACTTGTAGCCGCGCTGATATTCGAATTTATCGACCGCCTTCATCAGGCCGATATTCCCCTCCTGAATCAGATCCAGAAACTGTAGTCCGCGGTTGGTGTATTTTTTTGCAATTGACACGACCAGACGCAGATTGGCTTCGATCAGCTCGCTCTTGGCGATCCGTGCCTTGCACTCACCCTCTTCGATCGCTTTGAGAGCGGCAGCGAGATCCCGTGCCTTAAATCCGGATTCATGCTCGACCTTCTGGATCTTGCGGGCTGTAGTGCGCAGCCTTTTTTCAAGCTCCTGAGTCTTTTCTTCATCCAGTTTGAGTTTGTTCAGCTCAATGGTGCCTTTATCATCATCATTCTGAAGTTTTTCCAACAGCAGTTTCAGTTTTTCCCGTGGAATCAGTTTTTCCAGGTCGGATAATTCCTCCTGCATCCTGTCGACTTTACCGGATAATTCCTTGAGTCGTTCCGCAACCTTATTGGTGTGACGATCTTTAAGGCGCAGTGATTTCAAGAGAACGGTCTGGTGGTCCTTGGCTTCACGAAACTTTTTTTCCAGCTCTTTTTTCTTGGGAGCAGATTTGGCGGCGGCGATGCCGGCCTGTAGCTCAATCGACAGCTGATCCTGCGCAGCAATAGCGTCAATGACCTCCAGCATCCTGGTTTTCTGGAAGTTTTCCTCGCCATCTTCCAGTTCCTCTTCTTCCTCTTCCACCTCTTTACTGACTTCGGAAGGATTGAGTTGGAATTTACGCAGCCTCTCGCCCAGCGAGAGGACCTCTTTCACGGTAATCGGTGTGTTGAGGATAACGCCGGCTACATCGCGCTCGCCATCCTCAATCCGCTTGGCTATTTCAACTTCACCCTCGCGGGTCAAAAGTGAAACGGAGCCCATTTCTCGCAGATACATGCGGACAGGGTCGCTGGTACGGCCAATCGATCCCGGTTCAAACTCAACCTCTTCGGATTCACCTTCAGACTCTTCGTCTTCATCAAGATCGCTCTTGATTTTCGGAATCTTGATCTTCTGGGCCGAATCAACAATTTCAATATCCAGGTCGCCAAACATGCCCATTACATCGTCGATCTGATCGGTAGCGATATCAGGCGGTAGTATGTCGTTGACCTCGTCGTAGGTCAGAAAACCCTTTTCCTTGCCAATATCGATTAGTTGCTTGACGTCATCCATGTTCTTTTTTGCCATTTCATCACCTCAAAGGTACTGCATATTCAATTAATAATCGGTAGCGTATCATTATGGCTTTAATCTTCTGCTGCGCAGCTCTTCAGCAGCCTGTTTCAAGAGCGCTGTATATTCAGGACTGTCCGGTTCAATAACTGCCAGGCGCAGGCTGACATTTTTAAACGATTGCTGCTTTTTGAACCGAGCCTGACAGCATTCATCAAACGCAACCTTCCAGTCTATTCCATCCAGCTGGCTGTTCATGAAAAGCAGACGAGACAGGATATCGCGCAGAGGCTGATTTTCAAGGCGTCCCACAAGTGATCCCCAGTCGGGGGTATCAGAATTAATCGACTCAGCAAGCATAGCTTCTGCCAGAGTCAGGTACTCTTCTGCGAACAGAATTTCAACTCCTTGATCCCTGATGGCTTCACGCGCTTCCGGGAATGTTGCCATGAGAGCCAGCAGCATTTCCTGTGTGCGATCAGTGTTTGTCGGCTGCTCCTGATGCTTGGCAATTTCTTGGGGAGGAGTTTGTGCCATGCCGCCGACCTGTTTACGGAATTCGTGAGGGCGTATGTCCAGTAATCGACAGATTTCCTTTTCGTAAAGACTTTTTTCAGCGGCATTGGCAATCTTCTTAAACACAGGGGCAAGCTCGCCAATCACCTTGACCTTGTTACTGACGCTGCTGGGAGGAGTTTGCACCAGCAACGAGCGCACAAAAAAATCAAATATCGGCCGGGCCTTGTCACGCAGCTCAACAAATGCTTCAACGGCGTGCTGTGCAAGAAAGCTGTCCGGATCATCACCGACCGGTAGCGAAATAACAAAGGCCGCTATGCGTTGTTCCAGAAAAAGCTCCATAGAGCGAAGCGTAGCTTTTTTGCCGGCTCCGTCGCTGTCAAATAGTGTGTAAACCCGTTCTGCATGGCGCTTGATCAATCCTGCGTGGGTGCTGGTCAGTGCCGTACCGCAGGTGGCGACGACGTTACATATTCCGGCGCGGTACAGTGCCAGATGATCAAAGTACCCTTCGACAATGACAATCGCATTTTCAGTCCGGACCGACGGCAGAGCCATATCCAGTCCGAACAGCACCGAACTCTTGTGGTAGAGCGGTGATTCGGGCGAATTGATATATTTGGGCAGTGAGGCATCCAGAACGCGGCCGGCAAAGGCGATTACCAGCCCTTTGGCATCACGAATCGGAAAAATAAGACGATTACGGAACAGATCGTACCAGCCGGAGTCATTTTTTCGGATAATTCCCAGCGTCAGGGCAAGATCGAGGTCGACGCCATTATTTTTTAAATGCTTGACGAGACCGTCACGGCGGTCAGGTGCAAAACCGAGTCGGTAGGCTTCGGATATTTCCGCTTCGACGGCCCGCCCCGCCAGATAACGCCTGGCTGCATCTCCATCCTCTCCATCCCGCAGAACGGAGCGAAAATAACCGGCGGCCAGTTCATTGATGCGTTGAAACTGCTGACGCTCATCCTGCGATTTCCGTTCAGCAGGGGTCAGTTGGCGCTCTTCGATTTCAATACCGGCTTTGCGGGCCAACAGTTTCACCGCTTCAGGAAAGTTGACCCCTTCCATGCGCATGACAAATGAAAAGGCATTTCCACCGGCACCACACCCGAAGCAATGGAAAATCTCACGGGCCGGATTGATGTTGAAAGAGGGTGTCTTCTCGGCATGAAAGGGACACAGGCCAAGGTAGTTACTGCCGGCGCGTCTTAGCTGAACATACTCGGAGACAACTTCAACAATAGAAAGCCGCTCTGCAACCTCCCTGACTTTCTCTTCAGGTATCATGGCGTTACGGTTGGCTTTACGCGCCACTGTGAAAGAAAACGATCACCGGTCAGAGCCAGCAGGTTGGCAGATTCAGTCGATCGAATTTTTGTACGAACGCCTTCAGGCATAAAGCTTGATGTGCCGGCACTGAAAATCATGCACAGCAGCAGGACACCTTCGGTTGCACCAAGAAAAAGCCCCCCCAATCGATTAAGGCTCCCCAGCATGACGAGGCGAAGGGCAGCCGTGACGATATTGCCAATAACATGAGTCAGTATTCCGGTCACGAGCAGGATCAGGATGAAGGCCACGAAGGCGGAAAGATGAGCCGGCAGGTGAAGGATACTTTTGATCGGAACCGCGAGCACGGCATAATAATGGTACGCCAGCCAGCCGCCAACCAAAAGTCCCGCCAGGGAAGATGCCTCGTTGACAAGCCCACGAATCAGCCCCTTGGCAGCAAAGAAACAGAGAACTGCATAGATGACCATGTCAAAAAAATTCATTGGAGTGCCATGAATCTGTCATGTTTCTCATTCGGAGTGTGCCGTTGGAAACTATCTACAAAGAAGGGGCCCTCTTGATGAAAGCCCCTTGTTGCGTGCGGAACGTACGTCACATTTTTATCGAAAGAGGTAAAAATCAGGAGAGTCGCTTTCTGACACAGTCGCTGACAGCTTTACCATCCGCTTTGCCGACAGTCAGAGGTGTCAGCGCTTTCATGACGCGGCCCATGTCTTTGATGCCCTGAGCCTGTAACTCATCAATAACCTGTGCGACCAGTACATCGATATCTCCAGGACTTAATTGAGTCGGCAAAAAACCGAGCAAAACTTCCAGCTCAGCAGTTTCCTTATTCGCCAGATCAAGACGATTCCCTTCGGTATACATTCGGATCGATTCGCGTCGCTGTTTTGCCATGGTTGAAATGACATCGATTACGGCCTGATCATCAAGCTCGATCTGCTTGTCGATTTCGCGATTCTTAACTGCAGCGCGAACCATGCGAACAGCCGAAAGGCGCAGGTCATCCCGCGCCTTCATAGCTGCTTTCATCGCATCGTTAAGTTGTTCTTTCAGTGTCATACAGGTAACTTCCTGAACCCGATGAAGCCGGGTAATTCTGCTGCTAGTCCATCATTTTACGCTGTTTCTTCAGAGCGCGCTTGCGAGCGGCGATGGCCTTCTTTTTACGTTTGATGCTTGGCTTTTCAAAGTGTTCACGTTTACGAACTTCGGAAAGGATTCCCGCCTTCTCACACTGTTTCTTGAATTTCTTCAGTGCCATTTCAAACGGTTCACTGTCCTTGATTTTTACTCCCGGCATGTAAAATCACCCCCCGCCTGTTTCAGATTCAATACGATTGAAGCATCGTCATTGATAAAAATTTTAGTTCTTCACAATAACACACTTAATGTGTTTG
The DNA here is from genome assembly GCA_013349325.1 of Desulfuromonadales bacterium. Taxonomy (GTDB): domain Bacteria; phylum Desulfobacterota; class Desulfuromonadia; order Geobacterales; family Pseudopelobacteraceae; genus JACRCG01. Next base: position 5,288 of record DUZX01000031.1, read on the forward strand.
TCAACATGCAAAAAAATAGAATAGGTGTCAGCAGGTTCAGGCGGTATCGTTGCGGGATGCTTTTTCTGCAATCCCTGAAGTGCCGAAGCGGCGCTGCAGCTCGCTCCAGACCTCTTCAGGAGGAATGTCCTGATGTCCCAGCAAAACCAGGAGATGAAAGATCAGGTCGGCTGATTCATACACAATCTCTTTCCGTACGCCACCTTTGGCTGCTATGACCACTTCCGTTGCTTCTTCACCGATCTTTTTGAGGATCTTATCTATCCCCTTCTGCATCAGCGCTGCTGTATAGGAGCTGTCGGAAGGGTTGGCTTTACGATCAAGGATGACCTGATACACTAATTGAAGAATTTCGCTTTCATTGCTCATAATCGCACCGCAACCCCTTTGTCTCGAAGATACTGTTTGGCCTGTCCGATGGTGTATTCCCGATAATGGAAGATTGAAGCGGCCAGGCAGGCGCTGGCACCGGCAGTTGTGAAGCCGTCGTAGAGATGTTCCAGGTTTCCGACACCGCCCGAGGCGATAACCGGAATCGAGACAGCATCAACGACCGCCCGTGTCAAGCCGAGATCATAACCATCTTTGGTGCCGTCACAGTCCATGCTGGTCAACAGGATTTCTCCGGAGCCGTACTCTTCCATCCTGATAGCCCACTCTACAACATCGATTCCGGTCGGGTTGCGGCCGCCATGGGTGTATACTTCCCAGCGTTTTTCTCCCGGAACGCGGCGTGCATCAATGGCTACAACGGTGCATTGAGAGCCGAAGCGCTCGGCTGCCTCGCGGACAAATTCGGGACGCTGCACAGCGGCGGTATTGATCGAAGTCTTGTCCGCCCCGGCATTCAGCATGCGGCGGATATCATCCACCGTGCGGATACCGCCTCCTACCGTCAGCGGCATAAAGACTCGTTCGGCTGTTCGACGGACGACATCTACCATCGTATCTCGCTGATCCGATGATGCGGTGATATCCAGAAAGGTAAGCTCATCGGCCCCTTCCAGATCATAGCGTTCTGCAATTTCAACCGGGTCTCCGGCATCGCGCAGTTCCAGAAACTGCACCCCTTTAACGACACGGCCACCTTTAACATCCAGACAGGGTATGATTCGTTTGGTAAGCATATCAGGAGTTGCCCTTCGTCAGCGCAGTTGCTTCGCTCAAGCTGATCGCTCCGGTATACACGGCTTTTCCGGTGATGACGCCGGTTACGCCTGATGATTCAATCGCCATCAGGTTTTGGATATCCTTCAGGTTCGATACGCCGCCTGATGCGATGATCGGAATTGATACCGCTTCGGCAAGAGCTTTGGTTGCTTCCAGATTCGGTCCCTGCAGCATGCCGTCACGACTGATGTCGGTATAGATAATTGCGGCTACACCACAATCCTCGAATTTCTGCGCCAAATCAACAGCAGTAATATCGGTCAGTTCTGCCCACCCCTGTACCGCAACCATGCCGTTTTTGGCATCGATACCGACCACGATCTGACCGGGGAACTTTGCACAGGCCTGACGCACCAGTTCCGGATTGCGTTGGGCCGCCGTTCCAATTATGACACGTGAAAGTCCCAGCGACAGGTAGGCTTCGATGGTTTCTATATCGCGGATACCGCCACCCAACTGGGCGGGAATGGTAATAGCTGCAATAATTGCCTCGATGGCTGTACGGTTTTTAGGCTGGCCGGCAAAGGCGCCGTCAAGGTCTACGATATGCAGCAGTTCAGCCCCCTGGTCCTGCCAGGCGCGCGCCTGGGCTGCCGGGTTATCGTTAAAAACGGTATCCTTGTTCATAAGCCCCTGTTCCAGGCGGACACATTTTCCTTCTTTCAGATCTATTGCAGGGATAACAAGCATAAATGAACCTTTCAAAGTGAAATATCTGTGGTAGCGTTATGGAAATAACTGTGGTAATCAAACATCAAAACGATGGAGGCTTTTACATGAAACGATTTTTGGTCGTAGACGATGAAGATATGGGCCGCTTGATGCTTCAGGATTTTTTTGCTGAATTTTCGACGTGTGACACCGCCGCCAACGGAAAAGATGGCTTACTGCTCTATGAAAAAGCTCTGGCAGATGGAGCACCTTATGACCTTTTGTGCGTGGACATCATCATGCCCGAGATGAACGGTCTTGCTCTCGTCAGAAAAATTCGTGAAATAGAACAGTCACATCCGGTGTTCACCGATCTTCATACCAAAATCTTTGTCATATCCTCAAGTGATTCGGCGTGGGACAAGGCAGACTTTCTTCTGGATAACCTGTGTGATAACTATATTGTCAAGCCGTTCAGCAGAAGTGACCTCATGGAAAAACTGCATGCCATTAAACTGGTTGAGTCGTAAGATCAGCCACAGCGCTCTGGCCTCGTAGGTGCGGGCCTGCTAGTGTACTCCCGCGAAATTTTTCAAAATCCGCAGTCCGACATCCTGTGACTTCTCTGGATGGAACTGGGCGGCGAAGATGTTGTCCCGCCAGACCGACGAACAGAATTCAAAGCCGTAGTCAGTCGTTGTTGCGACGACCTCTCCATGATCCGGCTGTACGTAATAGGAATGGACAAAATAGACGTTGCTCCCTTCGGCAACACCTTCCAAAACAGGCGGACGGCTCTGGAAATGGAGCTGGTTCCACCCCATCTGGGGAACTTTCAGCTTCTCCCCCCCCACCTGCATATCATCTGGAAAGCGCAGTACATGCCCCGGAATAACATTCAGCCCTTGGTGTAGACCGAACTCGACGCTGTCGGTGAAAAGCATCTGCATGCCGACGCAGATCCCTAAAAAGGGGCGACCCTCGGCAATTACCTTCAGGATCGGCTCGATAAAGCCACCCTGTTCCAGATTGTGCATGCAGTCTCGGAAGGCTCCTACGCCGGGTAGCACAATTCTGTCGGCTGCCAGTACGACCGCCGGATCTGCCGTGACCAGCGCTTCAGTGCCAATCTTCTCGAATCCTTTCTGGACGGAACGGAGGTTACCCATGCCGTAATCGATTATGGCGATCATTTGATGCCGTTCCTGTTCAGGTGCGGGCCGTAGCGTTGATCGACCCCTTTGATATGGTTAATAAGCCAATCCTGAAGAAAATTGATGACATCCTTGGCGATCAATGGTTCACCGGCGTTGAATGTTCCGATCAACTCAGTCACCTGATCCAGCAGTTTCTTGTGCAGGGCCTTGTGCTGGGTCTCTTCCGGATAGCGTGTCTGGGCGAAGCTGCGTTCTTCATCGGCAAAGTGGTTGATGGTGTACTCTGCCAGCCCATTCAGCACGCGGCCGACAGCATCTCTGCTCTTCTTTTGCTGCATGGCGTCGGCCAGGTCGTTAATCATATTGAACAGCGTCTTGTGGGCGTTATCGTACTTGTCAATACCGACGGTAAATGATGGATCCCACTCAAGCGCTTTTGACAAGTGGAAGTGTCCGACCAGTTCATGCAGGGTATCAACTTCGCGGGCCAAGGTCGTGGTTGCCTGGGTAGTGCTACGGGCATTGTCTACGTTGCGGTTGACGACATCGGTAATCATCTGAATGTTGTTGGTGATCTCCTGGGTTGTGGCGGTCTGCTCTTCGGCTGCTGTTGCCACTTGGCTGATCTGCATGGTTAGCTCATTGATCTTGTTAAGAATATCTTCCAGTGCCTCGCCAGAACGGGCCGTCTCGGTTGTGCCTCGCTTAACCTCATCAACCCCCTCCGACATAGAGCTGACAGCGCTCTGCGTTTCGGTCTGGATCGCTTTGATCATGGCGGCAATCTCTTTGGTAGCCTTGGTCGTGCGTTCTGCCAGAGCGCGCACCTCATCGGCTACAACCGCAAAACCGCGCCCCTGCTCGCCGGCCCGGGCCGCTTCAATGGCGGCGTTTAGTGCCAGCAGGTTGGTCTGATCGGCAATATCCTGAATGGTGCTGACGATGGCGCCGATCTGGTCGGAGCGCTGCCCCAGCTCTTCGACCGATTTTGAGGAAATTTTGACCCGCTGGGCGATGTTTTCCATCAGGCGGGCGCTGCTCTGCACGAGCTGGGAGCCGCTGTGGGTCTGCTCAGTGGCCTTTTGGGCACTTTCGGCAGCACACAGGCAATTGCGGGCGATATCAACAGACGTGGCCGACATCTCTTCACTGGCGGTGGCGATCGTACCGGCCTGCATGGCAACATCCTCAGCGGCAGAGGCCATGGCATCAGTTGTAGAGCGTACCAGCCCGACCGAATCACGCACCGTATCGGCTACCGAGAAAAACTGACGCATGGCCTTATTCATATCGGTCATCATGGTATTGAAGGCGGTTGCCAGACGGGCAAAATCGCCTCCGCCAGCCACTTCAGCGCGTACCGAAAGGTCACCGGCCGCCGCCTTTTCAAGCGCAATTACTATGCCGGCCAGAGGTTTAAAGGCGCTGCCGCTGAGCAGAGCCAGTACCGTTGACATGACAACCAGCAGCACGGCACCGATAGCCAGAGAGATCAACAGTCCGCCGTGGGGATTGAAGATGGTCATCGCTGCTACAGCTATAACAATCCCAACGGCGTTACCGATAACAATGCGAATGGTAAATGACATATCAGGCTCCTTTTACGCACGAATTTATTCAGATGATGTGGTCACGCAATCCTGGAAAAATCGGCAATTTTACTGAGCATGCGGGCGATGGCGGTCAGCAGCGCCAGGCGGTTCGTGCGAACCCGCTGATCTTCGGCCATGACCATGACCCGCTCAAAAAAGCTGTCCACCGGGCCGCGCAGCGTGGCGATCTCCGTCAGGGCATCCAGCCAGGCGCCGGCCAGTACCTTGGCGTCAACTGAGATCTTGACCGCCATCAAGGCTTCATACAGTCCGCCTTCGGCAATGTCTTCAAACAGCGACGGGTTGATCGGGGCATCGATCCCTTCTTTAATTATGTTGCCAACTCGTTTAAAAGCCACCGAGAGTGGCACGTAATCGGGGTGATTCCGGAACTCGGCCAACGCAGCAATACGGGCGCGGACATCGACCAGATCGTCAAAGCCGACTGCAATGGCCGCTTCGACAGCATCCGGAGCGAATTGATTGCCGAGCATGTTGATATATCTGCCCCGGAAAAACTCCAGAACATCAGCTGCCACCTGCTCATGAGGCCGGTTCAGCTTTGCAGCCAGCAGTTTCAGCGAACTGTTGATCAGCGCCGGCAGAGACAGGCTATATCCGCGTTCAATGATAATGGCAATAATTCCGATGGTCGCCCGCCGCAGTGCGTAGGGATCGGCTGCGCCGGTCGGGATCAGTCCGACACCGAAACAGCCGCAGATCGTATCCAGCTTGTCGGCGATCGAGACAAAGGCTCCGATATCCGAAGCGGGCAGTTTGCCGCCGGCCTGGGTCGGCAGATAGTGCTCGGCGATGGCGGTCGCTACGGCAGCGTCCTCCCCTTCAAGCAGGGCGTACTCCCGCCCCATGATACCCTGTACTTCGGGGAACTCTCCGACCATGGCAGAAACCAGGTCGGCCTTGCAGAGCCAGGCAGCCCGCGAAGTCTGCGTTTTTACGGCCGGATTCAGCTGGTCAGCCAGTCCTTCGGCCAGCGCCCGGAAGCGCTCCATCTTCTCAAAGGAGGTACCCAGCTTTTGCTGATACACAACTTTTTTGAGAGCCTCTACCCGCTCATTGAGCGAGGTTTTCTGATCTTCCTCGAAGAAAAAACGGGCATCCGACAGGCGCGCCCGCAGTACGCGTTCATTACCCTTGACGACTACGGATGGATCCTCGGTCAGGGTATTGTTGATCGTAATAAAACCGGGCAGCAGACCTTCCTGAGCATCGACTACCGAGAAGTAGCGCTGATTGTTGCGCATGGAGGTAATCAGCACCTCTTTTGGTACCTTCAAGAATTCCGGCGAGAAGGTGCCGTGTACAGCACTGGGATATTCGACCAGATAAGTAACCTGCTCCAGGAGCTCCTCGTCCGGCAGCAGGTGTCCACCGGCAGCAATCGCCACACGGTGGGTTTCGCGGCGGATGATCTCCTTACGTTTCTCAGGGTCGGGAATCACGAAGTGCCGTTCGCACTCCTCCAGATAGTTGGCAAAGCTTGACACGGCAAAAGTGGTGTTGGCCATGAAACGGTGTCCGCGTGACGTTGTGCCGCTGGTGATGTTGCCGAAGCTGAACGGCACCACGATGCCGTCAAAGAGGGCCACGATCCAGTGAATCGGACGCGCAAAGCGCACATCCAGCTCGCCCCAGCGCATCGATTTTTTAAAGGGAATACCGGCGATCAGCGCCGGCAGAATCTCTGCCAGCAGCTCGTGACTCGGGCGGCCGCTCTCCTGCTTGGTGACAGCCAGATACTCACCCTTTTCGGTCGTCACCGTCTGTAGGGCATTTACATCAACCCCCTGTCCACGGGCAAAACCCTCTGCCGCTTTCGTGGGTGTGCCGTCGGTGGTATAGGCCGCTTTTACGGAGGGACCGGTAGCGGTGATCTCGGCATCCGGCTGTACGGCCGGAATACCCTTCACCACCAGCGCCAGACGGCGCGGTGTTGCCAGGGTCTTTATCTCGCTGTAGGTCAGGCGGGCCGTGGCCAGCTCCCGGATGATGCGTGCTTCCATTTCGGCAGTAGCGCGCGGAATAAACCCGGCCGGGATCTCTTCGCAGCCGATTTCAAGAAAAAGTTCTTTGCTAGTCATCAGGCGACACCTCCTTTCAAGAGCGGAAAGCCAAGACGTTCACGCATCCGCAGATACCCCTCGGCACAGATGCGGGCCACATTGCGGACACGACCGATGTAGGAGGCGCGTTCAGTGACCGAGATGGCTCCCCGTGCATCCAGAAGATTGAAGGTGTGGGAACACTTCATGACGTAATCGTAGGCCGGCAGTACCAGTTCCTTCTCAGCCAAGCGCAGGCACTCTTTTTCGTACATACCGAACAGCTGTAGCAGCATATCGACATCCGCCTCTTCAAAGTTATGCCGCGAGAATTCAACCTCGCTTTCATGATGAATATCGCCGTATCTGATACCTTTGACCCACTCCAGATCGTAGACGTTGTCAACTCCTTGAAGATACATGGCGATGCGCTCGCAGCCATAGGTAATCTCGGCCGGGATCGGTTTCAGGTCGATACCGCCGGCCTGCTGGAAATAGGTGAACTGGGTTATCTCCATGCCGTCCAGCCAGACTTCCCATCCCAGGCCCCAGGCGCCCAGTGTCGGCGATTCCCAGTCATCCTCGACAAAGCGAATGTCATGTTTTGACGGATCAAGGCCGAAGGAGCGCAGAGAATCAAGATAGAGGTCAAGAATGTTGAGCGGTGACGGTTTCATGATGACCTGAAACTGATAATAATGCTGCAGTCGGTTCGGATTTTCGCCATAGCGGCCATCAGTCGGTCGGCGGGACGGCTCAACATAGGCCACATTCCACGGTTCGGGTCCGATGACACGCAGAAATGTGGCCGGGTTGAAGGTTCCGGCACCCTTTTCAGTATCATACGGCTGCTGGATGACACACCCCTGTTTGGCCCAATAGCCTTGCAGGGAGAGGATAAGATCTTGAAATGTCACGACGGTACCTCCGGATGGAGAAAATAGTCACCTCTAAAACATATAAAGTGCATTTAAATAGCAGGAATAGCGACTCTGGTCAAGGCTGCGTATAAAAGAAAACACGGAGTTTTTCCTGTGAAGCAGAAGCTGGGTGGTAAAAGCCAGGCGACAATGCTATTTTCCGCATGAAAATTCAGATCCGTTTCTTGTCCCGTGAGCGGTTGTTGAGGAGTAACACCATGTCATACAGCACTTCAGGCTCCGCCGCCATGATGAGCCTTATTTATTCCGGGAACCGGCCAGATCTGCAACGGCAGGTATCTGGTCGGTGTCATCTGGATGCTCATGGCACTGTTCCTCTGGCGCAGTGGCGGAGCTGCCGGACTGAACTGCCATTTTTTTTCGGCCTACACCGCCTATCGTCTTTCAGAAAAATGATCTCAGCTTTCCAGGGAGGTATATCTGTATGACCGAAAGAGTCCTTTCACCGCTTTAGCGGATCACGTCGCTATGTTCTCGACGACGAGCTTGCCAAGATCGTCAATGTATCGATTGCACTGGAGATGCCGCTTTTGCTTAAAGGAGAGCCGGGTACCGGCAAGACCATGCTGGCCCACGCCATTGCGGAAACCCTGCAGTTGCCGCTCCTGATCCTCAACGTCAAATCAAGTATGACGCTGATCGAAGCGCTGTATCAGTACGATACGCTGACACGCCTCAACGACAGCCGTTTTGCCGATTCGACCCGTGACGTCAGCAATATATCTGAATATATCCGCATGGGGAAGATCGGCCAGGCCTTTGTTGCCGATCAGCGCGTGGTGCTGCTGATTGACGAGACCGACAAGGCCGAAACCGATTTTCAGAATGACATGCTCGAAATGGTTAAAGCAATAAAGCAATAAAGCAATTCGCCGCATTGGAAACGCAAAATTATAACTACTTGTTTTCACTGCGTCAATCGGCGTTCTCAGCGGTTCCAACTGCCGTTTATAGGCTTACTTCACCAGTAATCTGCGGTATTCGCCGACGTCAATGGACGTATGCCAATTGCCGCTCAACTTTCCGAGCAGACTTCCTCCCCAGAGCAGCACGATAACCAAAATCGCAAAGACAATTCCGGATACTGCAAAGCGACCGGCGACTTTCATGGAGAGCGCCTGTCTGGTTCCGCAATGGCTGATACATCGCCAGCAACCGATGCATTCAGGTGAGAGCACGCTCTTTTTGTGCATGACATCAATGCTGGTCGGACAAACCTGGCTACAGACACCGCAGGAGACGCAGCGCCCGGTATCGCGGGTAACCCGGAGCGGCGAGATGGTTGCCAAAAGCCCCAGCAGTGCCCCATACGGACAGAGATAGCGGCAGAAGGGGTTGCGCAGCAGCAGTGACAGGAGTGTCAGGGTCAGGACAATCGTCAATGCCAGTGGCGAAATTTGCAGAAAAAAGTTCAAAAGGCGTATGTCTGCCAGCTTGTGGTAGTCAGAATTGATGAAGGCTTTCAGCGCTTCCGGCGGCATGGCCCAGGCCATGGAATAGATAAAAAAGAAGAGCAGCAGGTATTTGACGGCTCGCAGTGGAATGTCGAGCCAACCTGGCGCGTGTAACGTACGTTGAAACAGTTTGAATCCGAGCTTCCAGGAACACTCCGAAATGGTTGCTACGGGACAGATCCAGGAGCAGAACGAACGGCGCAGCAGCAGCGCACCAGCCAGTATCGTCACGAAAATCACCACTGCAGCCGGGTGAATGACATTGATACTACCGTCATGGAGCCAGGAAATCGTTCCCAGCAGACCGGAGATCGGGAGAAAGGCTTCGACTCCGGCCGGGTGAGAGCCGAAGCCGATTTGACCGCCAGAGCGAATGAATCGAACAAATTGAAACAGCTGAAAACCGAGCCAGAGCGTGAAAGCAAGGTAGCAGAACTGAATCAGTATCCGCAGTGTCTGAATGTAACGGGTGGGCATTATGTTCTCCAAAAAAAGGGCGGCCCTGCAGGCCGCCCCGAATACGAACAGAGCACTGCAAAGTACGAGCTTAGTTGAGCTTCATGGCCACGTAATGTACGCTGCCGTCAGGACGTCTCAGCAGCAGGCGCACCACATCATCTTTTTTCAATTTGGAAATCAGAGCAGTATAAGCCGGGAGCGTCTCGGGACGTTTGCCGTTGATTTCCAGGATGATGCTGCCGGATACCAGGCCGACCTCTTCAGCTGAAGAACCGGGCTTGATCTCGGTAATCACCAGTCCTTTGAGGTCCCGAATGCCGAGACGTTCAGCCATCTCTTTATTAAGTTCTGCGACCCGGATGCCGATTTTGTCACTCTCGCTGCCGGTTCCTGAACCTCCACTGGCGGCTTCGCCGTCATTCAGCTTTCCGACCACCAGCGATATATCCCGCTTTTCACCGTCACGGAAGATGACCAGCTTGACTTTTTTATCGATCGGCGTGGCTGCTACGTAGCGCGGCAGCTCATTGCCTTCATTGATCGGCTTGCCATCAAATTCAAGGATGACGTCGCCGCTCTTGAGCCCGGCCCTTTCTGCCGGTGTATCCTTCTCGACGTTGGCAACCAGGGCACCCTTCTCGGAAGTGAGGCCGAAGGATTTGGCCAGCTCAGCCGTCAGCAGCTGAAAGCGGACGCCGAGGTACCCTCGCGTTACTTTGCCGGTGTCGCGCAACTGGTCTATGACCGACTTCGCCATAGAAACCGGTATCGCAAAACCGATGCCCCCCCCTCCGCCGGAGATGATGGCGGTGTTGATACCAATGACCCGTCCTTGGGCATTAAAGAGCGGACCACCCGAATTGCCGGGATTGATGGAGGCGTCAGTCTGGATGTAATCATCGTACGGTCCGCTGCCGATAACGCGTCCTTTGGCACTGACGATGCCGGCTGTTACGGTGTGCGAGAGTCCGAAGGGGTTGCCGATCGCCATAACCCATTCGCCGACCTGCAGGGCATCACTGTCTCCCAGTTCGGCAAAGGGAAGTTTTGTCTGCTCATTGATTTTGAGCAGTGCCAGGTCTACTTTTTCGTCAACGCCCTTGATATCAGCCTTGACTTCGCGACCGTCAGAAAGCTTGACCATGACTTCATCGGCACCGTTAACGACATGATTATTCGTCAGGATATAGCCGTCGGCGCTGATGATAAAGCCGGTACCGAGACTCTGCTCGCGACGTGGTTTCTGCTGTGGCATTTCGTCAAAGTAGCGATTGAAAAATTCATCGAAAAAATTGTTACCGAACTGATTCTGATGCTGAGGGCGACGGAGTTTTTGTTTGGGGACGATATTTTTGGCAGTGCGGATATTAACAACGACTGGGTTTAAGTTTTTAGCCAGTTCAACAAAATCGGGACTGACTACTTTTGCGGCTGAGACACCCGGCAGTGCCAGGGCGAAGACCATTGCAACGAGAACACATCGTACTGAGAATACACACGGCTTTAACATGAACAGACCTCCCTTGAACTATTTTGAGTGACGTTAACGGACAAGGGCGGATCGCATGAGTCACGACGCCGCCCCTGATCGTTACAGTTGTAGAGAATAAACAGTCACATCACAAAAATCAACCCTGTCTACCCCTCTTTTAAAATATATCCCTGACCGCGAACCGTATGGATGAGCTTGGTCGGGAAGCTGCCATCAACCTTTTTACGCAGGTAATTGATGTAGACATCAATGATATTGGTAAAGGTTTCAAACGGATATTCCCAGCAGTTATCGGCAATATTGGCCCTTGAAAGAACGGTGTTGGCATTCCGGACCAGATAGGCCAGCAGGTTGTATTCCTTGGCGGTCAGTACGATTTCAGTCTGACCACGCCATACTTTATGGTTTACCGGATCCAGTCGCAGGTCGGCAAAACGGATCTCGGCACCACGATCCTGTTCGCTGCGGCGGATCAGTGCCCGTACGCGAGCCTGTAGTTCTGCAAACGCAAACGGTTTGGCGAGATAGTCATCCGAACCCGCATCAAGCCCGCTGACAACATCATCTGTTTCCACTTTGGCTGTCAGCATCAGTACCGGAACGCTGTTGCCGGCTTCACGCAGTTCGCGTACCACCGTCACACCGTCTTTCTTCGGCAGCATGCAGTCAAGTATTACCAGGGAAAACTCTCCACTCAGAGCGCGTTTGAGTCCATCGGCGCCATCATGGCAGACGGTAACTTCGTATTGGTCATCTTCAAGGCCGCGTTTAATAAAACTGGCGACTTTTTTTTCATCTTCAACGATCAGAATTTTCATTTTTGACTCCTTTTTAGTGTGGTTAGGTATCGTGCAGCTCTATCGATACATCAATTACGTCAGTGCAACAGCTTCAACTTCCATGCGACGCATGATTTCGGAAGCTGCCTCTTCAACCGATTTATTGGTGATGTTCACAATAAACCACTCCGGGTGTTTACGGTAGAGTTGCCGACAGGCGGTCAGCTCCTCTTCTACCAGATCATAGTCGTTGTAACTGCCGCGGGGACTCTGGCGCATATTGATCAGACGGGACGTGCGAATTTCAACAAGACGCTTCGGATCTATCAGCAGCCCGACTATTTTCGTCTGATCAATCTCGAACAACTCGACCGGGGGATCAATGCCGAATACCAGTGGTACGTTGGCAACTTTGAGCCCCTTATGAGCAAGGTACATCGAAAGCGGGGTCTTGGATGAGCGGGAAACTCCCACCAGAACAAGATCGGCCTTATGCAGATAACGTGTCTCTTGGCCGTCATCATGTTTAACCGTGAAATTGACCGCTTCAACCCGTCGGTAATATCCTGTATCGATCCGGTGCAGCAATCCGGGCTTCCCTTGTGACGGTGTCCCCAGATAACGTGAAAGATTGTAGATCAAAGGACTGAGCAGATCGACTGTTATCAGTCCGATTTCTTCGGCAATACGCTCGGTAGCCTCAGCCAGTTGCGGATCAACCAGCGTATAGACGATCATGCCGGGAACGTGGGTTGCAACGGACAACGCCTGTCGAACGTCAGCGGGTGAACTGACCTTGTTCAGGCGATGGACACGGACATCTTCCTCGTAAAATTGGGAGAGAGCAGCACGAATAACGCGTTCTGCCGTCTCACCGGTCGAATCTGAAAGTACATAAATTGTTTTCATGGGGTACACGCTTCAGACTACACGTTTAATGAGCGACTCAGGGTGTTTTTCTAATGAGAATGTACGTCTTCGTTTTTGTGATGTCAAGTATAAATTTTGTAAGCGTTAATTTCGGGCATCTGTATGCCCGCGACAAAAATGTTGACCAATTATGATTCGTGGCTATACTGTATACACTTTTATTACAGGGGAGGTCTTATGGGCAGGGAATACACACTTTCGGAGGCGATCAGCCTCGCGATCAAGGCTGAAAAAGATAGCATGGATTTTTATCGCAAAGCCGCTTCTGTCGCAAAAAACGAACGCGCCCGTCAAGTCTTTGAGCTGCTTGCCAACGAAGAAATCGGCCATCTTAAAGCCTTTTTCAGTCACTACACAGGTTCCGAGTTCATTGATGTTGCGGCTTGCATCAATGCCCCCGTCGATACAAAAAATCCGACATATATGAAGCTGGAGAAGGCCATCACCGAAGATATGCCTGAACAGGTCGCCTTGGAACTGGCACTGATTGAAGAAAAAGAATGTATCGGCCAGTATACTCAATTCGCTCAATGTGTTGTTGACCCGGGCGTCAGGGTCGTTTTTCAGAGTATCGTCAAAGAGACCGAACGACATTACGCTCTGATCGAATCCGAGTACGCTCATCTGATGGGTATGGTACATGAGTCGGATCAGGACATTTTCGTGAGAGAGTAACCTACAGATATAAGGAGTTACAAAGATGAAGCATGTACTGTTTTGTTTGACTGTTGTATGCATGGCAGTCGGGGGTGCCTCTGCGGCAGAGCAAAAAACTGCCACGGCTTCACACCTGGGCAATGTGACGGGTGGTGACTTCAAAGCTGCCGGTGCCATTATCGGTAAAAAATGTACCAGCTGCCATACCAAGGAAAGAATAGACGTAGCTCTTTCGGCCGGTAAAGATATGAAAGCTATCCAGCGCGATATGGAGAAGCGCGGTGCAGCCCTGAATCAATCTGAGCGTGATGTGCTCGGTATTTACTGGGGCAAGGCACAGCCTTTGAAGAAAAAGTAGAATGAATGCTCTCTTACGCCTCACCGCGAATCGGTGGGGCGTAATTACTTCATGCATCCCGCACCTCTCCCGGTTGATCTGCAAAAACTCCAGCGACCAGCACATAATCACAATATTCAGCATGAGGTAAACCTATGGCACAGCGACCCATACTCTGTCCGCGTTGCAGGCAATTGATCGGCAGCTCGGAAACGGTCTGCTCCTGGTGCGGCACCTCCCGATCCGCCCCCTGGTGGCGGATCATCACCTGGTCGCGAGGCACCATGGATAGTGACTGGCTGGTCTCGTCCCTGATCACGGCCAACATCATCTACTTTGCGCTCTCGCTTCTTGTGGGGGGCGGCTTCAGCGGTTTGCTCTCGCCCCATCAGGCCGGATTAATGCTGCTGGGTGCGACCGGTACCTATCCGATCGATTATTTCGGCCGCTACTGGACGGTGATCAGCGCCAGTTATCTGCATGGCGGCATACTGCATCTGGTCTTCAACTTGATGGCGCTCAAACAGATTGCTCCCTGGGTCTCCAATGAATACGGGCCAGGTCGAACATTCACCATCTATACCCTGGGCGGCGTGTTCGGGTATGTTGTGTCATATCTGGCCGGGGTGCCGTTTACTATTGGTGCTTCAGCTTCCGTCTGCAGCCTGATAGGCGCCCTGTTTTTCTACGGCAAGAGTCGTGGCGGGTCATACGGTAGTTCGGTCAATCGCGAGGTGAGCGGTTGGTTGATCAGCCTTTTTGTCTTTGGTCTGATTTTCCCAGGGATTAATAACTGGGGTCATGGCGGCGGGATTGTCGGCGGGATTATTTTTGGTGCTCTGCTGGGCTATAATGAGCGTCGACGGGAGAATAATCTTGATTTGGCTCTGGCGGTTGTGTGTGGTGTGGCAACTGTCGCAGTGATGGGATGGGCTGTAATGAGAGCCGTCTTTTAAATGTATGATTGCACGATGAAACGGGTAGCTACAGTCCGGCTTTATTGGTCGGCTTTTTTCTTGCTTCGACCGGTTCATCCAGTACGATCAGATATCCGTCCGGATCAAAGCACCACATCTCTTTAATGCCGTATGGCTTAAGCTCCAGCGGATAGAGTACCTCCAACCCCTCTTCCATAATAGCGTCGCTGATCTCTTCGATCTCGGTAACTTCAAAATGCAGCGTCACGCCGATTCCGCGCGGAAACATACTGAAACGCGGCTCCAGCACGGGGTGGGCTTTGATGACATCAGCCTCCTCGACAAAGACGATCGCCATACCATCCATATCGATCACGAGGTGATCCGGGGCGCCTTGAGCGGTCAGTGAACGCCGCACCGGCAATTCAAGAATGCCGGCGTAGAACGCCTCTGTTACCACCAGTTGGGTTACCGAGAGCTGAATCGAATGTGGAGCGCGATGGGCCTTCACTCAACCCCCTGTGGTGAAAATCGTCAGATAGCCGGAGAGGCGGGTCAGCCAGTTGGTGTAAATCAGGACGCCGATCAGCATCAGAAAAACCCCGGTCATCTTCTCAAAGACCGGGATATATTTTTTGAAACGATTAAACACGATCAGAAAGCGATGCATGGCCAGTGCTGACAAGAAGAACGGGACTCCCAGTCCCAAAGAATAGAGCAGCAGCAGAATGATGCCCTGATAGACATTTTCTTCGGTGGCAGCCACCGCCAGAATGGCGGCCAGGATCGGCCCGATGCAGGGGGTCCAACCGGCGGCAAACGCAATGCCGACCAGTAAACTGCCGATGTAGCCGGATGGTTTGTGTCGTACGGTTACCCGCTTTTCGCCCAGTAGAAATTTCAGCGGCAGCAGGCCGCAGACATGCAGGCCGAGCAGCAGCAAAAGGACTCCACCGACTTTTCTGATGACGGAGGCGTGCTGGGCGAGGAAGGAACCGATATAAGTCGCCGAGGCTCCCAACAGAACAAAAACGACGGTAAAGCCGCCGATAAAACAGAGCGAGTGCAGGATTGTTTTTTGACGAATGATGTGCGAAGGGTGATCTGCCTGCAGGTCGGCAAAGGAAAGGCCGGTTATGTAGGTAATATATGAGGGGATCAGCGGCAGCACACAGGGCGAAAGAAAAGAGAGCAGGCCGGCGATAAAGGCCCCGATGTAGGTGACGTCCTGGCTCAGCATGTAAACTCCTACTTCATCAAACCATCCAGGAATGAAGCCACTTCGGCAGAATCCCAGGCGAGACCGCCAATCACTTTTTTGACAAGAATTCCCTGCTTGTCGATGACGAATGTCTCAGGTACGCCGGTAACGCCGTAGGCTTTGACAGCGGCGCCGGTAGGTTCAAGGTAGGTTGGCAGCGTAAAGCCGGTCTGTTTGAAGAATGCCTCAATATCCGCCTTGCCCCCTTCATCGATCGAAACCGCGACCATCTGAAAGGGCTTGCCGTTCATGGCGGTAACCAGCTTCATCATGGAAGGAATCTCTTCGCGGCAGGGGGGACACCAGGTGGCCCAGAAGTTCAGCAAAACGACCTTTCCCTTCAGTTCGGAAAGTTTCAGTGGCGCTCCGGTGGCAAGTGAGACAACCGATATTTCAGGAGCCGGTTTTTTTTCCTGGGCAACAGAAGGTGCTCCGGCAGGTGCTGTGGTCGTTTCCGTTTTTGAACAGGCACAGAGTCCCAGCAGCATGAAAATCAAAGTCAGGCTGGTAATCAGTTTCATACAACCTCCCTGGAAAGCATTGGGTTGAGCGGATAGCGATGAATGGTTACTAAAGGGGCGAGGCTATTTGCTGCGTGTTACAACATATTCGGCCAGTTCGATCATGGCCTGACGCACCGGACTGTCCGTGAACAGCCCCAGATGAGTTCTGCAGCGCGAGATGTAGCCACGGGCTGCTTCAATTGTGTACTCGATGCCGCCGTACTGTTTCACCAGGCCGGAGACGGCACGAAACTCGTCCAGCGACATTTCATCTTTTTCAACGACCGCCTCGATGATGGCCCGCTCGTCAGCACTGCAGTGCCGTAGGGTATGGATCAGCGGCATCGTAATCTTACCCTCTTCCAGGTCATGGCCGATGCTTTTGCCAAACTCTTCCTCAGTGGCAGTGTAGTCGAGGATATCATCCATCAGCTGAAAGGCGATGCCGAGTTCCATGCCGAAATCGGCCAGAGCCTGTTGTTGTTCGGACGAAACGGCGCCCAGG
Source organism: Desulfuromonadales bacterium (assembly GCA_013349325.1). Lineage (GTDB taxonomy): Bacteria > Desulfobacterota > Desulfuromonadia > Geobacterales > Pseudopelobacteraceae > JACRCG01. Next base: position 22,156 of record DUZX01000031.1, read on the forward strand.
ATGGCACCCGCTTCACAGGCGGCCGACATCAGGATGGCTGTTTTGGAGCGCACCACACCGATATAGCGCTCTTCGGTCAGGTCGATCTCGCCGGTGCAGAGCAGCTGCATGACCTCGCCTTCGGCAATGACCGTTGTAGCATCTGAAAGCACGCGCAGAACGTCGAGGCTACCGACACCTACCATCAGCGAAAATGATTTTGAGAAGAGAAAATCGCCTACCAGCACCGAGGCTTCGTTACCCCAGAGGGCGTTGGCCGAAGCGATGCCGCGCCGCAGGCTGGCGCTGTCGACAACATCGTCATGCAACAGAGTTGCGGTATGGATGAACTCGACCACACTGGCAAGCGGAACGGCCTTGTCGGCAGTGTAGGTGCAGAGGCGGGCCGCCAGCAGCAGCAGGGCCGGGCGGATACGTTTGCCGCCGCTGGAGAGGACATATTCGCCGACCTTGCGGATCAGAGGAACATCCGACTCCAGGTCTTTGCGGAACTGTTGTTCAACCAGCTTGAGATCTTCACCGATTATGGAGAGTGCAGCCTGCATCGTCATGGCATCCTTGGGGTATAGTCGCGCCATACTAAAGGAACGGCTTTTGGTTTGTCAAAGCATTTCTGGCGTGAATGATGCGGGATTGCAGGCAGGTCGCAGCTGCTTTGCTCATGTTTCCATTGCCAGAGTCTACAGCACAGTATATGGTGTGCATGTTTATACTGATGTTTCATCATAAAAAGGATTGTAATGCACTTTAACCAACTCCCCATTCCTGAACAGGTGCTGCGCGGTATTACCGACGCCGGTTTCAGCACCTGCACACCCATCCAGGAACAGACCCTGCCGATTACCTTGTCCGGCACCGATATCGCCGGACAGGCCCAGACCGGTACCGGCAAAACCGCCGCCTTTCTGATCACGCTCTTCACGCGCCTGCTGTCAAGCGCTGTCTCCGGTAAACCGAGAGCGCTGATCCTGGCACCGACCCGCGAACTGGTTGTCCAGATTGAGGCGGATGCCCAACTGCTGGGTGCGCACTGCGGCCTGACCATCCAGGCCATCTATGGTGGCGTTGATTATATGAAACAGAAAAACGCCCTCCTGGACGGCGCTGATGTTATCGTCGGCACACCGGGAAGGCTGATCGATTATCTCAAGCAGAAGATCTACAGCCTGAAACATATCGAGGTACTGGTAATCGATGAGGCTGATCGCATGTTCGATCTCGGCTTCATCGCCGATCTGCGCTTTATCCTGCGCAAGCTGCCCCCCTTTGAAAAACGCCAGAACCTGATGTTCTCGGCCACCCTGAACCCACGGGTCATGGAACTGGCCTACGAGTTCATGAATACGCCGACCAAGGTCTCGGTAACTCCGGAGAGCATGACCGCTGAGCGGGTTGAACAGTGCCTGTATCACTGCTCCCGTAAAGAGAAGTTCCCGCTGCTCCTGGGGCTGTTGCGGCGTGACGGCATGGCCCGCACGATGATCTTCATCAACACCAAGCGCGAGGCCGAACATCTGCACAACCTGCTGAACGCAAACGGTTTTCCCTGCCGGGTTATCTCGGGGGATGTCGAACAGCGCAAGCGGATGCGGATCCTGGATGACTTCAAGGATGGTTCGCTGCCGATTCTGATCGCGACCGATGTGGCCTCACGCGGCCTTCATATTGACGGCGTCAGCCATGTCATCAATTATGACCTGCCGCAGGATTGCGAGGATTACGTCCATCGTATCGGCCGCACCGCGCGGGCCGGCGCCGAAGGAAAGGCAATCTCGCTGGCCGATGAGGATGGAGCTTTCTATCTGGAAGCCATTGAAGAGTATATCAAGGCCAAGGTTCCGACGGAATGGGCTGATGATGATCTGTACGTTCTTGATTACGTGCGGACGGCCCGGCCCAAGCGGGTGGTGGATCTCAAACGTGATAAACCGGGTGCAGGGCGGGGCAGCGACACGAGTCGCCGAACGACCGGGCGTTCCGCCAAAGTCGGCGGCGCCAAAACACCCGCTGTCACGGTGGTAACCGCGAAACCTGCGGCCGAGGGTGAGGCCGAAAAGAAAAAACGTCGCCGCAGAAAGAAGAAGCCGACCGGAGCTCTGCCGGCAGACCAGCAGAAAACCACGACGACTTCAGAAGCTGTGTGAACTCTTCATCAGCAAACTGACACCCAGATAGGTGAACAGCATCACAAACACACCCACAATCCCCAGCCAGGCTGAGAGAGTATCCCATCGGGGCCCTTTCAGCCTGACGTGCAGCAGCAGGGCATAGAACAGCCAGAGTATCGATGTCCACAACTCCTTGGGGGTCCAGAGCCAATAACTGCCCCAGGCGTAATATCCCCAGATCCCGCCCGAAATCATCGACACCGAAAAAAACGTCCACCCCACCAGCGCGACCTTGTGAAAGACATCCAGGTATGAACGGACCCGGCTCAGCAGATAAGCTCCCGAGAGCAGTCCGCCGATTACAAAGAGTGCGTAACCGAAGAAAGCCACGACTACATGCAGCTCAAACCAGAGTGTATCCAGTATCTGCGGCAGCGGCATGTTCAGCTGTTTGAAGCACAGGGCCACCAGTGTCAGCACTGCTGCCGGAAGGCCGACGGCACCGGTAAACCAGCGCACTCTTTTCAATTGGGGTGAAAACGTCATGACCCACCCCATCAGCGCCAGTGACATGGCAAAAAACAGCAGCGTATCATGCGGCCCCAGAAGCGGCAGACGCCCCAGTGAAACTCCGCGCATACCGAGATACAGTAATTGGGTGACGAAGCCGAGCAGCACTCCGCCGCGCCAGAATGTCCCGGACAGCAGACAGACGACAGAAAACCAGAGCAGCGGCGCTAGTGACAGTGCGGTAGTCATATCAGTGTCTCACGACCGTTGTTATGACCCGGGAACGCAGATAGCGCTCCAGCAGAAACAACGGTATTCCAAAAAGTCCGCTCATAAAAACAACATTGAGAAATTCAATCAGGTACCCGACGATGGTATGTGGAATCGGTGCTACGACCCAGAGCAGATAACCGCTCAGATAGGAAATCGCTACGTAGCCCATGGCAGACCAGATCAGCCACCGCAGGAGTTTCAGCGACCTGTGCAGCTGTTTGATAAAAAGAGCGGCCGCAGCTCCAAGCGCCATGCCGTAGAACAGTCTGAGCCAGTGCAGCGCTCCAAAATGAAAAAAGACATACCAGCCGGAGACCGGTTCGTCGCGCTGTTCCGTCAAGAGCGCCTGAATGGCGGCTCTGTCGTACCCGAACAGTCCCCATACTCCGCTGAGTGTAATGATGACTGCAGCTGCAGCCACGCCCCAGCCGACTAGATTGACCGGGTGCAGATTTTCCAGAAAATCGGCTACCGGTGTCGCTTCCGGCTCGGGCGGCAAAGGCTCGGGATTGTGATTAAAGGTTTTCGTCAGCAGTGTCTGATTATGCTGCTGGCGCTGCTCCTCGCGCTGCCGCTCGATATAAGTTTTGACGACAACTCCGCATTTTGGGCAGGTACCGAAGGTTTCGTCTCCGAAGGTGCTGAAATGACAGGCGGGGCAGGTGTCAACCAGGTAGTTGTCGGAGCTGGAGCGCGGTTTTGTAACCGTAAAACTGAAATGGCAACGCGGACAACTCATAAACCGGCCCGCTTCGGGGATTTCATGTTCAGGCAGCGTGCCGGAGGTTCCGCATTGTGGACAGCTGATTTTCATCAGACAAACATCTCCTGAAAATAAAAGTGCCGTACAGAATCTGTTGTCTTTGTAGCAAAAGAATCCGCAGCTGTCACCATTCGTATCCGCCTGTCAGCAATAAAATCTGGCACCAAAATGAAAAATTTCGGTATAGTGCCGCATAATCTTGCGAGAGAGGAGTTCCGGTATGACATTCAGCGGTGATCTCGAACATTTTCCCCTGGTAGATATCGTCCAATTGCTGCACACGACGAACAAGACCGGCACACTCAGCCTCAACGGACCCAAGGGGGAGAGTCAGCTGGTGTTCCGTGACGGCTATTTCGTCAGCGCCAACCACGTCGATAACAGTGTCCGCATCGGGCAGATCCTGCTGGAAATGGGGGTCGTCGCTGTTGAAACGCTCGACAGCGCTCTGGCCGAACAGAAAAATGCCGGTGCTGGCCGCAAGCCGTTGGTGGCAACATTGATCGAAAACGGGCATGTCGATAAACAGGCCGCTTTTAACGGCCTGGAAATGTTGATCGAAATGACCATCGTTGAAGTACTGACCTGGACCAGCGGCAGTTTTTCTCTGGATGTTTCCACTATAGAGGCCTGCGACGAATACCGCTATTTTCCGGAAATGCTCCAGCAGGAGATCCTGCTGAATGCGCAGGGGATTCTGATGGATGCCCTGCGCATCTATGATGAGAAGATGCGCGACGGAACGCTGAGTGAGATCTTCTTTCGCAGCCCGGAGAGCGCTCCAGGCGCTGCTGGCTCTGCCGATCTGTCCGGAGCGACACCAATTACCGCCGATCTGCTCGGTTTGGATGCACTGGACGACATGGTCCGCACGATTCCGGATGTGTTTATCGGATTGAAAGACCTCGATCCGTCTGACGAACATCGCCGGGTGGTCAGTCGCGCGATACCGGAAACAGCCGCCGATCTGCAGGATCGTCTGATCGGGTTTTTGATCGGTATTTCACGAACAGCCGTGCACATATCCGGTGGTCCCGTTACGGCGCTGCTTCTCCTGACAGCCGATGAACTTTTCGCTCACAGTGTGCGTACCATCTGTCGACATGCCAATCTGTTTGTACTGGCCACCGATGAAGAAGGAACTCTTGATGTCATTATCGAGCAGACACTCGCCCGCGAACTGCATCCGGTGCTGCTGATTGATATCCCGCACGACACCGACCTGCAGCATGCTCTGGCTCTTGCCCGGCAGAAACGGGAGACGTACCCGCACGCTACGATTCTGCTTGCGACCTGCAGCTCCGCATGGCGGTCCTCCGGCATGCAGGCGCTGGCACACGGCATTCAGGCTCTGCTGCCGCGCCCCTGTCCCGATTGTCACAAACAGGAGTACGTCCCGCAGCTGATCGAATTTCTCAAACAGCTGAGCCCGTTTCTGAAGAATATATCTCAGTCGTCAGAGACGCAGGCGGCCCACCAGGTGATGGACACCTTTACGAAGCTCAAGAGCTGTACAGAACCTCCCGAGATCGCTCTGGCGCTCCTCAACTACGCCTCCGTCCGTTTTGAACGGGCGATTACTTTTGTGGTGGCCGGTCAGGAGCTGATTGCCGAGAAATCAATCGGCGTGAGCACCCCCAAATCAGAAGGAGCCACCCCGCCGCTCATGTTCAGGCTGCCGCTGCAGACTCACTCGGTCTTTCAGGATGTCATCGAAAAAGGGCGCCTCTACTATGGGCAGCGCAGTGATGCCACCTTGACGACTGTTCTGTACCGTGAGATAGAAGCTCCGCGTAGTCCCAAGGTGATGATCGTCCCGCTGATCAGTCGCGGTAAGGTCATTGCGCTGATCTATGCTGATTTTGGAATGAAGCCGGTTGCGCTGCTGCAGCCCGAACTGATAGAAGCGGTGGCACAGTACGCCGGTTCACGGCTGGATAATGCTCTCTACCGCAAGAACATCGAGAAAACGGCCTGATCCGGCAGCCGGATACGACACTTTTACCCCGAGAGAACGAGGCATGGCATGGACATCAATGTACTACAGCAGATTTTAGAAATCGCATTTCAGAAGCGGGTTTCCGACCTCCATTTTGAGGTCGATAACCCCCCGTTTTTCAGGGGTCGCGGGCAGTTGATCCGCGCCAAACTTCCAAACCTGACCGCCGCAGATACCGAGTTTATTGCTGACACCGTCTTAAAACATAACGGTCGCCAGCTTGGTCCCGGTCTGAGAGAGTGTGACGCTTCCTACTCATTGGCCTCCGGTGGGCGCTTTCGGGTCAGCATCTTCCGCCAGAAGGGGCAGTACGGAATCGTCATGCGCGTCATTCCGCCGGTTATCGGCACCTTTGAAGAACTCAATCTGCCATCGGTACTGGCAGAAATTTCTCAGGCACCCAACGGTCTGATTCTGGTAACCGGGCCGACCGGCAACGGCAAGTCAACCTCGCTGGCCTCCATGCTGCGGCACATGAATGATAATTTCAGTTTCAATATCATAACGATAGAAGACCCGATCGAATTTCTGTTTACCTCAAAAAAAAGCTGCATCATCCAACGCGAAGTCGGCATCGATACCGAAAGCTTCAGCACGGCACTTAAAGCGGCTCTCCGCATGGATCCGGACGTAATCATGGTTGGCGAGATGCGCGACAAAGAGACCATCGACGCCTGTATCAAGGCCTCTGAAACCGGTCACCTGGTGCTCTCGACACTGCACACCCAGGGGGCCGTTTCCACCATCAACCGCATCATCGGTCATTTCCCTCCTGAGTCCCAGGAGATCATGCGTCACCGCCTGGCTGACATTCTGGTCGCCACGGTTTCACTGCGGCTGATCAAGGATAAAACAGGGGAAAATATCCTGCCGGTGGTCGAGATCATGCGCGCCACCACGACCATCCAGGCTTGCATCCGTGAGGGGCGCCTGGATGAAATCGAAAAACATATTGAAAACGGCGCCTCCCAGTACCAGATGCAGACGCTCGATATGCATCTGCTGCAGCTCTACCGCCAGGATTTGATTACCATGCAGGACGCTCAGCGCCTGACGCACTCAATGGACTTTGAACGAAAGCTGATGTTTGACAACTGACCGGCGCTTCCGCCGATGGTAAAACCATGCAACGCATGACCCTCTTCAAAAAAATTCTGGCTGTCACGCTGCTGCTCTCGCTGCTGCCACTGCTGGTCACTTCATTTATTCTCCTTTCCAATCTGAAGGCGGTTAATACCCGCCTGACGAAGGAAATTGCCGACACCTCCGACATTCAAGCCGCTGAATCCCTGCAGATGCGCGCTCAGCACGTTGCCGAAACGATTTCGGAATTTTTGCGACAGTGCGAGGGGGATCTGTTATTCCTGGCCTCGACCACGCTTGATACGCAGACACTCCAGAACTTTTATACGACCCGCCGCAGCGATGTCTGGGAGCGTTTCGGGACGCACGAACAGGTCCGAAAGCTTATGCCGCTGTATCGCTCGGTGGCGTATGTGGACAAGAACGGCAGAGAACGGATCGTCATCCGCGACGGACAGCTGCTTCCCGCTGCCGAACTGCGCGATGTATCAACGCCGGCCGGTACTGAATTTAAAACGGAAGATTACTTTCTGCGGACGAAACTGCTGCGTAAGGGAGAAATTCATGTTTCGCACCTGACCGGTTTTCATCTTTCAAAACAGGAACAGCTGGCTGGTGCTGCTGATCCTGAACAGGCCTTTAGCGGTAAGAACTATGAGGGGGTGATCCGTTTCTGTTCATCGCTGTTTGACAAACAGGGCGCTTTCAACGGCATGATTGTGCTCTCACTTGACCATCGTCACCTGATGGAGTTTACGCAGCATATCGATCCGGGACGTAACTTCTCGACGCTGTTCCCCTCATACAAAAGCGGTAACTACGCCTTTCTCTTTGACGATGAAGGCTGGATTATCACACATCCGAAATACTGGGACATTCGCGGCCTTGACAGGAGTGGCACCCTCGTTCCGGCCTATTCCGAAAGTTCAGGCAGGGCTGATATCGATACCGGGAAAATACCCTTCAATCTTGATAGAGCCGGCTTTATTCACAAAAACTACCCTCTGGTGGCGGAATCGGTCCGAAATCATAAAAACGGCTATGTTGACATTACCAACGTTGGCGGGGCAAAAAAGATCATGTCCTACGCACCAATTCTCTATGACACCGGCGACTACAGCAAATATGGCATTTTCGGTGGAGTAACAATCGGTTTCCAGGCCGATCAGTTTCATGACGCCGCCCGCAAAGGGAGTCGTTTGATTAATCGCGGGTTACGCGAATATCTGACGCTGAGCGCCATGATTATTCTCTGTACAGCTCTGCTGGCCGGGGTGTCCGCCGGACTGCTGGCACGCGGCATCACCCGTCCGCTGCAGCAGCTGATACAGGGCGCCCGTCGACTGGCCGAGGGGGACACCCAGGGCAGAGTCACGGTTTCTTCGTCGGACGAGCTGGGTGAACTGGCCAATACCTTCAACTTTATGGCCACGGAACTGGAAAGTCGCAAGTCAAGCCTGCTGACAACGCTGGATGAGCTGCGCCGTTCACGTCTTGATATCATTGCCGAACGCAACTTCAAGGAGAGCGTTCTGGAGAGTATATCCAGTGCGATCGTGACATTTTCGCCCGACGGTTTGTTGACCTCGATCAACAGCACCGGCAGGTACCTTCTGGGAAGCGGAACCAGTCTGGATATGCATTATCGGGACGTCTTCCGGAACTGGGAAGAAATGGTGGAACGTACTGAACAGGCTCTTGTCACCCACAGTGGATATGGTCGCCATTCTGTCCGGTTCGAGCACGATAACGGCTGGACACATTTTGACATCGGATTTTTCCCGATCGGCACGGGCACCGATCGAGGATTAACCGTGACGATACGCAATGAAACTGAAAAGGAAAAACTGCGTGAAGAGATGATGCGGCTGGACCGCCTGGCATCACTGGGCAAGCTCTCGGCCGGCATCGCCCATGAGGTGCGAAATCCACTGACCGGTATCTCACTCCTTCTGGATGATCTGCACGACAATGCGCCGCTGACGGCCGGCGACCAGAACATGATCAAGAAAGCTCTGGCGGAAATCGAACGTGTCGAACACCTGATCAGTGCGCTGCTGAATTACTCGTCGCCATCGCGGGCCGACTTCAGGATGGGAGATCTGAATGTGGTGGTCAACGATACCGTGCTGCTCATGCGGCGGCAGTGTGAACGGCTCAACGTGACCCTACACGTGGAAAACGGTCTGCCGATACCGTTTCGCTTCGACCCGGAGAAAATTAAGCAGGCGCTGATAAATCTCATCAGAAATGCCCTGGAGGCGATGCCGGAGGGTGGTGTTATACGCATCGTTACAGCAGGAGATGAAGAGCATGCCATGCTGAAAGTTTCTGATACCGGAGCGGGTATTCCGGAAGAGAATCTGCCGCTGATCTTCGAACCGTTCTTCACCAGCAAAGGGGCGGGCACCGGCCTGGGGCTTTCGATTACGCAACGCATCGTTGAAGAGCATCACGGCCAGATAAGCGTTGAGAGCAGCGCCGGATCCGGCACGGTATTTACGCTGAAACTGCCGCTCTTTCCCGGCAGAGCCGTGGAGTGAATATTTCTGAAGTTGTACAAGGATAACCCATGGAAAAAATCCTGATCATCGATGATGAATCCTTTATCTGTGAAAACGTGGAACGCATTCTTGGCGATGAGGGGTACCAGGTCTGCTCGGCCGCTTCCAGCAGAGAGGCGCTCGACGTGGTGCTGGCACATGATATTGACCTGGCGCTGCTTGATCTTAATCTGGGTGCGGAAAACGGTATTGAGGTCCTCAAGTCACTCAAGGAGATCGCTCCGGAACTGCTGGTAATCATTATTACCGGCTACGGTTCGGTCGAGAGCGCTGTAGATGCCCTTAAACTGGGCGCTTTCCACTATATGAAAAAACCGTTCAAAGCTGATGCGCTGCGGGTCATCGTCAAGCTGGCGCTGCAGACACAGAGCCTGAAACGCGAAGTACGCAACCTGAAACGCTCGGATGGCTTCATGCCGGGGGGCTACCCCATGGTCGGAGCCAGCAGCTCTTTTGCAGAAGTCGTTACCCAGATGCGCGAGATTGCACGTATATCTTCCGCCACGGTCTTGATTACCGGCGAATCGGGCACCGGTAAAGAGTTGGTGGCGCGCGGTATTCATGACTTGTCCGACCGGAAAGCGAACGCTTTTGTCGGCATCAACTGCGCATCCCTGCCGGCGAATTTACTGGAAAGCGAGCTTTTCGGTCATGAAAAAGGAGCTTTTACCAGCGCTACCAGTCGCAAACCCGGTCTGTTTGAAGAAGCGCATCTCGGCACTGTTTTTCTGGATGAAATCGGCGAAATGGATATGAGCATGCAGGCAAAACTGCTGCGTGTGCTTCAGGAACGCACCATACGTCGTGTGGGCGGCACCAAGGATATCGTTATCGATGTACGTATCCTGGCGGCTACCAATCGCAACTTGCAGGAGCGTATTGCGGGGGGAGTGTTCCGTGAGGATCTGTTCTATCGTCTGAATGTCGTGCCGATTCACGTCCCCCCCTTGCGGGAGCGACGTGAGGATGTATCTGCTCTGGCGGCATATTTTCTCGATTCCTTCAGCCGCTCGTTCGGTCGGGACTTTAGTGCCGTATCACCTGCGGCAGCGAAGCTGATGGAGGAGTACGGCTGGCCCGGCAACATCAGAGAACTGCGCAACGTTATCGAGCGCATCTGTATCATGCGCTCCGGTCCGACGCTGCTGCCGGACTACCTGCCTCAGGAGATTCGTTCTGTCGCACCTTCAAAAACAGCTGTCAGTATGACATCGTCCACTGTTGCGCTGCCGGACGACATGGGTCTTGAGGAGGCTCTGGCCGATTTTGAACGGGCTCTGATACAGCAGGCGCTCGCCAGAACCGGCGCCAATGTGCTGCAGACAGCAGCACTGCTCAAAATTCCGCGCGGCACGCTGCGTTACAAGATGGATAAGTACGGGCTGTAAACCGGAAGCGAGCGGTCAGAGCATTCTGTTTCTAATGGTTTTTCTGACTGAATGTACTCGCGAACATTTCCATTTTCTTGATATGGATCTGTTGCTCGACGCAGAGAGAATACAGCATTTTTCGCACATGCTCAGAATCGCCCTCAAAGCTCTGGAAAATTTCCTTCTCATAGAGAGATCTTTCGATACGAAGCGCCGCGTTCACGGCTTGCGCGATGCTGAATTCTCTGTTGTTCCTCACTTCAGCGGTAAGCTCTTCAATACTGTTTATACTTGAAGCAAGATAATGCGAGCGTAACTCCCCTTGAGAAAATCTGAAACTATCGGTTTTAATAAGCCGCTTAATCCAGGAGGCATGCAGATGCTCTTCACTGGCCATCTCGGTCCAAAAAACCTTATACTCCGGGTATCGGAATGAAAAGAGCTTGTATAATTTTCCGATAAGAAACTCCTGCTTCAAAAACAACTCTACAATTTCTTTTTGATCATCGTTTAAGTCCATAACGTTCCTTTTCCTGTAACGATAGTGATGGTGTCAGTCCTTTCGCGTCATCGCGCCGCTCGGTAGGTATAGCACATGTTGCCGCTCGAATAAAATGAACCTTTACCTGTGAGCCGAAATTGACTTTTGCCAAACAACGTGTATTCTGACTGCGCCTTACTATGCTGCTCTTGAGGAGGACTTGGTGTGGAAAGAAGAATAGCTCAACGATACGATGCCGGTCTGTTACAGGAAGACTTGACCAAAGTCCTGCTGGTTTTTCCGGACAAGCACGAAACCGAAGCGCATGTGATTGATATAACCTCTCAGGGGTTCAAGGTCTCAGTTCCGCCAGAGGGTGTGCCTACGTGTATGCCGCATGAACGTGAAACGGTAGAGATTTATATTGAAGTGATCTATCTGCGTGTCATGTGCAGATGCGTACATTATGTAACTGACCAGAATGGCAACCTGATAATTGGTTTTTATGTGTTCGATCCTGATGATCAGGTCAAGTTACGCATGATACTGGATAAGATCGATTGACAGGCGGTTTGGAAGTCATCACAACCCACACAAACGCCGATTTTGATTGTCTGGGGGCCATGGTTGCAGCGGCGCGATTGTATCCTGATGCGCTGCTGGCATTTCCCGGTGCGCAGGAAAAAGGGGTGCGCACGTTTCTAGCCCGTTATTCTGGAAATCTGCCGCACTTTACTCGTGCTAAAGATATCGACCTCGCATCAATCTCCCGTCTGATTATTGTTGATTGCCGTCAGGCCGCCCGCATCGGGCGCTTTGCGGAAATTCTGGATCGTCCCGGCCTGGAAATTGATATCTATGACCACCATCCACTGACCGAGCAGAGTATCCCGGCCAGTGGTGGCATTATTCGCGCCGGCGGTTCTTCGGCGGCGCTTCTGACCGGCGTCCTGATGCAGCGCAGTATATCTCTTTCACCTCTGGAGGCCACCGCGATATTGTTGGCTATCCACGATGATTCCGGTCACCTGCTGCTTCCGGCAACAACGCCTGAAGATTATCAGGTCGCTGGCTGGCTGCTGGGGCAGGGGGCCGACCTGGCGATCATAGCCGATGCGCTCAAACCTGATTTCAACCGCCAACAGCTGGCGATCCTCAAACAGCTGCTCTCCTCTCTCAAAACCATTCCGGTCAACGGGTTGATTGTCTCGATTGCCAGTGCCGTTGCCTGTGAGTATGTGCCCAACCTGGCTTCTCTGGCGCATCTGATGCGCGACATCCAGAATCTGGACGTGCTGATTTGTGCTGTTGAGATGAAAGGAACGGTATTTCTGGTGGCACGCAGCCGGACTGCTGCGGTTGATGTCGCCCGACTCATGAAGCTCTTTGGAGGCGGGGGGCACGCAGCTGCAGCTTCCGCTACGGTGCGGGAGTTCTCTCTAAACGAGGTGCTGGAGCGGCTTGACGAGCAGGTACTCCTGTTGGCGCATGCTGACCGGACTGCTGCCGAGATCATGTCAGCTCCGGTTAAGACCATCCCCGAATCTCTGACGGTGAGCGCTGCGCTTGACATGCTGACCCGCTACTCGTGCAACGCCATGCCGGTTGTGGCCGATAAACGAATGGTCGGTGTCATTTCGCGCAAGACCGCAGAAAAGGCGCTCTATCATGGTTTGGGTGACGCTCCTGTTACGGATTACATGCAGACGGAGTTCATGCGTGCGTCGCTTCAGACGTTATCAGCTGAAATTCAGGAGTACATGATTGTCAGAAATCGTCGTTTTGTCCCGGTGTTTGACGGTGAACAGCTTGTGGGGGCTGTGACGCGCACCGATATCATGCGGTTGGCTTTTGGTGGTAGTCGCGGACGCCAGGAAACCGTCTACGACCTTGATGTCATGCAGGACACATCCCGTGAGCGATCGGTTGCCGATCTTGTCAAGCGGCACCTGCCTGAAGCGATTACAGAGTTGCTCAGTCAGTTGGGTGAAGCCGCCGATGAACTGGGGATGCAGATCTATGCGGTCGGCGGATTTGTGCGCGATCTGATTCTGGGCGTGCCTAACCTGGATATCGATGTGACGGTTGAGGGGGACGGGATCCTCTTTGCAGAGCGTTTTTCCCTCCGTCACGGCTGTCGTGTCCGCTCTCATACGGCCTTCGGTACGGCGGTGATCGTATTTCCATCCGGCAGCAAGGTTGATGTGGCCAGTACCCGTCTGGAGTATTACGAATCACCCGGTGTTCTGCCAACGGTAGAACGGGCTTCGTTGCGGCATGACCTCTATCGACGGGATTTTACGATTAACACCCTGGCGGTCTGTCTGAACAGGCCTGACTTCGGCGCGCTGACTGATTACTTCGGTGGGCGTCAGGACCTACAGGAACAGGTGGTGCGTGTGTTGCACAGTCTCTCGTTTGTCGAGGATCCAACCCGCATGTTCCGGGCGGTCCGCTTTGAACAACGGCTCGGTTTTCACATCGCTCCGCATACCGAGAATCTGATCCATAGTGCCGTACGCATGCAGGTGCTGGACAAGCTGGGAGGCACGCGCCTGTTTAATGAACTGGTGCAGATCATGCGGGAAAAGGAACCGTTGGCGGCAATCGAGCGCCTCTCGGCTTTGGGATTGCTGCCGTCCATTCATCCGGCGCTCAGGTTGCTGCCGGCATCGCACAAGGTCCTGGTGGAAACGCGACAGGTCATGGCCTGGTTCCGGTTGCTGTTTTTGGATGATCCCTGCGAAACATGGCAGGTCTGGTTTTTGGGGCTGTGCGACGAGTTACGTCAGGATGAATTTCGCGAAGCCTGCCAGCGTCTGGCGGTGCCGGAACGGATGGCGGTCCGCCTTTTCGAACAGCGCAGCCGGGCCCATCACATTCTGAGCGCAATCAAAGTGCGGCTGAAGCGCGCCCCTGAAGTGGCGTACAGTGAAATCTATCGCTGGTTCAGCGGACTGTCGTTGGAAGTGCTGCTCTATCTGGCGTCCCATGTCAATAGTGAGCAGACCAGACGTTTTGTGTCGCTTTATGTAACAAAGTTGCGTAGTATTGCCCCCTTGCTGGACGGAGATGATCTGTTGGCGCTCGGCTTAAAGCCCGGTCCGCAGTTCAGGCAGATCAGGGATCGTCTGCTGCAGGCGCGACTGGATGGCCGGGTCGTCAGTCGCGAGGATGAGCTTGCTATCGTGCAGGAGACGTTTACGCCAAACGACCGGACTAGTGTGGTATTAATGCAACAGTGATTGGCGTGTCGACACACGTTTGATCCACGTGATGGTTCCGTGTTTTTGTTTTTTCAAGACGAAACCCGTTGATATTCAGATTAAAAATGCGTGCAAAACGGAATCTGTAGAATTTCGGTCTGTTTATTGCTTTATAACCAGATACCAGACCAAGATTCCACCTACGACGAGGTATATAACGATGAAAAATTTCAGAAAGACGATAACTCTGGCACTACTGGTCATATTCGTTATGACGGCATCATCCTCATACGCATCAGATAACACATTGCGTGAAGTGTTTGAAGACGCCTTTTACGGTGCCGGAATCGGAGCGTTGGTAGGAGCCGCTTTTATGGCTTTTACCAAAAAACCGGCAGATCACCTGGAAAACATCGGCTACGGTGCCGCTGTGGGCGTTCTGGCAGGGTCCGCCTATGGAATGGCAAAGTCGGCCCGTGCTCTGGCTCAGATCGATAACGGTCGCATACGGATTGCCGTCCCCATGATTGTTCCTGATCTGGTCGAATCCCCGTCCACCCGTCAAACCACCGTGATGTGGCACGCCAATATCCTGCGAGGAACATTCAACTGACGTACTGTCCGGCACTCACCCTTCTAAAAGCCCACTGCGATTCCGCAGCGGGCTTTTTTTGTTTGCTTCGTTACGGCTCCTACAGGTATAACGGTCACATTACGATACCCTCAGGAGGATACTATGTCAGAGTTTACAAATGTAACAGTTGTCAAGAAGGCCAATATCTTTTTTGGTGGTCAGGTTACCAGCCGTTCCGTACTGTTTCCCGACGGCAGCAAAAAAACGTTGGGGGTTATGCAGGAAGGCGAATATGAATTTTCGACTGACGTAAACGAAGTTCTCGAAATTATGTCCGGCGAACTAGAGTGGCAACTACAGGGAGAACGCAGCTGGAAGAAAGTCCGTGCTGGCGAATCTTTTACCGTGCCTGCTCACAACTCATTCTTATTGAAAGTATCGGCGGTAACGGACTACTGCTGTTCCTTCGGTAAATAACAGACCTCCTCCATGAACGACAATGCGGGCCATCAGGTTACCGGCCGTTTTGCGCCATCACCGACCGGGGCTCTACATCTCGGTTCGCTGGTCGCGGCAGTGGGAAGTTATCTGATGGCAAAGCGCGACGGTGGCCGCTGGCTTGTTCGACTGGATGATCTGGATGTGCCACGTCAGCTGCCCGGTATGGCCGATGATATCCTGCGGACGCTGGAAACATTCGGATTGCAGTGGGATGGCGATGTCGCACGGCAGAGCCGGAATACGGGTGAGTATCAACGGGCTTTTGAGGTACTGCGGCAGCAGGGTTTGCTCTACCCCTGCTGCTGTTCACGTAAAGATCTGGCGATGGCGTCGTCGGCACCGGCTGCAGACGACGGCAGTATTCCCTATGTCGGTAGCTGCCGGAACGGTCTGCCGGAAAATTTTGCCGTCATCCGCTCCTGGCGACTGCTAGTGGGGGAGGGCGAGATCCGTTTCGATGACCTGCGCAGCGGAGTGGTCTGTCAACGGCTCGACCGGCTGTGTGGAGATTTTGCCGTCAGGCGCGGAACCGGAGAGTTTACCTATCAGCTGGCGGTTGTGGTGGATGACTATCTGGCAGGAGTGACACAGGTGGTGCGTGGCGATGACCTGCTCGACTCTACGCCCCGGCAGATATATCTTCAGCGGCTGCTCGGCTATCCGCAACCGGAATATTGCCATCTGCCGCTGGTAACCGGCCCGACGGGTGCCAAGTTGAGCAAGCGCGATCACCTGGTATCGCATTCTCTGGGTTCCTGTGCAGGACGCGAGCGCGACCTGTTGATCGCTGTGCTTCGCTTTCTTGGTCTTCGTCCGCCGGTGGGGCTGGAGGAATGTCCCTGCAGCGATATTCTGCAGTGGGGTGTCACCCGTTTTGACCCTTGTATGCTTCCTGCTCAAGGAGGTGTCTGTAGCGCGACATGCGTTAGCACGGAAACTGCTGCTTCACAGAAGGAGGCACGATAAATGTCCTTATGGGAAAAAGTAACTGCAGAACTCCTGGATATTATCGAATGGACCGACGACTCAAGCGATACCCTGGTCTGGAGGTTCCCGAGATTTGATAATGAGATCAAATACGGTGCCCAGCTGATCGTACGTCAGGCGCAGTCCGCCGTTTTCGTGGATCGCGGGAAGATCGCCGATGTCTTTTCAGATGGTCAACATTCGCTGACGACTAGAAACCTGCCGCTTCTGACGACTCTTCTGGGGTGGAAATACGGCTTTCACAGTCCGTTTAAAGCGGAAGTCTATTTTGTCAACACGCGCAATTTTACCAACCTCAAATGGGGCACCAAAAATCCGGTCATGATGCGTGATCAGGAGTTCGGGGCCGTACGACTGCGCTCATTCGGCACGTATGTGGTGCGGGTCTGCGACCCTGCCAGCTTTATCCGGGCAATTGTCGGTACGGGCGGCCATTTTACGCTGGACGATATCAGCGAACAGTTGCGCAATCTTATCGTCAGCAGATTTGCCGACGCTCTCGGGGAGAGCGGCATTGCGCTGCTTGATCTGGCCGCCAATTATGATGAACTGTCGGAACTGTTGACACAGAAGATTGCGCCTGAATTTCTGGAATACGGCCTCGAAGTATCCAAACTGCTGATCGAAAATATCTCTCTGCCGCTGGAGGTTGAGCAGGCGCTCGACAAACGCAGCAGTATGGGCATCATTGGCAACCTCGACAATTTCGTCAAATTTCAGGCCGCCAACGCCATGGAGAGCGCCGCCAAAAATCCGGGGGGCGATGCTTCGGCGGGAGTCGGCATGGGAATGGGCTTTGCCATGGCCAATCAGCTCGGGAAATTGATGGGTACTTCGCCGGATAGCGCACCGGAAACGCCCCCCGCGTTGCCGGGTGAGACGTATTATGTCGGGAAAAACGGCACTAAAACCGGGCCGTTTGATCAGCAGACGATCATTGCCAGCATACAGGCGGGAAGTGTGACCGGAGAAACCCTGCTCTGGAAACAGGGGATGGCTGGATGGGAAAAGGGCGCTGCTTTTGCTGAGTTCAAAATGTTTCTTGCGGTAACACCACCTCCGCTACCGGAATAATAAACCAAGGAGACTCCGTGGCGAACTGCACCAACTGCTCAGCTCCCCTTCCGCTGGACTCAATCACCTGTACATATTGTGGCAGCCGCAATGATGCCGATCTTGCCGGTGTTCACTATTTCACAACTCATGAACTTGAATCAGGGCGGACCTGTCCGCGCTGTGCTGTTCCGCTACGGACAATTGACCTGAATATCAACGGAAGATTCCTGATTGAGCGCTGCGATGGGTGTCTGGGGCTCTTTTTTGACCCGAATGAGCTGGAAACATTGCTGGAGGCTACTGTTACCAACGTGTTCAATATTGACAGAAGCCATCTGGACAGCATCAACGCCCTCAGGAAAGATGACTACGGCGTCAGCTACATCAAGTGCCCGGTCTGCAGCACGATCATGAACCGGGTAAATTTCGGCCTTAAAAGCGGTGTCATCGTCGATCGCTGCCGCGAGCATGGTGTCTGGCTTGATGGTGGTGAGTTGCGCCATCTGTTTGAGTGGATGAAGGCGGGTGGCAAACTGCTACAGCAGGAACGGGCCGAAGAGCAGAAGAGAATCGAGACACGGGAACTGGAACGGGAAAGACGGAAACAGCAGGTCCCGTCTGCAGCGGACGGGACTTCTGCGGGTGATATACGCTTTGATTTGTTTGGCGGCACGTTACGACAATCTGATCCGGATCTGTTTGATATCGTTATAAAAGCGGTTCGTTTTTTTGCGAAATAGAGGGATATTATCCGCCGCTTTTTATCCCGCCGCCATTTCTCTCGTAATCCTCTTCACCGGCGCATAAAAACCGGCTGTGATCATTTTTTTCAATACGTCATTGGCTTTTTTGAGGTCAAGCACTCCGCTCCGCACCGCTTTAATCAGAATGCCGATTGTTCCGGTCAGCGGTACGCCTAAACGGACCCCTTCACTTCGTGCCAGACGATCATCGCAGGCAAACACATATCCGCGACAGGCGGCAAGTGCCAGACATGACGATTCACCATCGCCGAGCGAAACTGCTATGCGTGCATACAGGTGTCGTTCAGCGGGTGTCGCAAGGTCCTCCTGACGTGGCCACCCTTCTGATAAAGATGTAACCAATACTTCAAGATCGGTATGCCCCTGACGAACGCCGCGCAAAACCTCTGCAACGACAAAGCCGGAACAACAGGCGTTTGCAGGATACATCCTGTGCAATAACTTCAGTTGACCGGCTTTTGCAAAATTACTGACTACCATGGTATCAAAAATCAGATCAGGCATTGGCGGCGTCGGGCATGATTTCGTCAGCACCCTGAACTAACTGCAACAAACCTCGTTCTTTTAGGTAGCTCCGTGCTGTCAGAGGATCGACCCCCAGCGATTCGGCCAGTTTCCCCATACTTATAAAGCCCTCGCGGTATGCGGCCAGCGCTACCTGATGGCGACGTTCAACAGTATCAGTGGTAATGGAGCTGTCTATGGCATCGCGTACAAGTTCTCCTAGAGTGCTGTGCAGGGAAGCTGACATCTGTTTCAAGGTTATATGCTGATGGTGGGTCAGCATGACATTGGTCCGGATCATTCGTCACCTCGTATGTGTTTAATATCATGTACCTATAGTAGAGGGCGATTTATACTGCGTCAAGCAGAATTCAGATAGCTTTTAGCGCCTCCAGCATGGCCTCTCCCATTTTTGTCGGGCTGGTCGCCACCACGACGCCGCACTCCTGCAGTATCCGGATCTTATCTGCTGCCTTGCCCTTGCCGGCGGTGATGATTGCACCGGCGTGCCCCATGCGTTTGCCGGGAGGAGCCGTGACACCGGCGATGAAGGCTGCTACCGGCTTGGTCATGTTCTGTTTGATCCATTCGGCGGCAGCCTCTTCAGCTCCGCCACCAATTTCACCGATCATGAAAACGCCCTCGGTGCTCGAGTCCTGATTAAAGAGATTCAGTACGTCGATGAAGTTCATGCCGATGATCGGGTCACCACCGATGCCGACGCAGGTGGACTGACCAAGCCCGGCATCGCTCAACTGCTTGACCGCCTCATAGGTCAGCGTGCCGCTGCGCGAAACAACCCCGATCTTTCCGGGTGTGTGGATGTGCCCCGGCATGATGCCGACCTTACATTCTCCCGGAGTAATGATGCCGGGGCAGTTGGGGCCGATCAGACGCGTGCTGCTCCCCTGCAGAACCGCCTTGACCGGGACCATATCGCGGATCGGAATACCTTCCGTGATGCAGACCGCTAAACCGAGGCCGGCATCGATTACCTCCATGATGGCGTCAGCAGCAGCCGGTGGCGGTACGAAGATCATAGCCGCGTTGGCCTCGGTGTATCTGGCCGCTTCGGCCACGGTATTGAACACCGGAATTCCCTCGATATGGATTCCCCCTTTACCGGGGGTGACGCCGGCTACGACGACGGTACCGTAATCGCGACACTGGCGGGTATGGAACAGACCACTGCGGCCGGTGATGCCCTGAACAACAATTCTGGAATTTTTATTGACAAGAATTGACATGGCTTAGCACACCTCCCTTTTCAGCATATCGACGATCCTGGCGGCGCCGTCTCCCAGAGAACTGCCGATCTGCACGTTCAGGCCGGATTCCTGGAGCAGCTTCTTGCCCTCCTCAACCTGGCTGCCATCCATGCGCACGACAATCGGCAGGTTACAGCCAACCGCGCCGGCCGCTTCGATGATACCCTGGGCAATGACATCACAACGCATGATGCCGCCGAAAATATTGACGAAGATCCCCTCCACATCGCAATCCTGCAGGATGATCCGGAAGGCTTCGGCCACCTTCTCGCGGGTTGCCCCGCCGCCGACATCCAGAAAGTTGGCCGGTTCACCACCGTACTCATGCAAAACATCCAGGGTGGCCATGGCCAGCCCGGCACCGTTAACCAGGCAGCCAATGCTGCCGGCCAGTTTGATATAGGCCAGGTCATACTTGGCGGCGTTGATCTCGAGCGGATCGAGCTGCGAGTAGTCCATCATGTCGGGATATTCGCGATGGCGATAGACGGCATTATCGTCAAAGGTGATCTTGGCATCCATGGCCATCAACCAGCCGGCCTTGGTCACTACCAGAGGATTGATCTCGATCAGGGCACAGTCTTTCTCCAGGCAGGCCCGGTACAGATTCAGGATCAGCTCGACACAGTCTTCGCAGATCGAGCCGGACAGCCCCAGTTCCAGCGCTATTTTACGGGCCTGGTAGGGGCGCAGACCGATGAATGGATCGATCGAAAGTGTCAGAATCCTCTCGGGATTCTTGCGGGCCACCTCTTCGATCTCAACACCACCATCAGCCGAAGCGATCAGGATGTAGCGGGAACTGCTCCGATCGAGTGTAATTGAAAGATAGAACTCACGGGCGATCTCAACCGCCTCCTCTACCAGGATGCGGCGAACTTTCAGCCCCTGCGGCCCGGTCTGTACGGTTACCAGATTCTTTCCGAACAGCTCTTTGCCATATTCCTGGGCCTCTTCCGGATGATGGATCAGCCTGACGCCCCCCCCCTTGCCACGTCCTCCGGCATAGATCTGGGCTTTGACGACGCAGCGCCCCCCCATCATTTTAGCGGCCCGTTCGACCTGGTCTGAGGTCAGCGCCACACGGCCGCGCGGAATCGGAATGCCATAGCTGTTGAGGATCTCTTTGGCCTGATATTCATGGATATTCATGACATTGCCTCCGGAGTGAAAATGCGTATAAGACTAGCCAAGCGTACCATAACCGGCTCATTTGGCTAGTGCTGCTGCCTGTGATCGCCATTATTTGATCACTGCTGTAAACAGTACGGGTCCGAGTATTGAATACGGTTCAATACGGGAATAGACTCCCCGCGCATCTCTGCTGAGCCAGACAAAGTGACTCATTTCGTCGTTTGGAATTTGAACGGCGTATGAATTGGTCGAAACAGAGCGATCCCCGCTGAACAGTAATTGGCCGCCCATTGCGCTCAATTCGGCCAAGGTGAGTTCCTTCAGTGTCGGGATCGGGCGCATTCTGAAGCGGAAGAGCGCGTCTGCTGTCCTGCGTGTCTGTTTGTATGAGTTGATGGCAAAGATAACGGTATTGTTCCTGCTCGTACGCATGATGGCCGCCGGAGGGAAGAGCGGAAACTGTGCTGCATCAGTCAGAGCATTGGCGGAACGGAAGTCAATCGAGCCGTAGCCTGATTTGTCAGCGTTATAGCCGGTGGGGAAAATTGGCAGCGGTGATTCTCAATGCGGCTTTTACATCAAACCAGTTCCAGGCCGGATGCCGGTACTTGAGGCTCGCCATCAGGCCGGCCAGTTGTGCCGTAACACCGGATGCTGACGTATCCTGGCCGCGACCGTTCATATATCCCTTGGGGATTCCGAACTCGATGCCGCCGCCGGTTTTGCCACCCGTCAGATTGACGGTAGTAAAAGCCGCCGGAGGTGGTGCGTGCGGCGGTTGCGGTTTCCTCGGTTCGTAGGCAAAGACATGTACCAGGTTCTGTTGCGTCAGTTTCAGATAGTGGGCGGTATCGGAGAGATAATCCCAGTTGGAAAAGCTTGATGACATAATGGTGGCATGCACCGCCAGGGCATCACGCATAAACTCATCAGGTGGCAGGAAAGGGCGGCCGTTGAATTCTGATGAAGGGGAGATAATGACGTCGTCGGTAACACTCAACCCGGCATCCGAAACGGCCCCGAGAGCATTGGAAAGTCCGTGGGATGTGTTGATGCGCAGGTGGACCGGTGTGCCGGCAGAAGCGGGTGCTGAAAAGGTGAACCCTGCGCAGAGAGTAATACAAATAGTCCGTAGATGCTTAATCACGGCTTGGCCTCTACCGCGGTTGATACATGTCCGGGAGATAGATGATACTTTTCCGCCATCTTTGAAGCCATCGTAGCAAATTCATTCCTCAAATGAGCTGGCTCTACAATCTCAACCTTTTCACCAAAACCCTTCAGCCACCAGCGCAACTGGACATCATCCCGCACGGTTACCTCCAGCAGCAGCGTTCCATCCGATTGCTCGTCAATTTCTGATTCGGTACAAGCTTTGTTTCATACAGGTAGGGTGCGGAATCCTTTTCAAAAAGCACCTTCAGCGGAATCTTGCCGCCCAATGGATAGCCGAACTCACCGCTGTCGATATAACCTTGCAGGGTAAATCCGGCGGGAGTCGTTGCGGGTTGGTCCGGCAGCAATCTGATCGATTTCATGCGATGCGCTAACAGTTGTTTTACATCGGTATAATCATACAGCGTGGCGACCAGGTAGATGAGATTGTCCACAAAGACAAGCCCCAGCGGATTGACAACGTACGTTTTCTCTTTTCCGGATCTGACACGATAATCCAATTCAAAGCAGAGTTCGAGCTGAAGTGTTTTATAGAGGCTATCGAGAATTGATTCATGTACGCGTGGCGGAGTAAAACTGAGGCTGCGCGATACTACGCGTACCTTATCGGCCCAATGTGACAATTTTGAGTTCGGCAGCTTTTTGAGTCTGTCATCTGCCGAACGAAAGTAACCATCCAAAGTAGCCAGGATTGCACGCGGCAGCAAATGTGCCATCGAATCGCGCACCAGTCGGAAAGTAAGCGCTACCGGTGGATCCATGACAGGAATATCCAGTGATCGGGTGCCCTCCATCCAACTCCAGCCGACAGATTTATTATCGTCGGTTATCAATGTATATTTTCTGGAAAGATTCACCAAATCGCGCTGAATTGTTCGCAGGCTAATCTCAATATTATGCTCAGCTTTCAGGCGGCCTGCAATCTCTGTGGTTTTAATGAATTCCCGCCTTGGAATCATCCCGAGCATTATCAACAGACGGTCCACATACTTTTCGTTCTTGTCCTGATCCTTACCTTTTTTTGCCATAATAATCCCCCCGAAGAACCAAGATAGTCCAGTACACACCTCGTACGCCGTTTTCTTGTGACATACAACCAGGTAAACATAAAGTTATTTTAGCCACGACATCCGAGTGAATAAATTATACAGATATCGCGTCATGATATGTGCGACGACAGCGTAAGCTGGAAACAAATATGAGTTCTGAACTGATTTGTAACCGGAGGTTATTGCTGTCAGGATTCGCAGGCGATGGTGCGGTTGTTGGCGGTTATTGGGAAGAATGCAGTGCGGCCTGGCCCAACATAACCACTTTACAGGTCTTTTAACGATTTAAGAGTTTATGCGGTGTGTAGCGTCAGCGGAACCACCGCATAAACTGTTGTTGAACTAAACCGCGTCTGCACTGCTGCTATTTGGATTTTTATCTCTGATTTTGACTCTGGTTAC
>DUZX01000032.1 GCA_013349325.1 Desulfuromonadales bacterium
CCGTAAAACGGAAACCTTCTCTTCTGGGGTGTAGTTGTGACGTTTCTTTCGCATGGACTTTCCTCCGTTCGTGATGGTTTATCACAAACGAACCGAAAGTCCTATTCTCGCTGAGCCAAAACAACGGTTCAACGGCAACCTACAAGCCTTTACGAGTTAACATGAGCAGGAATCACCCCGATAATACAGGGCGTAGTGCGTGGGAACGAGGATAAAAACAGAGAATTTTCGGCCGGCAGAAATTAGAGCTAACATTTTGTTTTTAAATAAAATAGCCTCGTAAACTGGCCGGATATTTGAGCTTGATAGCAAAAATGCTGAAACGTCTTGGTCGTTTTTCATTCCCTCTCCATGAGCACCAACCGAGAGGGTTAGGGTGAGGGGGAATTAAGCGTTGCGAAAGCGGGAAACAAAATAAAATCAGAACAATGCCTACAACAAAGGAGTAATACGCAATGGCAGAAATTGCAGAATTCCCAATTCTCAAAGATTTTATCAGCCGGGTCAGCGTTAAACTAGGTGATAACTATCGATATGGTGCGTTATTCGGCTCACGCGCCCGAGGTAATGCACGTCAGGATTCAGATTATGACGTGCTTGTTGTGACTGATCATATCAATCATCACCTGAAAAGGGACATCATCGACATCGCCTATGACGAGTTTCTGGAAACCGGTATTGATATTTCACCGGTTGTTTTCAGCAGTAGTGAATACGAACGTCAAAAACTGAATGGCAATCCACTGCTGGTTGAAATTGAGCGGGACATGGTCAAACTATGAACCGGGAAACAATAAAACTGGAAATGGAACGAGCCGATGAGGCCTTGAAAAGTGTTGGCTTACTCATAGCTGGAGAGTGCTATCGCGATGCCATGTCACGGCTGTACTATGCGGTATTTCATTTTACAAGGGCTCTATTGGCAACGAAAGATATTAACTCTAAAAGCCATCAGGGAGCATTGCAGTTGTTCAGCCTGCATTATGTAAAAACCGGTATAGTTGAGATGGAAGCAGGGCGGATACTTGCCCGTCAACAGAAATTCCGCTCTGAGAGTGACTACAATGTTGAGTTCCGATTTGATCGCGAGTCAATTGAGCAAGAGTACGAAGATGCAAAGATATTCAGGGAAATTTGCATGAGGCTGATTTCGTCAGAAAATGTGGCGATTGAGGTGCAGGAAAAACAATGATTACTGCACAATGGCCATATCGAGTTAGTAGGCCGTTTGTTTTATCAACGCAACATTGCGGCTACTGACAGGAAGATGAGGGGGGTGAGTAGGGCATATCTGGTGGTTGATCCCGTAGGTGATTTGGTGGAACGCTTTCGCCTGGTGGATGGTAACTATGGGCGAGCAGAGGTTTTTCCGTGGCATGGCCCGCTGCAACTTGTTTCGCTTCCGGGGCTGATAATCAATCTGTGGGAGGTTTTTGAGCGGGATCTTGCGGAGTTGAATATCGTAAAAGAGAGACCGAAAGGGTACGCAGCATGAGCTTTAGTGTCTGACCAAGCTTGCGTCCGGTGAAATCAGAAAACTGGTATTGTCGAAAATGAGAAGTTCAGATCCCGGTAATCAAAAAGTCAAGGGCTGCGACGATTTTATTGCGATATTGCTTGAGAGAACAAACCTGTTTGCCAATACTTTTGACTGAAACCCCGGCAATTTCGGCAGTTGACATGATGACCTTGTTTTTTCCGACGTCGAATGTAGGGTTCAGATGCTTCCCCGGTGTTGTCATGGCACCTGAAGCAACCAGAGGAACTACCACCCTGGTAGCAAGGTTACCAAGCAGATCGGTCTGAACATCAAGAAGATACGGCGTCGTTTTTCGTGATGTAAGGTTCGGATTTTCGTACACGTCGAATTGTGCCATCAGAAACTCCTCAAACCGTCGCTGAATACGCCGTTTTTTTCAATTCTGGCGTTGTATTCTTCGATAGCGGTAGCATTTTCTGTGAGCCATGCTTCGCGTTCTTCGTGCCGTAAAATCTCGGTGAGCCGCTCTTCAAGTGTCTTGGAAAGATTGATTTTATGAGCGCGGGCACGACGTAACAGGTCGCTGTTGATGCTCAAGTTGGTGGATTTTTTCTGTAGGGTTGGTTGTAATGCTGCTGATGGCATACGCCCTCCTTATGTATAATTTTCATGCGCATAATTTACTGCGCATGAATCAGAATGTAAACGATAATTTTGATTTGAACTTACCCCGTTTAAATGTACACTCCAAATGTACATTTAATGAGGAAGTTATGCTTGAAGTAACCGTCACCACATTTCGTAAACACATACCGGACTACCTCGGCAAGGTTCGTAAAGGTGAAGATATTTCGCTCACCTCTTGTGGTAAAGTCATTGCCCGGCTGGTACCGCCGGTAGACGAACGCCAGAGTGCGCGGGAGCAACTGGCTGTTCTTCGCTGTGGCATCTGTTTTATCGGCGACATCATCTCACCCATTGATGTTGAATGGGAGGCGAACCGTGCTGATTCTTGACACCTGTGCGCTGGTGTTTGACGCCCCTTGAGCCATCTCGACTCAGCAAAAAAGCGGCGGCAGCTATTGCCCAGGTAGATGATGCCGGTACACTGGCTTGTTGTGATATTTCGCTGTGGGAGATAGCGATGCTGGTTGCGAAGAGACGGCTCGATCCGGGAACCGATGCGCAAAAATTCATCCAACTTATGCTGACAGCACGGAATATTGACGTGTTACCCATTACGCCGGAAGTCGCTGCCAGGAGTACGCAACTGAACTTTTGTCCGCATGGTGACCCTGCCGATCGAATAATTGCAGCCAGCAGCATCCTCCATAAATCAAAACTGGTGACATCTGACCACAAGTTGACAACGGTTAGCGGACTTTTATATTGTTTGGTAACGCATTATAGTGAAACGAAAATATCCAGCGAAGGTACATCACTATGTTTTTAGAAATTAACCCGGAATACCCACAGCCCCACCGCATTAAAATGGTTGCAGACAGCCTGAAAGATGGGGGGGTGATCGCCTATCCGACTGATACTACCTACGGGATCGGCTGTTCGATCTTCTGTAAAAAGAGCATCGAGCGCATTTATCAGATGAAGCTGCGTGATCGCCGTAAACCATTCTCGATTATCTGCTCTTCCTTGTCGGAAATCTCACGTTATGCCAGGGTCAGTAATGGCGCATTTAAGCTGATAAAGCGTTATCTTCCAGGGCCCTACACGTTTGTTTTTGAAGCAACACGTGAAGTGCCCGATCTGCTGTTGACGCGCCAGAAAACGGTTGGTATCAGGATTCCGGATAACGTGATCTGCTCGGCGCTTGTTACGGCCCTGGGAAATCCGATCATTACGACCAGTGCCAATCTGAGCGGAGAAGATCCGCAGGGTGATCCGCGCTTGATAGAAAATGTTTTCGGCAGTCATCTGCAGTATGTCATTGATGGCGGTATTCTGACTACCGATGTCAGCTCTGTTGTCAGTTTGATCAATGACCAGCCCGAAGTACTGCGGGCCGGTATCGGGGATGTTTCATGGTGCATTTAATATTTCAGCATCGTCAGGCTGTGGACTGTGCGTAAACGTACCGTCAGAAATGGCATGCGCCTCGTCATGACGGCGATGATTTTGATTATTCTGGCCAGTTTCTATCACGGTTCAATCGCCGCGCTCTTCTCGCTCTCGCTGGATGCAGAGGGGCGCGTCTACCAGCTTGGCATCTTCTGGGCTGCCGCAATCGGTGCCTACGGAGCGGTGCTGGTGGTCTTTGGTCTGGTGCGTGAGCCTCAAAAGCGCGACGAAGCCATCCGAATTCTGCCCCAGTTTCTGATAATTACCGGCCTGATCGCACTCTTCTTTTATCTGGTGGCATCGTCACTTGATGCTCCGGATAGGATTGAACAGCGGCGTCTGCAGCCGGGTGAGACAATCACCATTTGAGGTCTGTATTGTGGAGAGAAATATACTTGACGTTAGTGCACAAGAACTATAGTCTCAATCCACTTTTTACTACTCTGAACGAGGGGGCTTTATGCCAGAAAGAATCCAATCATTTGAAACCTTGACGCTGCACGCAGGACAGACGCCTGATCCGACAACCCTTTCGCGGGCTGTGCCGCTCTATCAGACCAGCTCGT
Source organism: Desulfuromonadales bacterium (assembly GCA_013349325.1). GTDB lineage: Bacteria > Desulfobacterota > Desulfuromonadia > Geobacterales > Pseudopelobacteraceae > JACRCG01. Next base: position 4,123 of record DUZX01000032.1, read on the forward strand.
ATGTATTCAAAAGTTCCGAACATGCTGCCAATCTGTTTGGTCTCAAGGAATTCGGCAATATCTATACGCGTCTGATGAACCCGACCACAGATGTCCTGGAAAAACGTCTGGCTGCTTTAGACGGCGGCGTCGGGGCGCTGGCGGTTGCTTCGGGGCAGGCTGCCATTACCTACGCCGTGCTGAATATCGCCCAGGTCGGCCAGAATATCGTTTCTACAAACTATCTGTACGGCGGTACCTATAACCTGTTTCACTACACCCTTCCAAAGCTCGGTATTACCGTGAAGTTTGTTGATAGCTCCGATCCGGAGAATGTTCGCGCAGCGATTGATGAAAATACGCGCCTGGTCTACAGCGAGTCCGTCGGAAATCCTAAAAACAATGTCGATGATTTTGAAGCAATTGCAGCGGTTGCCCACGAAGCCGGCATTCCCTACGTCGTTGATAATACCGTAACGACTCCGTATCTTTTTAAACCGCTGGAGCATGGTGCCGATATTGTCGTGTACTCGTTAACCAAGTTTATCGGCGGGCACGGCACCAGCATTGGCGGGGCGGTTGTCGATGGTGGAAAATTTCCGTGGAACAACGGCCGTTTTCCGGAATTTACCGAACCGGACCCCTCCTACCACGGACTCAGATACTGGGAGGCGCTCGGCAACCTTTCCTATATCATTAAAATGAGAGTTACCATTCTGCGTGATACCGGCGCCTGCATCTCGCCGTTCAATTCATTCCAGATCATTCAGGGACTCGAAACGTTGCACGTCCGTATGGCGCGCCATGTAGAAAACGCACGTAAAGTGGCAGCGTGGCTTGAAGCACATGCGCTGGTCGCCTGGGTCAACTATCCGGGGCTGGCCAGTCACAAAGACCATGCCCGGGCACGCGCCTATCTGCCGAAAGGGGAGGGGGCCATTATCGGATTCGGCATCAAAGGTGGCATGGAAGCCGGTAAAAAATTTATCGATAGAGTCAAGCTGCTGTCACACCTGGCTAATATCGGCGATGCCAAGTCGCTGGTCATTCACCCGGCATCCACCACGCATCAGCAGCTTTCTGCTGAAGAACAGGTCGCATCCGGCGTTACGGCTGATTTCATCAGGCTTTCGGTCGGTATTGAGTGCGTTGATGATATCATTGCCGATATTGAACAGGCACTGCAGGCGTCGCAAGCTTAAACAGGCAATTTTTGCTGAACTCAGGGCAACCCCTTGTGGTTGCCCTTTTTTTTGTGTACTATCGCACAGCTAAATTCCATAGAGTTGAACACTACGCTTCAGAGGAGTTGATTACATGTATCTGCTGACTATCAGAACCAGTTTTGCCGCAGCGCACAATCTGATGAATTATCAGGGCGATTGTGAAAATCTGCACGGCCATAACTGGAAGGTAGAAGTTTCCGTCACGGCCAGTGAGCTTGACAAAGCCGGGCTGGGGATTGATTTCAAAGTTCTCAAACGGGAGGCCGGTGCAGTAATTAATGAACTGGATCATAAATATCTTAACGATAATTCCGCCTTTCGTGATATATCCCCTTCCTCGGAACATATAGCGAAATATCTGTACCAACATATTGCCGCACGCCTCAATAACGATAACATCAAGGTTGAATCTATTACCGTATGGGAATCCGATAACGCGTCTGCCCGTTACTATGAGTGAACCGCTCTTCGTCAGCGAAATTTTTTCGTCGATTCAGGGTGAGGGCTTATTGGCAGGGCGTCGACAAATTTTTGTACGGCTTACGGAATGTAATCTTGACTGTTGCTATTGCGATACCGACTTTGCGATATCGGAGTTTTGCCGGAGTGAAACAACGCCCGGTTCATCGGTTTTTATGAACCTGCCGCAACCGGTTCAGATTCGTACGCTGACGACTCTCATAGATGATTGGCTGGTCCGGTTGCCGGGCGCCCATCATTCGGTAAGTCTGACCGGGGGGGAACCGTTACTGCATGCTGATGTGTTGACAGAGTGGCTGGCAGAGATTCGTACACGCCTTCCGATTCATCTTGAAACCAATGGCACACTGCCGGCAGCCCTTGCCAGAATTAAGCAGCAGGTTGATTTTATCAGTATGGATATGAAACTCCCTTCCACGGCCGGTTGTGGCGAGCCGTTGTGGGACCTGCATCGGCTCTTTCTTCAGGAGGCCCAGGGTAACGCAGGAGTTTCGATCAAGGTTGTTGTTGGTGATACGACCGACGAGGCCGAAATCACTGCGGTATGCGATCTGATTTCTGCCATAGAGCCCGCCACGCCACTCTTTCTGCAGCCGGTAACCGTGCCGGGTGGAACGGTCGGTATTCCGGCAGTGAAGCTGCTTCATCTGCAGGCCGTGGCGTCTGCCCGCCTGCCGGACGTTCGTGTCATACCTCAAATGCACGTACTGTTGGGAGCATTGTGATTTCTTCAGCGATTGAACTTGAATCCGGTCTGCGCCTGACCCTGTGCGATGAAAGCAGTCACTATTTTGGTGGTTATTTTCATGTCCGGATTACGGCACGCTGTCCCGTACCACTGCTGCGTGACTACTTTGAATCGGATTCCGAATTTGAATCCGCCCGGCGTCTTTTGGGGGCGGAGGTTTGTTTCATACGGAGTCTCGAGAAAATGGCGGTACCTGAATCCGAGGTTGCAGCGGTTCGATGTCAGTTGATTGATGACTTTAATCGTACAGCGCGCCGATACCTTGACTTGTCAGCTTTTGCCAAAGGTATTGTGCTGAAAGAGTTTCGCGCCTGTTCTGTCTCGTCACGGAAATATAAAAATGGTCGCTTCTAACGTGTCGCTGCCGGTTGCCACGATTGATAAACTTGCTTTTGGAGGGAGTGGCGTCTGCCGGATTGATGACAAGGTCTGTTTCGTCCCGTACAGCTGTCCCGGTGATACCGTCAGTCTGCAGGTGGTCTCTGAAAAAAAATCGTACAGCAGTGCTGATATTGTTCAGGTTCTGACACCATCCCCGTTCCGGACTACTCCGCCCTGTCCTCGTTTTGGTGTGTGCGGCGGCTGCAACTGGCAGCATGTTCACTATGACGTTCAGCTTGAGCAGAAACGGCAGATTTTTGCCGACACGCTCTGGCGCGGAGCGCGTGTCGCTGTGGAACTCATTTCTGCTCTGCTGCCGGCACCGCAGCAGTATGGCTATCGTAGTCGCGTACAGTTTAAAACGACTGTCCGGCAGGGGAAATTCCAGATCGGTTTTTACCGGCAGGGGTCGCACGCTGTCATTGATCTGATTGACGGCTGTCCGTTGACAGTGCCCACTATCAACGCGGTGCTGGCGCGCTGCCGATCACTGCTGTCAATTTTTTCTGATGCGCAGGCAATCACACAGGTGAGTGTCGATGTCGGAGAGCAGGAAGTCGTTGTTGTCATTCAGTATGCTGGCAGCCATCATCGACAGCTGAGCTCATTTCTGCGAGAGCATGCTCAGGATTTTTTTCCTTGCACCGGGATATATCTGCAGACGGGTGAACGGAAGAGTCCTGCTAAGGTCTGGGGTAGCGAGCGGATCTCATATTCTCTGCCGTCTCATACAACAGATGGTGAACCGCTTCTGCTCAGCTATGAGCCGGGTAGTTTCTCACAGATAAATCGCTCTCAAAATAGCGTCATGTTATCTGTTATCAGACGCTTGGGCGGTTTTTTACCGACAGAAAAACTGCTGGATCTGTACTGCGGCAACGGGAATTTTACGATTCCTCTCGCGGCGGAGGTCGCCTCGGTTATCGGTATTGAGGGGAGTGAAGCGTCAATCCGCTCTGCACGATTCAATTGTGATGCAAACAACGTGAAAAATACCGAATTTATATGCAGGGATGTCCAGAGCGGTCTACGACAACTGGTTGCGGACGGAAGAATGTTTGATACGATTCTTCTTGATCCGCCACGGGCAGGTGCGGCAGATTGCATCAGAAGTATCGCTGCGTTAAATCCGGATAAAATCGTGTATGTCTCATGCAATCCCGGTACGTTGGGGCGTGATTGTGCGCTCTTGTCCGACTCAGGGTATCGTGTTATTGAGTCTGTTCCTCTGGATATGTTTCCACAGACATATCATCTGGAAAGCGTCACACTTCTGTATCAAACAGTGAAAGGTTAACAGATGAAAAGATTGTTTCGGATATTTTCAAAATCACCAGAAGATTTATTGTCGCAGGGAGACCGCCATCTGGCCTCGGAGGGCTATTTTGAGGCTCGCACCTGTTATGAGGATGCCCTGCAGAAGTGTGCCGAAGATGCCTCTGCTGCTCTGAAAACGACGTTACAGGAGCGTATTGCCGGTGCGAATTATAAACTGGCGGAACGTAATCTTCAGGAAGCGAAGTTTTCCTTTGATCGCGGCGAAGTGTCCAGGGCATTAGATCATCTTGATCTTGTAAAAACACTGACATACGATGCTCTGCTGCTGGAAAAGGCGGAAGATCTTCGCCAGACATATTCCATTCCTGAAGACAAACAGGATGAAGCGGTACCCGCATCTTCATCAGCATGTGGTTCCTGTTCACACGGCGCTGCTCCTGCTCATGAAGAGACACCACAGTTTCACGATACACTTGCACCGCACGAATATTACGAACTCCTTATCCGACAGTTGCCGGATGATCAGTATCAGCGTTACTCCGCGTTGGGAGAGGAATTTGCATGCGCATACCTCGCCGCGAGCCGTGACAGTCACCTGGAGGCTCTGAGCGGCTTTGAACTCTGCTCTGACACGATTCCCGGAGATATCTATTGGTGTGAAAAAGGGAAAGTTCTACACCGGCTTGGAAAAATCCCGGAGGCAGAGCATGCATTTCGTGCGTCAGTAGAGATCAACCGTCTGAACGCATTTGCCTGGCTGAACCTCGCCCTTTTATTGCAGGAAGGGGATCGTTTTCAGGAGATTCAGCCGGTGCTGGAAACTATGATTACGGGTGGTCTTTTTGCTGATACGGCCAGACTGATACGTGCGGATGTACTCGTAGGTCGTGAAGATCTGGATGGTGCAATTGAACTGTATGTGGAACTATTGACATCATCTGTCAAGACATCTGCTGCGGAAAAGTTGCATCAACTTCTGATTGAAATGGATCGGCATAATGATGCTGCTGTTATTTTTAAGAATTATATGGGAAAGTGTTGCCATTAACGAATGTATCAGTCTGATACCAGAGCCGCTTACGGCTATAAATCCGGAGGTTATATGAACAAATCGGAATTGGTTGAACAATTGGCAGTCAAGAAGAGCATTCCGTACAAACAAGCTGAAGATGTCGTTAATCTTATTTTTTCTTCCATGGCAGATGCCCTGATTCGCGGCGACCGTATCGAGATCAGAGGACTCGGCAGTTTTGTCATCAAGGAGTATGGTACCTACACCGGGAGAAATCCGAAAACCGGTGAACCGATCAAAGTAAGTCCTAAAAAACTGCCTTTCTTTAAAGTCGGCAAGGAATTGAAAGAGATGATACTCGGATAATGTCCCTTAGTCGCCTAGAAGGCGCTTTGGGTGGTATTGGTCTTTTTCTGCTCGGTATGCGGTTTCTGTCGGATGCTATTCGCACGATCGGGGATGATCGTGCGAAAAATTTCGTAGCGCGCATAACGTCAAATCGCTATTTTTCCTGTCTGCTGGGTTTATTCATGACTCTGGCAGTCAGTTCCGGAAATGCCGCCATTCTGTTTGCATTCGGACTTTACAACGGTGGCATGTTGAATGTGTACCAGGTTCTGTGTGTTCTTTCGGGCGTCTTACTTGGTATGTCAGTTTCCCTTCATATTCAGCTGATACCCTTCAGTCTGCTTGCAGCCCCCTTGATTTTCGGTGGTGTTATTGTCAAATTCTTTTCCCGTAATCGACGACGGGTGCACGCCGCTACTCTCCTGATGGGGGTCGGTCTGCTGTTCTTCGGACTCAGATTGCTGGAAGCAAGTTTTCTGGGAGCTGACTATCATCCGCTTTTTGTAACCGGTCAAGGTCTGGTGGCTCAATCCACGTTTGTGACTGTCCTGACCGGGTCCACACTCTCTGTACTCGTTCCCTCTTCACAGTCGTTGCTTCCCGCTCTTGCTTCTCTGGTACAGGAACATTCACTCTCCGCTCCGATCGCTTTTTCTGTAGCCTGCGGAACTCTGGCCGGACCGGCAGCCATGGCTTTACTGGCGTCAGTCGGTGGTAAAAGCGGTGCCCGCAGAGTTGCTCTCTTGTTGTTGGCTGTCATTGTAATTATCAGCCTGTCATTGATACTTCTTTCTTCATTCGGCCTTGCGTTATACGAAGCATATTGGAACTCTAACGAAGCGGGTTTCGCACTGATGTGGGGGTACTCACTGGCAGGCGTGCTTGCATCCGGCGCTCTGCTGCTGACTGCCGGCCCCTTTTCCCGGCGCTTGCGTGCATGGGACGCAATTACTTCAGACCAGAACGGCCTGGCCGCACCCTGTACGGGATACCTGGATAACCGGATCTTGTCGACGCCACCTATCGCATTGGAACAGGCGCGCAAGGAAACTGTGTTCATGGCGGGTGTCGTTGCCCGTATGTATGCGGATGTACGCGGGATCCTTTCCGATTTTGATCCACGTCGTGTGGAAACAATTCGTCAGCATGAACAGACGCTCGATTCTCTCAGTCATGAAATCACGGCATTTCTGGCCGCTCTGTCAAACAATTCAAGCAGTCCTGATATTATTTATGAGGTGCCCGGACTCATTCATGTGGTTTCTACCCTGGAGCATATTGGTGATGTCTGCGAGGATATTCTTGATTGTACGGTTTCCCGTAAAGAGGCCGGCATCGTTTTTTCCGATGAGGCGATGGAAGAACTTCTGACTCTGGCAGACCTCGTTTCTGCGATTATCAGCCAGACCGAGCGAATAATTGCTTCCGGTGAGATCTGTTCCCGTGATGATCTAAGCGCTTCAAAGGGGGATATCATTGTGTTCCATGACAAAATGCAACAGTCTCATTTTGCAAGAATATGTACGGGTACCTGTCCGCCCCGTTCGGCACTGTTGTTTCAGGAGATGACATCGTCCTGTATGAGAATATCAGAATTGTGCTGGTCGGTTATGAGAATGCAATTGAGGAGGCCCGCATGAGTGAACTTTGCGCCGCGATCGATTTTGGTACGAATACCGCCCGGTTGCTGATTGGCCGGCGCACTCCGCATGGTCTGACGACACTCCATGTCGAACGGCAGGTTGTTCGCCTGGGTGGCGGTTTTACTGATTCAGGGGGCTTGTCGGCTGAAGCGCAGCAGCGCGGTCTGGATTGCCTGAAACGTTTTGCAGAAATTATTAAAGAGTATGCGGTTCCAGCGGTTCGCGCTTCGGCTACGAGCGCTGTCAGAGATGCGGTCAATGGTCCGGCCTTTGTTGAAACCGTTTTCAAAGAAACCGGCATTACGTTGACTGTCATAGACGGTGATATGGAGGGACTGTTGACGCTGAAAGGTGTCATCGCAGGACTCGACAGCGTTCCGGCAAACATGTTAGTGCTGGATGTCGGTGGTGGCAGTACCGAATTTACCGTTGTGCTTGGCGGTGAGCCGAAGTTGATTCGTAGTTTGCCGTTGGGAGTGGTCAGGTTGACGGAAGGTTTCAAAACGGAACAGGCCATGCGTGACAGGATCTCCCTTGTCATGTCCGCTTTTTTACAGGAAATGTCATTAGCAGATATCTGTGTTCCGCCTGATTGCGTCTTTATAGCCACGGCAGGGACTGCGACGACGCTTGCTGCTATCCAGCTGGAGATGGTGGAGTATGATTATCGCCGGGTAAATAATTATTTGATTCAGCGTCCCGATATTACAAGAATCTATCAGCAGCTGCTGCCATTACAGCCGCATGAGCGCCTCGCGGTCAAAGGCCTTGAAAAGGGGCGTGAGGATCTGATTATGGCCGGCAGCATGATTATCATGAGTACCATGGACCTCTTTGTTTTTAATGAAATGAAAGTCAGTGATTATGGGCTGCTGGAAGGGTTGGCGCTCTCGGAAGATTTCAAGGAGGGCTCGTATGCTGCGTAAGAGAGGCTGCGGAGTATTGCTGCATCCGACTTCATTGCCGGGCCCCGAAGGTGTTGGTACTCTGGGCGATGATGCCCGACATTTTATCGACATACTGTCAGCCATGGGAATGTCCTATTGGCAGGTGCTGCCACTGTCTCCGCCGGCGTGCGGCAATTCGCCCTATTCAGCCTTTTCGGCCTTTGCTGGAAATCCGTTGATGATAGATCTGCGGCAACTGGTGATTGATGGTGATCTTACCCGCGCCAGCCACGTGGAATGTGAACAGAAAACCACAATAGATTTTGGAGCTGTTTCCAAGAATAAAACGGTTCTGTTGCGCCGGGCCGCCATGAAGTTTCTGAAGCAGGAGGCAAGCGCCCGTACGCAGGAGTTCTGGCATTTCTGTGATACCACTCCGTGGCTGCATGACTACGCACTCTTTATGGCACTGAAGCTGAAGTATCGGGGTAAAAGCTGGCATCTCTGGCCGCAGGATGCATCCTTGATGACAGCTGGAATCTACGAAAAAGCTTCTGCTGAACTCGGGCCCGAAATCGGCATCCAAAAGTATCTTCAGTGGCAGTTTTTTACGCAATGGCGAGAAATTCGCGAATACGCTTCACAAAGCGGCATTGCAATTATCGGAGACCTGCCTATTTTTGTGGCCTACGATTCGGTCGATGTCTGGAGCCATCGTGAGCTGTTTTTACTCGACTCCACAGGTAATCCGAATGTTGTCGCCGGTGTCCCGCCGGACTATTTTTCTGCTGATGGACAGTTGTGGGGGAATCCTCTTTATAACTGGACCGTAATGGGTGAACAGGGTTACCAATGGTGGATTGAACGTTTCCGCTCCATGTTTTCTCTGGTTGATATCGTGCGGATAGATCATTTCCGGGGTTTTGAGGCGGCTTGGCATGTTCCGGTCGGTGAAAAAACAGCGCGTGGGGGCTCATGGGTTGCCGGCCCCGCTCATGCGCTCTTTAATGCGCTCGTTGCCGCTTGCGGGCAATTACCTATTATTGCGGAGGATTTAGGGGTCATAACCCGTGAAGTTGAAGAGCTGCGGGACAGCTACGGTTTCCCCGGTATGAAGATTTTACAGTTCGGCTTCGATTCCGGTCCATCAAACCCGTATCTTCCGCACAATTATCAGCACAACTGTGTCGTGTATACCGGCACGCATGATAATGATACTACCGCCGGATGGTATGCGGCCCGCTCTGATGAACAACGCCGGCATGTCGATGAGTATCTGGGATTTCCGGGCGACGGGGCTGTGGCCGGTCTGTTGCGGAGTGCGCTTATGTCCGTTGCAGACACCGCCGTTATCCCTTTTCAGGACCTGCTCGGAGTGGGGAGTGAAGCGCGAATGAATGTCCCCGGTACCGCCGATGACAATTGGAAATGGCGTTTTTCATGGGATCTGCTGCCACGTGATCTTGTCGAATACGTGAAGCACCACTTGGAGCTGTATGGAAGAAATCAGAGCACCTTACGGTAAATTTCTTGACAAAATGCACGCATTCATTATACTAACACGTTTTAAATTTATAGCTAATCATTGCACGCGGATGTAGGTATGAAATTAGTCGTTGACCACATTAAAGATACACCGTTGGCGCTTCAAATCGACGAAGCTGCCGAGTTGTTTCCTGTTCTTGCACTGTTACAACACGAACAGGGGGTCACATTTACAAGTCCGATCCATGGTGATGTCACTGCCGTTCGTGAGTATGATCATCTGCGTGTAAACGGTCGTCTGACGACATCGCTGCTGCTTTCCTGCTCCCGCTGTCTGGCGGAATACGATGCTCCTGTCGATACCAGTTTTACGCTGCTCTATCGAAAGGACAGTCATAAAATGTTCAGTACGGATGATGAAGTGGAGTTGGATGAAGCTGAACTGCTTACGCTCAGTTACACTGGCGATGAAATTGATCTCACGCATGAAATTGAAGAACAGATAGCATTGGAAATACCGATTAAACCGCTCTGTAGCGAGTCCTGTCGCGGGCTTTGTCATCAGTGTGGAGCAGATTTGAACATCGCGCCATGCTCATGCCGTAATGAGGAAGTAAATTTCAAGTTCAGCGCCTTACAGGGATTTAAAGTAAACCGTTGAAATCATCACAGCACATTTAAACGTTCATCACCAGAAAAAGGAGAACCATCATGGCAGTACCTAAGAAAAAAACATCCAAATCACGTAAGAACATGAGACGGGCACATGATTTTCTGACAACTCCGTCATTATCAGTCTGTCCTCAGTGCAAAGCCGCCAAACTGCCGCATCGTGCCTGCCCTACCTGTGGTACCTACAAGGGGCAAGAGGTTATTAATCTTTCCAAAGCCGAGTAATTGAGTTTATTTGTGCCTGTGCCGGGACAGAAGAGGGTTGCGGTCGACGCAATGGGAGGGGACAACGCTCCCGTTGTTGAGGTTGAAGGCGCCGTTGCGGCCTGCCGTGAATTTGGCATATCAGTTACGCTGGTAGGTGATCGGGAGCGTCTGGAAACTGAGCTTTTGAAACATTCTGTCAGCGGTCTGGATATTGATATTTTTCATGCCAGTGAAGTGGTCGGAATGCACGATTCAGCGTCTGACGCCGTGCGTAAAAAACGCAATTCTTCCGTTCGTCTGGCCTTTGAACTGGTTAAGGACTGCAAGGCCTGTGCTGCCGTCAGTGCTGGAAACTCTGGTGCTACTATGGCAGCCGGCATGTTTGTTCTGAAGCGTATCAAAGGCATCGAACGCCCGGCAATTGCTCAGATATTTCCTACCCTCAAGGGGCAGACACTGGTTTTGGATGTCGGTGGCAATGTCGATTGCAAACCGTTGCATCTGGTGCAATTTGCCATCATGGGGGAGGTGTATGCCCGCTATGCCATGGGCATCACATCGCCCAAAGTCGGTCTGCTCTCGAACGGCGAAGAAGATTCAAAAGGGAATGAACTGACCCGCGAAACAAATGGTATCTTGCGAAAAACCTCGCTTAATTATAACGGCTACATAGAGGGTCGCGATATTTTCAGCGGTACCGTTGATGTCGTTGTTTGTGATGGATTTGTCGGTAATGTCGTACTGAAGCTCTCGGAAGGGCTTGCTGACGCAGCCGGCAAAATGCTGAAACGTGAGATTGTCAAGAGCTGGGTCTCTAAAATCGGGTACCTTTTTGTTCGCGGCGCTTTTGGACGATTTAAAAAAATCGTTGATTACGCTGAATATGGTGGTGCTCCGCTTCTTGGGATCAATGGAGTCGGCATGATTTGTCATGGCGGGTCCAATGTCAAAGCGATCAAAAATGCCGTTCGTTTTGCGCATGAATATGCCAGCAGCGGCATGACCGAGCATGTCTCCGAGAAACTGTCAGAAAATATCGAAGTATCCATTCAGCGAAACGGCAACAAACCTATCGCTGAAGATGTAACGGAGATGCCAGCGTGAACGTACGAATAACAGGGACCGGTTCTGCACTGCCGGCCAGAATTCTGACCAATGCCGAAATCTCTCAGATGGTCGATACCAGTGATGAGTGGATTACTACTCGAACCGGTATTCGTGAACGGCGCATCGCGGCAGAAGGTGAATATACCTCTACTCTGGCAGCCGAGGCCGGCAGAAACGCGTTGGCAATGGCCGGTGTTGCTGCTGAGGAGATCGACTTACTACTGGTTAGTACGGTAACGCCGGATTTCCCCTTTCCGTCGACGGCCTGTATTGTCCAGGACCTGCTGGGAGCAACCAACGCAACCGCATTTGACCTGTCTGCAGCCTGTGCCGGTTTTATCTTCGGTCTTTCTGTAGCTGATAAATATATCCGTTCCGGTGCTGTCAAAAAGATACTCGTGATCGGTGCCGAGGTTTTATCACGCACGGTTGACTGGCGTGACCGCAACACCTGCGTTCTTTTTGGTGACGGTGCCGGTGCTGTTGTTCTGGAAGCTACAGATGGTGAGCATGAGCTGCTTTCGACTCACACGTTCAGCAAAGGCGCGTTTTGGAATCTGCTCTATCAGCAGGGGAGCGGCAGTCGCAATCCCGCAACGGACCGGCGTACGATCGACGAAGAGCGCATCTATCTGACCATGGAAGGCAATGACGTGTTCAAGCACGCCGTGCGCGCCATGGAAGAGGCTTCGACAGCTGCACTGGTTGCAAACGGAATCAGTGGAACCGATCTATCCTTTTTAATTCCTCATCAGGCCAATCAACGCATTATTGATGCTACTGCAAAACGTCTGGGAATCGGTCCCGAGCGACTGGTGATCAACCTTGATCGATATGGCAATACATCTTCAGCGTCGATTCCGATTGCGCTTGATGAAGCGCACCGTAACGGAGTGATCAAGAGTGGCAACCTGGTTATGATGGTCGCCTTCGGTGCCGGTTTTGCGTATGGTTCCACTCTTGTTCGTTGGTAACTTTATTGCGGTAACTTAGTAAGAAAGGTGCTTTACATGTCTAAAAATGCATTTATTTTCCCCGGCCAGGGATCGCAATATTCCGGCATGGGTAAAGAGCTTGCAGATAATTTTACCGTCGCGCGGCATCTTTTTCAGGAAGCTGACGATGCTCTTGGATTCAAACTTTCGTCACTCTGCTTTTCCGGCAGTGAAGATGAGCTGAAACTAACCGCAAACACCCAACCATGTATTCTTGCTGTCAGCATTGCTGCATTACGTGTTGTGCAACAGGAGACCGGACTTACGGCACGTTACCTGGCCGGACATTCACTGGGTGAGTATTCCTCGCTGGTCTGTTCCGGTGTCTTTCCCTTTGCTGATGCGGTCAGAACGGTTCGTGCTCGTGGTACCTATATGCAGGATGCCGTACCGGTTGGTACCGGCAGTATGGCTGCCTTATTCGGTATTGATCGGGATCAGCTGGAAGATATCTGCCGTGAAGCTGCTCAAGGTCAAATAATATCACCTGCCAATTTCAATTCACCTGGCCAGACGGTTATTGCCGGTGCAACTGCTGCAATCGCACGGGCCATTGAAATTGCAAAAAGCCGTGGATTCAGAAAATCAATTGTGCTTCCGGTCAGTGCCCCTTTCCATTGTGCACTTATGCAGCCTGCTGCAGACCGTTTGGCTGATAAGCTGGAAGAGGTGACATTGAATAATGATATGCTGGCACCGTTTGTCGCCAATGTCGATGCGGCGCCGAATCTGGATATAGAGCGTATCAAACCGTTGTTGATTGCCCAGGTATGCGCTCCGGTTCTCTGGGAACAATCAGTCACCGCCATGGCGGAACTCGGGGTAAACCGTTTTATTGAAATCGGACCGGGCAAGGTGTTAAGCGGCCTGGTAAAACGTATTAACAAGGAAGTTATTACGATGAACATCGAAGATTGTGCTGGTCTTCAGGCGTTGGAAAAGGAGGCTGTATGACAGGTCAGGTTGCTCTCGTAACCGGTGCCTCCCGTGGCATTGGTCGTGCTGTTTCGATGAAGTTGGCAGCTGCAGGTGTCTATGTTGTGGCAACTGCAACCACAGAATCCGGGGCGGCTGAGACTATTGCTGCAATTACGGCAGCGGGGGGCAGGGGAGAAGCGGTCAAACTCGACGTTACCTCTGCCGAAGCAGTAGAATCACTTTTTAAAACAATCCATACCCAGCAGGGTCGTTTCGACATTCTCATTAATAATGCCGGTATCACCAAAGACGGACTACTGGTGCGCATGAAGGACTCTGATTGGGATGCCGTTCTGGATACTAATCTCAAAGGTGCTTTTCACTGCTTGCGTGAAGCATCGAAAATCATGACGAGGGCCCGGTATGGGCGCGTTGTCAATATCAGCTCCGTTGTCGGCGAAATGGGTAACCCCGGCCAGATTAACTACTGTGCAAGCAAGGCCGGTCTGATCGGGCTGACAAAATCTGCAGCGCGAGAGTTGGCCAAGCGGAATATTACCGTAAATGCCGTAGCACCCGGTTTTATAGAGACCGATATGACGGCGGTACTTACGGAGAAGAGTCGTGAATCGCTGCTGCTGAATATTCCCATGGAACGCCTCGGCTCGGTAGACGACGTGGCTCATGCGGTCAGTTTTCTGGCTTCACCTGCTTCCGGGTATATCACCGGCCAACTTCTGTCCGTTAACGGCGGCATGTATATGTAGACATTTTTAGTGATCTCAAATTCAAACAATTTTCGGTAAAAATATCGATTGACTTTTGGTTGTTTCATGTTTAATTAGCAGCAAAGTTTTACACACGAAGCCTGAAAAGGTTTAAATCACATGGAGGTGGAAGATGTCAGACATTGCAAAACGAGTAAAAGAAATCGTTGCCGAGCAGTTAGGTGTCGAAGAATCGCAGGTTGTTACAGAAGCTTCTTTTATGGATGATCTTGGGGCAGATTCTTTAGATACGGTTGAGCTGGTCATGGCGCTTGAAGAAGAGTTTGATATCGAAATTCCTGATGAAGATGCCGAAAAGATCCAGACGGTAAATGACGCCATCGAGTACATCACCGAGCATAGCTGATTTCTGCCAATGAGAGAGGGGCAACCCTCTCTCTTTCCTTTTGTAGTTACATCCGTGTAATCCCTCTATGGAGTATCAAATATGAGAAGAGTCGTAGTTACGGGAGTTGGCGCTGTTTCCCCTCTTGGGTGCGGTAATGACAAGAACTGGCAAGCGCTTGTATCCGGTGCATCAGGAATTGGTTTGATCACCCGTTTTGACACAACTGATATGCCGGTCAAGATTGCCGGTGAGGTTCCTGACTTTGACGCAGAAAAGTATATTGATAAAAAAGAGATCAAGAAGATGGATCTTTTTATTCAGTACGCTCTGGCTGCAGCGCATTACGCTATGGAAGACTCAGGCCTGGAGATCAATGACGAAAATGCCGAGCGGGTAGGGGTTCTTGTTGGTGCCGGATTGGGCGGTTTACCGACGATTGAAAAATATCATACATTGTTGAGCGAAGGCGGCCCCAAGAAAATTTCTCCGTTCTTTATTCCGATGCTGATCATCAATCTTGCTCCTGGCCATATATCCATCAAATATGGTGCCAAGGGACCAAATATTTCGTCCGTTTCGGCCTGTGCAACCAGTACTCATTCAATCGGTGATGCCTACCATATCATCAAACGGGGCGATGCAGATGCCATGATTGCCGGTGGTGCAGAGTCAGTTATCACGCCGCTCGGTATCGGCGGTTTTGCTGCCATGAAAGCACTTTCAGACAAAAATGACTCTCCCACGACGGCATCACGCCCATTTGACAAAAACCGCGATGGCTTTGTCATGGGAGAAGGCGCCGGGATTGTTGTTCTTGAAGAGTACGAGTCAGCCAAGGCACGTGGCGCCAAGATCTATGCCGAGGTCGTAGGATACGGTATGAGCGGTGATGCCTATCATCTGACCGCGCCGGCTCCAGGGGGAGAAGGTGGCGCTCGTAGCATGAAAATGGCACTTAAAAATGCCGGAATTTCAGCCGAGCAGGTTTCCTATATCAATGCCCACGGTACCTCTACGCCGATTGGTGACGTCTATGAAACTATGGCGATAAAGAGCATCTTTGGCGATCACGCCAAAAAAATGCTCGTTTCGTCAACCAAATCCATGATCGGACACCTTCTTGGCGCTGCTGGCGGTATAGAAGCGGTCTACACCCTCATGGCAATGGATAAAGGTATCGTTCCACCGACCATAAATTACACCGTCCCGGACCCGGAATGTGATCTCGATTACGTTCCAAATACTGCACGAGAAGCCAAACTGGAGTATGCCATGAGCAATAACTTTGGTTTTGGCGGCACCAACGCAACCCTGCTCTTCAAAAAAATCTAGCGAGGAGTTACGGGATGCTGGCAATCGGTAGTGATCATGGTGGTCTGAAGCTCAAGAATGCGATTATCGCATACCTGAATCGTCGGGGTATTGTTGTGTCCGACGCCGGAACTACGGATGATGCATCCGTAGATTATCCCGATTTTGGTCAGACGGTTGCTGAAATGGTGGCTTCCGGATCCGCTGAACGCGGCATCCTCGTATGCGGAACCGGTATCGGCATGTCAATCGCCGCCAACAAGGTGCCCGGGATTCGTGCCGCTCTGGTAACGGATGCTTTTATGGCACGCATGGCTAAAGAGCATAACAAAGCCAATATTTTAGTGCTGGGCGGTCGTGTTATTGATGAACGGGCAGGCTGCGAACTGGTGGAAGCCTGGCTGGATGCCGAATTTGCGGGTGGACGCCATCAGATTCGTTTGGACAAAATTTCCGGGATTGAACAGAAATATTCACGATAATTCAGTAACCTGTTGATACCCAATGACGGGACCTGCTGCGGCATGCGTCCCGTTTTTTGTTGTACGATCATGTCATCTAAAGGAGCACGTAATGTCGATACTTTCAAATTTTGACCCACAAGTAGCCAGTGCCATTCGCAAGGAGACGGAACGTCAGGAGTTCAACCTGGAACTGATTGCTTCTGAAAACTTCGTATCTGAAGCGGTTATGGAAGCCCAGGGTTCCATCATGACGAACAAGTACGCTGAAGGGTATCCCGGAAAGCGTTACTACGGTGGCTGCGAGCAAGTGGATGTGGTTGAGCAGTTGGCCATTGACCGGGCCAAGGAGCTGTTCGGTGCCGAACACGCCAATGTACAGCCGCATGCCGGTTCACAGGCAAATATGGCCGTTTATTTCGCCGCCTGTAAACCGGGTGATACCGTACTCGGTATGAATCTTTCGCATGGCGGGCATCTGACGCATGGTAGTCCGGTCAATTTTTCGGGCAAACTGTTCAATATCGTTCCCTACGGAGTTTCTCCCGAGACCGAAACTATTGACTACGAAGAGGTTGAACGTCTGGCAGTTACACATAAACCGAAAATGATTGTTGTCGGTGCCAGCGCCTATCCACGTATTATTGACTTTCCGGCGTTTCGTACGATTGCCGACAAAGTCGGGGCGGTTGTCATGGTTGATATGGCTCATTTTGCCGGTCTGGTGGCTGCCGGTGTGCACCCCAGTCCGGTGCCGTACGCCGAATTTGTTACAACGACGACGCATAAAACATTGCGCGGTCCGCGCGGCGGCATGATCCTTTGTCGCGAGCAGTACGCCAAGCCGATCAACTCCCAGATTTTCCCCGGTCTTCAGGGTGGCCCTTTGATGCACGTCATTGCTGCCAAGGCCGTGGCATTCAAAGAGGCACTGCAGCCGGAGTTCAAAATCTACCAGCAACAGATCGTAAAGAATGCCCAGGCGCTGGCTGCCGCGTTGGTGAAACTCGGCTTCAAGCTGACCAGTGGCGGCACCGACAATCATCTGATGCTGGTTAATTTCTCTGGTACAGAAATCACCGGCAAGGCTGCTGAAGAAGCTCTCGATAAAGCCGGCATCACGGTTAACAAGAATACGGTTCCTTTTGAAACCCGCTCGCCGTTTGTTACATCCGGCATCCGAATCGGCACGCCGGCTTGTACATCCCATGGTCTCAAGGAAACTGAAATGGTTCAGGTTGCCGCTTTTATCGCCGATGCCGTTGCACATATCGGTAATGATGAAAAGCTGGCCGCCATCAAACTCCAGGTTAACCAACTGATGGCCCGTTTTCCGCTGTACGCCGCCAGGCTTGCCTAATACCGATTTTTCTGGTACGAACGGGACTCGCCGGATGTAATTATCCGGCGGGTCTTTTTTTTGCCTTCCGGGCAGGTTTCGTGGTGCAGGTCAGAGTAATTGCAGAGGAACAGTATGGACGATTCACGATATACAACAGAACAGCTGCGTCAGTTGGACAAACGTCATGTCTGGCACCCCTTTACCCAGATGCAGGATTGGGATCTGGAAGATCAGATTGTCATTGAAAGAGGCGCGGGGTGCTGGCTGATCGATACGGAGGGTGGTCGCTATCTGGATGGCGTCGCTTCTATGTGGACCAACGTTCATGGTCATTGCCATCCGGAGTTGAATGCGGCACTCAAACAGCAGGTCGATCGACTGGAGCACTCTACTTTACTTGGCCTGGCCAGTGAACAGAGCATTATGCTGGCGGCTGAACTGGCGAAAATTACTCCGCCGGGTCTGGATCGTTTCTTTTATTCCGATAACGGTTCAACGGCAATGGAGGTTGCCGTCAAGATGGCCTATCAGTACCAGGTGCATGGCGGTCATCCTGAACGCAGCCGCTTTATCACGTTTAAAAACGCCTATCATGGCGATACGTTGGGTGCCGTCAGTATTGGTGGCATCGGCATCTATCACACCACGTTCAAACCACTGATGTTTGAAACGATACAGGCATCCGCCCCGTACTGCTATCGCTGTGAATTAGGATTTCAGGATCAGCGGAGTTGTGGAATGCGTTGCATGGATGCGCTGGAGAGTCTGTTACAGGAACATGCGGGCTTGTGCGCCGGGCTGGTAATCGAACCGCTTCTTCAAGGCGCCGGCGGCATGCTGGTGCAACCGACCGGTTTCCTGGCTGCGGTCAGAGAGTTGTGTACCCGTTATGGCGTCCTGATGATAGCGGATGAGGTTGCCACCGGTTTTGGCAGGACCGGAAGTATGTTTGCCTGCCAGCGTGAAAATGTCGTGCCGGACATCATGGCGCTTTCAAAAGGTATCGCGGCCGGTTATCTCCCTCTGGCCGTCACCGTAACCACAGATCATGTCTATTCTGCTTTTCTGGGAAGCTATTCAGATCTGAAAACATTCTTTCACGGCCATACGTTTACCGGCAACCCTCTGGCGTGTGCCGTCGGTCTGAAAAGTCTGGAACTGTTTGAGCGGGATTCAATAATTGACCACTTACAACATAAAATAGAATGGTTGGAAAACAGACTTAAACTATTACTTGAAATGTCGCATGTCGGCGACGTACGCCAGTGCGGTATGGCAGCCGGTATTGAGCTAGTTGAAAACAAACAAACCCGTCAGGCGTATCCCTGGGAACAAAAGATTGGCATCAGAGTCTGCTGTGAAGCCAGAAAAAGTGGTGTTTTCTCGCGACCGTTGGGTAATACGATTGTGATCTATCCCCCTCTGGTTATTTCAGAGTCTGAACTGGAACTCTTGCTGGATGTGCTGCAGCAGTCGATAAAAAAGGTCACAGAGTCGTAGAATTTACCTTTAGAAAATGTTAGGTGAGGTTGCGGGTGAGCGTGAGCGTGAGCGATGTAAAAATATTGGTGATTGACGATGACGAATCAAGCCGTGTCGCATTGACATTGTTGCTGCGCTCGGCCAGCTACACCGTTACATCCGCTGCGACCGGAACGGAGGCGCTTGACTTTATCTCGCGCGAGCAATTCCAGATCATTGTGACAGACCTGTTTCTCCCCGATAGCAACGGCCTCGATATTCTGCAGCGTGTGCGCAAGGTATCATCCACGATTGAGGTTATCGTTGTTACCGGGCACGCTTCAGCCCAAACCGCTGTGCGGGCTATGAAAGAGGGAGCCTTCGATTATATTACCAAGCCGATCGATTTCGACGAACTGATGATCGTTGTGTTGAAGGCTTTGGAAAAACAGAAGCTGCTTTCTGAAAATCTGTACCTTCGACAGCAGTTGCAGGGGCGTTTTGAATTCAATAACATCATCGGAACATCGCCTGCCATGAAACAGGTGTTTGAGAAGATGAGCCGGATCGTCAAGACCGATTCGACAGTACTGATAACCGGTGAGTCCGGTACCGGCAAGGAACTGGTTGCCCGGGCGCTGCATTTTAACGGCAACCGTAAAGAACGTCCTTTTATCGCCGTCAATTGTGGTGCAATTCCTGAGGCGTTATTGGAGAGCGAACTTTTCGGTCATGTCCGTGGCGCATTTACCGGTGCTTTCAAGGATAAGCCAGGTAAATTCGAAGCGGCACATCACGGGACTATTTTTCTTGATGAGATCGGTACTATGCCGCTTTTACTACAGAGCAAGCTGTTGCGCGTACTTCAGGAACAAACCGTGGAGCGGGTTGGTTCCAATAAGCCTGTCAAGCTGGATGTGCGGGTGCTGTCGGCTTCCAACAGTGACCTTGCGGCAATGGTTAAGCGTGATCTGTTCCGGGAGGATCTGTATTACCGTTTGAACGTCATACCGCTGCATCTACCGGCGTTACGTGAGCGCCCGCAAGATATCATGCCGATGATATTACATTTTCTGGAAAAACAGTGTCGTCTGATGGGGCGCTCATTGATGACGATCAGCAAAGATGCTCTTGAGATGCTGGAGCAGTATGCCTGGCCCGGAAATGTGCGTGAACTGGAGAATATGACTGAACGACTGACCGCTTTAACTGAGTCCGATACTATCCGGGCTGTAGATCTGCCGACCGAAATGAGTCGCCAGTCAGGTGTTGCGGGAGATTTTTCCGGAACTGTTACATCAAAAGGGGTCGACATGTTAGCGCTTGTTGCCGGGCTTGAGCGGACGCTGATCACGCAGGCGCTCGAAATATCCGGCGGCACCAGAGCATCTGCAGCCCGACTGTTGAATATCAACAGAACAACTTTGGTAGAGAAGATGAAACGATTGGATTTATAGTCGTGCTGGAAGGTGCTGATGAAAAAAGAGGGTATCAGTCGTTGAGACGGATACCCTCTTTTTTGTAATGGCGGGGTTGACGGGGCTCGAACCCGCGACTTCCAGCGTGACAGGCTGGCACTCTAACCAGCTGAGCTACAACCCCTTAAAGAAAGATTGTTTATAAAATTTGTTGCCGCTTGAAAACGATGTATGGCCAACACCAAAGTCTGTGGATAATACGTAAAACGGCTTTTAAAGTCAACCTTTCTTTTTCTCGATACCGTAATGTTCATGTAAAAAACTGTTTTTCAAGCCTCTCAATTAGTCATGTCGCTAGAAATACTACGTCAGAGCAGCTGAAAATATTCAATTTATATTAGAATTATTGACTTTATTTTAATTTACACATACGGTGCAAAAAAAGTAATGTACTGTTTTGCTTTTCAGGCAATGCACCTTTCTCTGAGGAGTCGTAATGCCAGGTCGCTTGAACAAGATAATTGGTTGGTTCATGCGTTCACTTGAAATTGAGATGCCGCCTGCATCTGTCTCTGAACATTCTGAGGTATCCAGGCAGCGCCCTGACAGACCGTCAAATGCAGAAAACTCCGGTCCCGCTGCTCCCGAACAGGTTCCCGCCTCTACAAACCTTCTTCCCGCCGAAGCACGCGCATTTCTGCTGGCACTTCTCGATGAGCAGCACTCGTGTGATCTGCAGGCACTCTCCATCTACGACCGCGAATTCATAGCTTCGCTTTTGAATAAATTGAGTACGGATGATTTTGAGATACCTCTATTGCCGGAGGGAGCCACTCGCATACAGAAAATTATTAACGACCCCATGTCTCGGGCTGCTGACTATGCCGATATCATCAAGAGCGATCCGGCGCTGTCTACTGCACTCATCAAAATGGTAAATTCCCCGTTTTATGTTGCTATTACTCCCATTAAAGACCTGCAGCTGGCAGTAGCACGGGTAGGACTTCAGCAGATTCAGGGATTGGTCGTGCTAACCTCGCTTAAGAGTCGCATTTTGAACGCCAGAGGACTGCGGCGCGAGGTGGAATGGCTCACCGAGCTTTCATTACACATGGCTCTGGTCTGCCAACAGCTCGCGCCAGAGTTGTCGATGTCCCCCAGTGAAGCTTTTACCTGCGGGTTTATGCGAAACGTTGAATACTTTGCGATACTGAGTGTGACAGCTCAGCACATATCCGCACATCAGGGAGCTGCCGTTTCAACGGAAGCGTTAATCGAGGTTTTACGCCGCCTGGGTCCTTCCGTTCACGATCTGATTATTCGCAGCTGGGGGCAGGATATAACAGAGCTTCAGATTTTTATGCCGCCGGACGAGCTTGGTAATGGTGTGGAATCTCACGACCGGAAAGAAATTCAGAAGCGTCTTGATGCGCTTCAGCGTATTGTCATCGAAGCTTGGAGTGGCACTAACCCGGAGCTGGTGGTCGAAGGTTTGCGAAGTGACTCGCTCAAACGAGCTATAGAATCCTTACTGAAAAGCACAGAGAAAAGCTGAAAGGTAATTTCCGATTGAAAACTGCGTGTATCAGGTGATATTTTCTCGGAAGAGGTCATTATGTCTATAAAGTGTTTTATTGCAGCGGTACTCATATTTTTAATTTCAACCATACCAGCGTACGCCAATGATGTTGCCGTTCGAGCCAGAAAACTTAAAAGACCTGTGCAAATAGCGTATGTCAAGCAAATCGCGCCCAATAAGTGGGAAATGCGTTTTGGACCACCATCAAATCCGAATGAACATATTTATCATTTCAGCAGGAATAAAAGAGTCCTCGACACGGAGTTCTGTGAATTTGAATTCGTCTGGAAATGATAGTTTCAGCGTTTTGAAGGTAGCGTGGATCTGAATTAAATTTTGTTACGCATATTCTTTGAAATATAAATTGGGTATGCAGGGCAATAGTGCGTATCAGAATGTACTCTCATGTGCTTCGGAAAAACAGCGGAGTAAACAGAGCGATCCATTTTTTTAAACCAGGATGCCTATCTGCTTTCAGCAGTTGCGGTTAATAGTTTGACGGTGGAAGTTGCTCTCAATTTACGCTGTTCGTAAAGGGAAAAAGCATCGGGGCCATCACCGAAAATGACAGCCGCTTCTTTCTGGATTTAACCCAATTTTTGACGGATACGGCGTACCTCCTGGTTTCGCAGTTAGGTCTCAAAAAAGTCCATCCAAAATTTCAAAATCGATATACATCTCAGCCAGGCTGCAGATAAGGGACAGTTTTTCTGAATCGTCAGCGGTAATTTTGGAAACATCATCGGTGATGATACCATACAGTTCGGCAGTTGTTTTTTCCTTGGTTCGCATATATGGGATATTACTTCGATCCAGGATCATCTGGGTAATGGTGCTGACAGGTGCAACGCCGGGGATGACCAGACCGACAATCAGTGAGCGATAGGCCGGGATCTTGTAGAGATTCGCCAGCGTAACCAGCAGTTCATCACGGCTGCTGGTGACAATCAACAGCGAAGAGTCCTGAATCAGCTCCGTAACCCGTTGGGTCGAAGCGGCACCGATCTGGACGTGGTTGATGATCCTGCCCATTTCCCGTTTATTTCCCTGTAGCGGCATGTCAAGCAAGCGAGATATACGCCGGAGTGTCGGATTTGCCAGAACCGGGTAATAGTCGAATCCTCCGATGACCTTCAAATGCTCATCTGCAAGGGCACGCCCCAAATAATCCAGCGTCCGGTCCCGCTTTTCGGGGATCAGTTTGTTGGCAAGAACGCCCCGCACGATGACCCCCTCCTTCTCAAACAGGGCCAATCCCATATAGACGTCATCCACAACGTTTCCCAGGCCGCCGCCGGTAACCATCAACACCGGCGCATCCAGCATCCGTGCGATGTGGGCATTGGATGTTTTCATCACGGAACCGACGCCAGGGTGCCCCGAACCTTCAATAATGATGAGATCACACTTTTTTTCCAGTTCGCTACAGGCTTGTTTGATCTGCTCATGGATTTTCTCAGGTGTGATAACCCCGTCTACAACCTTGTGCGTCGTGTCAGGATGAACCACAAACGGCGACATCCAGCGCAGATCTTTTTTTAAATCGAAAACCTGGGCAATCAGCGCCGTATCCTTGTCGACTGTGTGACCATGATACGTAGCCGGTTTCGGACCCAGTGGTTTTATAAACCCGACTCTGTCGTACTTTTGCATCGCCAGATGCATCAATCCGATGCAGGTTGTCGTTTTTCCGCAGTTCTGACGTGTCGCTGCTATGAATATTTTCTTAGCCATGACCAGCTCCTTCGTATAAAAAGTTCCAACCCACGAAGGAAGGGCGGAAAATGGTAAAAATTAAACGGTCCGGATTATTCCTCAATCCTCGGGAAGAGGGCTTCCGCCTTGGTTACAGATGTTCCCTCCTGCAAACCACCCCACACCAGACCCGCCTGTGAAGGTGCTTGGTCCCACCCCAGTGAGGTCAGCGCTCTGGCTGCAGTTGACGGCAGGAAGGCCGACAGAATGCAGTGTGTTATGCGTTGTGATTCGAGGAGCGTGTACATGACCGTTGCCAGACGCCGACTGTTGGCCGGGTCTTTGGCCAATGTCCAGGGGGCGGTGTCATCAATGTATTTGTTGCCGGCGGAGATGACTTCCCAGATCGCCTGCAGAGCCTTGCTGAAGGCCATTTCATCAATAAATTTATCGACGATGGTGACCATCTCTTCGGTTTTTGCCTTGAGGGCCAGATCGATTTCTGCCACTTCGCCCGCCGCCGGCAGGACGCCGTTAAAATATTTAACCGCCATGGCGGTCGAACGCGAGAGCAGATTACCGATGTCATTGGCAAGGTCGGAGTTGATTCGCTGCACAAGCGCCGAGTGCGAAAAATCACCATCCAGGCCGAAGGGAACTTCGCGCATCAGGAAGTATCTGACCGCATCGACGCCATATTTGTCAATGAGCATGTTCGGCTCGACAACATTCATCAAGCTCTTGCTCATCTTCTGACCTTCGACCGTCCACCAGCCATGCGCAAAGACTTTTTTGGGGAGCGGCAGACCGGCTGCCATCAGGAAAGTCGGCCAGTAGACGGCATGAAAACGGAGAATGTCCTTGCCGATCAGATGGACATCCACCGGCCAGTAGCGGCCATAATTGCCCGCTTCGTCAGGATAGCCGAGTGCGGTAATATAGTTGGTCAGGGCGTCAAACCAGACGTAGATAATGTGGCGATCGTTGCCCGGTACCGGAATTCCCCACGAAAAGGTGGTACGTGAAACTGACAGGTCGCGCAGCCCTTCCTTGATAAAGGAGATGATTTCGTTGCGCTTGCTCTTGGGCTGAATGAAGTCAGGATTGGCCTCGATATGCGCTACCAGCTGATCCTGGTATTTGCTCATCCGGAAGAAGTAGGACTCTTCCTTGAGTTTTTCCACCTGACGGTTGCAGTCCGGGCAGCGCCCTTCGAGGAGCTGGGTTTCGGTCCAGAATGTTTCGCAGGGGGTGCAGTACCAGTCTTCGTACTCGCCCAGGTAGATGTCCCCTTTGTCGAGGATATCCTTGAAAATGCGGGTGACGCCGTTTTTGTGGCGCTCCTGAGTCGTGCGGATGAAGTCGTTATGGGAGATCCCCAGTCGTTCCCAGAGCGCCTGAAAGCGCTTGACGACCCGGTCAGCCAGTTCCAGCGGCGTCTCGCCGGCGGTGGTAGCGGCCTTTTCAACCTTCTGGCCATGTTCGTCGCTGCCGGTTAAAAAATAGACGTCATAGCCCATCAGTCGTTTGTAGCGTGCCAGAACGTCGCCGGCAACGGTGGTGTAGGCGTGGCCGATGTGCGGAACATCGTTGACATAATAGATGGGGGTCGTCACATAAAAAGTAGGTTTCATATCAGGCTCCTGAAGCTGGTGATGGTGTTGGTGTGCCGCCCTCCGGTGCTGCTCCGGCCGGTTTGCGGTGGCTATGTTTGCGGGAACGGTGCTTCTTGCGGGACGGTGCTGCCGGTGCTGTTGCATCCGTCTGTGGGGGGGATGCCGACGCAGCAGACGCTATTGGTGGAACTGGCGCTGATTGGGCTCCGGCGTTTGCAGGCGGTTGATTCTGGCTAAACGACTGCAGGGATGTTTTTTCCTGTTTGCGTCGTGGTTCAGGACGTCGCTCGCGGACCCGTTGTGGGGGTGCCGGTGACGCCGGGGTTGCCGATGCAGGCGGAGTGGTTGCAGGGGCGCCATCGCCGAGAATCTCATCGCGTTTGATGACGATGATTTTGTTGTCATCCAGCTTGAGTGTGATAGTACCGGTCAGGATATTGACCTTGTCAACCACACCGACGGCAGCGACGGTCCGAACCCGCTTGCCGGATTTGGGGAAATTTTTGCGCAGGCAGCAGTAGGTATCATATTCGTAATCGAGACAGCAGAGCAGACGTCCGCACTGACCGGAGATTTTGTTTGGATTCAAGGCCAGGTTCTGCTCTTTGGCCATCTTGACCGATACCGGCTGAAAGTCGCGCAGAAAGGAGCTGCAGCAGAGTTCGCGACCGCAGATGCCAATACCTCCGACCATTTTCGCCTCATCACGTACGCCGATCTGGCGCATTTCAATGCGGGTGTGGAATGTGTGTGCCAGATCTTTTACCAGATCGCGAAAATCGACCCGGCCATCGGCGGTGAAGAAAAAAACCGCTTTGCTGCTGTCGAACTGATATTCCACCTGCACCAGTTTCATCGGCATACTGCGCTCGATGATTCTATTGACGCAGAAGCGGAAAGCCTCAGTTTCCTTCTGATGAATCCGTTCCAGTGCCGCCAGGTCATCGTCGCTGGCTTTGCGTTTGATGGTCACAAGAGTTCCGTCCGTAACGCGTCGCTCGCGGGGTGGCCTGATAACCTGGCCGACTCCCAGTCCTCGCTCCGTTTCGACCACGACCTGATCGCCCTGAACTACGTCGATTGCGCCGGCGTCAAAATCGAACATCTTGCCGGCTTTTGTAAGCTGTATGGTGACAATGAGTGACAAAAAAACCTCCAATAAATATGGTGCTAAACGTTCGCGGCAATATTCATGAACAGTCTGTCCAGTGCAAGTTTCGGGTTGGCGTTACGCTGCACGGCGCGCCTGGTTTCGTGGATAGTTTCCAGCAGTTCCAGGTTGCAGGGAAACGAGCGGCATGACGCGATGGATTCAATCGCTGGTCTGACCGTACGGTTGACGATCTGGTTGCTGCCGGCGCCCAGGTGAACCGCATCCCGAAAAAATGAGAGTAGCATGTCCAGCAGTTCCAGGGTGGCATCCCGATTGCCGGATAACTCCTCAGCGGCGTCAAATACGCTGGCTATATGGGTGATATCGAGCTGCGAAAGACGTTTCAGCACCGCTTCACGGCGTGTGACCAGTGCCTCGTTGTCCAGTTCCAAAGCCCGTTGCAGACTACCTCCCGCCATGGGGGCCAGCAGAGTGGCTGTTTCGGGAGGCATGCCGCGCTGTTCAAGCAGAGTCAGCACATGTTCCGGTGGCAGCGGGGCAAATCTGATCAACTGGCAGCGTGAACGGATGGTCGGCAGCAGCATACCGGCGTTTTCCGTGATCAGGATCAACAGTGCATCGCCGGGTGGTTCTTCCAATGTCTTGAGCAGTGAGTTGGCCGAACTGACATTCATGCGCTCGGCCGGTTCCAGGATGCACGCTTTTCTGGGCGCCTCGTAAGGTCGCAGCGAAAGATCACGCTGCAACTCCCGCAACTGGTCAACGTTGATATCACGTTTGTCCGGCAGCGGTGCCAGCAGATGAATATCCGGGTGGTTGCCACCGGCTATTTTGCGGCAGGACGGGCATGCACCGCAGGCGTCATCGGGCAGCACCTGACAGAAAAGCGCCTGGATCAGCGCCAGCGCCGTTTTTCTGCGACCACATCCGGGGATACCCTCAAACAGATACGAGTGCGCGGTTTTATTGTTGCGCAGGCTGCGCCGCAGAACCTCCACGATCCGTTCATGCCCCAGGATGTCAGCAAACGGCATGTGTAGACTCCGGAATTCTCGCCACGAGCTGAGTGGAAATGGCACTAAAGAGCTCTGCAATGGATTGACTGCCGTCTACTATTATAAACCGTTCGGGGGCATCGGCTGCCAACTGCCGATAGCCGTTACGAACGCGTTCGTGAAAGGCCAGCGCCTCAAGTTCAAACCGTTCTTCACGCGGACCGCTGCAGGCTTCAATCCTGCTGCGGGCACGCGTAAGACCGATGGTCGGATCACAGTCAATCAGAACGGTCAGATCCGGAGTTACCCCTTGGCAGGCCAGGCGATTGAGTCCGTCAATCAGGGCGCGATCAAGCCCGCGTCCGAAGCTCTGATAGGCGATAGTGGCGTCACAGAAACGATCACAGAGCACGATTTTGCCACTGCTGAGAGCCGGTGCGATGATCTCGCTGACATGCTGGGCGCGGGCAGCGTCATACAGCATTAGTTCTGCCAGTGGCGACATGGCCCGATTTTCAGCGTCCAGAAGGATGGTTCTGATTTTGTCGGCAATCGGACAGCCGCCCGGCTCACGGGTCGAAACGGTATCATACCCGAGTGCCAGAAACTGATCTTCCATCAGTCTGATCTGGGTGGTTTTACCGCATCCTTCCACCCCTTCAAATGTAATAAAATACCCCATCTGCATCACCGTATTCCGTACGTTCCATTGTGTGGCACATAAAAATGCGAATTATAGGGAAGCGTCCCTGATTTATCAACCTAATTCCAACCTGAATCCAAGGTAAATCCGACCTGAAATCCCTTAGTAGCGTGCATTGTCGTGAGTTTCGATTGCCAAAACGTCTCAAAATGACTATAGTCCGCCAGTTTGAGGAGAACTATGGCTACACATATTCAGCACCTTGAGCAGCTGCTTGCGTATACATTCCGCGATCAGCGTCTGCCGGCCCAGGCGTTGACGCACCCATCCTACCTGCATGAAGCGGGTGGTGACGGAGGGGACTACCAGCGCCTCGAATTCCTCGGTGACGCTGTGTTGGGACTCTTGCTGGCAGACCTGCTCTCTGAGTGTTATCCGGATTGGAATGAGGGCCAACTGTCGCAACTCCGTTCGCGGCTGGCCGGTCAGGATGTCCTTGCGGATCGGGCGCGCCTCTTGGGAATCGGCGACTGTATCAGGTTTGGTCGTGGCGAGCGTCAGACGGACGGTCGCGAAAAAGATTCCATTCTGGCCGATGTTCTCGAAGCCCTGCTGGCCGCCTTATATCGGGATTCAGGACTTGATGCGGCCCGTACACTGGTGGTCCGTCTGTTTGGCGAGTTGGCGGCAGCGCCGCAGAATATTGTGCTGGGGCGCGATTCAAAGAGCGCTTTGCAGGAGTACCTTTCTTCGCATGACCGCTCTGCTCCCGAGTACCGTTTAATTGAGGAATCAGGCCCGGCACATGATCGTCTGTTTGTTTTTCAGCTCCTCATTGATGGCACGCTCGTTAGCAGTGGTCAGGGCAAATCCAAGAAGATAGCACAGCAGGCCGCCGCCGCAGCTGCGCTGGCGGTACTGCAGTCCGGCGCTGGAGAGCCGAGGTGAAGCCGGTTACGGTACCTTTTTTTATCAGTCATCAAGGGTGCCCGCATACCTGCGTTTTTTGCGATCAGCGTACTATTTCCGGTTCGCAGGGGGCTCTGCCAACCGCTGAGCAGCTGCTAGCCAGGTGTGAAGCCTGGCGCGTGACGGCAGCCGGGCGCCCTCTGGAAGTTGCTTTTTTCGGCGGCAGTTTCAGCGCTCTGCCGCATGGCACCCAGGCGGCTCTTCTGGAGCCTCTGCAACCGCTTTTGAAGCGAGGCGAGCTGGCTGCCATCCGTATTTCAACGCGCCCTGATTATATCGACGACCAACGCGTGGAGTGGTTGGCAGCACGCGGAGTGCGTATCATCGAGCTGGGTGTGCAGTCGCTGGACGACAGTGTGCTGGCAGCTTCCGGGCGCGGACACACGGCAGCTGCATCAGTACAGGCGATCGCCTGTGTCAGGGCGCATGGCCTCCAGGCCGGAGCCCAGTTGATGCCGGGACTTCCGGGGGATACGCCCGTATCTGCGCTGGAATCGCTGAAACGGGCCATTACTGCCGGGGCAGATTTCATCCGGCTCTATCCGACCGTTGTCCTGCGCGGAACGGAGCTGGCCCGACGTTATGCCGGCGGGGATTTTGTGCCGCTGGATCTTGGCCGAGGTATCGCTCTCTGTAAAATCCTTCTGCAGCAGGCCATGCGTTCCGGAACGCCGGTGATCCGGATCGGGCTGCAGGCCGATGCCGGTCTTAATAATGATACCGTGCTGGCCGGCTGCTGGCATCCGGCCTTGGGACAGCTGGTGCGCTCGCAGCTCTACGCGGATCTGATCGATCGTTTCGTTGCTGACGGCAGTCATGCCACCGTGCTGTGTCATCCGGCCCGTCTGTCGGACGTAATCGGGCTGAAACGGAGCACGCTGGAGGTGCTCTCACGGCGAGGAGTGCAGCTGCGGGTTTCCCCGGACGCCTCTCTGGTGAAAGAAGAAATTACGATAAAAACTAATCAGTCGTGCAGCAGCCGTTCCATCATTTATGATCTGAACTATTCCATGTATGAGGTGTGACCATGCGTAAAGAATCTCTCAAATTTCTTGAAAAATTATTGGAGGCACCCAGTCCCTCCGGTTATGAGCAACCGGCCCAGCGCGTTTTTCGCGATTATGTGGCTCCCTTCTGCGATGAACTGACCACTGATGTGATGGGCAATGTCTTTGCCCGTATCGGCGGTAAGGGGAAAAATCTCCCGACGGTCATGATTGTCGGTCATACCGACGAAATCGGCCTACAGGTCAAGTATATCGATGATAAGGGCTTTCTCTATTTTGCCGCTGTTGGCGGTGTGGATGCTCACTTGACCCCTGGAAAACTGGTTAACGTTCATACTTCTGCCGGGCCGCTGCCGGGTGTGATCGGTAAAAAACCGATTCACCTGATGGATGCCAAGGACCGTGATGCGGTTGTCAAACTGGAAGCGCAGTATATCGATATCGGTGCTGCCGACAAGAAGGAAGCCCAAAAACTGGTCAGGGTAGGGGATGCCGTCACCTTTGACAGTTCGTTTATTCGGCTTCAGGGGGATCGTGTCGCTTCGCGCGGCTTCGATGACAAGGCCGGTTGCTTTGTCGTGGCCGAAGTGCTGCGTCTGGTGGCCGCTTCCGACAAGAAACTGCCGGTTGATCTGTACGGCGTTTCGTCCGTGCAGGAGGAGATCGGTATGCGGGGCGGGACGACCAGCTGCTATACGATCAATCCGGATATCGGCATCTGTGTCGAGGTCGATTTTGCGACCGATCAGCCGGATGTGGACAGAAAACATAACGGTGACGTTGCTCTGGGTAAAGGACCGATCCTGGCGCGTGGCGCCAACATCAATCCGCCGCTGTACGAGTTGCTGTCTACTACCGCCGAGAACGAAAAAATAGCCATCCAGTTCACTGCCAGCCCGCGTGGTACCGGAACCGATGCCAACGTCATGCAGATTTCACGTGGCGGTGTTGCTACGGCGCTGGTCAAGATCCCGCTGCGCTATATGCACACTCCGGTTGAAACGGTTGCGCTCTCGGATCTGGTGGATTGCGCCCGCTTGATCGTGGCAGCGCTCGGGAAGATAGGTTCCCGCGAGGATTTTATTCCGAAGTAATCGCCATGACCAAACAACGCCTTGATACATTGCTACTGGAACGCGGCCTGGCCCCCACGATTGAAACAGCCCGTTCCCTGATTATGGCCGGTAAGGTGGTCGTGGCTGATCATACGGTTGACAAGTCGGGACATCAGGTGGCGAATGACGCTGATATCCGTCTTCGGGGGGCGGTGATTCCCTACGTGAGTCGTGGCGGGCTCAAATTGCGACGGGCTCTGGATGCTTTTGACATTGATGTGACCGGCATGGTGGCTGTCGATGTCGGTTCTTCAACCGGCGGTTTTACCGATTGTCTGCTGCAGGCGGGCGCGTTACGGGTTTTTTCCATCGATGTCGGTTATGGTCAGCTGGCCTGGAAGCTGCAGCAGGACCCGCGCGTTGTCAGCATGGAGAAGACCAATATCCGTACCGTCACACCCGATCAGCTTGACGTTGTTCCAGATCTGGCGGTCATAGACGCCTCGTTCATTTCGCTGTCAAAAGTACTTCCGGCTACGCTGGCGTTAGTAAAACCGGGTGGCCGAATTATTGCTCTGATCAAGCCGCAGTTTGAAGTTGCCAGGGGTGAAGTTGGCACGGGGGGCATCGTTCGTGATGCCGCTGTCCACGAACATGTAATTGGAGATGTTACAAAAAATGCGCTTGATCTGGGTTTGAGGGTAATCGGGGTCTGCGAATCACCGATCACCGGGGCGGATGGTAACCGTGAGTTTTTGATACTATTGCAGAAACCGGATAACGGTCATAAAGGAGTCTGATATGGAAAACTGTCTGTTCTGTAAAATAATCAAGGGCGAGATACCTTCACAGAAAGTTTTTGAAGATGAACAGTTGCTGGTCATCGAGGATATTACCCCACAGGCTCCGCTGCACCTGCTGCTGTTGCCCAAAAAACATTTTGTCAACTGCCTGGATATGACTACCGATGAAGATGCACTGGTGGGGTATATCTGCCGGAAAGGGGGCGAAATAGCCCGCCAGAAAGGGTACGCCGAATCAGGCTTCCGGATCGTGCAGAACAACGGGGCAGGAGCGGGGCAGTCGGTTTTTCACATTCATTTTCACCTTCTGGCGGGACGGGAATTCGCCTGGCCTCCCGGGTAGCGGGCGCCCGTGAGCGATCAGGCCAGGTTGATCGGCATACCCTTGGCGGCGATATAGAGTCCATATTCCGAATCAACCTTCAGAATATGATGGGTGAGCCAGTCATTGAGAAACGTCATGACTTCCAGCATTAAGAACTTTTTGTCGCTGCGTTGATCGTTCAACATCTGCGTAATCCGTTTGGAAAACTGCTCATGTTCGCGGCATTGCTCCTCCAGTTTGGGATACGACTGCTCCCGCATCCAGAGCTCTTCGGCTGAAAAATGGTAGGAGGCGTAGTCAACAAGTTCATCGAGTATGCTGCTGACACTTTCTGGCGTCGCGCCGGCGGTAAAATCATCGTAGGCCTGATTGAGCAGTCCTACCAGATGCTGATGGTGTTCATCGAACTGTGTAACTCCCAGAAGAAAGCTTTTATCCCACATCACAATCGGCATTGCGCACACCTCCTTAAAATCCGTACCTGCTGCACACTATACATGGCCTCATGACGGCGTCAAGACCCCTTCCGGCTTCTGTCAGTAATAATTTAGTTGACATATTGAATTTAGAATATATTATTATCACTATATTTTGTTGCAGGGAGCGGTTATGATCGGGTTTATAGTCTCTATTATTTGTATCCTTGTCGTGCAAGCCACTGTAGCAGGAGCGGAATCCTACCAGCTCAGCCTCAAAGACGCCATTCGCATGTCGGTGGAGCAAAATCACCGGGTACGGGCAGTCGGCTTTAGCGCTGAAGCTTCGCGAAAGGGTGTTGCCATCGCAACATCCCGTTACTATCCGACGCTCGCTTTTGAAGAGAGCTTCAACGTATCAAACTCACCAACGCAGACCTTCATGATGAAACTTGATGAAGGGCGCTTCACGCAGAATGATTTCCTGATCACCAATCTCAACAGACCTGAAACGCAGCACGATTTCAGAACCGCTCTGGCCGTCAGGCTGCCGATCTATGATCCTGCAAATGCGGCCACGAGAGATATCGCGGTCGCATCTGCAGACATTCAGGAAACACGGCTCGTCGAATCTCAACAACAGACCGCTTTCAAGGTTTTCAGCCGCTATCTTGACGTCCAGAAAGCTGTATCCCGCCTGCGTGCCGCTGAACAGGCGGTCACTGAAGCCCGCGAATATCTCAGGATTGCAGGGGTGCGCAATCAGAATGGTGTCGGTCTGCGCTCGGATGAGTTGCGGGCACGAACGCAGCTTTCATCCAATGAACAGCAGCGTATCAGCGCCGACAACAACCTCACCATTGCGCGCATGGAACTGGCCAGTCTGATCGGTCTCACAGAGGGCGACACACTCGGCATTACTGACACAAAGATAGTCGCCGTCCCGCTGCTGCATTCTCCTGAAGAGCTGTGTGCGGCAGCTCTTGAAAACAGAACTGAACTGCAACTGACCCGGAAAGAGTATGAGAAAGCTGATGCTTCCCTGCGTCTGGCCACGAGCGCATACTTTCCGTCTCTGGACGGCTTTGCATCATACCAGATGAACTCTCATGCCACCCCGTTCGGATCGGACAATGACTCCTGGAACGCCGGTGTTGCTCTGACCTGGCAGCTGTTTGACGGATTCAAGCGCTCTCGTGAACGGGACCGGGTGATTGCTGAAAAATCTGCCGCAGCGGAACTGCAGGAAGATGCACGTCGTGAAGCTGTTCTGCGGGTCAGAGAGAGTCTTCTGCGCAGTGAAGAGATGAGCAAGCGCCTCGACGTTGCCGCTCACACACTGCAGGATGCCGAAGAGACCGTACGTCTTGTGAGCAGACGCTATGAAAACTCGCTGGCCACCATGCTTGAGCTGATCGACGCCCAGACTGAATTAAACCGGATCAGAGCCGACCTGGTTGATTCGGAAGCACATTATGCCCTGGCACGCGGGTATGTCTATTACACTGCCGGGATCTTTTTGAAGGAGATGACGAAATGACGAATGCCGGATATATTTCACCAGCGTTGCCCGCTTTTGGCAGAGCCATCCTTGCAATCTCACTTTTTAGCGTTCTTGCCGGCTGTGGTGCGAAACATAAGGAGAGCAGCAAAAAAGAGGTTGCAGCAGCTCCGTTCGTGAGCGGCGTCCAGCTGGAAACCGTCACGACCAGCTTCCGGCCAGAAACGATTGACCTGATGGGAACCGTTCGAGCCCGCACCAGTGCCGTTGTCTCGGCGCGCATACCCGGCACCATCAATCTTCTCAAGGTGCGTGAAGGTGACCGCGTGAGTAAGGGGCAGCTGTTGGTTCAGCTGGATGCCCAGGAAAATCAGGCCAACGCAGCCGTGGCCGTTTCCGCAATTGATGAAGCCGAGCGTGCGCTTGAGGAGGCTCGTTCCCGCAAGAAACTGGCTGATACAACCTTTGAACGTTATCAGAAACTGTTCACCGAACAGGCCGTCACGCGTCAGGAGTTTGATGGCAAACAGACCGAGCGGGACCTGGCCGCTCAGGCGGTATCCCGGGCCGAAGCACGCCTGAAACAGACCCGCTCGGGAGCGCAGGCAGCCTCCGTCATGGCAGGCTATACAAAGATCACAGCACCTCTGTCTGGTATAATAACCAGTAAACAGGCTGATCTGGGAGCGACGGTCTTCCCGGCTCAAGCGCTGATGACGATTGAGGATCAGGGCAGTTATCAGCTGGAGCTGGCGGTGCCGGAATCACTGACACCGGCCGTGAAACCCGGGACCGGTGTCGAGGTTACGCTGGATGCCCTGAAGGCGACCTTCCATGCAAAAATCAGTGAGATCGTCCCAGCCGCCGATGCCGCCAGCCGCACGTTCATTGCCAAAATAGCGCTGACTCAGAAAGGGATCACATCCGGCATGTTCGGGCGCGGAAGCATCGCCCTGCAGAGCAGTGCCGTAGGCATCTTCGTTACACAGAAAGCTATTGTCGAACGCGGCTCTCTGACCTCAGTCTGGAGCGTCGGGAAAGATGCTGTCGCCCGCATGCGACTGGTCAAGGTTGGTAAAGCAGTTGGCGACAGAGTTGAAATCCAGTCCGGTTTATCGGCTGGTGAACGTATCGTCAGCGGTGGTGTTGAAAAAGTCAGCGAAGGATCAAGGGTGGAATAAGTCATGACCAAGCTCGGCTTCGCCGGAAAAATAGCCCGCGCCTTTATCAACTCGAAGCTGACGCCGCTGATCGTGGGCGCCTCTCTGTTGCTCGGCTTCTTTGCCGTCAAGATGACCCCTCGCGAGGAGGAACCGCAGATTGTCGTGCCGATGGTGGATATTTATCTGCCGATGCCCGGCTCTTCTCCGCAGGAGGTTCAGGAACGCGTAGTCAAGCCGTTCGAGTCCAAACTCTGGGAGGTCAAAGGGGTCGAGTACCTCTACTCGATGAGCCGCCCCGGCATGGGCATTATTACCGTTCGTTTCCTGGTCGGGCAGCCGATGGAAGAGTCCTTGGTCAAGCTCTACAACAAAGTCATGAGCAATCGTGCCGTCCTGCCGACCGGAGCCGGTGAGCCGCTGGTTGTGCCAAAGTCGATTGACGACGTTCCGATTCTGGCGGTGACACTCTGGTCGGAACGCTACGATCACGCCACGTTGCGAACCGTCGCACTGGAAGTGGCTGATGAGTTGAAAAAGAGCGAGAACACTGCTGAGACGGAGGTAAAGGGTGGCCGCGCCCGTCAGGTTCGCGTCCTGCTGGATGCGCCGCGACTGGCCGGCTACGGACTCTCGCCGCTGCAGATAGCCGCCGCGCTGCAGAAAGGTAACCGCTCACTTCCGGCCGGCTCCTTTTCCGGCGGCAATCAGGAGCTGCTGGTTGACAGCGGTGGATTTTTGAAGAGTGGTGACGACGTCAAACGCCTGGTGGTTGGTGTTTTTCGTGCGAAGCCGGTGTATCTGCAGGATGTAGCCCAGGTTACGGATGGTGGTAAAGAAGCCGATGATTACGTCTTTATGGGGTTGGGTCCGGCGGCGCATGCCACAGGTCTCAGCGGCGCAGAAAAACAGGACTATGCCGCCGTAACCATATCCGTCGCCAAGCGGAGAGGGGCCAATGCTACCTGGGTGGCAGAAGATCTCGCCAAAAAGATCGAGTCACTTAAAGGCAAACTGATCCCGTCGGATGTGCAGGTCAGCGTGACCCGCAATTACGGCGAGACCGCCAAAGAGAAGAACAACGAACTGCTGTTCCATATGTTTCTGGCTGCTATTTCGGTCACGATCCTGATCGCCCTGTTTATGGGGTGGCGTGCCGGTGCCGTGGCGGCAATCGCCATTCCGGTCACCCTGGCGCTGACGATATTGATCTTCTACCTGATCGGCTACACCCTCAACCGGATCACGCTGTTTGCCCTGATCTTCTCGATCGGTATCTTGGTGGATGACGCCATCGTGGTGGTTGAGAATATCCACCGCTACTTCACCACCACCATTATGAAACCGCTGGATGCCGCCATACAGGCCGTCGATGAGATCGGTAACCCGACCGTGCTGGCAACCTTTGCCGTAATTGCGTCAATTCTCCCGATGGGATTCGTAGGGGGTTTGATGGGGCCGTACATGCGTCCGATTCCGGTTGGCGCCAGTATGGCCATGCTCTTCTCGATGCTGATCGCCTTTATCGTGACCCCCTATTTTGCCTTCCGTTTCATGAAGGGAGAATCGCATCACGGTTCGGGTGAAAAAGGTGAGGAGTCGAAGCTGACCGCCTTCTATCGCCACTGGATGGGGCGGCTGATCCACGAAAAACATCTGCGCTACAGTTTCCTGACCTCCGTTGTGGTTCTACTGCTGCTCTCCTGCTCGTTGATCTACTTCAAAGCGGTCACGGTCAAGATGCTGCCGTTTGATAACAAGAACGAGCTGCAGGTGATCATCGACGCCCCGGACGGCACGCCGCTGGAGCAGACTGCCCGTATCACCCGCGAGATGGGCGATGCCCTGCGGACAGTGCCGGAGGTGACCGATTTCCAGCTCTATATCGGCAGCAGCGCCCCCTTCAACTTCAACGGTCTGGTGCGGCATTACTACCTGCGCAAAGGCAGCAATCTGGCCGATATTCAGGTCAATCTGTTGCCCAAGGATGAACGAAAAGATCAATCACACGCGATTGCCAAACGGATACGACCGCTGGTTAAAGCGATTGCCGACAGATACGGTGCGCGGGTCAAAGTGGCCGAAATTCCACCCGGCCCACCGGTGCTTGCAACCCTGGTGGCAGAAGTCTACGGGCCGGATGACGCCAGTCGCGCCACGGTCGCTTCACGAGTAAAAGCTATCCTTGCCAAAACAGCCGGTGTCGTCGATGTGGACTGGTACCGAGAGGATGATCAGAAAAAAGTTTCGTTTGTGGTAGACAGCGAGAAAGCGGCTCTCTCCGGTGTTGCCGTTGAGGATGTGGCCCGCACGCTCGGCATCGCGCTGGCCGGGCAGGATGTCGGCCTCTTGCATCTGCCCAAAGATAAGGAAGCGGTTTTGATCAACCTGCGACTGCCGGTTGCCCAGCGCAGTTCCGTGGCGCAGCTCTCGTCGGTATATGTTCAGGGGAGCGTCGGCAGCGTGCCGCTGTCACAACTGGTACGGACCAGCACTGCCAACGAAGAGAAAACGCTCTACCGCAAGAATCTCAAGAACGTAATCTACGTGATCGGCGACGTCGCCGGGCAGATCGAAGCGCCGGTGTACGCCATCCTCAAGATGCAGAAAGAGATCGATGCGATTGCGACACCGGACGGGCGGAAGATCGAAGTGCTGGCCAGTCGCCAGCCCTGGAGCGAAGAGCATATCGGTATGAAGTGGGATGGCGAATGGCACATCACCTATGAAGTCTTCCGCGATCTGGGTATCGCCTTTGGTGCCGTGATGGTGCTGATCTACATCCTGGTGGTGGCCTGGTTCAAGGATTTCACCACGCCGCTGGTGATCATGGCCCCCATTCCGCTGACCCTGATCGGCATTCTGCCGGGACATGCCTTTTTCGGGGCTTTCTTCACCGCCACTTCCATGATCGGTTTTATCGCGCTGGCCGGAATCATCGTGCGAAACTCGATCATCCTGATTGACTTTGCCGAGATGAAACGACGCGAGGGGATGTCGCTGGACGAAGCCATCATCGAGGCCGGTGCCGTACGTTTCCGCCCGATGCTGCTGACCGCAGCAGCTGTGGTGGTGGGGAGTTTTGTAATCGTCTTCGACCCGATCTTCCAGGGATTGGCACTGGCCATGATGTTCGGCGAGATCGCTTCAACCACACTTTCACGGGTAACGATTCCGATTTTGTATTATCTTGTTCAAAATTGGAAAGAGCGGCATTATCCGGTTCGAATCAACTCATAAAGAAGGAGTAAGCACCATGAAGGAAGAATTCTATGTGGAGCGCATCGTGCGCATTGTGGCGGGGACATTTGTCATGCTTTCGTTGGTCCTGGCGCATTTCCATTCACCCAACTGGCTCTGGTTTACCGGCTTTGTCGGCCTGAACCTTTTTCAATCCGGGTTTACCCAGTTCTGTCCGATGTTCAATATCCTACAGAAGATGGGTGTGCCCCGCTTTCCGAAGAACGGCGGCTGCTGCAAATAAACTTTTGCATTATTATTCCGGATTGCAATCATGTTGACATCAATCAGACCCCCGAGGAATTTAAAACCTCGGGGGTCTTGCACTAGGACGAGGCATGTCCGCACAGCGGCCCTCGGATCATCTACGGAGAAGCCACCAGATTGGGAGAAGCGCGGCTGCGTGAATCCGGCATCACCTTTAAAACAGATTCCCTACGACATCAAGGCGCGGTGAGTATGTTCCGTGTGCTTAAGGTGTATCCGATGGCTCGGGAGGAGATGCAGGAGTTTTAGCAAGTATCGCCATTACTTCATCTTTTTCGATAGTTGCACCCACTTTTTTAAGGGCCGAATAATAATTGACCTGTTCTTGAATAAGCAGACCGTCATGGATCATTTCTGCGTAGAGCCGATTTTCGGAATAACCTATTTGTGAAGCCAGGCCACGAGCGCGGTTACGATCATCATCCGAAAGCCTGAGGAGAAATCCTTTTTGTTTACTCATGGGTTAGTACCTCCCTGACAATGTAGTGCGGAGTGCAGATTGCTATCTGCGGGAAATAGAGTTCGCCTCGTGTGAAGTCCTTTGTGTTATGAGTCACAATCGTGGCCGGTTGACCGGAAACAGCAATTTCCAGAACAAAATCATCACCAGGATCAGACAGATTCGGTCGCCACAGGTAGCGGACCTTGCTTTCAACTGCAATAGCAACCAAATATGCAAGCAGACGTTCAATTTCGTATTCGGTTTGTGAAATCATCGATAACTGCTCAGATTTGAAAAGGACTGAGCGGTATTCTGCTAGTAGCTTATAATGCATCAATACAGGTAAAGCCCCATCTAAAGCTGCTTTCAGGACTTTATGGCTTGCACCGGCAGATGAACGTAATGCCGAAATTAAAACGCATGTGTCAATCAGATATCGCATAGGTGATATTCTATATGATATTACATTGTGAGTCAACACAGTTGACTCACACGAACTTTCAGGAGTATCACCACCATGTTCAAACTCAAGGATTATCAAAATGATTCTGTTTTTGTGCGAAACTACAACACAAATTACATCATACATTCAGAGGCCCCTGTATACATGAAATTCAAGATTACGATACT
Source organism: Desulfuromonadales bacterium (assembly GCA_013349325.1). Taxonomy (GTDB): domain Bacteria; phylum Desulfobacterota; class Desulfuromonadia; order Geobacterales; family Pseudopelobacteraceae; genus JACRCG01. The sequence goes on from DUZX01000032.1 coordinate 44,055, forward strand.
GTGTGAAAATTCGGTCGGACCACTTTCCGGCACTCTCGGCGAGCATGGTTTTTCTGCGCTGATCGAGCCAGCAGAGGGCGCGCCACTGCTGTTTGATACCGGCCAGGGGTTAACGCTTGTGCACAACGCCCGCCGTATGAACAGGGATCTCTCTCTGGTCAGACAGGTAGTCATTTCGCACGGGCACTATGATCACGCCGGCGGTCTCAAACCATTACTTGGGCAGTGCGGACCCAAGCACGTTTCTTGTCATCCTTCCGTATTCAACTCACGTTACCGGATTAAAGACAACGGAGAGTGCTTCCCGATCGGCATGCCGGCCAGTCGTGATGAATTGGAAGCGGCAGGCGCTTCGTTCGATCTTTCAACAGAGTTTCGCAGCATCGCTCCCGGTATTCATCTGACGGGAGAGGTGCCGCGAGTCACTGATTTCGAAACTGGGGACCATGGATTATACGGTGACTGTTGCGGCCGGGAACCTGATGCCACGCCGGACGATCAGTCGCTGCTGCTGGAGAGCGGTACAGGTTTAGTTCTCATTTTGGGGTGCTGCCATGCCGGTTTAATTAATACGCTGGAGCATGTTGCAGTCATGACCGGCAGGCGTGATGTAACCGCGATCGTCGGCGGAACGCACCTCGGTTTTTGCAGTCAACAACAGATCGAAAAAACGATAGTCGAACTCAAATTACGGGGCATCAAAAAACTGGCCGCCAGCCATTGTACCGGGTTTGCAGCATCAGCGCGTCTGTCGCGGGAACTCCCGAAGGCGTTTCAGGTGGCTATGGTCGGATATACGCTGGAAGTATGACTGTTGACGAAGGTTCAATCTCACGATATACCATCCTCATGAAACATCTCGCTCAAACCCTCAAAGCACTTTCCGACCCGATTCGCCTTCGAATCATTCTTTTATTGCAAGCCGAAGGTGAATTGTGCGTCTGCGATCTGATGGCAGTTCTCAAGCTGCCGCAATCCACGGTTTCGCGCCATCTGGCTTACCTGAAACGGAGCTGCTGGGTTGATATCCGTCGCGAAGCTGTCTGGAAGCACTATTCGCTCAGCAGCGAAAGCTGCACAATCTGCACAGATTTGCTCCAGATCCTCAAACAGCGCGCCAGTATACTTCCTGAGGCTACCGCAGACCGTACTGCGCTGGCCGCTTTTCTGAAAGATAAGCCAGTCGGCTGTTCTTGAAAAAATTCTGTAACTATTGAGTACTGTCAACATACGAGCAAAAAAGCCTGTCATCCCCGAATGCCTCTATCGGGGATCCAGTTTTATCAGTCACTTAGAATCTGGATTCCGGCTAAAAACCTGCCGGAATGGCAGTCGGATGTATCTGCACCTTTACTTTAACAGTGAAAAAGCCCTGGAAGATGAGAAGAGCTTCAACATCCTACTTGGCACACTTCAGGGCGAATTGGAAAGCGGCAAGAAAACGCTGGAACATGAGAAACAGTATGCCAAATATTTCGATAGCAAGAGTACCCCAATAAGGGGAACGAAGGTCACTGTCAGGCAGGAGGCCATCGATGAAGCAAAGAAAAACTACGGATACTTTGCGCTACTCAGCAA
>DUZX01000033.1 GCA_013349325.1 Desulfuromonadales bacterium
ATGTTTCGAGTATCCCGGGCGTGATCCACGCATGGGTGAAGTAACGAAGCGACAAATAGAACTTTATGAGGCTATGGATATTGAATCTCCAACCTCGTTACATTAAACCGGGAATGCAGGATAAACTGATTTAACGTCACAACTTGTACCATTATTTAAAAAAATCAACTTGCCTGAATAACCAGTGGACTTAAGAATTGCTTCCTCAGAGTACGCATACTCATAGCAGTATTTGATCCTTTCCGAGTGACGCTGACCTCATAATTTCCAGCATGTACTGGAGTAAATCTTGCCAACAGCACTAATGCTATAAATACGGATAATATAGGATATTCATTTTAATTCCTTTCAACGTCATAAGGCTGACCAGTCCGCCCAGCCTTTCCGGGCGGTCTGGTCGTTCCGCAAGTTGGATATTTGTCCTTCGAATTTGACTTCTTGACTGGCCACAAATCATGCTGTACAGTATTCCTGTACGTAAAAAGGAGGCGCTGATATGCTACAAACAACCTATACCAATGCTAGAGCCAATTTAGCCGGACTTTGTGACGAGGTAATAGAAAATCGAGAGATAGTTCTTATTCGTCGTCGCAAGGGTAACAATGTGGCTATGATTGCTGCTGATGAACTGCAAAGCCTGGTGGAAAGTTCTCACCTGCTGCGTTCCCCCAAAAATGCCGAAAGGCTTCTTTCTGCACTGGAGCGTGCACTGAAGGGGACTGGCGCAGCATCTTCAGTGAAATCCCTTCGTTCCGAGGTTGGTCTTGAAGAGTAAACAGCGGGACACTGTTTTTCAGCCGGAGTTCCGTGAAGATTTGCGTCACTGGGTGCAGACTGATCGAAAAGTCGCGTTGCGGGCTTTTGATTTGATTGAAGCAATCATGCGCGACCCATTTACTGGCATCGGAAAGCCAGAACCGCTAAAATACCTTTCATCTGGCACTTGGTCGAGACGCCTCACACAAGAACACAGAATAGTCTATCTTGTTCGTGATGACAGAATTGATTTTCTTCAGGCACGGTATCATTATTAATTGTCACTACTTTTTTATTCCATTTTCCCTCACACAACGGGCATGGCTTTGACCTGCCGGGTTTTCGGGCAGGTCGTAAGCCTGGTTGAACTTAAAGTTATGTTTCAAGACTGACCTAACGCATTAAGGAATGCCACAAATGCTAAACGATCAAATTTCTGGAGTGGAATCTTTCCTACTTTCCCGGAGGATTTCTTCATCGGGATCGGTTCAATGCCAAGCTCATTCAATGCCATAGCCACAGAGGATTCCTTGTCTTTTACTGTCCATACATCAATTTGAGGAATACGCTCAGGAGTTATATATAGGCTGGCGCTTGTATATGCGTCTTCAGTTTGAATGAAGCCGAGGTATTTTGTTGCTCCGCACGCAATTGAAATTCCAGGAATTTTTATTTCTCCACTTCTGATGCCGTTGTAAACGGCAAGGAAATCCTCTATCTGTCTGCGCAGTCCGACTTCTGCATATTCCTGTAGTATCTCGCCCTCAGAAAGGATGAGCCCTTTTTTAGGTGACTTTATCTCTTTCTTGACTTCAGAAATCCAGCCTTCAGCTGTAACCTCGATAGCTCTAGATTTTATTACGTCTGTTTAATCTCACGCCGGTTCAGTATCACGTTCGTTTAATCTCACGCCGGTTCAGTATCACGTTCGTTTAATCTCGCTGGTTTGCTATTGTTGAGTTAGGGAGTTGAATCGGTAATTAGGAAAGAATTTCAATTGGTATGCCAGAGTCATTCAAAAGATTCCTTATGGTTCGGACTTTCAAGAGTGATTTGCAAAAGGCCGCAAACCACTCTCTCAAGATCCGAGCTATTGAAAATCTTGATTATTGTGCTGGTCGTAAAGTGATAATCAGGATGCAATTATTTGTTGGAAAGAATCCGGTATTCCTGTCATATTCACTCAAAAGAATTGAGGCGTAAATACGGTACGCAAAAATGTTTAGGGGTAGCTTTAGGGGTATGTATAAAAATATAAACATTCAAAGCATAAGTAAATTATATGGTTATAACAGTAGTTATAACGACTGCCTCCAGTAAAAACAATGGGTTACGTCTTTGCACTGTAGCCCTTTTAATTATCTCTTCTGGCTATGTAAACGAGGATCAAGATGTCACATAAAAGCCTGTCCAGAAATGACTTTGAAGTCCCGTGTCTTGGTAAAAACCGGTATTCGTCACCGATGTCGGCTCAGTGCTTCTGTGATAGCTATGAGCGTCTTCTCTATCATTCAAGTTTTGACGAAATTCAACGGCGCATTGCCGACAATCTTGCACCGTTATCATTTGAAGTTGCAGGCCCTCGGCAGAAGATTTTCTTTGATCCCGCCGCAATCTCCTGTGGAATTGTCACCTGTGGTGGCCTCTGTCCTGGAACCAATGACGTTATCCGCGCCATAGTAATGAGTCTGCATCACCATTACGGTGTTCAGAATATTTATGGGTTTCGCTATGGCTATGAAGGGCTTGTACACAGTTACGGCCATACACCCCTCAAACTGACTACGGAGCTTGTGAGCCGGATAGGAGAATCCGGCGGAACGATTCTCGGTTCATCGCGAGGTCATCAAGATCCAGCGGAGATGGTAGCAACACTCTCGGAACTTGGCATTGGCATTTTGTTTACTATCGGAGGCGACGGAACACTGAAGGGGGCGGCCAAAATATCAGAAGAAATTGTCCGTCAAGGAAAATCGATCAGCGTCATCGGAATCCCGAAAACTATCGACAATGACATTTCATATTTGCAAAACACATTCGGCTTTGAAACGGCTGTTTCCGAAGCACGAAGGTCAACCTATGCTGCACATACCGAAGCACTCGGAGCGCGTAACGGCATCGGTCTGGTAAAGCTGATGGGGCGTGATTCCGGGTTTATTGCCGCATATACCGCGATGGCAGATTGCCAGGTTAATTATTGTTTGATTCCTGAAGCGCCGTTCACATTACCCGGATTACTTACTGATTTAGAGCAGAGAATCAGGCAGCGTGGTCATGCGGTTATCGTTGTTGCGGAAGGCGCTGGACAAGAGTTAATGACGGCATCCGGTGAATTTGACGCTTCCGGGAATACAAAACTTACCGATATCGGGCTTTTCCTCAAAGAGAAAATTAATGCACACTTCAAAGAGATCGGTATGGAAATGACGCTGAAATACATTGATCCAAGCTATACAATCCGAAGCCAACCGGCAAACCCGCATGATGCAACATTCTGTTTATCACTAGGTCACAACGCTGCTCATGCCGGTATGGCTGGCCGAACGAATATGGTCGTTGGATTCTGGAATCATCAATTTGTCCATGTACCTATTGCCCTGGCGACAAGCAGCCGGAAGAAGATTGATCCCTCTGGTCGGCTATGGAGCAGCGTTGTATCGTCTACCGGACAGCCGACAAAATTTTAATCACCAGCAACAAAGGTAACAGGAGTAAAAGCTATGGTAATTAATCTGAAAAAGCTGCGCAACTTGTTAAGCAAGCAGCGGGACGAGATTGAACGAGCTGTTGAAGGTACCGGGTATCTGGCACGGACTGTCATCGGTGTCGGCACCTTTTTACTTGATAACGAAGGGAACGTCGACCTGCTCTCCGCAAAACAGCTGGTAGTTTTTGATAAATTCCTCAAACCACTCTTGGAAAGGCCGTTCCAATAAAGCGGAGTGCATGAGAGTGATTGGACAGAGCCGGATCATATCCGCCAGTCGCCGGACAGACATTCCGGCTTTTTATGCAACTTGGTTGATGAACAGAATACGAGCAGGATACTGCTACTATCCCAATCCGATCTTTCCGGCCAAACTCCACCGGGTAAGCCTTTTGAAGGAAGACGTTTCCGGGTTTGTCTTTTGGACCCGCCACCCGGCTCCCCTCATGCCATACCTTCCTGAACTGGACAAAGCAGGATTTCCGTATTACTTCCAGTATACTGTTACTGAATGGTCGTGCATCTCTGAGGATGTTCCTATGAAATGAGCACGTCGGAGAAATCGCCGAACAGGTTGAACAGGTCCATCGAAAACAATCCCACGAAAAACGAGGATACTATGTTAAAAATAACCATTGTGGCAAAGGTAACGGCAAAAAGTGACCAGATTGAAGCGGTTAAGATTGAACTTCTTAAAATGATTGCTCCTACGCGTCAGGAAGAAGGTTGCATTGAGTACCGGCTGCATCAGGACAACGACAATCCGGCTGTCTTTGTATTCTATGAGAACTGGAAGAGCCTGACCTGTCTGGAACAACACTTGAATTCCGGACACTTCCAAGCTTACGTCACTGCGGTTGGCGATTTGATTACTGACAAGTCCGTCCTCAAATTGGCCGAAATTTCATAAGCGCCCATCATATGATTAAATTAAAAAACGTTACCAAACTATATGACTCTCTTACTGCTGTTGACGATGTATCCTTCTCTGTCACGCCAGGCGAGTATTTTGCTCTGCTTGGACCCAATGGAGCCGGAAAGACGACAATCGTTAAGATGCTGCTCGACTTTACCAGGCCGTCTTCGGGAAGCTTATCGTTAAGCGGCATCTCAAGTTTACAAGCAGAATGCCGAAAATCAGTTGGTTACCTTGCAGAAAACCACCATATCCCGGCTTCTCTTTCCGGGTGGCACTACCTGTTACGCTGTGCTGAACTATTGGATATGGACCGGTCCGAGGCTACAGATCACTGTAAGCGCATTGTCGAGCTGATTGGAATGCAGGGTCGGGAGAATACGAAGGTCGGCACATATTCCAAAGGCATGGTGCAGCGCTTCGGATTAGGCGCTGCTCTCATGGGAAATCCAAAACTGTTGATTCTGGATGAACCAACTTCAGGATTAGATCCCATCGGTATCCGGGAAATCCGCCTGCTCCTTGAGTCGCTTAAAGATCAAGGCATGACCATCTTCTTAAACTCACACCTGCTGTCGGAAGTCGAAAAAATCTGCGATACCGCAGCAATAATCAACCGTGGCAAGCTCTTGGTAAAAGACACCATTTCCGCCATTGTCAAAGACGGTGAGACGCTGGAAGATGTGTTCGTAAGACTCGTAAAAGGTTGATATGGAAACTTCAAAAGCACTTTCCCCCATTACAAGGGTTACAAAATATACGCTTATTGACGAAGTACAGCAGAGAAGTTTTGTCGTCATGTTCGTTACCTGCGCAATCTGCGTATTTCTTGTTCGCGGATGTTATCAAGGCAACTACATGGTGAACGGACAGTCTCTTGATGCCGCAACCATTGTCAGAACGTTATCGAAAGCGACCTTTCACGTCATTGGTGCTGGCGTGATGGTCATAACGGCTCTGCTTTCGATGCGGATATTCAGACGCGACCGGAACGAAGGCATGCAAGCGTGCATTTTGTCCAAGCCGATAGCCCGCTGGCAGTATGTTACCGGCAAGATCCTCGGATTATGGGCCTTATCAGTACTTTTCATGTTCACCCTGCATGGCATTGTGTTCTTCATTACATCCATCAATCTGAAGGTTTTTATGCCGGGGTACCTCGTCGCCTCGATTCTCTGTTCAATTAACCTGCTCTTTGTGATTATTGCGGTTCTGCTTTTGTCTCTCCTGATGTCCGACATTGTCGCTTTTCTGTGTCTTCTGGCTGTTGGTGCCATTGGCTTTGTCGCAGACGGCATAGCAGCTGCCAGCCACAGTCAGATAGCGCAGGCGATACTACAGCAACCGGGCGCCCAGCCACACTCAGACGTGACCTGGTGGAAAGCCGTTTATTTCTGCTGGCCGAAGCTCTTGGGCGTTCAACAGTTGGCATCATCGTTGATTGAGAGCGGATCATCCCATGAACTCGGCTCAATTTACCCGTTCATCAATGTCCTTTTTTACTGCCTTATTCTTGGTGCACTGCTTTTCAAGAGATTTAGGAGTGAAGATATTGTCTGAATTTATCCTGGAAAAAGCATTTGAAACACAGAGCAACTGAGCGACTGAGCAAAAACAAAGAAAATTTCAGAATAAAACGAGAAAAAGTCACTCACCATTTTGGTTATGTCAGTTGTTGATGTAACTGCCTGATTTATCTGTTTCTCAGTTGCTCTGTGGTTCATGAACTGCCGTATTTAGGATGATCAGACAGGTTATCTCCGCAATGAAACCCTGATTCCCGTTTCTTTCAGATCGAATTAAGCTCGTGACAGTAGTTCAATGAGCTTGCCTGGCCAGAGTCCCAGTATGAGTATTGTTGTCGCTGCAGCTATCAGAACGGCGTATTCGGGGGCAGTAGGGATGCTTCTGGGCTGCGTGTCTTCAGTATTGTCGGCATGGTTGAAATAGAGGGCGACCACCACTCTCAGGTAGTAATAGACCGAGACGGCGGTCAGGAGGATACCTGTCACGGCCAGGGTTATTTCGCCGGAGCGGATGGCGGCGCTGAAAATCAGAAATTTGCCGGTAAAGCCGGCCGTAGGTGGAATACCGGCCAGGGCAAACAGGGAGAGAGCCAGCACGCCGGCTGCAAACGGTTGCCGTGAGCCAACTCCTCGATAATCATCCAAGGTTTCTCCGCCACCATTCCGTTCGATAACGGTTATGGCGCCAAAGGCCGCCAGACTGATCGTTCCATAGGCGATGGCATAAAAGGCCGCCGCCTGATAACCGCCGCTTTTACCGGAAAGCAGGGCCAGTACGACATACCCCATCTGGGCGATGGAAGAGTACGCCATCAGGCGCCGGACATGATTCTGTCGCAGGGCGGCACAATTTCCGATCATCATCGAGAAGAGTGACAACGCACAGAGTGGTATCCGCAGGGCGCTGACATCAACAGCCTGGGGAAGAAGCAGAAGCAAAAAGAGGATCGTGGCTGCCTTGGAACCGCCGGAGAGAAACGCGACCACTGGTGCCGGAGCCCCTTGATACACATCCGGTGTCCAGAGATGGGCCGGAGCCAGTGACAGCTTGAATGCAAGGCCGGCCAGCAGGCAGCCCCAGCCGGCCAGGGCAATCGGGTCCGGCGTGCCGCTCGTCAAGGTGAACTGCATCAGCTCGTGAAGAGAAAGTGTCCCGGAAACGGTGTATAAAAGGGCAATGCCGAAAGCCAGGAAAGCGGTGCTGAGCGCCCCCGGAAGCAGATATTTTAATCCGGTTTCCCCGGAGACCCCCCGCTGCAGATCGATTGCCACCAGAATATAGAAACCGAAACTCATTGCTTCCAACCCCAGAAACAGCGTCAGCAGATTTGTCGCCGATGCCAGGGCCAGCATACCGAAGGTTGTAAAAAGTAGTACCGACGGATACTCCTCACCGCTGATGCCGCGCTCACGATTGTAGGCCACTGAAAGGCAGAGCACTCCGGCTGCCAGCAGGCAGAAGAATACCCCGAACAGGCGTGACAATCCTCCGGCTGAAAGCCCCAGTGTCGGTGCCGGAAGAGTTGGTGGTGACTGCATAAGCCAGAACGCGGCGCCCAGAGTTGCCGCCAGTGCGATCACGATTCCGATGTTGGTGGTGCGGGTAATTGCACCGACCAGCAACGTCACCAGCGCTCCGACAGCCAGCAGTATGATTGGTAGCGCTATGAAGAGATCCGTAGCTGTCACGGCACCCCTCCCGTCAAAAGCGCAACCGGCTGTTTCAAAATGTCCAAAAGTGGCGCCGGATGCATACCGATGTAGATATCGCACAGCGCCAGAAAAGCCAGAACCGACATCTCACGCAGCGTCAGGTCTGAGAGCGGCAGCGTGCGGCGCTCTTTTTGAAAAATAAGCTCCTGTATCAGCCGCACTGTGTAGACCAGCGGCAGGATCACGCCGATAAACGCCAGGATTGTCGCGAGATGGGCCGCTTTGAACGAACCGGTCAGAACGAGGAATTCGCCGACAAAATTGTTCAGGCCGGGCAGTCCGGCTGATGCCATGGCAAACAGTACGAAGAAAACTGAGAAGAGCGGAATCTTGCCCCACAATCCCCCGTAATCCTCGATCTGGCGCGTGTGAGCGCGTTCATCCAGCATCCCCACCAGCGCAAACAGAGCCGTTGTTGTCAGGCCATGATTGAGCATCTGCAAGAGCGCGCCCGAGAGCGCCACCGGTGTCCAGACCGCAATACCCAGGGCGACAAAGCCCATATGTCCGACACTGGAGTAGGCCACCAGCCGTTTCATATCTTTCTGGGCGAAGGCGATCCAGGAGGCGTAGATAATACCGGTTACCGCCAGGCCGATCAGGAGCGGTGTCAGTGTGCGGGCCGCTTCCGGAAAGAGCGGGTAGCCGAAACGGATCAGCCCGTAGGCGCCGGTTTTGAGCAGCAGACCGGCCAGAATCACGCTGCCGGCGGTCGGAGCGTCGGTATGTGCATCCGGAAGCCAGGTGTGCAGTGGCACAATCGGAAACTTGACCGCAAAGGCCAGCAGGAACGCAGCGTACAGCCAGAGGCCGGTAGCCGGAGAGAAGTGGGTGCCGAGCAGTGCGGCCAGACTGAAGCTGTACATGCCGCTCTGAGCTCCGTGAATCAGGTAGAGTGCGATGATGGCCAGCAGCATCAGCAGTGAACCGACAAGTGTGTACAGGAAAAACTTGACCGCCGAATAAATGTTGCGGCCATGCCCCCATATACCGATCAGAAAGAACATCGGAATCAGCATCAGCTCCCAGAAGAGGTAAAACAGGAACAGATCCAGCGAGAGAAATACACCGATGATGCCGGACTCCATTGCCAAGAGGAGCAGGTAGTGCAGGGTAATTTTTTCCGTGATCGAGCGCCAGGAGACCAGCATGGCGATGACCGTGACAACGGTCGCCAGGATTACCAGCAGCAGGCTGATACCGTCCATGCCGAGTATGTAGCGGATGCCGAGCTGTTCGATCCAGGGGAAATCTTCATAGAGGAAAAATCCCGCTGGAGCGCCCGCAGACGGGATTGCACCCTGGCAGAACCACGTGCTGCAGGCCAGCGCCGCTTCAAGCAGGGCGATGGCAAGGGCGGTAATTTTGGCTGTCTGTGCCCGCCCACCCATAAAGAGTAGCAGAAAACCTCCGGCCAGCGGGAGAAACACCAGACTTGTCAGCAGTAGCGAAGTGTTCATGCTGTCATCCACGCCAGCCAGGCGATCATCAGCGCGGCAGCGATCGCCATGCCGGTCAGCGACAGGGAAACACGTCCCTGTCCCAGTCCGCCCAACATGTTTCCGAACCGACCCAGCTGAGTTGACGTACGATCCAGATTGTCATCGATACACCCTTCGTCAACCCGTTGCCACAGGAGCGTTGCCAGCCGGACATACGGGCGCACAAACAGCAGGTCATACAACTGATCCACCCGCCACCCTTCACGTAAAAAAGCCTGTAGACCCCGCGCCGGCTGCTGCGCTTCGCTCAGGCGCAAGGAGCGCCGCTGTCCGCCGTAGCGTAGCCAGGCGGTTGCCGTTCCTGCCAGGGCAACAATGGCGGCGCTCCCCTGCAACAGCAGTTCGGTTGCGTGAGGCAGAGTCGGCTCGTGACCGGTAAGTGGCGCCAGAAACGAGTGCAATAAGCCGCCCCCCAGATATTCCGGCAGGTTAAGCAGGCCACCGCCAAGCCCCAGAAGTGCCAGCGGGATTAAAGGCCACTCCATGATGCGCGGCAGCGGTCCGACTCCGCTCACCATCCGCTTATCCTTATTCTCAGTAAGATCCGCCCCATCTACTGCCTGGTGGCTGAGCGGAGTCGAAGGCCCGCCAAACACCACCAGCAGCATGCGCATGGTATAGACAGCCGTAATAAACGCCGTCATCAGACCCACGAGATACAGCCCGCCGTACAGCATACCACCCGTGCGCCAGACCGCACTCAGGATACCGTCCTTGCTGAAAAAGCCTCCTGTCAGTGGCAGGCCGGCCAGACAGAGTGCCCCGGCCAGAAACGGCCAGTAGGTGCCAGGGAGTTTGTGACGCAAGCCCCCCATGCGGAAGATGTCCTGTTCGTGGTGCAGGGTGGTAATAACGCAGCCGGCCCCCAGAAACAGTAGCGCCTTGAAGAAGGCGTGTACCAGAAGATGGAAGGTGGCGGCCGTGATCGCTCCAGACCCGACCCCCAGCATCATGTAGCCGATCTGGCTGATGGTGGAAAAAGCCAGGATTCGTTTCAAATCGCGTTGTGCTACTGCGCAGGTCGCGCCGTAAAAGGCGGTCAGCGCACCGGTGATGGCGATTGCAGCGCTAACGGTAGTAGAGGAGCCGATCAGCGGGAACATGCGCATCAACAGGTAAACCCCGGCAGTTACCATGGTGGCGGCATGAATCTGAGCCGAAACCGGGGTCGGACCAGCCATGGCATCCGGCAGCCAGACCATCAGCGGCACCTGGGCCGATTTGCCCATGGCTGCCAGCAGCATCAAAAGACCAAGGGCGGTGACAATGCCGACCGGCAGAAGATTGCCCATCTGGTTCAAACGGGTGATCGATTCGGTGCCGAACAGTTCAAACATCCAGACGATGGCGATCCCCAGGCCGATATCTCCAATACGCGTAACGATGAAGGCCTTGCGACCGGCAGTCGCGTTCTTCGGATCGGAGTACCAGAATCCAATCAGGGCGTAAGAGCAGAAGCCGACCCCTTCCCACCCCAGATACAAAAGTGGCAGGTTCTCAGCCAGCACTAACGTCAGCATGGCTGCCACGAACAGGTTCAACAGGGCAAAAAAACGTACGTAGCAGTGATCGTCGCGCATGTATCCCACGGCATAGAGATGGATCAATCCGCAGACAAAGGTGATCATCAGGCAGAGCGAAAGCGAAAGCGGGTCAAGATACAGGGTAAGTGGGGCTTTGAAGTCGAAATCGGACAACCAGGTGGCGATTTCCACGACTTCAGGTGACCGGTAGGAATAAGCAGCGGTCAGCGCAGCAGCACAACTGCCCCAGATAACGGCGCAGGCAACGAACTCGCTTGAACGGCGGGAAAACAGTCTGCCCCCCAGCAGTGCATTGGAGATTCCGCCCAGCAGCGGAAGCAGAATTATGAGTTCGAGGTAGAGTTTCATTGGTCCTGTAGCTCCCTGAATTCATCCGTGTCTACGGTGTTCCGGCGGCGGTGCAGATAGACCACCAGCGCCAGGGCCAGTGAAACCTCTGCCGATGTCATGGCCATGATCATCAAGGCAAACACCTGGCCGTCGGCCGTCCCCCAGTGGCAGGCCCCCCCGACGAATACCAGCATGGCGGCGTTGAGCATGATTTCAATACCGATCAGCATCATGATCACGTTACTGCGCCAGACCAGCGTGCAGATCAGCCCCAGACAGAACAGTATGACAGCCAGGACCAGGACATGCGCCAGAGGAACGATCATGGTGCCCGCCTCCTGCCAAGGTAGAGTGCGCCGACAACTGCAAACAGCAGCTGCATCGAGATGATCTCGATGGCGACGCCGTATTTCCGGAACAGGGTCACGGCGAACTCCCGAACGGTGATTGCGCTGGAGGTATGGGGAGCAGTGACATAACCTGCTGCCAGCACTCCGATCGATACCAGAATGATGACCCCCAGGATGGCCGGCAGGAGCCACTGCCGCAGTCCAGGGCGACCGGCTTGATCGGTACGCCCCGGGTCGAGCATCATGATCACGAACATAAACAGCACCATAACTGCGCCGGCATAGATGATGACCTCAAACATGGCAATCAGCGGCGCAGCCAGCAGGAAGAAGATCGCCGCCAGGCTGAAGAAAGAGGTCACCAGATGCACGATGGCATGCACCGGATGTTTTTCGGTAATCGCCAGGATGGTGCCGATGACGGTCACGACCGCCAGTATGTAGAAGAGGTAGGTTTCCATATCAAGGCATCAAACCCCGTACATCCACCGGCGGCAGTTCCTCTGCTCCGTTGCCGCGTGGCTGGGTCACCGCGATACCGGCATGCCGGTAGAAGTTGTAATCGGCTGATTTGCCGCAGCCGTCGATCAGCAGATCTTCCTTCTCGTAGATCAGGTTCATGATATCCCGGGTGCAGATTTCATAGTCGGGGGTCATCTGGATGGCCAGGGTAGGGCAGGCCTCGGCGCAAAGCCCGCAGAAGATGCAGCGTGCAAAGTTGATCCGGAACCATTCGGCATACCGTCTGCCGCCATCTCCTTCGGCCGGCTGCATCGATATGCAATCCACCGGACAGGCCGCCGAGCAGAGCTGGCAGGCCACACAGCGCTCGCCCCCCTCCGGGTCGCGCGTCAGCACAATCCGGGCCCGGTAGCGGGGGTAGGGCTGGCGCCGCTGCTCTGGATACTGGATCGTCACCGGCCTGCGGAAGATGTGCTTCCAGGTAATCCACATGCCGGTCATAAGCGCTGTCATGTCGGAAAATATCTTCATTCAGCCCCTCAAAACGAGCCACCAGCCGGTCACAAGAATATTGACCAGTGCCAGTGGCGTCAGGATCTTCCAGCCGAAATGCATCAATTGATCGTAGCGCAGGCGGGGCAGGGTGCCGCGCATCCAGATAAACAGAAAGGCAAACGCCAGTACCTTGCCTGAAAACCAGATCACCGGCGGCAGCCAGGGGCCGTGCCAGCCCCCCAGGAAAAACGTGGCCGCCAGCCCCCCCAGCACGATGATGTTGATGTATTCCCCCACGAAAAACAGACCGAAACGCATGCCGGAGTATTCGGTGTGGAAACCGGCTACGAGTTCCCCCTCCGCTTCAGGCAGATCGAAGGGGATCCGTTTGCATTCAGCGGCGATGCTGATCAGAAAAATGATAAAAGCCAGCGGCTGATAGACGATAAACCAGCAGCCGGACTGGGCGGCGACGATATCTGACAGCCGGAAGGAACGGGCCAGCATGACGACCGGCACCAGCGACAAGCCCATGGAGAGCTCGTACGATATCAGCTGCGCCAGCCCGCGAATACTCCCCAACAGGGCATATTTTGAATTCGAAGCCCAGCCACCCAGGGCAACTCCGTAGACCGCAATCGAGGAGAGCGCCAAAAAGAGAAGCAGCCCCACGTTCAGGTCGGAGATCTGTAACTCCACGCTATGGCCGAAAACCGTCAGCGGCGCACCAAAGGGGATGACGGCAAAAATCATGATGGCCGGGATGGCCGCCATGGCCGGTGCCAGATAAAACAACCACTTGTCCGCGCCGATCGGCCGGAAATCCTCCTTGGTCAACAGCTTGATCAGATCGGCCAGCGGCTGCAAAAGTCCAAACGGGCCGACGCGGTTGGGCCCTTTACGATCCTGAATCCAGGCCAGCACTTTACGCTCGGCAAAAACCAGGTAGGCCGCCAGGGTCAGGATTACGAAGAAGACCAGAGCTATTTTGGCTCCTATCAGGGTTATGTCGATCGGATCATAACTCATGACAGCCCTCTGTTGCCGTCATCCAGCAGTTTAATCAGCCTGGCCAGCAGTTGCCGGGCGGGCAGAGCCTCACCACCCGTTGCGGTGCTGCGATGGATGTGGGGTGGGTGACCGGCCGGATCAAGTCCTTTGACCGGGACTCCCGGGTTCATGACCTTTGAAAAATGTTGCGCTCTGCCTTCATAATTTATGTAGCTGCCATTCATCTCAACCCAGGCGGTTGTCGGGATAACGATCTGCGCTGCCTGAACCGTTGCTGTTGCCTGCCAATCAAGAGCGGCAACAAACGGAATTTTTCCAAGCAAAGCTGCCGGGATGTCGGCCTCTATCGAGATTATTCCTTTGATCTCCCCATCCGCCAGAGCCTCTTCCAGGCTGATTGCACCATGCTCACGCATCAACAGCGCTGTTCCAAAGCTGTTGGCGGCGGGAAACAGGGGGGCGATTTTGAGTCGGCTGTGTCCTTCCAGAAGCTTGTCGAGCTGGTCAGTTTCGGCAGACAGATTACAGATGATAACCGGCCTTTCAGCCTCTGCCAGCGGTACATCATCCAGGGTCGCACGTAGGGTGAATTCACACGGTAGGGTGATTTTATGCTCGATCACATACACTGTGGCACCGCTTCTCCAGGCCTGTCGAATCGCCATGGCCATCATCGGGGCTTCGTTCAGCGGATCGCAACCGTAGACAACGATACAATCGGACTTCCGAACGTCCTGCTGTGATGCGCTACTTCCGGTGTGCACCAGCTCAACGAATGAGCTGGTTTCGGTAGATTCTTTTCGCGTCGTACGGTAGCAGAGTGCGCCGGCTGCGATGCGGAGCGCCAGCTGTGGCAGCAGCTCTGCAGCTTCCTGAGCCATGCGCGATGAACCGACGACGGCGATGCTGCCGGGGCCATGGAGTTCTCCGAGTGCGTGTATGCGTAGCAGGAGAGTATCCAGCGCATCTTCAACGCAGCTTTCTCTGCTGTCTACGACTGCATGGCGCGGTCGCAGCGGAGCATTCACGGCGCTGTTCGCAAAACGACCCCGATCACAGATGAACCAGCCGTTAACGGCATCATTCCGGCGGGCAACGGTCTTGAGCAGTTCACGATAGCGGGCTACCGGCGTCGTGTTGCAACCCAGTGAACAGCCGGGACAGACCGATGGCGCCATATCGTAGTCCCAGTAGCGGGCACGAAATCGGGCGGTTTTATCGGTAAAAACTCCGGTCGGGCAGATATCGACCAGATTGCCTGAGAAAGGAGATTCTAATTGCCCCTCCTGAAAACGACCGAAATAGACCCGCCCGGCGCTCCCCATGACACCGAAGTCCGTGCCACCGGCATACTCCTGATAGTAGCGGACACAGCGGTAGCACTGGATGCAGCGGTTCATTTCGTGTTCGATGTATGGGCCGAGATATTGGTTGACATGAGTCCGCTTTTTGCCGCTGTAGCGCCGGATACCATGCCCGCCGGCAATCGTATAATCCTGTAATTGACATTCGCCCCCTTCATCACAGACCGGGCAGTCGTGGGGATGATTGATCATCAGCCACTCGATAACGTGCCGCCGCATGGCTACGGCTTCGGGATCGGTCGTTGAAACCACCATGCCCTCCTGGGCCGGCAGCATGCAGGACATCTGAATCCCCTTGACCGGGCCATCCAGCAGTTTGACGGCGCAGACCCGGCAGGCCCCCGCCCTGCCCAGCGCCGGATGCCAGCAGAAGTGCGGAATCGGGATATCCACCGACTGCGCAGCTTCCAGCAGGGTAGTTCCCTCGGCAACCTCAACCGTTATGTCATCGATGATCAGCTTCGGCATGGACATTTCCCGTTACGATTATGCTCCCTGATTTCATCCTCAAAGTGCCTGAGCAGGCCATCCACCGGCCCCATGGCACCGGGCGCCAGGGCACAGAATGCGTAGTTCAGATACTTGATATGTTCCCGCAGTATTTCGATATGCTCGTCACTCCCCTGTCCGGATTCGATGGTTTCCAGCAGATTGACTACGAAAGGGAGCCCTTCACGACAGGGGGTACACCAGCCGCACGATTCTCGGGCGTAGAAGCGCACCAGGTTGAGAGTGGCTGCCACCATGCACGTTTTGTGGTCGAACACGACGATACCGCCGGTTCCTAGCCGCGAACCGGCCTTGGCTACCGGATCAAAATCCATCGGAATATTCCAGTGATCTGCCGTGAAGTAGGGGGTCGAGGCGCCTCCCGGCAGACAGGCCTTGAAGCTGCTTCCCGGTCGCATGCCGCCGCAGGGGCCGCCGATAATGTCGCCCAGTTTCATCCCCAGCGGCAACTCAAAACAGGCCGGATGTGTCACATGCCCGCTGATACAGAACAGCTTCATGCCAGCCGCCTCGGGTGTGGCGGCTGTCGCTTTGAACCAGGCGGGACCGTTGGCAATAATATACGGAATATTGGCCAGACTCTCGACATTGTTGACGACGGTCGGTCCGCCCCAGAGACCTTTGATGGCCGGAAAAGGTGGCTTGGCGCGCGGATTGGCCCGTTTCCCCTCCAGGGCGTTCATCAGGGCGGTCTCTTCGCCGCAGATGTAACGCCCGGCCGAAACATGCACATCGATAGCGCAGTCAAATCCGCTCCCCAGAATATTCTCGCCCAGCAGGCCGGCAGCAGCGGCTTCACTGATGGCCCGTTGCAGATTGGCAGCGGCCTGTTCATAGCCGCGCCGGATGAAGATAAAAGCGTGCCGCACCCCGATGGCATAGCAGGCCAGAGTGATCCCTTCTATAAGTGAATAAGGATTGGCCTCGAGCAGAATGCGGTCTTTGTAGGTACCCGGCTCCATCTCATCGCAATTACAGATCAACCAGCGCGGACCGGGCAGATTGCGCGGCACGAACGACCACTTCTTGCCGGTCGGAAAACCGGCCCCGCCGCGTCCGCGCAAGCCGGAATCAATCACCACCTGCTGCACTTCGTCTGGTGTCATAGCGGCAAGCGCCTTTTTCAATGCAGTGAAGCCACCTTCTGTCTGATACTCGGCAAAGGTGACACAGCGGCCCGGCTTGTTATGTTGAAAGAGGATCTGTTCCATTCAGGTATTCCGACGGTGCTGATGTAATATATCAGTAGCCTTTTCTAACGAAGTAACCCCGCCGTAAATGCTGTTACCGATCATCATCGCCGGTGCCTGGCCGCAATTCCCCAGGCAGCAGCAGGGGAGCAGCGTAAAAAGACCGTCCGGGGTTGTTGCGCCCACCGTAACTTTCAGCAGCCCGGCAATCTGCCGCAGCAGACTCTCACCACCCATACTCCAGCATGAAATCGAATCGCACACGTGGATTACGTACCGCCCGACCGGTCGGCGGTAGATCATCTCGTAAAAGGTGGCCAGTTCCTCCACCTGCAGCGGCGAGAGCCCCAGCAGCCCGGCCGCTTCAACGACCGCCTCGTCGGTCAGCCATCCGTAATGGGTCTGAAGCGCCTTCATCACATCCACCGCCGCTTCACGGTTGGTTATGGCAGAGCTGATGCGGTCTTGAAGCTCTTGTCTCATAGTCTCGGGAATCATAGCTTACCTGTCCAGATCAGCCAGCACAAAATCGATCGACCCCAGTATTGCCAGAAAATCGGCCACCAGCCACCCTTTGCTCATAGTCGGCAAGGCCTGGATATGCGGAAAACTGGGGGTCTTGATTCGTACCCGATAGGGGATGTTGAGACCATCCGAGACGACAAAATAGCCGTTCTCACCTTTGGGCGCCTCGATGGCGCTGTAGTTTTCACCTGTGGGGGCGGACATGCCACGGGTGCTGTTGACGAAGTGATGGATCAGGGATTCGATATCCTTGAGCGTATCCGCTTTCTGCGGCAGTACATAGCGATAATCATCGGTCATCCAGCGTCCGGTCGGCATACGTTCACAGCATTGCTGCACGATGCGCAGCGACTGCTCAATCTCGCCCATGCGTACCAGATACCGAGCCCAGCAATCGCCCCCTTCTGCGGTCGGGATATCAAAATCAAAGCGTTCATAGCCACCGTAGGGGATTTTTTTGCGCAGATCCCACTCAAAACCACAGGCCCGCAGGTTTGGGCCGGACAGCCCCCATTCAAGGGCATCGTCTTTCGAAATAGCTCCGACCCCCTTCAAACGGGCCAGGAAGATCGGATTCCGGTCCAGCAAAGCGTGGTACTCTTTCAAACGGGATGGCATCCAGGCCAGAAAAGCCTTGACCGGTTCCTGCCAGCCATCCGGCAGATCTTCAGCCACGCCACCGATACGGAACCAGGCCGGATGCATCCGTCCGCCGGTAATCATCTCGACGATATCAAAAATTTTCTCCCGATCGGTAAAGGTGTAGAACACCGGCGTCATCGCTCCCACGTCGGCGGTAAAAGTGCCCAGCCATACCAGGTGGTTGGCGATGCGGAACAGTTCGGCCAGCATGACCCGGATGACTTCGGCCCGCTCCGGCACGGTGATGCCGCACAACCGTTCGACAGAATGGCAGTAGGCCAGATTATTTTGTACTCCGGAAAGGTAGTCGATGCGGTCGGTGTAGGGGATGAACTGATTCCAGTGCTGGCGTTCAGCGATCTTTTCCGCTCCGCGATGGTGATAGCCAATGTCGCTCTCCATCGCAACAATCTCTTCACCGTCCAATTTCAGCATGCAGCGGATGATGCCGTGAGTACCGGGGTGCTGCGGCCCCAGGTTGAGAATCAATGTGTCCGGATCAGACTCATCGAAAAACTGGTCTGCCGGCAGGGACTGGAGTCTGCGGGCATCTTCGAGTGTATAGGCCGGCATCTCGGTGCCACGGGAGGGGTGCGTCTTGCGCAGCGGATGTCCCTGCCAGTCGTGCGGCATCAGGATCCTGCGCAGATTGGAGTGACCGTCGAAGCGGAGACCGTACATGTCGTAGACCTCACGCTCGTACCAGTTGGCATTGGCAAAAATAGTACTGACCGTCGGCAGCGGTGCTGATTCATCCGGCAGCTCGGTTTTGATGCGGATGTGGCCGGGAATATCAAAATTGAGCAGGTGGTAGTTGACGGTAAATGCACCGAACTGTTCCGGAGCACAGCGGCAGGATTCATCAACGCAGGCAATATCTTCCAGACGTCTGAAGGGGGCACTGCTGCGGTTTTTCAGGGTGCGCAGCACGCCGGGCAGCAGCTCCGGCGCAACCCGATAGGTGAGCATGTCGGTGGCGGAGTCGTCCCGGCGGACCTGATCGCCGAAGATCTTTTCCAGCTCGCTGGCCATGCCGAAATCGGGGTAATCATGTTTCGGTGCCGGAGGACGCCACTGTTCATCGCTGCGCGGCAGATACTGGTGCGGATGCCCGACCGAGACACCGCGAATGGCGGTTTGCTCCAGACCGGGACCGCGCGGATCACAGGTTTTGGAAATACCGTCCACCAGCAGCGGTACCGTTGTTCCCTGACTGCCGCCGGCAAGGTGCAGCACCGGCCGGGCCGGGCGCTCTCCGCTTCTGATCTTCTCCTGCAACAGCATCAGCCCCTGCAAAAACGCCTCAGGGCGCGGTGGACAGCCGGGTATGTAAATATCCACCGGCAGGAACTGGTTGACCCCCTGCACCACGCTGTAGACGTCATACATGCCGCCGGAGTTGGCACAGCTTCCCATCGAGACCACCCAGCGCGGTTCGGCCATCTGCTCATACAGGCGCAGGATACTGGGAGCCATTTTGCGGAACGGGGTACCGGCAATAACGATCAAGTCAGCCTCACGCGGCGAGCCGCGCAGCACTTCCGCCCCGAAACGGGAGACATCGTAGCGCGAGGTAAACGAGGTCATCATCTCGACAAAGCAGCAGGAGAGCCCGAAGAACATCGGCCAGAGCGAGTTGGCCCTGCCCCAGTTGATCAGGTCGTCCAGATTTGTCAGCAGTATGTTGTCAGGAATCTCCTGTTGCATATTGTTCCCCGTATAAAGCTGTTCAAGAAACGCAAAGTCTTTGCAAAATCAAGGCTGTCGAGGAAGAGCGCGGAGACGTAGCACTCGCTACGTCGCACAAGCTATTTCGAAGACTTACGCAGAGTTTGCAAAGAATCTGCGTTTCTACCGGCAGAAGGTCCCCATTCCAGCCCCCCCTTGATCCAGACCCAGGCCAGCCCCAGCAGCAGGGCAACGATGAAGAAGGTACAATGCAGCAGACCGGGCATTCCCAACTGTTCCCAGGCAACTGCCCAGGTGAAGATGAAAGCGGTTTCCACATCAAAGACGATAAAGAATATGGCGATCAGATAAAAAGGGATTGAGAGCGGACGTCGGGCTGCTCCGCTGGGAATCACGCCCGACTCGTAAGGCATCTCCTTGTTGCGGGAGCTGCTCCTGGCACCCAGCCACCAGGCGGCTGACAGCAGTCCTCCGATAATCAGGACGGTTGCAGCGGTATAGATAATCAGCGGGAATAGTTCAGGCAGTGGCTGCATGGTTGACACCTTTCAGCAGATGGCCTTGAAAACTGATCCAAGCATACCGGAACGGATATCTCTGTCAATACATCTCTGAATGTTCGTCACGATGCACAAATACTGAGGTTAAAGACGGGAGCGGATCGGTCAGATTTCGGCACTCATCTTGATATAAAATTGACCCTCTGCACCTCCCTTTTGACACCCAATTGATATCTCTTCTGGTAGCCTGAAACCGTAAAAGAAATTTCGAAGTACGGGAGCGAATCATGAAAGCCTATCTATTCAATACCGAAAATAGTCTCTTCGAGGGCGAAGCGTTTGAAGATCCGGAGATGCTTCCGTATGAAGAGGGCATCACGCCTGTTCCTCCTCCCGAATATGAACATGGACAGGTTCCAGTTTTCGACCACCGCAAGAATGAGTGGGCCGTGATTTCAATCAACATTGCCAGGCAACTGCTTAATATCAGCATGGCAACGTCAACGGGGAGTAAACTATGAATACCTACGAATGGTTGCAAACAATCCTGTTTTTCGTCGTCTTACTGGCTCTGGTCAAGCCGCTGGGCAGCTTCATGGCCAGGGTCTTCCAGGGTGAGAGCACCTTTCTGTCACTGGTACTGGCCCCTTGCGAAAAAGTGATCTACAGCATCAGCGGAGTAAAACCGGATGATGAGATGGGGTGGAAACGCTATGTCGGCTCCGTTCTGCTTTTTAACCTGGTGCTGTTCGCTGGACTTTTCATAATGCTCTTGACCCAGCACCCGCTGCCGCTCAATCCTCACAAGGTTCCGGCATTCACGTGGCAGTTGGCACTCAACACGGCAGTCAGTTTTACGACCAATACCAACTGGCAGGCCTATGTGGGAGAGCAGGCGGTCAGCTACTTTACGCAGATGGTGGGGTTGGCTGTGCATAACTTCGTCTCTGCTGCCACCGGCATAGCGATAGCGATTGCCGTTATACGCGGTTTCGTACGGCGCAAAACCTCCCTGCTGGGTAACTTCTGGGTCGACATGACCCGCTGTACCCTCTACATCTTGCTGCCGATTTCCATCATCGCTGCTTCCCTGCTGGTTTCTCAAGGTGTTATACAGAACTTCAGCGAGTACAAGACCGTGCCGTTGGTCCAGTCCACAAATTATGATAAGCCCAAGATGGACGACAAGGGTAACCCGGTCAAGGATGCCGCCGACAAACCAGTCACTGAGAACATCATTGTTAAAGAAGTCCAGATCCCTATGGGGCCAGTGGCCTCCCAGGAAGCTATCAAGGAGCTTGGCACCAACGGTGGTGGCTTCTTTAATGCCAACTCAGCCCATCCGTATGAGAACCCCACGCCATTTTCCAATATGCTGGAGATCCTGCTGATCCTGCTGATTCCCGGCGCATTGACGTATACCTTCGGTGTCATGGTGGGCAACACCCGCCATGGGTGGATGCTGCTGGGTGTAATGATACTGATACTGGTTGGCTGTTTTGGCGTACTGCAAGGTGTTGAGAGCAACGGTAATCCACTGGTGGCCAAACTGGGTGTACAGAGCATCAACATGGAAGGCAAAGAGGTGCGCTTTGGCTTGGCTGGCAGCAACCTCTTCACCGTAGCCACCACCGGCACCTCCTGCGGCGCGGTCAACAGCATGCACGAATCCCTGACCCCCATCGGCGGTATGATGCCCCTGAGCCTGATTCTGTTGGGCGAAATCATCTTCGGCGGAGTCGGTTCCGGTCTCTACACTATTCTGGCCTTTGCCATTATTGCGGTTTTCGTCTCCGGCCTGATGATCGGCAGAACACCTGAATACCTGGGCAAAAAGATCGAGGTGCGTGAGATGTGGATGTCGATAATCGTCATCCTGACCGCCGGCGTTACCGTTTTGATCCTGTCTGGCATTGCCATGATCACGCCGCAGGCAGTGGCTTCCATGTCAAATCCCGGTGCACACGGCCTGTCGGAGGTGCTCTATGGCCTGGCATCCATGGCCAACAACAACGGCAGCGCCTTTGCCGGGCTGAATGCCAACGTCAACTTCTACAATCTGTCTGGCGCTCTGGCGATGACTATCGGCCGCTATATACCAGCCGTTGCGGTGCTGGCCATGGCCGGTTCCCTGGCGGAGAAGAAGTACATCCCACCCAGCCTGGGGACCCTGCCGACCGACAAGGCACCCTTTGCCCTCTGGCTGACGCTGGTTATTCTGATCGTCGGAGCACTGACCTTCTTCCCTGCTCTGGCCCTGGGGCCGATCGTTGAACAGCTACAGATGATTGGCGTGTAGGGGCGACCGGGTCGGTCGCCCTGGCTGCCATTACCAGAGAATTTACTGGGCGAGTCACCGACTCGCCCCTACGGAGAATACAAAATGACGAAAAACACACACCAACCAAAATCGGCCTTTGATGCTGAACTCATGAAGGGGGCCTTGCTTGACTCTCTTAAAAAGCTTGATCCCCGCACTCTCTGGCGCAATCCAGTCATGCTCTGTGTCGAGTTTGCCAGCCTCATCACCCTGGTCACCTTTGTCATGTCACTTACGGGCGCCAACAAAGAACCGGCCTGGTTTACCGGCAGTGTTTCCATCTGGCTCTGGCTGACCGTTATTTTCTCGACCTTTGCCGAGGCACTGGCCGAGGGGCGTGGCAAGGCCCGGGCCGCCAGTTTGCGCAAAAGCCGCACCGATGTAACTGCCAAAAAGGTTGAGAAGCCGGAATTTGGAGGTAACGTCACAACTATCGGTGCCAGTCAGCTCCGCAAGGGTGATTTGATTCTGGTGGAAGCGAATGAAACGATCGCCGGGGATGGTGACATAGTAGCCGGAGCAGCGTTGATCAACGAGTCGGCAGTGACCGGAGAGTCAGCCCCGGTGATTCGTGAGTCGGGTGGCGATCGCAGTGCCGTCACCGGCGGCACTACGGTTATTTCCAGCGCCATTATCATCAGGATTACCGCTAATCCAGGCGAAACCTTTCTGGATAAGATGATCGGTCTGATTGAGGGTGCCAAACGGCGTAAGACCCCCAACGAAGTTGCTCTGGAGGTTTTGCTGATCGCACTGACGCTGGTCTTTCTGCTGGTCTGCACCAACATCAGTCCGCTCTCGATTTATAGCGTCACCGTGGCCGGCCATGGAACACCGGTATCGTTGACTATTCTGGTGGCCTTATTCGTCTGTCTGGCACTGACGACCATCGCGGCACTCTTGCCGGCTATCGGCATCGCCGGCATGGACCGGCTGTTCCAGAAGAATGTTATCGCTCTTTCAGGAAGAGCCATTGAAGCGGCCGGCGATGTCAACGTGCTGCTTTTGGACAAGACCGGCACTATCACACATGGCAATCGTCAGGCGGTCGCATTTGTACCGGTAGGCGGGCACAACGAACGGGAAATGGCCGAAGCGGCCCTGATGGCGTCGCTGGCGGATGAAACCCCGGAAGGACGCAGTGTCGTACTGTTGGCCAAAGAGAAATATGGTCTGAGCAGAGAGACACCACAGGACGCCGACGTTGTAGATTTCAGTGCCGACACGCGTCTCTCCGGCGTTAACCTGTCTGGCAATCAGTACCGTAAGGGTGCTTCGGACTCGACGATTGCGTTTGTCAAAAAACTGGGTTGTCCTGCTATTCCCGCTGATCTCGCCGATGTTGTCGACCGCGTAGCCCGCGCGGGCGCTACACCGCTGGTGGTCTGCAAAAGCAGTGAAATCCTGGGGGTCATTAACCTGAAGGACATTGTTAAAGCCGGAATTCAAGAGCGTTTTCTACAACTGCGCAGCATGGGGATTAAAACGGTGATGATTACGGGTGACAATCCGCTCACCGCTGCTGCCATTGCCGCAGAAGCCCAGGTAGACGACTTTCTGGCCCAGGCCAAGCCGGAAGAAAAACTGCGCCTGATTCGCGAGTACCAGGAGGCCGGCTCTATGGTCGCCATGACCGGCGACGGCACCAACGATGCTCCGGCTCTGGCCCAGGCCGATGTGGCGGTTGCCATGAACACCGGCACCCAGCCGGCCCGCGAGGCGGCCAACATTATCGACCTGGACAGCAACCCGACCAAGCTACTGGATATCGTCGAAGTTGGTAAGCAGATCCTGATGACGCGCGGCAACTTGACGACCTTTAGCATATCCAATGATATCGCCAAATATTTCGCCATTATCCCTGCGGCATTGCTCTCGATCTATCCCCAACTGGGCGTGCTCAACGTAATGGGATTGGTCAGCCCGTTTACAGCCATCCTCTCGGCGGTTATTTTCAACGCTATCATCATCCCGATGCTGGTACCGCTGGCTCTCAAGGGGACAAAATTCCGTCCGATGCCTGCTGAGAAGCTGCTGATCCATAACCTGCTGATTTACGGGGTAGGCGGGATCATTGCTCCGTTTGTCGGGATCAAGATTACTGATATGGTGATTGGGTTGATGGTGTAATTATTTAAAAGGAGAACAAACCAATGAAAGACATTAGACCTGCAATTCTATTATTCATAATTTTCACCATAATCTGCGGCGGCATCTATCCAGCCATTGTCACCGGCGTTGCCCACGCTCTCTTCCCCAAACAGTCTACGGGAAGCTTCATCAGCGATAAAACCGGTAAAGAGATCGGCTCCTCACTGATCGGCCAGCCTTTCTCCGATGCGAAATACTTCTGGCCGCGCCCATCTTCTGCCGGTGAATTTGGCTACAATCCGCTCGGCTCCGGCGGCTCCAACGCCGGCCCCACCAACCCGGATTACCTCAAAACGGCAGCAGACCGGGTCAAAACGCTCCGTGACAGCGGTGTTACCGGCACTATCACGGCAGATCTGGTACAAGCCTCGGCCAGCGGACTTGATCCGCACATCACACCTGAATCAGCTCTGCTGCAGGTGACGCGCATCGCCAGGGTGCGTGGGATCAGTGAAGACCGGCTGCGCATGGTTGTCAGTAAACATATTGAAGAGCGTCAGTTTGGCTTTTTGGGAGCACCAAGGTTGAATGTGCTTGTATTGAACCTGGCGTTGGATGGGGTGAAATAGCTATCACAGTTTAATAAATTTAGTAGTCAAAACCGAAAATTTAATATAAATTGTTCGTATGAATACGACAAATTCAATCAAAAGAAGTATTGCGGACCAGCTGCGAGCCAGGATCGGCAAAAGCAAGATCATCCTGCTGTTCGGCCCGCGCCAATCGGGCAAGACCACGCTCGTCAGGGAAATTGCGGCGGATTCCGGACTCGATACGCTCTGGCTGAGCGGAGACGAAGCCGATACCAGAACCCTGCTTGCCAATACGACCTCCACACGCCTGAAAGCTCTGTTTGGCTCGAAAAAGCTGGTGATCATCGACGAAGCCCAACGGATCACCAACATCGGCCTTACCCTCAAGCTGTGTGCCGACATGATTCCGGAAGTCCAGGTTATCGCCACCGGTTCATCAGCCTTTGAATTGGCCGATGCAACCAGCGAACCGCTGACCGGCAGGAAATATGAGTTCCACCTGTTTCCATTATCGTTTTGCGAAATGGTGACCCATCATGGTGTGATGGTTGAAAAGCGACTCTTGGAACAGAGGCTGATTTACGGCTGTTATCCCGAAGTCGTGACATCCCCCGGCGAAGAGCTGGAGCTGCTTTCCCTGCTTGCCGACAGCTACCTGTACAAGGATGTCTTCAGCCTGGGATTGACCAAGAAACCGGCGCTTCTGGAGCGGATTGTTCAGGCGCTGGCACTGCAAATCGGTTCGGAGGTTTCATATAACGAGCTGGGGCAACTGGTGGGAGCGGACAAGGAAACGGTAGAACGCTACATTCACATGCTGGAAAAGTGTTACGTGGTGTTCCGGCTGTCTTCGTTCAGCCGGAATCTGCGCAACGAGCTGAAGAAAAGCAGGAAGATATATTTCTGGGACACCGGTGTGCGCAACGCAGTCATCAAGAATTTCAATCCCATACATCTCCGTCAGGATATCGGAGGTTTGTGGGAAAATTTCCTGGTAGCCGAACGCTTGAAAGCCAATCACTATGGCGGGCAACCGGCGAATTACTGGTTCTGGCGAACCCATACGCAGCAGGAGATCGACTATGTTGAGGAGCAGGGCGGTGTCATTTCCGCCTGGGAGTTTAAGTGGAAGGCATCCAGACCGCCACGGATACCAAAAAGCTTCCTCGATGCCTATCCTGGCTGTGTCACCGGTTATGTCACGCCGGAGTCAATGGATGAATTTCTGCTGGGTGGAGAGCAGCTTTCAGGATAAATGTTCCATGTGGGCAGATCACCGGTTCACGCGCACGCGCGCTTGAACCGGTCAATAATGGGGTTGGTGGTAATACATTCGATTACGTCAAACTTGTTGTTCATTTCGCAGCTAACTATTGAGGTTGATCTGAGTGATTTACTCAGATATGTGTGATTGAGACGTGATATTTCAAAATCTACTACATGAACATGATGTCGATGGCCTCAAGTTATTCCTGGATTCATTACCAGTCCGAGAAAAGGGCTCTGTTTTTGAATTTCTCCTCGCGGAGCTGTATAGAGGCAATGGCTGGCTAGTACAACACCAAGGCGGACGAGGTGACGCAGGTGCCGACATTCTCCTTTACCATCCCAAAACCCCATCTACTGTTTCCCTTATCATTCAGGCAAAAAATCACGCACTACCACTGACCTTAGATCAGACCAGAATTGAGCTTATCAAGTTTGAGGAGCAAAGTGCTCCACTCCATAAATGCCAGAACTTCCGACTTGTTGCAGTAAATGGTTTTGTTAGTGAAGCTCAAAAACTTGGCGAATTCAACCTGCTATTGGATGGCTGGGAGCATATAGATAAGCTAGTAAGCGGCTACGATCCAGAATCCTGTATTGAACCTTCTATCGAACTTTTTGCCCACAACCGCACGACCTACGAGCAGATCAAGGCGCACTGGCAGGAAACGGATCACGTTGCAGTGGTGCAGGCTACCAACCAATTGAAAAAGCAAGATACGAAGGTGTTTTTTACACGCTGAACACAGCTTTTGATATGTCCGAAGAGCAGGAATCTTTTTCGTCAATTGTTGGACTTCAGCCATTGAGTCGCCCGGGGGATCAATATGCATGGGGATACCGCCTTGCCAATGGGGGCTCTTTGAATTCTCGACGATTCATTACGGCCACTCACTTTGCCCATGATGCAAAAACATCGGAAAAGACTCATGGCCGTTAAACGAGAAACCTCATGACCGATAACGACGACATACGCCCCTCACCGGAGGCGATGCTGAAACTGGCACAGGCCGAAGAGGTTACCGCAGAGTTAGGTAAGCTGAAAATCTTCCTTGGCTACGCTGCCGGCGTCGGCAAGACCTACGCCATGCTAGAAGCGGCCCGCAAGCGTAAGAAGGATGGCCGGGAGGTGGTGATCGGCTACGTTGAGTCTCATGGCCGTTCCGAAACCGATGCTCTCCTTGAAGGGCTGGAGGTTTTGCCGCGCAAGCAGGTCCATTACCTGGGGGTCGCACTCCCCGAGATGGACATTGACGCGATCCTGGCCCGTAAGCCACAGATCGTTCTGGTGGATGAACTGGCTCACAGCAACGCCCCTGGTTCGAGACACGAGAAGCGCTGGCAGGACGTTGAAGAGATTCTGGCGGCCGGGATTGATGTCTATACCACGGTCAATATCCAGCATTTTGAGAGTCTGAATGACGTGGTGGCTCAGATCACCGGCATAACCGTGCGTGAGACGATACCTGACCGGTTGCTGGATATTGCCTTCGAGATCAAACTGATTGATATCCCACCGGAAGACCTGATTCTACGCCTCAATGAAGGTAAAATATACATCCCCGACCAGGCCGCCAGGGCGATTGAAAAGTTCTTCCGTCCCGGTAACCTGATGGCGCTGCGGGAGCTGTCTCTGCGCCGCACCGCTGCACGGGTGGATGATCAGATGCGGGCCTACATGGAGACTCAGTCCATCGCAGGGCCGTGGCCGACGATGGAACGGCTGCTGGTCTGCGTCAGCGGGAGTCCGTACAGCGAAAAGCTGATCCGCGCCACCTGCCGCCTGGCCGAAGAGCTGAAGGGGCAATGGTTTACGGTCTACATCGAAACACCGACCGATAGTCGTCATGTTCGGGAGAACCGGGAGCATATCTGGCGCGACCTGCGTCTGGCTGAGAGTCTGGGAGGCCAGGTAGCGACCGTTACCGCCACCGATATAACCGATGCGGTTATGGAATACGCCACGCGGCACAATATCACCAAGATCGTGATGGGCAAACCAACCAGGCGCCGCTGGCGCAAAATCCTGCAAACACCGATCGTGGATCGTATCATCCGCAGAAGCGGGGCAATTGATATCGTTATCGTCAGTTTCGAACCGGAGAAGTCTGCTGCCACAGCACACAAACATCGTACCCCGTTTGAACTGAGTGGTTATGCGGCCAGTGTTGCTCTTGTTTCAGCCGCCACTGTTTTGTGCGAACTGTTGCGCCCGTTTCTGGAACCGACGAACATGGTCATGTTCTATCTGCTGGCCGTCGTTATCGCTTCCGTGCGGCTTGGTCGCAAACCGGCGATTGCCTGCGCTTTATGTGGCGTGCTGGCCTTTGACTTCTTCTTCGTTCCTCCCCGGATGACCTTTGTGGTGGCTGACACCCAGTATCTTATGACCTTTCTGGGGCTGTTCGTGGTGGGGGTTGTTATCAGTACCCTTGTCGCCCGTGCCCGCGAAAGGGCAGAAGTAATGCGTGCCCGTGAGGTCCAGACCGCCAGCCTCTATTACCTGAGTCGCGATCTGGCCGCTTCGGTAAATAGTGATGCCGTTTTGAAGGCTGCGCTCAAAAATGTAGAAGAGGCGCTCAATGCCCAGGTGGTGATACTGCTGCCGGAAGGAGAACGGCTTGACATTATGGCTATCAGCGATGGACTCATTCTGGATGTCAAGGAACAGGCTGTGGCTGATTGGGCGTTCCGTAACAGTCATCCGGCCGGGCGAGCTACGGATACACTGGTATCTGCTGAGCTGATTTACCTTCCATTGCAGACTCCTTCCACTGTTCTGGGGGTTATGGGGGTGAAATTGGAACATCAGCATGACTACCATTCACAGGAAAATCGCCGGCTGCTGGATGCATTTGCTACTCAGGCAGCCATGGCTATGGAACGCATTCTTTTCGCCCGTCAGGCGGAGCAGGCTCAGATTATTCAGGCCCGGGAAAATCTGGAACGTGCTCTGCTGAACTCAATTTCACACGACCTGCGGACACCGCTGGTTTCGGTAACCGGTGTTCTCTTTAGCTTGAAAGAGGAGGGGGCGCATCTGAGCGATGAGGCACGGCGGAATCTGCTGGATTCCGCCTGCAGCGAGGCGGAACGACTGAACCGTTTTGTCGGTAACCTGCTGAATATGACCCGTATCGAAGCGGGCGCAATCAAACTGAAAACCGAGCTCTGCGATGTGCAGGATCTGGTCGGATGTGCTCTGGCCGCCATAGAGCAGCGCATAGGGAATCGCAGGATAAACGTCGTGCTTCCAGAAGAGCTGTCACCGGTTCCGGTCGATCTGGTACTCATGACTCAGGTTCTGGTCAACCTTCTGGATAATGCTCATAAATATGCTCCCGCTGAAAGCGTCATTGAAGTCTGCGCTTTGGAAGATGGGGGCAGATTGCTGCTGGAGGTGACCGACCGTGGTCCCGGTGTACCGGAAAAAGATCTGAAACGGATCTTCGACAAATTTTATCGCATACCAATACCTGAAGGTGCCGGAGGCACCGGATTGGGATTGTCCATCTGCAAGGGGATCGTTGAGGCACACGGAGGCAGGATTAGTGCCAAAAACCGTACCGGTGGGGGGCTGAAAGTACTGATACGTCTGCCGATTGAGGGAAGCGATCATGTCAGTTGAACGAATCAAGGATAACCTGC
This sequence comes from Desulfuromonadales bacterium, assembly GCA_013349325.1. Taxonomy (GTDB): domain Bacteria; phylum Desulfobacterota; class Desulfuromonadia; order Geobacterales; family Pseudopelobacteraceae; genus JACRCG01. Next base: position 29,651 of record DUZX01000033.1, read on the forward strand.
CGCGAATTCTGGTTGTTGATGATGAACTGGCAATCAGGCGTTTTCTGCATACGGTCTTGTCGGCTGAGGAATTTACTCTTCACGAAGCCGAAAACGGGCATGCGGGCTTGGCTGCGGCTGCAGCGTTTCGACCGGATGTCATTCTGCTCGACCTGGGGCTTCCTGATCTCGACGGTATTGAAGTTATCCTTCGAATTCGCGAGTGGTCCCAGGTGCCGATTATTATCCTCTCGGTACGCGACCGCGAGGATGACAAGGTCGGCGCACTGGATGCCGGAGCGGATGATTACCTCACCAAGCCGTTCGGTGTCGGCGAACTGCTGGCCCGCATTCGGGCCGCTCTGCGGCGCTCACTGCACGAGGTGCCTGAACCGCTGTTTATTAGCAACGATCTGCAGGTGGATCTCGGCAACCGGCTCGTAACCGTTGCAGATGCAGAAATTTCACTGACGCCGACAGAATATGACATCCTGCGGTTGCTGGTCTCGCATGCCGGCAAAGTTCTCACGCATCGCCAGATCCTGAAGCAGGTATGGGGGGCGACCAACCTGGAACAGCCGCATGTTTTGCGAGTCAACATCAGCAATTTGCGACGCAAGCTGGAGTGTGACCCGTCACGGCCGCAGCATATTATTACTGAGCCGGGTGTCGGTTATCGACTGAAATGAGTTGATAGCGCATTGATCATATAAGACTAAAAGAGTATTGTTGAGGAGTAGAGAGTATGTGACGTGGAAAGGATGTGATCTTCATATGTACACAACGATAACTGCAGTTGAGTTGGAGCAATTGAAAGCCGGCGGTTCTGTCTTCGTCATAGATGTCCTGCTGCCGGAAGATTACGCCTGTCGACATATTTCCGGGGCCGAAAATGCCTGCGTGTACGAGATGGTCTTTTTGGACAGGATTGCCGAGTGCGTACCGGATCGTGAACAGACCATTGTTGTCTATGATCAGAGCGGGACGAGTATGACTGCCGGAACAGCCAAGGAAAAACTGGAACGGGCCGGGTACCGTTCGGTCGCTATTCTGGAGGGGGGCTTGCTGGCGTGGCAGACGGCAGGGTTTGCGGTCGAGTCAAGCGTTCCGGTGCAATTGCCGGCCGTACTTCGTGATGGTGTCTATCGGATTGATACCCACAAGAGTGTCGTCGAATGGACTGGGCGCAATATCAATAACCGCCACTTTGGCCGTATTGCCTTATCAGAAGGCAAAGTCGTTATAGCGAATGGTCGTCTGTTCTCCGGCAGCTTCGTGCTTGATATGACCACCATCAGTAATAGTGATATTCAGGATGAGGGGTGGCGCAGCATGTTGCTCCGGCACCTGAAATCAGATGATTTTTTTGACGTAGACACGTTTCCGACGGCAACATTTGCGTTGAGCGGCGGTACCCCGATTGCAGATGCCACTCCCGGGACAGCGAACATGGAAATTGCCGGTTCACTGACTATTAAAGGCACGACCCGTGCGATCCGCTTCCCGGCCATGGTTGCAGCACAGGAGGATGGGACTGTCAAGGCCCAGGCGGCACTTGATTTCGACCGTACCCTCTTTAATGTCTGTTATGGATCAGGCAAGCTGTACGAACGGCTTGGTATGCATCTGGTGAACGATCTGATCAGTGTTGAGCTGTTTATCGTTACCGGAACAGTCGCGTGTGAATAAAGCGGCTCATGCTATTGAACATCAATGTTTTTAACCCCATCCGGCCGCCAGCTGGGTGGAATTACGTGTGAGCCGGCTTTTTCTTTCCCCGGTAGCAGACTCCCAAAGGTAACCGACATCCTGCCGAAGCGGTCGTTAATACGATCCATCGCCTGAGTGGCAAAGCGCTTCTTACGCTCATCTTCAAAAAGCGGCAACTGTTCAGCCTGATGTTTGAGATTACTCAGGCTGATCCCAAGGAGTCTGACCGGCTGTTCCAACTCGACGGTTGCGAGGATACCGAGTGCGGCGAGGTAGATCTCATCGCTGAGGTTAATGTAGTTCTTGAGGGTTGTTTGCTTGCCCCATGAGGAGAAAAAATCTGCGTATCGAACGTAGAGGTGAATCGTTTTGCCACTGACGTTGTAGCGTCTGGCGCGATTGCCGACCATCTCAGAGAGTTGTAAGATAAATCGTCTGATCTCCGCTGGATTGTCGATGTCACGCTCCAGGGTACTCGAATGCCCGACACTTTTGACATCATCCTCTTTACCAAAGCTGACTACCGGTACATTGTCGATCCCCCGGCCCATCTCCTTCAGTCGTGTACCTATTATCCCGAACTTCCTGGTTAATCGTGCTGCATCACAACGTCCCAGCTCCCCGCAGGTGTAGATCGACATCATATTGAGGTGGCGCTGCATCTTTTTTCCGATGCCGCAGAGCTCCTTGATCGGCATCTGTTCCAGGATGCGCGACACGTTCTCGGGGCGTATCACGGTCAGACCGTCAGGTTTCTGCATGTCAGAAGCGAGCTTGGCAAGAAGCTTGTTGGGGGCGACCCCGATTGAACAGGTGATACCGAAGAGGTGCCGGATGCGGGCCTTGATCAGGTATGCAATATTCTCCGCACTGCCGAAGATTGAGAGCGAGTGAGTGACGTCCAGCCAGGACTCATCAATTGAGAAAGCCTCCACTGTGGGGGTATATGTATGGAATATATCGTTGATTTTGGTGGAGGTGTAGGTGTACTTCCTGTTGTCACCAACGACAATGATCAGCTCCGGGCAGGCGCGTTTACCTTCCCAGATGGCCATGCCGGTCTTGACCCCTTTGGCTCTGGCCTCATACGAACTGGTTGTTATCACGGTCCTGCCATGACCTCCCACCACCGCAACAGGTTTGCCGCGCAACTCCGGATTGGCAGATTGCTCAACGGAGGCAAAAAACGCATTCATGTCGATATGAAGTATGGTCCGGTGATCGGTCATATGGTAACCAGAATAGTGATCATGATTCCAAGCCTTCCAGGCTCCAGATCTGGTCGGCTGTGTCGTAGGTCAGTTGGTACAGGCCACCTTCATCCCGAACAGCGAAATGCAGACGTTTGGCGCTTCCTTTCACATCTGTCCAGGTGTAGGTCGTCTCGAGGATGGCGTGTTTGCGGTTGTGCCAGTCGAACCAGACCGGTTTGATGGAGTGCCCCGGCCCAAAGACCACAGCCACCCGTATGGGCTCCTTTACTCGCACGGATTAACTCAGGTCGCGAAAAACGCCGACCACCTTGCCAATGATGGTCACATCGCGAGATCCTTCCGGAATGACAAGTGCGGCCATGGTAAAATTTTCAGGCTGCAGGCGGATCGTGCCATTTTCGCGGAAGAAACGCTTCAGAGTTGTTTCCCCCTCCACCATCGCAACGACGATATCCTGGTTGTCCGCGACAGGCTGCGGGCGCACGAGGACCAGGTCCTTGTCGCAGATGCAGGCATTGATCATGGACTCCCCCTGTACCCTCAGAAAGAAGCGACCTCCATGCAGAAAAGCACGGTCAACGGAGACGTAGCCGGTAATATCTTCGACCGCCGGAGAGAGTGCGCCGGCTCTGACGGTTCCGACGATGGGGAGTGAAGCGGAATCGGTAGTCGGTGAAGTGAGTGCGATGCCTCTGGAGCTGGAGTCACGCTTGACAAAACCCTTCTTTTCAAGGGCATCCAGATGGCGCACAGCTGAGAGCGTTCCGGATACACCAAGATGAGAGCATATCTCCCGTATGGTTGGCGGGTAGCCATCATTGTCAATATGGGACTGGATAAAGTCGAGCACCTGCTGTTGGCGTACGGTCAGTAAGGACACAAAGCCTCCCTGTAGTTATCAATCGTAATACGTTTACGTACGTCAACTATAGGGAGGTGTGTTGTGGATGTCAACAGTTACGGTACCGTTTTTGGTTCATGCAGACACTTTTTTTCCAATAGAAAAGGCTTTCCCCAGGAGCGGGCCGACGCCATGGTAACCCTTGTGGGAGGAGTCATAGACAAGCGGCTTTATTTTATTAATATCGAGAAGCCCGTCATCACCAAAAACCTCTCCGTCTGCCTTCACATCGATAATCTCACCGATGAACTGGGTATGAATCCCGATTTCCAGGGTATGCAGCAGGCGGCACTCCAGGACAACCGGAAACTCGGCTGCATAGGGGGCGTCTACCAGGTCACTTTTAACGGGCGTCAGTCCACTAACTGCAAACTTGTCAACATCGCGCCCGGATACAATGCCGACATAATCCGCCTCAGCTATGGTTTCTTCGCTGGCTATTCCGACGGTAAAGGCTTTGTGCTCAATAATGCCGGCATACGAGTGTCTCGCTTTGCGCAGAGAAACAGTAACGCAGGGCGGCTCAGAGCAGCAGATACCTCCCCAGGCGGCATTCATCAGGTTGGGTTTGCCGTCCTGGTCATAGCTTCCGATCATCAGAACCGGATTCGGGAAAATCAGCGTCTTTGCACCTGCAGATTTTTTCATTGTATCCCCTTGTGAGCTCTGGGCTCATTGTTTGTGTGTAACTTATTTATCTCAACCTGTTGTCTGCCGGGACGATGTTACATGTCTCGCTTGTCAGATCGAATACAACCTTGATTCTCTTATCCTTTAACTGCTGGATGACCTGTTCTATCTTTTCCGCAAAAGTATAATCGGAATCGGCCAGATCGCTCCACTCCCGCGTGACGAACTCTTCAACCAGCTTCTGGAGCGTATCGGGGTTGATGCGCTCCAGCGGTACATCGACGCCATCTTCGGCATTGTCGTTCCGATCCTGTTCTATGGTTACGTCGTCATATTCACGTGTCTCTGTCTGGGTCATTATATTTCCGGGACGCTGGAATAAAAGCAAATATGCCACAAAAACTTACGCGGCGGTCTCGACAATAGTATAAAAGAGAGATACGGTCATTACCTTTTTGTAGAGAAATTATTTGACAGGTATCAGCAATGGGAATACGTGATTAATTAACCAGCTATTTTGGGAAAATGTAAGGAACGACACATGTCACTCATAGAAATGCTGATACGAAAGAAAAAATATCTGTTGTGGGCATTGATCATTGTGGCTGTTGCAACTGTTGTCAAACTAACCGTTCTGGCACCGGTCCGGGTGCAGGTCGTCATGCCGGAGAAGCGCGATCTGTCGTCGCATGTCTATGGCAACGGCACCGTTGAGGCTAAGGTCGTGGTGGGTGTCTCCAGTAAGATTACCGGTCGGATCATGGCGCTGTACGCCGATCAGGGCGATCACGTGAAACGCGGTCAGTTGTTGGCCCGATTGGAAAACGATGATCTGCAGCAACAGCAGCAGCAATCCGAAGCGGGAGTCAAAAGAAGTGGCGCAAATCTAAGCGTCGAAACGGCCAATCTACAGAAGGCGCGCGCAAATCTGGTTCTGGCTGAGAGCAACGCCCGACGGTTTACTTCCTTATTGGAGTGGGGGACGGTATCCCGACAGGAGGCCGAGCAGTACCAGAACGCCTGGCAGGTGGCCCGGGAAGAAGTAGCCCGGTGTCAGGCTGCTCTTGAAGCGGTGCAGATGGAGCAGCAGGCCGATCAGGCCGGCCTCGGCTTCGCCCGGAGTAAGGTTGCTGATACACGCATCTATGCCCCGAACGATGGGATAATTATTACACGGGACCTGGAAAAAGGTGCCACCGTGACCCCGGGCAGCTCGATTTTTACGCTGGCGGACCCCGCTACCATCTGGGTCAAAGCCAACGTCGATGAGTCACAGTTGAAAGGGGTGGCGATCGGCAAACAGGCTGTTATCACGTTACGTTCCGCACCTGGCGAACAGTTGCCCGGACAGGTAGCCCGTCTGGGGCGCCAGAGCGATCGGGTAACTGAAGAGCTGGAGGTGGATGTGGCCTTCAAAGAACCACTGACACAGTTCCGCTTGGGGGAACAGTCCGATGTGTATATCATCACGGAAACCAAAAAAACGGTGGCGTCCTTACCTGCAGCCGCTATCGTTAGCAGGGATAAAAAACGTGGCGTGTGGGTTGTGAAGGATAACCGGCTCAGATTCAGAGAGGTAAAAATCGGGATCGAAGACCGGCGCAATCTGACCGAAATCGTTGCGGGTCTTGAAGCCGGCGATCGTGTTGCAACGGCGGATGCTCCGGAAATGGCGAAATTCAGGGAAGGCATGCGGGTGCGGATCGCGCAATGAACCTGGCTATTCGGGACATCCGTTATCACCGGGGCAGGTTCATCCTGACCTCAATCGGGCTGGGATTACTGCTCGGGGTGGTGATGAGCATGGGGGGGATTTATCGGGGGCTGATTGCCGACGCGCTGTCAATTTTGCATGCAAGCAAGGCCGATATCTGGGTCGTACAGCAGAATAGCAACGGTCCGTTTGCTGAAAGTTCACGTATGCCGGAAGATATCAAGTATCGCATACAGGCCGTACCGGGCGTCGCGGCGGCTTCTCCGCTTTCCTTTCAGACAATCCAGGTAGAACGTCAGGGCAAGCCGTTCCGCTTTTTTTTGATCGGCTACGAACTACGTGGCATTGGCGGTCCATCGGAGATTGTTTCCGGACGCGATATTCGCCAGAAACATTACGAAATGGTTGTTGCCAGGGCGATGGGGATGCAGGTTGGCGAAAAAATCCATCTGGGGCTGCATGATTATACCGTCGTGGGAATAACCGGTAAGATAGTTTCTTCGAGTGGTGACCCGGTTGCCTACGTAAGTCTGGCTGATGCCCAGGACATTCAATTCAAGAAAGATAACGACGCCATCAGAAACGAGCGGGCTCGGGTCGCTGCCAATCTGGCTGATCTACAGTCTCTCGCTCCTGCCCAGAAAAACTACCTGCGGCAGAACATCACCGCTATTACAGAATCAACACATACCGTCAATACCGTTATAGCTCGACTGGCACCGGGTGCCGATCTCCGCGAGGCGCAGGAGCGTATCCGTCGCTGGAACCATTTCAAACCTGTTTCTGATGCAGAACAAACAAATCTGTTGGCCAAAGGGATGATAGAAAAGGCCAGGATGCAGTTGGGGCTCTTTCGTGTAATTCTGCTCGTGATATCGGCGGTCATAATCTCCCTGATCATCTACACATCTACCCTCGACAAGATTAAGGTTATCGCCACCCTGAAGCTGATCGGTGCACAGAACCGGGTTATTATCGGTATGATTCTACAGCAGTCGCTACTGATGGGGATCATTGCCTACGGCATCGGCTACGGACTGATACTACTGACCTACGAAAAATTTCCGCGTCGAATTGTTCTGGAGAGCTCGGACCTGCAGATGCTGTTTGGTATTGTAATGGCGATCTGCGTGATATCGAGCTTTGTGGGTATTCGGAAGGCGCTCGGTGTGGAACCTGCGGAGGCTCTGGGTGGATAAGAACAGGTATGCTATTGCCGTTGAAAAGTTGACAAAAATGTACGGTAACGGCGAGACGGAGGTGACCGCCATTGCCGATGCTACGCTGCAGGTACAGCCCGGTGAGCTGGTTGCGCTGCTTGGTCCCTCCGGTTCAGGTAAAACCACGCTGTTGACCTGTATCGGACTGATCAATGAGCCGACACGCGGGAAGGTTGTTATCGACGGGATAACGGTTGCCGATGATGGCTGGAAAAACGGAATCGACTTGAAGCGGCTGCGCCGGGAAAAGCTAGGCTTTATCTTCCAGGCTCACAATCTGATACCGTTTCTGACCGCCCAGGAAAATGTCATGATCGCGTTGGAGATCAACCATCTCTCGAAAAATGAAGCCAAAAACCGTGCGATTGATCTGCTTACATCCCTCAATCTCGGTCACCGCCTGAACAATTTTCCTTCAGCGCTTTCCGGTGGAGAAGCCCAGCGGGTGGCTATTGCGCGGGCGCTTGCCAACAAGCCGAAGGTGATTTTAGCCGATGAGCCCACGGCTGCTCTCGACACCGATAATGGTAAAAACGTCATGGCACTTCTTAAAAAGCTGGCGGTGGAAAACCGGTCTGCCATTCTGGTAGTCACGCATGACCATCGCATGGTAGAAGGGTTTGACCGGATATTCCAGGTCAGTGACGGCCGAATTGTTGATTGAAATGAGAAAACAGTTACCGCATAAAAACCGGCCGGAAAACTGTCATCTGTTAAAAAAAGGGGTTCAACATGCAGGCACAAGAATTGTTACAACGGTTGAAATCAAAAAATCCACCGATCGTACTTGATGTTCGCAGCGGCTTTGAATATCAGAGTGGCCACATCACGGGTGCCATCCACGCGCAGAACTGGAAAATAGCGCTGAAATTAGCTGCACTGCCCGTGGATAAGGGCGCTGAACTGGTTATAACCTGTGAACATGGTCCTCGCGCTCAGATGGCGCAGGGCTTGTTAAGCATGTATGGGTACAAGAATACGACCCTGCTCGAAGGGCACATGTCCGGCTGGCGCCGGGCGGGAATGAAAACAGAAAAATAACAGCGGGATGCCATGTTATGACTTTTCAGGAACTACAACAATCTCTGCACATTCTTGGACTCGAAGACCGTATGACCATGCAGCAGATCAAGGATCGGCATCGTGAACTGGTCAAGCAGTATCATCCTGACTCCGGAAATGTTGCTGACGATGGAATCGGGATTCAGCGCATTAATGCAGCCTATCAGGTAATTGCCGAGTATCTTGAATCGTACCGTTTTTCTTTTGCAGAAGAAGAGTTTTATGCTCAGAACCCGGAAGAAAACCTGCGTCGGCAGTTTATGGATGATCCCGTGTGGGGCGGAGTGCGGTAAAGCATATGCTTGAACGGTGAGAATATGGGTACAGCATGCGGCCGGCTTCTTTACAATTATCACCACACTGACAGTAGTCAAGCATCTGATATTTAAAGTTCCTCCGTATTCGATTATCCCCGCCATGTGTTGGTTTGCTATCCTGGCGGCATTTTTATGTGAAATGCACGACAAGGTTAACAGCGTAAAAGACAAACACCTCACTATTAATACACACGGGATCAGCTTCCGTGTTCATATGTTGAAGGCCGGCCGCATCAGCGCTTGTACAGACATTATTTTCCTTTTCGGATACGTTCGAAACGCTCCTTTAGGGCATCAAGGAGTCTTCTGGCCCAGATAAATTCGCTTGCCAGCAAGGCCAGTCCAATCGGAATAACAACCACTGCCGGTCCCGGTAGCACGATCATGGCGATCCCTGCCACCAGGATCGTGAAGCCCATCACAATAACGACCAGACGTTTGGCCCGTCCCAATGTCCTCAAAATTACATGCCACATACTTTATCCCACGGTCTGTTCAGTCACTTTATTTCAACATGTTACCTGTTATCGCCCGCCATACCCCCATACCCTTGGCTCCGGTTCCTGTAAATCCGCTAAAAAATGAGACCAGATGCTGAAGCTATTTATGTAATCCCTACCAACTTACAGAGATGTTTGCAATTCTGAAAAGCTGGCATAGCGCTAAAAGTATGGTAAAATCCCCGTCCAAGATGAAGTTTTTAGCTGAATTCATTTTCTGATTTTAACAGGAACCTGCCATGCCGACTGCACCGACTGAATTCTCCCTGGATAAACAGAAAAAAATACTGCGCGCAACCAACGAGTGGGAACAAACCTTCGATGCAGTTTCCGACCTGATTTTTATCGTTGATACCGATTTAAACATTGTGCGTGTCAATCGGGCCACGTCGGATCGCTGCGGCTGTACCCCACAGGAACTGGTGGGGCGTAAATGTTTCGAGGTAATGCATGGCAGCGCTGCAACTCCTGACGGATGTCCGTACGGTGTGCAGTTTGAAAATGGAATCAAACAGACCTTTGAGAGTCAGATCGACTCGCTGGATGGTTACTTTGAAGTCACGATATCGCCGCTCAAAAACGAAAAAGGAAAAGTCGTAGCCAATGTCCATGTCGCCCGCGATATTACCGAAAAAAAACGCCGGGAAGAGTTGCTTGCTGAACAGCAGAAACAACTGGAAGAGATTAACAGCACGCTGGAAACCCGCATCGAATCAACACTGGCTGAATTGCGCCGAAAGGATGAGATCATCATCCAGCAGGGGCGTCTGTCAGCAATGAGTGAAATGATCAGCTCAATTGCCCATCAGTGGCGGCAACCTCTCAACAATATCGGATTGATCATCCAGAGCATGCAGATTGCGTTCATACAAAACGACCTTTCTGCCGATGAAATGAATTCGGCTGTTAACAATACCATGAATATTCTTCAGCAGATTTCAAAGACAATTGACGAATTTCGCTATTTTTTCAGTTCCGAGAAAGAAGCCTCCGTTTTTTTCGTCGATAAGCTTATTACCCGTTCGCTCACATTTATTGGCCCTTCCCTGAAAAACAGCGATATCCGGATTGAATTCGATCAACAGCCCGCACTGCAGATCATGGGCTATCCTAATGAATATATGCAAGTTATTCTCAATATCATCCTCAATGCAAGGGATGCGTTTTTAGAGCATCAGACTCAGAATCCAATCATTAGAATAGCGATTACTGAGGATGACGGGCACTCGAGCGTCATAATCAGTGATAACGGTGGCGGTATCTGCGAAGATATTCTGCCGAAAATATTTGATCCCTACTTCACGACCAGGCATCGCAAAAACGCCAGCGGAATCGGCCTCTATATGGCCAAAATGATCATTGAAAAGAAAATGCATGGCAGTCTGACAGCGTGCAATAGAGAATGCGGGGCGGAGTTCAGGATCGTGGTGTAAAACAGTACGAAACTTTCTGCCGCATCTTTATGATGACTGTTGCCACATTTGATATTTCTGTCCCTCTGTTCAAACACCCTTTAGCGTTTACGGGAGGCACACATGAGAGAAGCGATGTTTTACGAGCGGGTAGGGGCGACACAGGTCCGTTGCGGCCTCTGCCGGTTTCGCTGTCTGATCAAAGATGGTGCCCGTGGTATCTGCGCTGTTCGCGAGAATCGAGGCGGAACCCTCTTCAGCCTTGTTTACGGTAAACTCTGTGCCGAGCATGTCGATCCGATTGAAAAAAAACCGCTTTTCCACGTTCTGCCCGGTAGTCAAACCTATTCAATTGCTACAGTCGGGTGCAATTTCCATTGTCGCTTCTGTCAGAATTACACCATCTCCCAACTGGAAGGAAGTGCGCCGATTAATCTGAGGGAGCAGACGCCGCATGATATTGTGCAGCGGGCAATTGATAATAACTGCAGTTCGATATCGTATACCTATACTGAACCGACGATTTTTTTCGAGTTCGCCTACGATACCGCTCGACTGGCCCGCCAGGCCGGCCTGAAGAACATCTTCGTAACCAATGGCTATATCAGCAGTGAGGCGCTGGCAACAATTGCACCTTATCTGGATGCGGCCAATATCGACCTGAAGGCATTTTCGGAAAAGTTTTATCGAAATGAAGTCCATGCCTCACTAGCAGAGGTGCTCGCTACGATTATCGACTATCGCCGACAGGGAATCTGGCTTGAAATCACGACCCTGATAATTCCGGGGCTTAATGACTCGGATGCCGATCTGCAGGAAATTGCCGGATTTATTGCATCAAAGCTGAGTGTTGATACTCCCTGGCATGTCAGTCAATTTTATCCAACCTACCTGATGACGGATCGTTCACACACTCCGCTTGCAACATTGCGCACGGCTCGTGAGATAGGACGTGCCGCTGGTTTGCGTTATGTGTATGAGGGGAATGTGCCGGGTGAAGATGGCGAAAACACAAACTGTCCCGCCTGTGCATCACTGTTGATTACACGGTACGGTCACACGACCCGATCAAACCGGATCCGCAATGGGCTCTGCCCGGACTGCGGCGCCACTATTGCCGGTGTCGGCCTGTGATACGTCGCTTGTAACAGATGTTCAAATAAAAATCCATTCACAAGGAAAAATACATGAGTACAACCGCTCTATCGATTGTGGCAAAAAGCGGAACAGGAAAGACAACGCTGCTCGAGAAGCTGATCGCCGAATTGAAACGCAGGGGGCTTCAGATCGGCGTCATTAAACACGACGCACATAACTTTGAAATAGATCACGAAGGCAAGGACTCATGGCGTCTGACGCAGGCGGGCGCAGACACTATGTTGATCACTTCAGCAGCCAAACTGGCAATGGTCAAGAAGAATCAGGTCACTGAAGAGCCGTCGCTTCAGGAATTGTTGGATACATATTTTAACGATGTGGATATCGTGCTGACGGAAGGATTTAAAAAAAACAGACTTCCAAAAATCGAAGTGCATAGAAAAGAGAGAAGTGCGACTCTTCTCTGCCGTGGTGACGAATACGATGAAACTCTCATCGCTTTTGCTTCGGACGAGCATCTGGATGTGGATGTACCGGTTTTCGACATAAATGATTTTGTCGGTATATGTAATTTTATAGAAAACAGGTTTGTAGCGTCATAACGAACGGCCCACTGAATGCCACCATATTGGCCGTTTTTTCCTGAAGAGATAAGCGGAACTCAATTAAGGTGCCGTCTGTACGTATGATGCACCTCCCCTTTCCGTACCATGTGTCAGCAGTATCAGGCAGCTGATTGCATACTGAGGATGGATGGCTTTAAAGCGACTTCCGTGATACGGGACGCCGTCTCGAAGGTACTTAATCACAGCGTACCGATCATCGCCATGACCGCCAATGCCATGCAGGGCGACCGTGAAAAATACCTGGAGTCCGGCATGGATGACTATCTGTCAAAGCCGGTCAAAAAGGATGCCCTGGCCGAGATGATTGACAGGTGGGTTAGGGGTGAAGGGCGAGAATCTGCGGTAACAATCGAGGCATTATATGAACAATAAAACCAATCTGATACTGCTGCTTTTTGTCGGATCGTTACTCGCGCTGGCCACCCTTACCGGGGTTGCCGTCTATCGCATGCAGCTGCTCTCGGATGCTGCTCTTGACTTCCAGCAAAAAACGCTGCTGA
>DUZX01000034.1 GCA_013349325.1 Desulfuromonadales bacterium
ATCTGACTGACCAGTCAGGTGTCTCTCCTGGCATCTGCTGACCTCCTGAAAGTCTGAAAATTTCAGGTCAGCATAGCTTGAAGATCGGTGGGAAGATAGATGGTGCTCGGTTGACGGTTACATCAGATCATACTTCTGCTCGAAAGTGTATTCATCAAGATCTGTCTGGTAGAAATCAACCTGAACACCCGTCTTTTCAGCTACATCTTTCGCTTTAGCCAGTCCGATGTCCGAAATATCCAATCCGGTTACCTGAAACCCGTGCTGAGCCAGGAAAACAGAATTACGCCCCTCTCCACACGCGATGTCCAGGGCTGCTTTTCCGGGCGCCAATCGGAGAATCCGATCGATTTCCTGTGTCAGGAAAGGGGATGGGCGGGCACCGAGGTATGAATCATCGCAAGCAAAGCGATGATTCCATTTAATACGGTCAGCTTCCATTTAGAACTCCTTTTTTTCGTAATTCATATATCACATCTGTTAAAAAGGAATAGAAAATGTTATTAACAGACCTTTAAATATTTAAAACACCACTCATTGACTCTTACGGGGTGTACAGGTATGGCACAGAAACGGGTTGTTATTGCCGGAATGGGATTTGGCGGCTTGCGGGCTGCCAAGGAGCTGGCTGGAAGCGGCGTAGAGTTGACGCTGGTCGATCGTCACAATTATCATCTTTTTCAGCCGCTACTGTATCAGGTGGCAACCGCCGGACTTGAGCAGGAGGCCATTGCCTATCCACTGCGTGCGTTGACTCGCAAATGGGATCAGGCTACGTTTGTAATGGCTGAGATTGTCTCGATAAATCTTTCCGGAAGAACTGTTGTGACGGATGGGGGCGAATTACCTTACGATTATCTGGTTATTGCTGCCGGCAGTCGCACTAATTTTTTCGGTATGGAGAGTGTTCAACAGAACTCTTTTGATCTCAAATCGCTTGCTCAGGCAGAAGTTCTGCGCAACCACATTCTCATAATGTTTGAACGGGCTTCACGGGAGCGTGACAGCACGATCAGATCGGCCTTGTTGACGTTCGTAATTGTTGGTGGTGGTCCAACTGGCGTAGAATTTGCCGGGGCGTTACGTGAGTTGATTGTCTACGTCCTCGCCAAAGATTATCCGAGCATTGCGACTGAAGAAACGAGGATCGTGCTGGTTGAAGCTGCTGACTCTCTGCTGACCGCTTTGCCGGAGAAGCTGAGATTGTACGCTGCTGAAAAGCTGCGCAACATGGGAGTTGAAATTCAGCTACAGGCCAAGGTTGTCGGCGCTTCATCAGAAGCGGTGGAATTTTCCGACGGGAGTCGGATAGCATCTCATACATTGCTCTGGTCGGCCGGTGTCGCGGCTTCAAAACTGGCCGGCACATTGACGGGAGTTCAGTTTGGCAGCAGCGGTCGGGTTGTTGTTCAGCCAGACCTGACGTTGGCAGAATATCCCGATGTGTTTGTTATCGGAGATATGGCCTGCTGTCAGCATGAGGGGGGCGCGTTGCCGATGATGGCACCGGTAGCGATTCAGCAGGGAGTACATGCTGCCAGAGCTATCAAGGCTTCACTTCGGGGAGAAACTCTGCCCGCCTTCCGCTATTTCGATAAAGGAGCTATGGCAACCATTGGTAAAAGTTCCGCCGTTGCTACCGCCAAAGGTTTTTCTTTTAGCGGCTATCTGGCCTGGCTTGCGTGGCTGCTGCTGCATCTGTACTATCTGATCGGCTTTAGAAACCGGGCGGTTGTTATGATGAGCTGGACGTACGCTTACTGGTTCCAGGATCGGCAGATACGGCTCATTACCACGAACAGGCGTCGCAGCAGTCAGTTTCAGGAAAAACATATCGATCAGAGGGTGGCTTAACTTGACTTTGGGGTTTTATCCTCATACTATCTATCACCAAATTTCCTGCTTCGGGGCTGTATAACCATTGAAAGCTGTTGTCGTAATACCAACCTATAATGAAAAAGAGAATGTACCCCGCCTGTCGCAAGCGGTACTCTCACAAGATCCGGCTATTGAGATCCTCTTCGTTGATGATAATTCGCCCGATGGCACGGGAAAAATTATTGACGAACTTGTTTCCTGTAGTCCGAGAATACATGTTATCCACCGTCCCGGAAAACGTGGCCTCGGTTCCGCCTATCGTGAGGGATTCAACGTGGCGCTTGCCATGGGTGCCGACTATGTAATTGAGATGGATGCCGATTTTTCACACGATCCTGCCGTCCTTCCGGAGTTTATAAAAGCTGCTCAAGAGTCGGATCTCGTAATCGGCTCTCGTTATCTGAACGGCGTCAGCGTCGTTAACTGGCCGATCAGGCGACTGATCCTCAGTTATTGCGCGAGCGTGTATACCCGGTGGGTTACCGGGTTGCAACTCTGGGATTGTACCAGCGGATTCAAATGTTTTCGCCGTTCTACCCTTGAATCGATCGATCTGCGTCGCGTTACATCAGATGGGTATTCGTTTCAGATTGAGATGAATTTTCGCTGTATGGAAAAAGGGTTGCGCATGTCAGAAATTCCGATCATTTTTATCGACCGGCATGCTGGAAGTTCAAAAATGTCACGTAAAATAGTTCGGGAAGCGGTTGTCATGGTGTGGAAACTGCGTCTGCAAAGCATGATTTCTCATTTCCGGAGGAATTGAATTATCTATGTCACACGATATCTGGTCCTTAATTCTCATTGCAGGTTTGTCCGGTTGGATCGGGTCCGGAATCATGCTCATTTGGCGCGCATTTCCTGAGCGGGGTGTCTATAATTCGGATGCCGGTGTCCGCTGGGGAGCCGCTTTTCTGATTTCATGGGTTGTCTGGGTTGCAGGAATGCTGCGAGCCTGACGCGAATGGTTTTTCTGTTTTATTATTGTGACTCCTATGGTATCTAACTAAGGTTATGGCACTTTTTACTTGTAAAATCGGAGCATCAGACGGCAAGATCACCTACCGCGATCTTGAAGCGGCTGACGCGGCTGTTCTTAAAAAAAGCCTTGAAGATCAAGGGTATTTTGTATTTGAGCTCAAGAAAAAGCCGTTCCAGTTTCTTTTTGACAAGGGTGTCAAACGTCGCAAGATCGATAACAAGAGTTTACTGACTTTCAACCAGGAAGTGCTGGTATTGATCAAGGCCGGTATGCCGATCATGCAGGTTCTGGATACCATTCTGGAACGACATGATTCCGGCAAACTCTCCGAAGTGCTGCAACAGGTTCGAGAAGACGTAAAATCCGGCGCAGCCCTGTCGGTTGCGATGGAAAAGCATGGCACGGTATTTCCGTATCTGTATGTTGCATCAATACGCGCTGGTGAACGCACCGGTGATCTTCCTCAAACCATTCGCCGCTATATACAGTATCTGAAGCGGGTTGACGGCATTCGTAAAAAGATTGTCGCTGCACTCCTCTATCCGGCGATACTGGTCGTTTTTGCCGGGTTGGCTATCACCCTGCTGCTGGTCTACGTTGTACCGACCTTCAGTCAGGTCTACGCTGATTCCGGCAGTCAGTTGCCGCTTCTGACCCAGTTACTGATTACCTTTACCGGTTTGCTGCGGCGCCTGTTTCTGGTGATTCTGGCTGTTACAGCTCTTTTAATCTACCTGTTTCAAACCTGGAAAAAGACCGAGAAAGGACATTTCATATTTGATCGTTTCAAATTGACGGTGCCGTTGTTTGGTGATGTCATGACAAAATATTCCGTATCCGGGTTTACGCGTACGTTGGCAACGGTTCTGGGGAGCGGTATTCCCATCATAGAATCATTGCGCATGTCGATCGGCACACTTGACAACGTATTCATGGAAAAGAAACTGTTTGAGGCGGTCCGTTTTATCGAAGAGGGGGGACGACTCTCGGTAGCCCTCGAACGAATCAATATAATGCCACCTCTGGCTTTACGCATGCTTGGCGTTGGTGAAACGACCGGTGGTCTTGAAGATATGCTGATAGATATTTCCGATTATCTGGAAGATGAACTTGAAGAGCGGATGAAAATCGTAACGACGGCCATTGAACCGGCCATAATGCTGATTATGGGTGTTGTCATCGGGGTTATTATTGTGGCAATGTATCTGCCCATTTTCAAAATTGCCGGTACGGTAGGATAAGGATTTATGGCAACGCACTCCTTCAGACGTAAAAATATCGGTAATATCCTTATTGAACGGGGACATCTGGCTGCCGAGCAGCTGCCGATCATCGTTGAGCAACTGGCGACAACCAGGCTTCGCTTTGGTGAAATAGCCATCAAAGAAGGTTTTGTTACCGAAGAGAATATGGCGCGGGCCCTGGGCGAACAGTTCAGTCTTGAGTACGTGGATCTTCGTAATTTCAAGATGAACGAAGAGCTGCTCAATTCGCTGCCATTGGATGCGATTTACCGTTTCCGGTTTGTTCCGTTGGAGATGAGTCATAACGGGATTGTCGTCGCTATTTCCGATCCGACCGACGTTGTCAAGCTTGATGAACTTGAACTTCTGCTGGATCGACAGATTCAGATACGGATCGCCTCCGAATCTTCCATTGCTGCTGTAATCAAGGCCGGTGAGGGTACCCGACGTGTTTTACGAGAGGTGTCGGAAGATTTTATGCTCCAGTTGGTCAAGGAGACCGACCGGGGCGATGAAGTGCTGTCGGTCGAGTCTATCTCTGATGATACCAGTCCGATTATCAAGCTGATCAACACCACCATTCTTGACGCTCTCAATCGGAGGGCCAGCGATATCCACATAGAAACCGGTATGGATGGTGTCGATATCAAATATCGTATCGATGGCGTTCTGTATAAAGCCAATGAAACCATTGACCAGCATTTTCAGGCTCCTATCATTTCCCGTTTGAAGGTTATGAGCGAGCTGGATATCTCCGAGCGCCGTGTCCCGCAGGATGGCCGCTTCAAGATACGCTTTGGTGAAAAATCGATCGATTTTCGTGTCTCGATCATGCCGAGTTCCCTGGGGGAAGACGCCGTTATCCGTATTCTCGACAAGGAGAGTATTGCCAGCGACCTGAAAGGTTTGACCCTCGAAAACCTGGGTGTCAGCGAACGTGAGATCAAACGGTTGCGCAAGAAAATACGCGAACCGTACGGTATGGTGCTGGTAACCGGCCCAACCGGCTCAGGTAAGACGACAACGTTGTATGCTGCATTAACCGAGATTCATACCGGAGAGGACAAGATCATTACGATTGAAGATCCGGTTGAATATATGCTGCGCGGTGTACTGCAAATTCCGGTCAATGAGAAAAAAGGTTTAACCTTCGCCAAGGGACTTCGCTCGATTCTGCGCCATGACCCGGACAAGATCATGGTAGGCGAGATCCGTGACTCCGAAACTGCACAGATTGCCGTGCAGTCTGCATTGACCGGACATCTCGTTTTTACTACGGTGCACGCCAACAATGTATTCGATGTTATCGGCCGTTTTATCCATATGGGAATCGATCCGTACAATTTCGTCTCCTGTCTCAACTGTGTTCTGGCTCAGCGCTTGGTGCGCAAGGTCTGCCCGGCTTGTAGGCGTCCGGTAAAGTACAGTGACGAAGAGTTACGCGAAGGTGGGGTCGATCCGGAACGGTTTCGCGATATGACGCTGTATGAAGCAACCGGATGTGATGAATGTCACAGTACCGGTTACCGCGGTCGCGTTGCGATCGTCGAGCTTTTGGAACTTAACGACCAGATCCGTGATCTGATCATTGCAAAAGTGCCCGCCACCAAGCTGAAGCAGGCGGCTCGGGATGCCGGTGTCATGTTTCTGCGCGATTCGGCGGAAGAAAAATTTGCGAACGGCATAACAACACTGAAGGAAATAAATCGCGTCACGTTTGTTGAGTGACGGAACAGGATCAGGACCAGACATGCTGTTTGCCAGACCTTCAGCCGGAATAGAAATAAGCCCACACGGAGTGACCTGTGCCCTGGTCGGTGGCTCGGCCACAGCTCCACGTGTAGAGCGGGTCTCTTCAGCACCATTTGCAGCCGAGACGCTGCAAGTCTCGCTGCGTGAACTTAATGTCCTCGACCCGGACCGTTTCGTTGCCTCTCTGCGCACAGCTCATAACCTGCTGCTGTCACGTTCCAACAGGGTTGCTGTAACACTGCCGGATTCGGTTGGCAGGATTATGCTTCTGGATCTAGAGGGACGATTCAAGAGCCGGACTGAGGCGCTTGATCTGATCCGCTGGAAACTGAAGAAAAATATTCCTTTTGAAATGGCAGATACACAGCTCGATTATCAACAGCTTGCGGTGCGTGAAAATGGTGATTTGGCGCTGCTGGTCGCGCTCGTTTCACGCGCAGTGGTTGAGCAGTACGAAGAGCTGTTTACGAAAGCGGGTCTTTCCGCAGGGCGCATCGATTTTAATTCGTTCAATCTGTGCCGGGTTTTTGATCGTCGTATTTCAATGGGTGACGACTGTCTTCTTCTGGCCTACTATGCGTCGACACTGACTATTATCTCATTTGCGCTGGGAATCCCCGAGTTCATTCGTATCAAGGACCTGTCCGGCACCTCTGCAACCGAAAGCCGGGTGTACCTGGAAATTACCAGCTCTCTTCTGGTCTATCGGGAACGTTTTCCCGATCATCAGCCGCACTCGGTCTATTGTATCGCTTCACCGGAGATGGAGCTGAATTTTCAGGATATGGTAGCCGAGGCGACCGGTGCTGTACCGGTAATGCTTGAAGTAAAAGCGATGATCATTCCCGGTAATGACGCACCTGGTGACCAGTCCACCCTGTTCCCCTATACTGCCGCTATTGGTGCGGCTTTGAGGAGCCTCTGATGCGTTTCAGCATAAATCTCGCAACGCGGACCTATATTGATACACGCCTGCTGAACCAGGTTATTGGCAGTGTTATAACTGTTCTGGTTGTACTGATGGCCCTGAATATATCACGAGTGGCTTCTAATCTGGGCGAACAGCATCGACTTGCTGCGGATATCGTGAATCTGGAGGGGCGGCTGAAAGGCAAGCCGGGCGATGTATCCGAAAAGGATTTCAAGCGTCAACAGACCAGTGTCAGTTTCTATAACGGGATTATTGAACGCAAGAGTGTTCGTTGGCTTAGTCTGCTTGATCTTGTGGAGAGTGCCACACCTGAGGGTGTTGCACTGACTCTGCTGTCACCAGGCAAAAAGCCGGGCGAATTGAAGCTGGAGGGGCGTGCAAAGTCTTTTGCCGTTGTCAGGCGCTATCTGGAAACGCTGGAGGGGACCGAAAGCTTTTCAAACGTGCTGCTGTTGTCACATCAGGAATTTCTACTCGGCGAGAAAGGGCGTGGCGTGCAGTTTGCAATTTCATGCAAGGTACAGTTCTAATGAATCATATCCTTGTCGAAATATTCCGGCAAAAAAAGATAATGCTTGCTGTTGTACTGGTTCTGCTGCTGCTGAACATAGTACTTGGTTTCACTGTTTCTGCATATCAGATCCCTGCTCTTGCCGCTGTTCAATTGAAATGGAGTGAGCTGCGCCGCCAGGCAGCACTCGGAAACCGTGCCGACGCCTCCGCCATGTATCGTCAGGGTGCTGAAGATCTTGGGAAACTCACATCAAGAATACCATTGAAACGTGATTTTGCCCGGGTTCTGAGTGATTTGATTGAGATGGCAGCCAGTAGTGCCGTTTCCATGGGAACTATGAGCTACAAACCTCTGCCGGTCACAGTGGAAGGACTGCTCCCGTATCAGCTGTCGCTGTCGGTTGGTGGTGGGTATGCTGCTGTGAAAAGCTTTTTGTCGGATTTGCAGAAAAATTCGGAACTTCTGGTCGTTGACTCTCTATCTCTGTCTAATAGCGACCCGTATGAAGAACGTGTGATCATGGATCTTCATATTACCATCTATCTACGGGGTGGCGCATGAACCGACAGCGCTTGATCCTCTTTATTTCAGTAATCGTTCTGATTGCGGCTGTCATCTGGAGCTTTAGTGCAGCTCCGCGTCAGAAAACAGTCAGCAAACTCAAATATGCACCGGGACAGAAGGCGGCTTCAGCCGTGCAACCTTCGCGTTCTTCAGCTCGTCAACCTGCTGGCAGTAGCCATGCCCTGAAAATAGCCCTGCTTGACCAGGACCAAGGCGGTTTTAAAGGGTATCGCCGTAATATATTCAAACCGGTTTTTGTGGATGAGTTTAAACTGCTCAAACAGAAAGCTGCGGCATTCAAGGTGCCGGCCAAACTGCCGCCACCGGTGAGATTTGTGCCGCCAACGCTGCCGCCAGTTCAGCAGCAGCCTGTCGCTGTACAGCCTGAAGCTGCTCAGTTGGCGCGTTTTACGTTTCTCGGTTTTATGAAAAAGGATGCTGTTAAAACAATTTTTCTCTCCAAGGATAAAGAAATTCTGCTGGTTAAAATCGGGGATACCATAGCCGGACGCTACCAGGCAAAGGCAATTACGGAGAAAGCGCTGACTCTGGTAGTCACCGAAACTGGTGATGAAATCGTTATTCCGTTAATTGAAAACAGGTCACTTGCAAAGGCCGGAAGATAGTTTGCTGAAACAACACACATCGAGGAGACGCCACTGATGCGCTACCCTAACGTTATTATATTACTCTACCTGCTGCTCGTCGTTTCACTACTGTCAGGCTGTTCGGCCGGTACCCGCGCCTTCAGCAAGGGTGAAGATTTTGAGGCCCAAGGCAAATTTGAAGAGGCTATGTACAGTTACGCCGAGGCCTTTCGAAATGACTCGGTCAATAACGAATATCGTATTCGATTTCTGACGGTGCGAGAGAAAGCGGCCACTCAACGTTACAAAAAAGGCCAGGAAATGGTGGCCAAGGGTAACTACAGCGACGCCGTAACAGAATTCCAGGCAGCAGCCGGGCTTGACCCTTCCAATCAGCGTTTCAAGCAGCAGGCTGACGTTACCAACCGACTGAAGAATGCCCAGGTTGCTTATCAGGAGGGCTTCGATTTTGAAAAAGCAAATAAGCTGAAAGATGCTCTTCGGCTCTATATCAAAGCTGCGGAGTTGGAACCCAAAAACAGTCAGTACCTTGAGGCGCTGAAACGCGTCTCCGGTCTACGCAGCAGCAAACTGGATGGCTATGAACTGCACCTGAAATCGAAAAAACCGATCACCCTCAAGTTCAAAGAAGCCAAGATGAAGGATGTTTTCACTATCTTGACGCAACTTTCAGGTGTCAACTTCATCTTTGACGAGGGGGTCAAGGATGCTCCGATTTCGATCTATCTCGAAAATGCAACTTTTCAGCAAGCTTTTGAACTGCTGATTAATATGAACAAGCTGCGAACGAAGATCCTGAATGAAAGTACGGTGCTTGTGTACCTGTCTACGCCCGACAAGAGCAAACAGTACGACGATATGCAGATGCGGACGTTTCATCTCAACTATATGGACGCCAAAAAAGCTATCAACCTGATCCGTACCATGATTCAGGTTCGTAAAGCCTATGTAAATGAGGATTCAAACTCGATTGTCGTGCGGGATACAGCCGAGGTAGTCGCTGTTGTGGAAAAAATTCTGGATGCTAATGACATGCCGGAAGCTGAAGTCGTTCTGGATGTTGAAGTTATCGAAATAAGTGATAAAAATGCTCAGAATGTCGGTTTACTGCTCAGTAATTATAATGTGCAGTTGGGGGCTTTTTCTCCTTCCGGCACCAATCCTTTGTTGTCAACTACTTTGTCGGGAGTTACAACGACAGTTCCTACAGGTACTACAACCACAACTGGAGGAGGTGACATCAATAACTTGGTGAGGGCTTTTACACTCAAAGGTTACGGCGGGTATGTCACCGTTCCGAATGCTACCTACAACTTCGGTAAAACCCTCGCAAACGGTGAAGTGCTCTCCAATCCGAAGATCCGTGTCAAAAACAAAGAGAAGGCCAAGTTCAACGTCGGTACCCGGGTACCGATCACCACTACGACGCTCAATGGAACTGTTTCCCAGGTGAATGTTCAGTATGTTGATGTTGGCGTCAAGGTTAATGCTGAACCGACAATTCAGTTGAATAACGAAATTACCATCAAGCTGAGCCTGGAGGTCAGCTCTATCCTGCAGAAAGAGACGGTCGGGGCGGACAAGAGTACCAGTGTTGTTACGATTGGTACCCGCAACGTAGAAACCGTACTAAGCCTCAAGGATGGCGAGACCAGTATAATCGGCGGCCTGATCCAGAATAGTAAAAATAACGATAAAACCAAGATCTTTCTGCTGGGAGATATTCCGCTGATCGGTCCACTGCTTTCCAATTCAACTACCAGCAAAGACAAAACGGAGCTGCTTCTGGCGATCACGCCGCGTCTGGTACGCGGAGTGCCGGTTCCTCTGCCCGGTCTGGCCTCGTTTGCATCCGGCAAGGAAGATCATCCGACTCTGACCGCCCCTATGGATTCGTTTGAACAGGAAGCGGAGTTTGATGCATCTGCTACAGGCAAAGGCGCACTCAATAAGCCGGTCTCGCCTGCCAAACCTGCGCCGGTCGTCAAGCCTGCGCCTGCCGTGAAACCTGCTCCTGCAGCTGTGCCTGTTGAAACGGTACCGGCTGCTCCAGAAGTCAAACCTGCACCCGCCGGTACCTCTGAAAAGCCCGTTGTCGCTCCCGTTACTGCACCTGGCGTGACCACTGTTCCTGCCGTCCCGGCTGTTCCAGTTGTGCCGACCACGACGGCGGCAGCTACAGCTGCTCCGGCAACGCCGACAAAAACAATACAGCCGCCACCCAAAGCACCCGTACAGCGTGGCTTGCTGCAGATAGCGGCGCCATCATCCGTAACGGTGGGGCAGCAGTTTTCTGTTGATATCAAGGTGAGTGGGATGACAAATCTCGCAGCAGCTCCGTTTGTCCTGACCTTTGATCCCCTTTTAGTTGAATTTGTATCGATAGCCGAAGGTTCGTTTATGCGCAAGGATGGCAAACCGACCAATTTCAGCGGTAAACCGGACGCATCCGGCGGTTCAGTAACGGTTACTCTTTCCCGGACTCCTGCAAACGAGGGCATAACAGGTGCCGGATCTCTGGCAACGGCTCTTTTCAAGGCCAAAAAACAGGGAACTGCCAGTTTTGCGTTCAGAAGCAGCTCCTTTACCGATCTGAATGGTTCAGGCCTGCCGATTCTGCCGTTCAGTACGGCGGTAGATATTAGATAATTATTGCAACCTCATGAAATATCGTAACGCATGTTCGCAGCTCTACTCTCTCGCCACGAATAAGAATGGCTTCACCTTTTTGATGGCGATTTATCTCGTGATGATTATTGGTATTCTGTCTGCGTTTACGGGAAAAACCTGGTCGCTGGTCGCAAAGCGCGAGCGGGAGAAAGAGCTGATTTTTCGAGGGAGCCAGATAAAGGAAGCAATTGAGAACTGGTACAATCCGGCTTATACCGTGCAGGGGGTTAAGCGGCATAGAGTAATTCCGCTTACAGATCTGAAATACCTGCTGGATGATCCGACAACACTGACGCATTTACGATTTCTTCCGCAGAGTTATGCGACAAAATTGGATGATAAAAACCCGCGCTGTGCTCCTGATTGCGCCACCCTTAAAATTTATCAGGACCCGATGACCGGTAAAGAGTGGACGCTCCTCAGAGGTACTATCACGAACGGGGCCGTTGCACTCTTGCCGGAAGGCAGCATTGGCGGGGGCATTGTCGGTGTTGCCAGTAAAAGTGAGGCGGAGCCCTTGAAAACGGACTTTAAGGATACGGCGCTTGAAAATATGATGGTCCCACTTATCGGAACAGCTCCGGCTGTTCCGGGTGCAGCACCTACACCGATACCGACAATCAGCACTGCGGACAAGACAAAAGAATCGCAAGATATCGGTAAAACGAAAAAATACAGCGACTGGAAATTTATGTGGGAGTCAGTACAGAAAAACGATCATTCTAAAATTTACCGCGCCTATCATGAAAGCTGGTAAACGGTTTTTTTTGTATGTATGGGTGCCGGATGTACGAATTAAAGGGATTGTCTTGAAATTGTTTGCCACACGCAGCGGTCTTTCACTGCTTGAACTGATTGTTACCATTACTATTCTCGGCATCCTGGCTGCCGGAGTGGTTCCGCTCATCCGGAACACGGCAATAAGAACGAAAGAAATGGAACTACACAGGAACCTTCGTATTATCCGTATTGCCATAGATGACTTCAAGAAAACCTATGACAAGATGCCGGATGGCCCTCTGAAAACCGGGAGTGGATATCCGAAAGATCTGCTGGAGTTGGTTGAGGGGCACGATTTTGGTGATCCAAAGACCGGGACGGTCAAGTTTCTGCGCAGAAAAATTTTGAATCCTCTGGATCCCAAAAGTTCCAGTGACGAAAACTGGGGCTGGGAGTTGCGTTGTTACAAGGACGAACCGGATTCAACATCCTGGTGCGGCGATGACGTTTTTGATGTCTATGCGCCGCAAGGCGGTGTCGCAATTGATGGAACGACGTATAAGGAATGGTAATATTGTGAACTATTCTCAAAAACAGGGCACCATTATTTCTGCTTCAGTACTCCCGCGTATTCGCGGCTGTCGTGGCTTTACCTTGATCGAATTGATGATTGTTGTTTCGATTATCGGTATTTTGGCCGCTATCGCTGTACCGAATTATCAGTGGGGTATTATCAAGGCCCGCGAAGCTGTATTGCGGGAATGCCTGTATAATTTCAGAAATACGATTGATCAGTTTCATGCTGATCAGGGCAAGTACCCTGATTCTATTGCCGAACTAAAAGAAAAACTGTATATGCGCGACATTCCTAAAGATCCCTTTACGAAAACTGCCGATTGGGTAGAGGTCGAGCCGCCGCCTGATCCAACACCGTCATCCGGCGGGGATAGCGGAAGCAGTAGCAGTGCGGCTCCAAAGGGAAAATTATATGATGTTCACAGTGCCTCAAATCTGATCGGCACCAACGGAACCGCATACAATGAGTGGTAATTCATGATTCAACTGCATAATGTGTCGTTGGCCTACCAGCAGGATGCCTCTGCACTCAATAATATCAATCTGAAAATCGGCAAAGGTGAATTTGTCTTTCTTACAGGGCCCTCCGGTGCCGGCAAGACAACGCTCCTGCGCCTGTTGTACGGCGCCCTGACTCCCACTCGTGGTGAGGTTGTGATTGATTCGCAGAATGTCTCCCGCCTGCCGCTTTCACAAATCCCGTATTTGCGGCGATCTATCGGGGTTGTCTTTCAGGATTTCAAACTGCTTCAGAGTCGCACGGTTTTTGAAAATGTGGCCATCACGCTGGAAGTACTCGGGTGGGGCAGGGCGGATATCGGCAAGAAAACCATGCATATCCTCAAGCAGATGGGCATTGAGTCAAAATATAATCTCGTGCCGCAACGTCTGTCAGGTGGCGAGCAGCAACGGGTTGCGCTTGCGCGTGCACTGGTGAACGATCCAAAAATCCTTCTGGCTGACGAACCGACCGGCAACCTGGATGATGCCAATAAAAATCAGATCCTTGCGATCTTTAAGGAAGCAAATGTTCGCGGAACAACGGTGGTTGTTGCCACTCACGATCGGCGCTTGATTTATAATTCTCATAAAAGGTTGGTAACGCTTACTAAGGGAGAAATCGTTGAACAGATGGAAAAAGAAGCACACAACATCGACCACACCCTTTAAGCGACCAACTCTGGCGGGTGACGGTTTTCGCGGAAAAATAGCTTATTTTGTATCACGTGCTCTTACCAATATCCGTCAGAATGTATTCGTAAATGTCGTTACTATTGGAACGATCATGCTGGCGCTGCTGATAGTTTCCCTGTTTCTGCTGGTATTCGTTAACCTTGAAAACGCTGCCGAGAGTTGGAGTGAGCGGGTACAAGTTACCGTTTATTTCGACAAGGAACTGACTACTCCGGAACAGAGTGTTTATCGTGATAAGATATACGCTGTGTCAGGTACCGCTCATGTTAGCTATGTATCGCGCACTGAAGCTATGAAGCGCTTCAAAGAGCGTTTGCGTGGACAGGAGACGCTTCTTGAAGGTGTCCGGGTTGAGGTGCTTCCCTCATCGCTCGAAATCAGCCTGAAGCGGTCCAGTCGTGAAACAGAGGCAGTGAATGAATACGTTACAAAACTGAAACGCATCCCCGGTATCAGTGAAATTCAGTATGGCGAAGAATGGGTACGTCGCTTTAATGCGTTTCTCAATTTCATGCGCCTCCTGGGCGGGCTTCTGGGAGGATTTTTGATTATTGCGGTTGTGTTTATCGTTTCGAATACAATCAAGCTGACCATATATGCCAGGCGGGATGAGCTGGAAGTTATGTCGCTGGTTGGTGCAACGCGCCTTTTTATAAAGGTACCGTTTCTTCTGGAGGGTATTCTGCAGGGATGTGCCGGGTCCGTTCTGGCTGTTGCGTTGCTGTATGGTTTGTACGAGGGATTTCTGCATAACGCCGGCAGCTTTCTGACGTTCAATCCGGCCTCGTCCGGCCTGGCGTTTTTGCCTATTGAATACTGTGCCGGTCTTCTGGTTGCGGGTACACTGCTCGGTTTTATCGGAAGTCTGACGTCGCTGAAACGGTATATCAATACCTGAATGTCGTGCATACGGATTCTCATATTTCTCCTGGTCTCATGCTTCTCCGTCAGCCCGCTTTCGGCCCAAAATACGAAGGACGAACTGCGTGGCGTCAAGAGTGAAATCAAGGTAAAAAAACAGCTTATTTCCAAAACGCGTAAGGTTGAAGCGGCTGTTTCGACCGAACTGCGTGAAATTCTGCGTACTCTTGATCAAAAAGTCTCGGAACTCGGTCGGCTTGATCAGGATCTACGCAACGTTGAGGTCAGTCTTACCCGCACCGGTCGCGAGATCGTCAGAGTTACCGATGAGGCAAATCGAAAACGTCTGGAAATTGAGCATCGTCTGTCGTCCCTTTACAAAGCCGGCGAACTGGGAGCTGTGCGGATGTTTTTCTCAGCGGAGTCATTTCCCCAGCTGGCAGAAAATATTCGCTATATGCATTCTATCCTTGATAATGACAAACGAATTTTCGTAGAGTACAATCGCAAAATTGAAGAGTTGAAGAAACTGAAGAGCGACCTGGAACGGGATGCCGCTAAAAAAGAGCGCATCAAGGGTGGCATTGCTCAAAAGAAATTGGAAATCGAGCAGGAAAAAGTCAAAAAAGCTGATTATCTGGGCAAAGTCCGGCAGGATCGTAAAAGTTACGAAGCATCGCTTGCAGGACTTCAGCAGAACGCCGCGCGACTTCAGACAATGCTGAATCGCCTGGAGGCGATGAGCCGCCGGAAACTTTCATCGCGGCATGAAAAACCGGGCACAAAGCTGAAGCCATTGGCGGAATTGCCGCCGGTCCCGGATCGCGGATTTGGTTCTCAGAAGGGGCGTATGTCATTGCCGGTGCGCGGCGAAATTATTGAATCGTTCGGCAAGCACAAGCATCCCGAGTTCAACTCATACACCTTCAGCAAAGGGCTGTCTATTTCAGCCCCGGCAGGGACTGAAATCAAGTCGGTGTATGAAGGCAGTGTCATTTTTGCCGACTATTTCAAAGGTTTTGGCAATATGATTATTGTTGATCATGGCGGCGGTTATTTCAGCCTCTATGCTCACGCTGCCCGAATATCCAAAAAAGTTGGTTCCGAGGTGGCGCGTCATGAAACAATCGCTACCGTCGGAGATGTAGATTCGTTAAAAGGAGCAATGCTGTACTTTGAAATTCGTCATCAAGGCAAACCTGTTGATCCGGCCGGCTGGGTTCGCTGATACCATAACATTGTAACGTACCACCCACATACCATGGAGGAACACATGAGTACACCCGGCAGCAAAAAAACAAGGATGATTGCAGGATTCGCAGTTGTAGTTGCAGTTCTGGTTGCGTTCATAAGCATCAGTTCCCAACGGCGCTGTTCAGCAGAGGCAAAGGGGAGCGATTATGAATCTATCGAACTTTTTACCGATGTTATGGCGATTATAAAAAAGAGCTACGTTGAAGAAGTTGATACAAAAAAACTGGTCTACGGAGCGATCAACGGCATGTTGACCTCACTTGACCCGCACAGTTCTTTCATGACTCCCGACTCCTACAAAGAGATGAAAATTGATACCAGAGGTGCTTTCGGCGGTCTGGGTATTGAAATTTCTATCAAGGATGGAATGCTGACGGTTATCTCTCCGATCGAGGATACGCCTGCATTTAAAGCCGGCATCAAATCAGGCGACCAGATTTTGAAGATTGATGAGAAGTTCACCAAGGATCTCAATATTAATGACGCGGTCAAGCGGATGCGCGGCCAGAAGGGTACCAAGGTCACGCTGACCATCATGCGTGAGGGTTTTGATCGTCCCAAGGAATTTAC
Organism: Desulfuromonadales bacterium; assembly: GCA_013349325.1. Lineage (GTDB taxonomy): Bacteria > Desulfobacterota > Desulfuromonadia > Geobacterales > Pseudopelobacteraceae > JACRCG01. Next base: position 16,319 of record DUZX01000034.1, read on the forward strand.
GCTGATGCGGGATGTTATCCAGGTCAAGAGTGTCCGCTCACACCTGATGGACGATGGTTACGGATATGTCCGTATCGCCCAGTTCCAGGAAAAGACCGACGAGGATCTTGCCAAGGCTTTGAAAAGCATGAAGGAGCAGAACAAGGGTGATCTGAAAGGTCTGATTCTTGATATGCGTAACGACCCGGGCGGGCTGCTTGATCAGGCGGTCAGGGTTGCCGATCACTTTGTTCCTGATGGTCAGTTGATCGTGTATACCGAAGGGCGTGAAAAGGACTCCAAGATGCAGTTTACCGCCCGGAAGGGTGGTAAAGAATCCGGCTATCCAATAGTTGTTGTAATTAACGGAGGCAGTGCCAGTGCCTCAGAAATCGTAGCTGGTGCGCTTCAGGATCACAAACGAGCAATTATCATGGGTACGCAGAGCTTCGGTAAAGGATCGGTTCAGACAATCATTCCGCTTTCGGATGATTCCGGTTTGCGTTTGACAACAGCGCGTTACTATACTCCCAAGGGTCGTTCTATCCAGGCCAAGGGCATTACTCCGGATATCATCGTCGAGCAACTTGAGCTCCCCAAGGATACGGCTAAGAAGGACTCGATGCATCTGCGTGAGAAAGACCTTGAAAACCATTTTGTCGGTGAAGACAAATCTGGAGAGGCTGACAGCAAAAAAACTGACACAAAAGAAAGTGTCTCCCCTCCGGTGTCTTTAAAACCGGAAGATAATCTGAAGAACGATTATCAGGTTATGCGCGCTCTTGATCTGCTCAAAGGGTGGGGATTAATAAAGTCAATGGGCGTAGACAAGTAGTAACGGTAGCTCATGGCTGTTTCAAACAAAAATAAATTCAAAAAGAAATCGTCAGGGCCCCGTGTGGCGGCCCTGACGATATTTTTTCTGATTGTAATTGCACTTGCAGGTTACATTCTCTTTTACTCTTTCAAAAAGACCACCCATACACAACACAAACAACCGGAACAATCGCAGGTAGCACCTGTTGCTCCGGTCATCCCCAAGCCTGAAACGGCTACTCCACAATCTCCGATCGTTACGCAGCCTGAATACAAAGAACCTGATATTTCGCTCCCGTCAGTGCCACCGTCTAAAAAAGAGAAGCCGGTGCAACGTGATGGCGCACCGGCCCGGTTGGCAATTATCATCGACGATATGGGCAGCAGTCTGTCTGAGGCCCGTTCGCTGGCGGAAATCGGGGTGCCGCTGACATTTTCAATTATTCCCGGATTGCGCAATGATGCAGCGGTGGTGGCGTATGCCGCCTCACGGCAGATAGAAACCATGGTGCATATCCCGATGCAGTCCAAAGGATGGCCGGGACGGCGTCTGGAATCGAACGGGCTGCTGGTGTCAATGGATGACAGCGAACTACGGGAGCGGTTAGCCAATCTGATTAGGGAGATACCGGGAGCGGTCGGCGCCAATAATCATACGGGGTCTGAATTTACTGAACATGAAGATAAGATGACGATTGTGCTGGAAGTCTTGAAGGGCAAAAATCTGTTCTTTATTGATAGTGTCACAACTCCGCACAGTACCGCTCTGAAACTTTCACATCACGTGGGAATCAAGAGTGCCCGCCGGAATATCTTTCTGGATAACGAGCAGGAGCGTACCTACATACTGGGCCAGCTTGCGCAAGCGGTCAAGCTGGCTAAAAAAACAGGTTCAGCGATTGCAATCTGTCATCCGCATCCGGCTACTATTTCAGCACTGGCCTTCGCATTGCCTGCATTGGATCGTCAGGGTGTGACCCTGGTTCCGGCCTCGCAGCTTGTCAGGTAGTCATGATGGATTCAGTCACGTGCCGTTGTAGCTTTTGAACACTCTTGTAGTGCTCCTGATGTAAAATCGCCTCAGGGTTGGCCGGGTCAACTGGATAAACCGCAAGCCAGCCGCCGAGACGTAATTTGCCTTCAAATCCCGCCAAAGCCTCATTAAGCAGCAGATACAAACGATCCTGAATGCCGTTGAATTCACCGGCTTCAAAACCGGGCATCTCAACGCTCTTCTGAAACTGCTGCTCACCTGTCATGCTGATCTGACGATAGTCAAGCAGGCTGTGAGAGTCGGTCGTTCGGGGAGCGAGGATTGAAACGGCCTTTCCGGCTTTGTCTGCGATAATCTTTCTGGCGGCATGAAAGGAGTGATCATCCTCTTTCAATCCGTACAGCGTTGAACAGAGCATGTCGCTGACACAGTCACCATGCAGAAAGCCGCGAGCGGCGCGATCAGACGTTTCAAAGTAGAAGCTTCGGTCTTCCGGTTTGTCTGTCAGCAACGCTCCGCAGATCAGGCAGCGCTCTGCCAGTCCCTCCAACCGAGCCAGATACGATTCTTTTTTGTGAGCCTCTTTTTCCAGCAGCCAAGTGTGATACAGGCAGGCCCGGGTTTCCGTAGTCGCATCAAGGCTTCTAAGGACATCGCGGGTAATTTCCATGAATTGTCCATGCACTTCCGTGCCACGGGCGTAAGTCAGGATCGGATAGATCTTTCCATCCGGATTGGTATTGAGACTTTCCACCTTCGGGCTTTTTGAGATGAAGGTGTCCAAACAACGGTAGCCGCGATTGACCGCGATTGCGCGCAACAGCGTTTTCTGATCTTTGAAAATGCCTTCAAACTTTATACGTGAGTCAATCAGGCAGGGAATCAGGGAGAGAGACTTTTTGTCAATTCCGCGCTGATCAAACAGAGCGAAGATATTCTTGCAATTTTCCAGACTCGGTAAATCCTTGACTGGTATCAGGACACGATCGGCAGCGTACAGTGCGTTTTGAGTCAAAATATTAAGATCGGGGCGCGTGTCGATAATGACGATGCCCGACAGTCCGGATTCCGCCAGCATTCTGGTTAACGTCATCGGACCTTTGAAGCGTTCGTGAGTATCAGAAAGTTCAGGTGATGAAGGGATATAGCTGACGCCATATTGACCGGTCCGGACGACTTCACCGGCTGGTGCACCCATCATCAGGGCGTGCACGTCGGCGTCTGTTGTCCCTGACTGCGTCAGGGCAAACATCTTATCAATGGTGAAATGGTTGTCAAACGACACGACCGTGACCGGCAGATCTTCGCGCATGGCCTTCAGATAGATCGCCAGGTTGGTAGCGAGGGTTGTCTTGCCGACGCCCCCCTTTTCGGATGAAATCGTTATAGTGTAGGGATATGAATGCATGTAGATACCACCGTCTCTGGATTCTGTGATCGTCAGCTCTTATGAGTTGGATTGTTGGCTGTTTCAGGCGAGAGGTCACGAACGACACAATCACAAAAAAAGCACAACTTGAAGAAAAAGGACTTAAGCTTTTCGCCTAAGTCCTTGATTTGTGTGGAGCGGGAAACAAGATTCGAACTCGCGACCTCAACCTTGAAAATGTTTAATATATAAGTTTCCATAGAATGAACTATATACCACTAAATGGAATTATACAATATAAAAATAGCATGTTAGAATCATTGTCAGTCTATTATTTTCTTCACGTTCTGCCATATTAATCCCTTTAGTTCAATATTTGTTGTCACTGAAAATAGACTTTACAGCTGATATAAAATGGCATATTTTGACTGCAATCTAATGCCTCAATTTTGAATGATACAAAAAAGTATAATACATAATAGTACTATAAATCAGCCACTATTTGTATCTATTTGTATCATATATAATTACACTATTTACGGAAATATACGTGTATGGTATATTTATGTATGATATTAAAATATACCATTGGTGGCATTTATGAAATTCTACAATAGAAAAAATGAGCTATTTCGTCTTGATGAGCTCTTTACTGATGGGAAAGATCGGGCGCACCTTTTCGTGCTCAGCGGTCGCCGAAGAGTCGGCAAGACATCTCTGATCAAACATTTCACAGAAGACCGGGATGACTTCGTATATCTCTTTGTATCAAAGAAGAAATCTCACTTGTTGCTTGCCGAATTTTCTGAAATTCTTGCTGAACGCATTCCCATCCTAAAATCTGTCTCAATTAACTCGTTTGATTCACTGTTCACCGTTCTTTTCAAAGAGATGAGCAAAACTCCTTTGTATATCATGATTGATGAATTTCAGAATTTTCAGCAGGTAGATGGGAGCGTGTTTTCGGTTCTGCAGAACTTATGGGATACCTATCAGGACAGTGCCAAAGGAGCCATTATCTGCGTGGGCTCGGTCCAGACTCTGATGCGAGACATCTTCGAGGGGGAAAAAGAGCCTCTCTTCAACAGGGCAAGCATTAAAATGTCTCTCAAGCCGCTGTCCGTTGACACCATCGCACAAATATTAACTGACAATGGCGTCGATGTAGCAAAAAATCTGCTTTTTTACCATACACTCTTTGGTGGCGTACCAAAATACTATGCGATCCTGGATCGGTCCAGACTTTTCCACTTGACTCATAAAGCTGTTATCAGCAGGCTGTTTTGTGAACAGGACGCCCTGCTCCAGCAGGAAGGACGCGATCTGCTCATTGAGGAATTCGGCAAAAACTATCACCTCTACTTCTCCATCTTGCAAACGGTGGCCGGAGGGGTGACGCAAATGGCTCAGATTGCGGACAAAACCGGAATTAATGTGAACAGCATCAGCAGGTACCTTGACGAGCTGGTCTCGGAATATGGAGTTCTTGAACGAAGGTCACCAGTCACAGCCACGACGAAAGATCATAAAGGGGGGCGTTATCACATTGCAGACCATTTCCTCAAGTTCTGGTTTCGTTATATCCATAAGAACCAGACACTTGTTGAGATCGGTGCGACTGAACGACTTGCAGACAAAATTGATGAGGATTTGACAAATTTTCAGGGGTGGGTTTTTGAAGAAATGGTGCGAGAAATCCTGATCAACAGAAATAATGAAAAAATTGTTCCTTTCCTTTTCGATCGTATCAGCGGTTTTTGGGATAAAAGCGGCAAAGTTGAAATCGATATCGTCGCCGCTGACGACGATAAGAAAAACATCTTCTTTGGTGAATGCAAGCTTAATGGCAACCAGTTTACGCTTGCAGATATTGCAAAGCTGAAAGAGAAGGGTCGATATGTCCATTGGGGCAAAGAGAGTCGAACGGAATATTTCGCTCTCTTCTCCAACTCCACCCTCACCCGGAAAACACGAGAACTGCTTGATAATAACGGAGTCGCTGGTATTGACGTTCGGCAACTCTTCCCGCCACCACGGGAATGCACTCACACATTCGAGCCAGAACAGGTAATCAGAGATACTGAACTGACTGAGACAAGCTCAAATCCACATATATCTGATGATTCTACAGATTTGGGGCGAGAACTTGGACGTACAGAATAAACCTCTACACATACCTCTTGGCGAGATCACACCGCACAAAACATTTACTGAACCGGGAATGATTGAGCACTTCATTCAGACTGAGTTTTTACTCGCCACACCTGCAAAGTATCTGTCAAAGCGAGCGGTATATACTCTGCTCGAACTGCATCCGGTTCAGGTAATTTATTCAAAGCGTGACGGATATAACTGTATAGGCGGCGTTCGATCTTTCTCGATTGCACGTAATTGCCTTCCACCATCTGACGCAATCCCGGTTATTCACATTGATAAAATGGATAGCGATGCAATAGTTAACCATTGCCTGGCAGATATCTTCCTGACCACAGCCTGTTTAAGTATTCAGTCAAGCGAATCCCTGTACCGCTACCTTCAAATTCTTCCAAGTACTATTAAAGATCAACTGCTTAAACCCCCTTGCGGCACGTCACAACTGGCAAGAATGCTAAATGTTACCAGGGAAACGGTCAGGAAATGGAAGAACAAGACAGTACGTTAATAGAGTTTATAAGCTCAATCACTGGCACTGCTACAGATAATCTTGAGCTCTATTTCAGCCTCATTAACTGTCCTCCTAATTGTAAGGGCATCATTCAAGTCAATGAACAGTTTCTAGTTATATCAAACCTGATAAAAGCAATTTATGACCTTGAAAGTCCAGAAGAGTTTCTGTCTGAAGAAGACTTTGAACTCTGTCTGAAAGCAGCTCAAGCCATTAAAGAGAAAAGGGAAGATATTGAGAAGTATCATCCCCAAGCCAATATCAGTTATTTTAAAGAAGCACGACCGTTTCAGAAACTTTATTCCAATCACTCCGTCTACGTCTGCCTTGGTATTTCGTCGTTGCAACATAACATCACGGAGCGGCACCTTCTTATAGAGGCATATATCGTTGTGGCGGCCACTATATTGCGTCACAGAAAACGACTTAATACCCATCGTGAGAAAGAGTACGAGGATGCACTGCAGAAATCTTGCCGTCTTGCCAGAAAGATCCTGCTCCCCCCAAGACATGACACGTATAACGATCTTCCGGCCACACTTCCAGAAGGTGCAGGAGAATATATAGAATGCATCAAAAGGACCGGTGATTTACTTGAAATAATTTATAAGCTCCTCGATTACGCTTTCTCCCAGAAACGGGCCAAAACATATAGCAGAACTGGCAAACCACGAGCATTCAGAACGATCAGACACTCCGTAAACTACGCAGTCGATCAGGATCTTATCGGAAAAGTTGACTCCGTGAGAGTTATCCAGCCGGTTTCTGCAGCTGTCAGCAAATTGGAATGTGATGAGCCTTCCGGAGCGATTGATTTTTTAATTATAGATTCGGCAAATAAAAACACGCCGATGGATGACAAATCCGCCGCTCAGCACAAGAAAGAGAAACGCTCATATATTTCTAGCATAACGATGCACAATCAACGTTTACCCCACCGATGGGAAATGCTGACATACTTTGAGCTGAGTTGTTTTATTTCCGCAGTGTATCAGCTGACAACAGAACAAACGTGTAATGGCAATCAATGGAGTGGAATTAGCAATCTGGAACTTGCGGCGGTGGCTGTAACAATATTTTTACGTTCAGTGCCTTTGACTGATCTTGAAAAGTTTTATTTATGCGATGCAATTAACCCTGAAATCGCTCCACCAGGATATCTATATAACGGGAGCAAAACCGGGTACTGGATTGCGTATCCCCCTAAATTACCGTTTGATATGAAACTTGGCGAAGCATTTTATTTGAATGCGGAGGACAGAAATGAGTTTTTTCAAGTAACTTCCGGAACAGGGCTTGAAAAAATAATTGATGACTATATTGTCTCCGTCCGAAAAAGCCACTATGAAAATAACCTCTTTTCACCGCAAGCCGGTAAATATGACAAGGCATTGGCTGAATTCATCTCCGGTATCAACAAACGACATCATACTCGGTTAACCATTAAGCGGCTGGAAATTTATCTCCATAATTCCCTTGCTCACCAAAAAGGAGGAGATTTGACAACGGCCATGTTACTGACTGGACGAAAAGACTTCCTCGGAATGCCGCCCCTGCACTACACAGCGTACCCGGTAAGCAAGCTACAGAAAATGTTTCAAGAGTGCTGTACAGAAGTCATGACCTTCATTCAGCAAGAATCATTGGAAGCCGTCGATGTTTTTCTTGGTGAAGCTGAAAATCCCATCCCCCCTGCCACATGTACTGGAATGTCAGGTACGGCCTACCGTCCGAAACAAACATCTGTCAAAAAGATGGTTACAAACCTGCAGGAGCGCATGAAAGTGATCCAAAAGATGCCGCGGAGCGCTGACAAATTACTGCGCCTGCATAACAATATCATGCGGTACACCGCAATTCTGTTCGCTTTTTCAACAGGCTTTAGGGCAGTAAACAGTCCATTGCTGCCCCCTTCCCAGATTGATCGAACCACTGGCTTCGCTGCTATTTCAGACAAAGATGGAGTAGATTATTACAACGCTCGGATTGTCTGGCTTCCACCGGTCTGTGTGCAGCAATACACCGAATACCTGACTCACCTCGATTATCTTATGCCAAAACTCGAATACCTTGACATAGATCTGTTCAATTCCCTGCGGTACATTCTGGAATCCCGCATTCCGAGCGACAAGCTGCCACTTTTTTTCTTTATGACAGAACAGGCCAAACGAAAAGTGGTGACCCCTACCGATATCTGGAAGGAAATACGAAAAAACTTGAAATACGAAATGCCACCAAATGCCAGCCGTCACTATTTGAGATCCAATTTACTGGAAGAGCGGTGCCCACCTGAATATATTGCCGCTTTTATGGGACACTGGGAGCGCGGCGAGGAACCATGGGGAACATATTCAGCCCTCTCACCGCAAAGCTATGCCGCAACCCTCTCCAAGTTTCTTGTCCGGCTCCTTGAAAATGACGGTTGGAGACCCATGCCAGGCATTCAAGAGTATTGGTAATGAAACTGGAACCGGCACCATTTTGGGCAACGGTACATACCGGTGCTCTGCACAAAATCGATTCCCAGCAACATCGGATACGTTTGGAAGACCGTGTACTTGTTTATCTTCACAAAACAAATCCATCCATCTACACTGGAGCCGATAACGCAACATTCACATCCAAGGATGCTGAATATCTCTTTCGGCAATTAAAGAAGCAATCACAGACCCTGGAATATTTATATATGCTTGGGTTTCTTATCAAGGGACTTGAAGCAGGGAAAATCACATGCGGCTGGAAAAATGTCTACATTCCAAGCATGCCAGTCCCCGCCGGCAGAGAGCCTGCACGCTTCACACCGTTGTCATTCAGGAGTCTCAACAGTTTTAAAATGTATCACGACGCTATTGCGGTATACCTTGAACAGGAGCCAGACGACAGCCCTTCAAGGCACCTGGGATTAATACTTCTCTCAGCAATCATGTATGGAGGCCTTCTTACAAGTAAATGGATAACTGCCTTATTAAGAGGATTGCCAGACCGGGTCAGAATGGAGAATGGATTGATGTGGGTCGATATGCAACGGCCGTACATTTATCCGAAATTAGCGGATGAGCCTGAAAAAACAAAATACATTAACCGGCGCTGGTTTCCAGATCCACTGACCCAATCCCTTATTATCAGATTGCACCTGCATTACAGCGAACACCTTACATGGTGCCACCAACTGGATGCCCAGCAGACTTGTCTGAAGGCAATTCTGTATAGACTCTCCGGCACCTCCACTCACTTCTCCATTAAAAACCTATACGAAGCGGCTGCATGTTATCTTGGATTGCGTATCCCTGGATTCCTTGTCAGTTATGCAACCTGCAAGTCGATTTCTGTCTCTGTTCCATCGAATGTGTGGACTCGATTACTTTCCGATAAGTCGGTAATTGATGATCACGACATTGGAAGCAGCAAAGAAGATATCTCCGGGAGTCAAAAGACTGTAATTTATAATGACAATGTGGATATGCTACGACAGGAAAAACTCAGGAAACAACTTACCAGCATTCTGGGCGACGCACGACGCACTCGCCTAACCTGCAAACCCACTAGTGATAAAGTACAGCTATTTCTTGAAAAAAATATGCGAGAGCTATCACCGGTTATGCAAATGCTTGGTCAGTGGGCAGTAGAATTACTGACACGTCTGCCTAATGTTGTTCATGGGCGCAAACGTAAAACTGCTTTGCAACCAAGTTCTGTTGCAACGTATCTTCAGGCAATAGATCAGGAACTGATTGCCTGTGCCGGCAGGAGTGATATTACGCAGTATGAACCGACGGAACTCCGCGACCTTTACGATGACGCCATCAACTCTGCAAAGGGCAAGCAGCGACAGGCCACATCCTTTCGTTTGACGCAGTTTCACCGTTTTTTAATGCGGAACTATGGCACACCAGAAATTGATATGAGCGGGATGGTCAGTAGTAGTGGCCCTCCTGAGCTTGGTGTTGATGCCAACCTAATCAGCCCATCCCAGTTTAGACTGGTCCAGAAGGCACTTGGCTGTGAGCTTCCAAAGCGCAGCCGTCTGCAAACCATCCAATGCCTAATTGTAATTCTTGGCTACAAGTGTGGTTTGAGGCGCGATGAAGCACTCAGTTTACGAATTGTCGATCTAATGGGCACAAAACTGCCCGAAGTCATTATAAGAACAAGCCGCCTGTTTCGCCCAAAGACACCAGATTCTACCAGACGAATACCCGTTTGGCTTCTCCTTGACCCAGATGAACTGGCGATGCTGATGAACTGGAAGCAGCTCCGAATTGCTGAAGAGAATCGTAGAGAAAGTTTGACAGCATTTCTGTTTGGAACGCCTGGAAGCAATAACATACCAAATGAGGGGGCCATCTATTTACCAATCCAAGCTTCTTTACATCAAGTAACCGGTGATGCGACTTCAAGATACCATCACCTGCGGCATAGCTTTGCAAATCGCATTCTTATTATGCTCCTTCCAGACAACCTGTTTCATGAGTCCCTGCCAAACGCACTGAAAGAAATGCGGGTTGATCAGAAGACTCGTGAGAGGATTATCCAGGGACTATTTGGCAATATGGACCAGGGAAGACAGTTTTTGTATGGGCTCTCTTCCTTGTTAGGACACGCCGAAGTTTCTACAACCATGCAATCATATTTTCATTTGACTGACTGGCTTCTGGGGCAGGCCGTCAGGGGTGAGGCGGTACAGCCATCCCTGAGTGTAAAGGCGGTAATGCAGATTACCGGGCTCAAGCGGGCCATGGTATTTCGATCAAAGTCTCAAATCGGTGCAGAAACATGGAAGATGGAAGCGTTCATAGAGCGGTTTTCCAAACACGCTGCCTCGCTATTTCCCGACCAGTTTGCAAAAAAAACTCGGGTGCCACTCGCAATTCAGCCTGAATGCGATACTGTCTTCTCTATTCTGCCAGACTGGGCCCTTGTGGAACATTCATTGCGACAGCATCAGGAGCACGGCATGACCACTGACGATATTGCCAGGATGCTCTGCTTGCCTTCTGATATGGTACTTTCCTGGTGTATGTGGGCTGAAAACATCCGGAACTTGACAACTAAAGGGGGTACGCCCCGCCATCTGTCTTACTGGCAACGAAAATCCAAAGGCGATACCGCAAATATCGTACTTTTCCCACCCCCTCCTGACTACCCTGCTGACAAAGAAATTGTAAACAAAATACTTAAAAAAGTTGCCAAGCTCTCTTTATTAGAACTTGAAGACGTTAAGAATGGATGCCTTGATTTTATAAATCGCTACAGTGTGATTCAAGGGTACGCTCGATTTACTGAATTTAAAGGTGCTATTGAATTCAGGAATTTTCTGAAACTAATTGGGGTGCCGGACTCTATGGTCTACGTCTCTTTATTTGCCAAAACTTCTCCTCCCAAACCTGAGGAGCTTGAGGAGCATCGCGAAGTGATGAAAAAACTGGGAATAGCAGAAGACCATAAGCTTAGTTCTAATAAACGGCACATTCGCTATCGTTATCGTCGCATACATGAGTGCTCTGTGGGATTTATGGTCGCACGAAGCGATCACCCCATCACACGATGGAAAAAAGTTGTAGAAGTTGTAACCGTTTATGGATTCAGGTATGCCGTCTATCTGCTTGCAATCGGTTTAGCAGGGATTAATACATGCAGTGAAGTTGTGCCCTCGCCATCCGACGATTTTCCTGGCTAATACCACTTCCATATCAAGGCCCTATCTTCGTTGGCTCGTCTTCGGTTGCTCAACGTACGGTCATGTGTTCCGCCTCGCAACCTCAATCCTCGCCGCCTTGATATCATCCTTGATCTGGAATTGGAGTATCTCCACTATCACGTTTCGTTTAAGCTCCTCGGACTGGTACTCGTCCTGGCCTCCAGAACTTTCTACCTGCATCGTCAGACACAATCCGCTTCCACTCTGGAGAATCATTGAACAGTAGCGCCTCATTATGCATACCACAGCTAATTCTGTCAGCAGACTGCAAGAGTTCAACCGCTGTCATTAAGGGCCTCCTGCCTTTTCTCTCTTGAAGTTTCCAGCTCAGTAGATAGCGCAGTGCCGTTGCTCCATCCGGCCATGCCTGATTTGTCACAGATTTGTCACAAACCCGACTTTTATAGTGGGTAATCGATATTTAATTAAAGAGCAATAGGGATTGATATATGAGGAGGATATTTGTAGGGCACTGAATTTAATAAACAAAAATGGCCAGATCGATAATCTGGCCACTGTATGTTTTTGGAGCGGGAAACGAGATTCGAACTCGCGACCTCAACCTTGGGAAGGTTGCACTCTACCACTGAGTTATTCCCGCTTTTGATTAATACAAAACAAGTCTGAAAACCTGTAACAGGATGATCAGACTTGGTTGCTGTTTGGCTCCCCGGTGTGCCCGGTAGTAATAACTGGAAGACAGTAAAAAGCCGAGCATCAAAGTACCGAATCAGAACAGTCTGATGCGTGGATATATACTACATAAACTATAACGTTACAAGCTGTATTATCAACTCAACATACCCACATGCGTATTTAAGGCACTACGCGGTTATACCCTCAGCCCCTGCCAAGCGTTGTCTCAACGCAAAGGCACGTTGACATTCCTGTGGCAATACCTCTGTACGACGTTTAGCTTTGTGAATCAGATCAAAGTTTTCGATCTCCACTTTTGAATAATTGTCATTTTCGTAGCCAATTTCCTTTACCTTTCCCTTTGCAATATGAAAACAGTACAAACGGTAAATAAGTAAATTCTAAGCACCTAGGCAGTAAGTCGTTTATTCTTCGTCTCTCAAATAATCATCAGCCTCATATATCAGAATTTCTGCCCACGTACCGCATCCTGAAGCGATGGCCTCGTCACAGACAGCGCTAATTGCTTTCAGGTCAGTGCTCTATGGGGATTTTTATCGTCCAGAGCAAAAAAAGCCGAATCAGTATGAATAGTCCACCCATTTGAAGCATCGTAGGAATTCATCATGGTGTTAGCTCTGCGACGGGCATACCGGTTTATGTCAGCTGTTTTCCAAAAAACTTTTGTTATTATACAGACTCATGGCCTTGGGAAGTCCTTCGGTCAGCATCATTGTGAGCATATTCCGGGCTCCATCAAGAACCTGCGGAAGTTTCTCCATCTGCTGCGGCGGGATATTCCCCAAAACATGGGAGGTGGTATCACCATGGAGCGATTTCCCGATGCCGATTCTGAGGCGCAGGAAATCTCCCTTGCCGAACTGTTCGATGATCGAGCGCAGGCCGTTGTGACCGCCATGGCCCCCCCCCTGCTTAAAGCGTACGGTTCCGTAGGGAAGGTCAAGTTCATCGTGCACAACGATCAGGTGGGAGAGGGGTAACTTATAAAATTGCAGTGCCTGCATCACAGCTTTGCCCGACAGGTTCATGAAGGTGTGCGGCTTGAGCAGTATCATGCGATGGGCGTTAAAAACCCATTCACCTGACAGACCTGAGAACGACTTTTTGCTCATGGAGCAGTTCTCGGTGTCGGTCAGACGGTCTAAAAAAAGAAAACCCGCATTATGGCGGGTCCACTGATACGTGGGGCCGGGATTACCCAGCCCCGTTATGACATACATACTCATGCGAAAGGTACCTCTTGAACTGCCTACGCTGTTGCTTCAGCTTCCTTGGCTCTGCCGAGAACGCTGACAATAGGAGTCTTGGGGTTGTCGAGAAGGGTAATTCCTTCCGGAAGCGGAATCTCGTTGACATGAATTGAATGGGCAATCGCCAGATTGGTTACATCGATCACGATATGATCAGGAATGTTGCCGGGCAGACATTCGACATGCAGTTCATGGTGGGCGAGATCGAGCAAACCGCCTTCTTTCACGCCGATAGCAGTTCCTGTCAGCGAAATCGGTACGGTAACACGCAGTTTCTCGGTAGGGTTAATACGATGCAGGTCGACATGCTTGAATGTGCGCTTGATAGGGTCGCACTGCAGATCAACAACAATAACTATATTCTGATCAAGAGCACCGCCACCGATCAGGGTGATCAGGTTATTCTGCCCACCTTCGCCGGCAATGGCGTTCTGCAGTTCACGATAGGCAATACTAACAGGCATGGGGTCAATACCTTTACCGTAGACAACACCGGGAACCATATCTGCAATGCGAAGTCTGCGGCTTACGCCGGTGCCGGTCTTGGAGCGAAGCTCGATATTCATTTGTTTCTGTTGCATACTGTTCCTCCAGGTGTAGTAACGGGGTCACCCCGTCCTATTCTAAAATTGATACGTAATAGTGATATTTATACAAACAGCGAACTTACGGATTCATCTTCATGGATACGACGGATCGCCTCAGCCAGGAGATCGGCAACAGACAAAACTCTGATTTTCGTGGTCTGAGCTTCTTTGTCGCCAAGCGGGACGGTGTCTGTTAAAACAACTTCTTCAATTTCGGAGTTGTTGATACGTTCAATGGCCGGACCGGACAGGACGCCGTGCGTAGCGCAGGCATAGACCGATTTGGCTCCGTTTTCCTTGAGCGCCTTGGCCGCTTGGGTCAATGTTCCGGCGGTGTCGATCATATCGTCCAGAATAATGGCAACCTTATCGCGGACATCACCGATCAGATGCATTACTTCAGCCACATTCGGGCCGGTGCGGCGTTTATCAATAACCGCGAGCGAGTATTGCAGGCGCTTGGCAAATGCACGGGCGCGTTCCGTACCGCCGGCATCGGGAGAAACCATAACGACCTGTTCCCCTTTAAAGCGGTCTTTCAGGTAGTTCAGGATAACCGGTGCTGCATAGAGGTTATCAACCGGGATATTGAAAAAACCCTGAATCTGACCGGCATGCAGGTCGATGGTGACGACCCGGTCTACGCCGGAGGTTGTAATCAGATCAGCAACCAGTTTAGCCGTGATCGGGGTACGCGGCGCTGCCTTGCGATCCTGACGGGCATATCCGTAATAGGGTATGACAGCGGTGATCGTTCCCGTTGACGCACGTTTCAGCGCATCTGTTATCACCAGTAATTCCATCAGGTTGTCATTGGTGGGAGCGCAGGTTGACTGTACGACGTATACGTCACGGCCACGAACATTCTCACCGATTTCTACCATGACTTCACCGTCCGAAAAACGGCGCACGCGGGCAGCTCCAAGGGGTACACCTAAACTGCTACAAATTTTCAGAGCCAGATCCGGGTTTGAGTTGCCGGAAAAAATCTTGATTTTGTCATGCATGACGTGAAAACACCTTTCAGAGAAGGGAGCTACATCGTTACAGGAAACGAAAGAGAGACTTATACTAAATGAATCGCTAAAATGCAACTTCTTTTGAGTATATGTCTGATTATATACGGTTGAATTGAGGCCAACGGTGACATGCCGATTACAAAC
This sequence comes from Desulfuromonadales bacterium, assembly GCA_013349325.1. GTDB lineage: Bacteria > Desulfobacterota > Desulfuromonadia > Geobacterales > Pseudopelobacteraceae > JACRCG01. The sequence continues at coordinate 31,497 of DUZX01000034.1, forward strand.
TGCTTGTGATGATGCCTTCCTGATGGGCGAATAACAGGAACTCTTCGGCATCGTGCCGGGACAGCCCGAGCTTTTTGATAATGGTTCCCACCGTGACTCCTGCATCGATCTCTTTCAGCAGCTCAATATAGATACCATCCAGCGATTCTGTGCACACTTGGCCGTCGTGCGGGTATATGACCGCCTGTGATCCGCTGGGAGAGAAATGTGCCTGCATCCAGCGAATGTCGGTTGACCCGCACTCAATCAGTTCCTGGATCTCGTAGTGAAAGCGTATCACCTGCGTTGAGGCGGCCAGTCTGAATGACATCGATAACAGCTCTTTTCCGGAGACCAATTTTCGTGTCGGTGCTGGAGGTTCAGCCAGCAGCGCCACTGCGTAACAGTGATGGTAATCAACCAGATCCAGCACCAGGTGCAGAAAACGCTTGAGCTGTTTCGGTGTGAAGAGTTGCGTCAGGAATTCTCGTTGCATCTGCCAGATTTCGTTATCGTCGAAGTCTGACTCCACCAGATTCGGCAGATCTTTGCGGAGAAGCCAGTCAGCGAAGAGTTGGAAAAACTGTGAAGGCGTAAGCTTGAGAACATGCGTAACCGAGTTGAACCAGGCAACCGCCCTGCCGCGCGTATAGAATATGTCACAGGCGGCTGCCAGCCGAGCGGCTGCAGCCATGTCTGCGGCGGTGAACTCTTTGGTTGCAATAAGCGTGTAGGGTGGTGTGTTGAGCCACTGTAGAGCAAGTTCCGACCCGCGCTGGAAGAGACGGGTCCCCGGAAGAACCGCCAGCGGAAAAATATCCAGATGGTTGGGGTAGAGTGAAAGCGCGTAATCCAGACTGGTGCAAAAACCGGCCAGAGTGTCGTCCGGCAGGCCATAGATCAGGTCAAATCCGAATACGGCACCACTGTCATTTAATAAGCCGACTTTTGCACTGAAGTCATTCTGGCTAAAAGACCGACCGACCTGAGCGAGCACGTCTGGATTGGAACTCTGCAGGCCAATCTGCAGCGAACAAGTGATCCGGGCAAAGAGTCCGGCCAGCTCTTTATCAAGAAATTCGGAGCGGACTTCGAAGTGAAAGTGAATATCCGGAGCGATATTTCTGATTAATCGCAGGATCGTTTTGGCACGCCGCAGATCCTGGTTAAAGGTGGAGTCGAGCACGAAGATCTGAGATACACCATGGGCTGCAAAGTGGCGTAATTCGGCTTCAATCCGCACTAAAGAAAAGCGCCGCACGCCGTGGATGCCGCGGGCGTCAAAGCAGAATTCACAGCTGAAAGCGCAGCCGCGTGACAATTGCCAGAGCAGGCCGGAGCAGGTGCCAAGGTCGATGACGTTATTCAGGTAAGGGGAGGGTATGCTGTCCAGATCTGACAGTGGCGTAGTGGCAGGCGCAGCCGTTATTTCTCTGGTAGCGATACCTGCGATTCCTGTAATCGCCCTGTCCGCTGCGATACATTCACAAATATGTAAAAAAGGTACTTCTCCCTCTCCGACAATAATGAAATCGAATATTCCCTCATCCAGAACACCAGCGGCATCGGCCGTCGCTTCAGGACCACCACAGAACAGCATGATATGCGGCTGCGTTCGTCGCAGTTCCGCAGCGATCAGGCTACAGAGTTCACGGTTCCAGACGTACAGAGAAAAACCAACGGCTACGGGGTGCGATTCAGCGACCCGTGTCGCACACGGCGCCGAATCCTGACCAAGGAAAAAATCAACGAGCTCAATAGATACGCCGCTCTGAGCGGCATAGGACTTTAAAAAAGCATTTGCAAGCGGAACCGACTGGGGGGAGGAACAGGGGTGGATGGCGATGAGTTGTATCAGCACGGGAATGAATGGCTGGGGCGCCAGGATTTGAACCTGGGAATGCTGGAATCAAAATCCAGTGCCTTACCGCTTGGCGACGCCCCAATGAAAGATGGATGTACCACAATATCAGAGTGTTTCTACAGTTGCTGCAAACCAGTTTGTGCCTGCTGTGATCTCACGGCGCGCTGCTTCGGCTCTTTCATAATCATTGAAAATACCAAACACCGTTGGCCCGCTACCTGACATCATGCTTCCGGCGGCTCCCCAAGCCAGCAGGCGATTCTTGATGTCGGCAATCACCGGAAAAGCCTGAATGGTAACAGATTCCAGATCGTTTGACAGGAATGAAACGATGTGATCGACCGAATCGAAAAACTCCGGCAGTTTATTCAGCTCACCTGTTCTTGTCAACTGTAAAGATCGATAAACCCAGGCGGTTGAGACAGGAACTTTTGGATTGATAAGCAGAATCCAGCACTTCGGCATATTCTGGATGGCAGTTAACTTTTCGCCGATACCCTCTGCCAGCGCTGTTTTTTTGAAAATAAAGAAAGGGACGTCGGCGCCAAGTTTACAGCCGGTATCCATAAGTTGCTGTTCAGTCAGTCGGAGCTGCAGCAATTCATTCATCCCCATCAGTACCGTAGCGGCATCACTGCTGCCACCACCCAGACCGGCTGCGATTGGAATGTTTTTAGTGATTTCAATTGCGGCACCCAGATCTGAAGCCGCCAGATCGAGCATAACCTGTGCGGCTTTCCAGGCGATATTGTCAGGGCCGTCGGGGACACCTTCTGCGTTGCAGATAACCCTGATTCCGGGAACATCCGTTAACGTGAGACTGATCGTGTCGCACAGATTGATACGCTGCATGATCATGCGCAGGTCATGATAACCGTCAGGGCGGCGTCGGATAACATCCAGCAGGTAATTTATTTTGGCCGGTGCTGTGAGGGACAGCGTAGTCATGGTCACTCCCGTACGAAATAAAAGTCGTCAGCAGGTTATAAGAAATATCGGCACGTTTGTCGAGCAGGAAGTTTTACCGCTTCCATGAAATGAATTTGACAGCTTTGCCAGCAATATGCTAGGTGTAAGTCCATATTTTTGGGAGAAAAACCGGGAGTCATTCAATGTTTAAAAACATCCGAGAAGATATTAATTCCGTCTTCGAGCGTGATCCAGCCGCCCGGAATGTAATGGAAATCATCTTTTGCTATCCGGGCCTGCACGCACTCTGGTTTTACCGGATTGCGCACTGGTTCTGGACGCATGAATTTTATTTCGTGGGGCGCTTTACCTCGCATATCGGTCGTTTTTTTACCGGCATTGAGATTCATCCCGGCGCCAGGATCGGCCACAAGTTCTTTATCGATCACGGTATGGGGGTTGTCATCGGTGAAACCGCCGAGATAGGCGATAATGTTACTCTCTATCATGGTGTGACGCTTGGCGGTGTAACCTGGGATAAGGTGAAGCGTCATCCGACCTTGGCAGATAATGTTGTCATTGGATCGGGAGCCAAGGTACTGGGCCCTTTTACGGTCGGCAAAGGGGCCAAGATCGGCTCCAATTCGGTCGTCGTCAAGGAAGTCCCGGAGAATGCTACCGTAGTCGGTATTCCGGGGCGTATGGTCATGGCTGAAGAGAAGAAGGACGTTGGACGTGCGGATCTGCAGCATGGACAGCTACCCGATCCCGAGGCCAAAGCGATCAGCTGTCTCTTTGATCAGATCCGCGAGCTTGAGCGCAAGTATGACACCCTGGCAAAAAATTATGAAGAGCTAAAAAGTCGGCAGAAATTGACATGATTAAACGACAGACTACCATAAACCGCATTTTCAGGATTTCGGGCATCGGCCTGCATTCCGGTCGGGAAGTAAATCTTGAATTTCTGCCTCGTCGCGAGTTCGGAATCGCCTTCGTCATGGGGGGTAAGATTATACCGGCCCGCTATGATATGGTTGGCGATACCCGCCTTTCAACACAGATCTCTGCAGAAGGCGCTGCGGTATCTACGATTGAACACCTGATGGCGGCCTTCTATTTTTCCGGCATTACCAACTGTCTGATCTATATCGACGGGCCGGAAGTACCGATTCTGGATGGTTCGGCCTGGGAGTTCTATCAGGGAATGTGGAAAGCGGGGGTTTATGAGTTTCCCGAAACCGGCGTCTACCTGAAGGTACTGCGCCCGGTCGAAGTCAACCATAACGATGCCTGGGTCAGGGTTAAACCGCTCAATATGCTCGATATCACCATGACGATTGATTTTCGGCCGCCGGTGGGAAAACAGAAAAAACGGGTCACGGATGTTGAAAATGCTTTTGCCATCATCAATTCTCGTACGTTTGTGCTGCAGGAAGAGATTGAAGCCATTCGTAAAGTTGGTCTGGCAAAGGGGGGCTCACTCGACAATGCGGTTGTTGTCGGCAGCGAAGAGATCATGAATCCTCACGGGCTGCGCTACAAAAAGGAGTTGGTCAACCATAAGATCCTCGACCTGATCGGCGACCTGTACACCAGCGGTTACCGCATTCTGGGCAAGGTTGAGGCCAACAAGACCGGCCATTACCTCAACAATCTGCTGCTTAAAGAAATCTTCTCCGATCCCCTCAACTACAGTATCTATTGACATTAGTACTTACTGCGCAATGGCGTTGAACTCGACCCGGCTGCGGACAGCGCCTTCTGTGGCGGGTGCCTTCAGAATGTCGTCATTTTTCTGGAAAAGCCGCTGAGCGGGTAACCCCCCTTTTGTAACCAGATAGTTAATGACTGCTGTCGACCGCTCATGCGCCAGTCCCTGCAGCTCCTGATCACCAACCACTATATTTGCAATGATCAGCTTGCGCATCTCATCATCCGGCAATTCTTTGACAAGTCCTACGGCATTACGCGGTTTGGGAAACTTTTCCTTCTTGTAGACTGACGTGAGTAGTGCAGAGGTCTCCTCAGGTAGAATCTGCATCTCAGCAGCGGTCACACCTTCCTTGAGCTGTCGATTTCTGGCAAGCAGCAGGAATTTTTCACTGCGTAGTTTCTGCTGTAGTTGCTCCCGGCGAAACCCTTCGGCGTCCTTCTCTCGTTCAACATACCCTTTTATCTCCATCTTGATGCCGGGTCTGTCTGCAAGTACCTTGGCCAGTGCGCTGAGCTTCTGCTGTTCGTTGAGAGTGATAACGCTCCTGCCATGCTCGAACGGGATCGAACTGAAATCCTGTCCGTTGCCGGCCATTGAAGAGAGCAGGGCAAACGGAGAGGTGGCCGCCTTGACAATCAGATTTTTGAAAACCTGCCACACGACACCCCAGACACTGAACGTGGGGTCGTCGGTACGGCCGGTGACCGGCAGGTCGAGATGAATCTCCCCTTTGCGATCTTTGAGCAGGGCCACTGCCAGACGGACCGGCAGAGAGGTGGCTTTCTCGCTGGCTACTTTTTCCCCAAAGGTGAACTGGTCAATGAAGACCCGGTTTTCGGATGTGAGTGTTTTTTTGTCGATCAGATACTTCAGGTTCAGGAACAATTTTCCCTTTTCAACCGTGTAACCCAGATAGGTGCTTGAATAGGGGGTCACCGGAGAGAGGTCGATATCTGTAAACGCGACCTTCAGGTCAACAAACAGATCGTCACGGAGCGGGTTGATTTTTCCGGTGATCTGTAGCGGTGAATGATTCTCGAGATTGCCGCGCAGATCGACTTCGGCCAGGGTAGCCGTTTCAGAGGAGAGGCCGCTTACCCGTCCGCCAAGATTGTAGAAGGTACTGTTAAAGGTTTGCGGCAGGTGGCGGTCGCTGAAGGCGATCGTGCCGGCTTGCACGGATACCTTCCCGATTTTGATAGCTGCTTTGGTGCCGGTCGGAGAACCATCGTTTTTGACTCCCCCCGTCAGAGCAATAGCTTCCGTCTTTAGAATTATCTCCTTTGACCCTTGCTCCGTTACCCCTTCCTCTTGCCTCTTGTCCCTTGCCCCTTGCCCCTTGGGTTGTGCCATCAGATTCTGTAGATTGAGGGTTCCATCTTTTCTGACGACGATCCTTGAATAGATATTGTTGAGGGCGACTTCAGCTATTGAGAGGGAAAAGGGTTCAAGGGTACCCTGGATACGATCCAGCTGCAGGCTTTCCCATTTCAGCAGATCTTCCTCGGCGACGGCATCAACCGTGTGAAAACTGCGGATCCCACTGCTGCCGCTAAAACTGCCGACCGGTTTACCCTCCTTGAGGCTGATGTCAACGCTCATGGCGCTATCGAAGGCACCACTCAGTACGAAAACATTAAGCTCATCGGGGAAGTAATCTTCAAAATCCCTGATCTGGAGGCTCCTGACATTGATATCCCCCATGTATCGGAAGGGGAGCGGCGTCAGTAAGCCACTGGCTTTGAGGGGCGTAGCCTTGTTTAAGGTGCCGGTAAATTTTAATCTGGCCGGCTTGAAGTTAGGTCCCTGCAGATTGGACAGGCTGATAGTGCTGTTCGTCAGTGTGAAGTACGGTTTTTCCTCGCGACTCTTATCCGTAAAGGAGGCGTTACAGCGGTCAAGCCGGAACTGTTTGAGATCCCAGGTCAACGGTTTTTTTACTGCTGCCGGGCGGTTGGAAACAGCCGTTTTTGCCGGGGCGGCAGCGGCCGTATTATTTCTGAGCAGTGACAGAAGCGAAATACGGCCATCAGCTTCCTTGGACAGCGCGATCGAACCTTTGGAAAGTTGTATGTCATCGATTCCGGCGCGATTCTCTTTTTGGCTGAAACAGGCTCCGGCAACCCTCAGCAAAGCCAGTTCAAAGCCCTCCTTGCTGCCGTAGTGTGCAGAAAGCCCCGAGACTTCCAACGTACCGTTGCTGACCGTCACACCGTTTTCTTTGGTGTATGTTGCTTCAACTGCTGCCGAGAGATTTCCGGTAACCGGGGCTGTCAAAAACTGAGCCAGATACGGCCAGGCTTTCTGTAGTCCAAGGTTGCTCAGTTCGGCAGAGGCGGTTGCTGTGAGCGGAATAAGCGAGAGGTTGCCATCGCTCGTCAGGGTCGCCTGATTATCAATCAGCATCGACAACTCGTAGGCGGCCAATTTGGAAGTTGCGTTGGACAGATCGGTTGCTGTCAGATCGATATCGGAGACGATCGCCGTAAAGCCTCCCGGAGGCAGGGCATCGCTGAAATGCAGGGCTGCGCCGTTTAGTACCAGTTTGGCTACGGAGAAACCAGGGCTCTTGTTCTTCTCGGCACTCTTTTGTGGCACGGATGGTTGTGGCGGCAGCGTCTGTGGAGTGGTTGGCAGCAGGCGCGAGTACATCCAGATGCCTTTTTTATCGCGACTGGCAAACAGCTCCAACCCATCAAGCAGGATCGCATCAAAATCAAACTGACGGGCGAAAACTGCAAGTCGCGCAGCTTTGACCTGCAGCGCAGGGAGTTTGAGAAGTGGCGTGCCGTCACTCCAATTGGCCTGCAAACTGTTCAGCTTCAGGAGTCCGCTGATTGTCAACTCAGGGCGTGTATCCGCCGAAATTTTGTAGTTGATCTGACAATCCGTCGTCAGCGTGCCTGTCGACAGTCCAACAGGAACTTTACCCGGCAGATATGCCATATAGCGAGGTAACTCAAGCTGATCAATCTTGAGTGTGACGGAAGTTTCACGGGATCTGCTGAACGGTTTTACCTTTCCGCCAAAGCTGAACGGTGCGCCATTGATAACAGCTGAAAGTTTCGGATCGGTAGAGCTTTCCGCCAGATAGGGAATGTTGCTGATGAAGGGAAGCGTAACCATCAGATTGCGGACGGTATGAAGTTTGCCGCTCACGGTAGCCTGATCGTCAAAGTCAATCGAGCCGTTGTTGATGCTGATATTGTTGATCGAAAAGCGAAAAGTGCCCTCTGATTTCTGCTGCGGTTTGGCTTTCTGGCGCTCGATTATGTCAGTGAAGCTGTAGGTGTTGGCTGCCCGTCTGGCGAAGGAGATCGCCGGAGCATCGATTGCAAATTCGTCTATGATGAGGGCCCGCCTGAAGAGCGACGCGCTGCTCAGTGAAACGCGCAGAGAGTCGAGAACAAGCAGCGGCGCAGTCGCAGCCGGGTCTTCAACCCTGACTCCGCTGATAGTTACGGTCAACGTGAAGGGATTGATGGCTACTGTTTTGATCTGAACTTTTCTGCCGGTTGTTTCCTTAAGGATCTTGACCGCCTGATTTCGGACGATCAACGGTAGCAAAAATAGTGAAAACAGCAGCAGCGCACTGCTGACGCTGGCACATATGACAGCAACTTTTTTTTTGGTACTCATGGTTATTCCTTTACGGGACTTTATTGGGCGCACAGGACGTATAGCAGATGGATACTTACAGATAAAGCAATTTGACTCCCGGACCGGATCGGTGTGGTCCGGAATTCATTCAAATGAGTTGATTTTTTGCAGGCAAACCGTTACAAGAATGCTGTTTTGCAGATACAGTTTTACAAATTTACATACTGCGGGAGGATGGCATGAGCATGATCACATTGTATGACACAACTCTGCGTGACGGTACCCAGGGTGAAGACATTTCGTTCCAGATGGAAGACAAGATCCGTATCGCCCACAAGCTCGATGAATTGGGCATTCAGTATATCGAAGGGGGTTGGCCGGGGAGTAATCCAAAAGACGTCGCTTTTTTCAAAGACATAAAAAAAGAAAAGCTTACCCAGGCAAAAATAGCTGCTTTCGGCTCTACGCGTCGCGCCAAGGTCACGCCTGCCAAAGATAACAATATCATGACGCTGGTTAAGGCCGAGCCGGATGCTATCACCATTTTTGGCAAGAGTTGGGATTTCCATGTCCATGAAGCGTTACGAATCTCTCTGGAGGAAAATCTGGAGCTGATCTTTGATTCGCTTGAGTTCCTGAAGCTGAATGCTCCCGAGGTGTTTTACGATGCGGAGCATTTCTTTGACGGTTATATGGCCAACCCGGAGTATGCCATCAAGACCCTCAAGGCGGCCGAGGCTGCCAAGGTTGACTGCATTATTCTCTGCGAAACCAATGGTGGTAGACTCCCCTTCGAGATTGCCTCTATCATCACGGAGGTTAAAAAGCATATCTCGACCCCGCTCGGTATCCATACGCACAATGATGGAGAGTGTGCTGTCGCCAACTCGCTGGTAGCGGTCGATTTGGGTATTGTTCAGGTACAGGGAACTATCAACGGTTTCGGAGAACGCTGCGGCAACGCCAATCTCTGTTCGATCATCCCGGCCCTGAAGGCCAAGATGCAGCAAGAGTGTATTTCCGATGAACAGATGCGGCATCTTCGCGATATTTCACGTTACGTATATGAACTTGCCAATCTTTCGCCTGACAAGCATCAGCCCTATGTCGGCAATTCGGCCTTTGCTCACAAGGGGGGTGTGCATGTCAGCGCCATCCAACGTCACGCTGAAACCTATGAACATATGCGCCCCGAGCGGGTCGGCAACTGTACCCGCGTATTGATTTCCGATCTTTCCGGTCGCTCCAACATCCTGGCCAAGGCTGAGGAGTTCAATATTAACCTGGATAGTAAAGACCCGGTTACGCTTGAAATTCTCGACAATATCAAAGAGATGGAGAACCGCGGCTATCAGTTTGAAGGGGCGGAGGCTTCGTTCGAACTGTTGATGAAAAAAGCGCTTGGAAGTCACCGGAAATTCTTTACGGTACTCGGTTTCCGGGTAATCGATGAAAAACGTGGTGAAGATCAGCAGCCGCTGGCCGAGGCGACTATCATGGTCAAGGTTGGTGGAAAAATAGAGCATACCGCAGCCGCAGGGAACGGCCCGGTCAACGCCCTGGATAATGCCATTCGCAAGGCGCTGGAGAAGTTCTATCCGACTCTGAAAGAGGTCAAGCTGCTCGACTACAAAGTGCGCGTACTGCCGGCCGGACAGGGAACCGCCTCTGCAACCCGTGTTCTGATCGAATCGGGCGACAAGCACAGCCGCTGGGGTACCGTGGGTGTTTCTGATAATATCATTGATGCCTCATACCAGGCCCTGATCGACAGCATCGATTTTAAGCTGCACAAATCAGGGGAATAGGCCGACTCACTTCGCATGCAGCGTGCGATGATTGTCATGCTGGCGGCAGTGATTTCGGTGCCGTTACTCGTAAAAAGCCGCATGAAGGTGATTTCAATCCCTTCGGCGGCTTTTTCTGTGACGTCATCTGCCGGTGTCACTGTCAAGGTGAGCGGCGATGTACGATATCCGGGTATTTATAGATTATCCGCCAATAAACTGACGGTAGACGCCATAAATATGGCGGTGCCTCTGCGCCCCCTGAAAAAGATCGAGCCGGAACAGATGGCAACACTTCCGGTCAGAGGCGCCATGGCGCTGGAGCTGCACTATTCTACTGCCGAACGTGCGGTTATTACTGTGACAACGATATCATCAGTGGAGCGGATCGTGCTGGGTATCCCGCTTGATATCAATGTCATGACGGTTGAAGATTTTGATCGTTTACCCGGTGTAGGAGCTGCGCTTGCGCAGCGTATTATTTCATATCGTCAAAAAAATGGCGGAATTATGTCGGTAGAGGATTTACGAGACGTAGAAGGCATCGGTGAAAGTAAGTATTCGACACTGCGCTCATTTTTTAACTAGCCGAAATTTAGACTCAATTAAAGTATGACTCCTCATAGTGACTGATCTGAATACGATGTTGGCACGTATCATGTAAATAACCGCACGCAAGGTAATTGAAAAAAGCTTTCGGGAGGAATCACATGAATTGTCCACGTTGTAAAGGTCGTATGTTTTCTGAAAAGTTTTATGATTTCGTCCGTTCTTTTGACGCCTGGAAATGCACCTGCTGTGGTGAAGTAATCGATGCTACCATTATCGCCAACAGGAGCAGAAACTCTCTCGTACATGGATAAAAGCTGAAATGATTTTTTGATGTTTCACCCGCAGGGGATCTTTTGTAGATCCCCTTTTTTATTTGACTCAGCATATGCAACAGGTTATTGAGTGCTCATCATTAATTGTAAATCCATGTTTCTGAAGCACGGAGTTTTTATGGAACCGACGCCTCTCCTACTTGATCACCTGCGATCGGTAACCTGGCACCGCCACGAAGCGTTTGAACGACTTCCCTTTG
>DUZX01000035.1 GCA_013349325.1 Desulfuromonadales bacterium
CACCTGATCAATCGTGTCAACAGGCAGGCGCCGTTCGGTTGCGAAAGCTGGAGAGAAGCGACCTGTGCGCGATTGGGACTTGAATCAACTTTAAGGCGACGAGGGTGGCAATCAGGACGGAAAAGAAAAGAATAATAGGTGCCTGTCCCCTTATAGGTATCCCCTTATAGGTATCCCGATCTGACGGTAAAGCTCTGCCACTTCGGCATCGTGGTTGACTTCTTTCTTCTTGCCCTTACCAAACAGGTCAGCGGCGTTTTCGGCAAGTTCCTGTTTCCAGCGGGTTATCTGTGTCGGATGAACCTTGTACTCGGTTGCGAGTTCAGCCAGAGTCTTTGACTCCGAAAGGGCTGCCAAGGCGACCTTGGCTTTAAAATCTGCGCTGTGACGTTTCCGATGTTGTGGCATTGAATCTCTCCTTTTTAGGTCGATTCATTGCTTATACACCTGTCCCAATAATCGGCGCCACTTCAGCTAATACATGCAAAAAAACGAAACGCCACAACAGGGAACCGCAAAATTGCGGTTCCCTGTTTAATATTTTGCTATTGAATTCCGCTTTTGATTGCTTGACAAGCATGAATATTCCGACAATAATATTTTGTAGGATTTATTTATAAAGGAGGAATTCAAAATGCTTGCAGTAAAAGTTCTCCCAAAGGGACAAATTACACTCCCGAAAGAAGTACGCCAGAAACTTCATATCCAAGTTGGCGACACTCTACTTATGGATGCTGATGGTGAACAGGTCGTTTTCAGGAGAGGCAAGACCATCTTTGATTTTAAAGGGGTTTTACCTAGTATGGGAATGACAATTGACGAGATCAGAGAAAAAGGGATCGCAGGAGGGGTGGGGGCAAATGAATAAAGCATTTATTGACACCAGTGCCATACTTCGCATGTTGATTCAGGATGACGATTTAAAAGCAAAAGCAGTTGAAAAACTGATACGGAATGCACCAGAGAACGGAGTTGTTCTTCATGTCATCCCGATCACTATTATGGAAATCGTCTGGGTTCTGGAAAAAGTCTACAAGCACCCTAAGAAATCGATTCGGGAACTTGCCGAGGCGATCATAAACACACCACAACTAAAAGTAGACTTGGCTGGAGTGTTTCTGAACGCCCTTAAAGTCTATGAAGAAAAGAATGTCAAGTTTGCCGACGCAGTCATGGCGTTCTGGGGCATGGAGAAAGGAATTACCACCACCTACACTTACGATGAGGTAGATTTCAAGCGGATTGAAGGATTATCAGTACTAAAACCATAGAGTCACACCTTCCAATTTGACAAAACCATAAAACCAACGGCGAGAACACCGAATATTCAACCAGCGGCAGCACCGGTCATCGGGAAAAAGCCCCCGCCGAGCCGGTGTGCCTTATCACGTTGGGCAGGAATTCAGGAACTGATGAATAGCATCGAAAAGAACAATCTATGGATAATATTCCTTGTGGGCTTGATCTTCATTTGTCAAGAAGCCTGACCATAGCAGCGTGATATGCAGCCAAATCTTCCCTACGGTCGATGGCCAACACGAGAACAACAAGAACGTCATCCTCAACCATATAAACCAAGCGGTAACCTTGCTTTCGCAACTTTATTTTGTAGCAGCCCCGCAGATCGCCATGCAACTCCGCACCTGGTACATGTGGTTGCTCCAGCCGTTTTTTCAGTGCCTTACGCAGAGGTTCTTTGATGCTGCCGTCAAGAGCCTGCCACTCCTTGAGTGCATCGGGCACAAACTTGAGGGTATAGGCGGTGTTACCCTTGCCGGCCTCAGACGGTGTCAATGTCGACCTCTACTGCCCGTTCTTTCTGCTCTAGCCGGTGACGGACAAGTTCCGTTAATTCCCGGTCGGCAAGGGCCTCGACAAGGGCCTGAAAAATCTTTGGTGTCACCATGTAAAATGCCGGACGGTTGTGGTTTAAGATCGCCACCGGCTTTTCACCAGCGGTGCGGAGCACCTGTGCCGGATTTTTCTTAAACTCTGACATACTAATGGAAAGATCGGCGTAAATGGTATCCATGTGCATAAGCACCTCCTATATTAGCTCTAAATATAGAGCTGTTTTCGTAGTTTTTCAAGTCCTTTGTGAGAGGGAATTCGCCGGCGCAAAGGACAGTTACAAGATGCTGACGAAAATAAAGCCCAACACGCGCTCAGACCGTGACCGGGCGATGGATGAAGCCGCCCGGCAGGTCAAACGCAGCCCCGTTATAGGTTCAGTCTCTGGCTGAGCCGATTTTTGATGGAATGATAATTGCCAGAGACATAATCTTCCGGCAAAAGAATGCATAAACCGAAGTTCATCTGTCAGAATGTAACATTGCGACAGATAACTCACTCAATTCAGGTACACAGCTACAGCATGGGGAAAATTGCATGACAGGGCATTCTTTTTCTAAACGGCGCATTTTTATCGGGGCGGTGGTTTTGCTGGTGGTCGCCGCAGCTTTTATGATGAAGCTGAGGGGAAAAATAGTTGTGGGCATCCCGGTTGAGCGTCGGGACCTGTTGCAGACGGTTGTTACCACCGGACGGGTTACGTCGCTGGCACGGGTTGAGGTTGGCAGTCAGATCATCGGCTCAGTTGCGGTAGTGCGTGTTGAAGCCGGAGACCGGGTGAAGGCCGGTCAGGTTCTGCTGCAGCTGCGTGACGATGAAGCGCGGGCGGCGCTTGATCAATCACTGGCCGTTGTCCGCGAACTTGAAGAGCGGCTGAAGCAGATCGGCTCAATAGACGGGCCGGTCAGTCAGCAACGGGTGGCGGAAGCTGAAGCAACCTTGCGTCAGGCGGTTGGCACGTATGAACGCATCCATACATTGTATGAAAGCGGCATCTCCAGTCGTGCCGAACTCGATGATGCGCTGCGGGCGCGTGATGTGGCTGCCGGCCTGGTTGAGCGGGAAAAACTGCAGCGAAATAACAGTCGCCCGCAGGGGAGCGATGTCAGACTTGCTGAAGCGAGGCTGGCTCAGGCGCGCGCTGTGGTAGCGGTCGCCAGGGAGCGTCTTGCCCGTATGGTAATTACCGCACCGGGAGATGGTACGGTAATCATTCGGAAAGTTGAAGTCGGTGATGTTGCCCAACCGGGGGTGCCGTTGCTGGTGCTCTCACGGAATGGGCGTACGCAGATAACCGCCCAGATAGACGAGAAAAACCTTGGCCTGTTGCGGGTAGGGCAGGCCGCCGTCGGCTCTGCTGATGCCTATCCCGAGAAGTCATTTCCGGCCAGTCTTACCACCGTCGTGCCGGCCGTTGACCCGCAACGGGGCACGGTTGAGGTTCGCTGCGACGTTACCGAACCCCCCTCTTACCTTGTGCCGGATATGACCGTTTCCCTGGAAATAGAGGTCGCCCGGCATGCACACGTGGTGACGGTAGCCTCGGAAGCGGTGCGGGACGTCTCGTCAGCCCCCTGGGTGCTGGTGGCCCGTGACGGGCGGGCAGTACGCCGGAATATCACACTCGGCATCCGTGGCAGTGGCGCCAGCGAAGTTACCGGTGGGCTTACAGAGGGGGAAATCGTACTTTCCGGAGCTGAGAAAATTACTGCCGGCAGCAGGATTCGTCCGCAGGTCGCGGTGTCCGAAAAAGTATCCGGCGGAAAAAGTAATGCGAATTGAATGGTTGCTGGCACTCCGCTTTCTGAAAGAGGGGCGGGCACAGACCTTTTTCATGCTTGGTGGGGTCACGATGGGGGTCGGGGTGATTGTGTTCCTGACCGCGCTGATTACCGGACTACAGCGCAGTATAATTGATAAAACCCTGGGAACCCAGGCTCATGTGGTTATGAGAATGCCTGATGATGAAGCCCGGCGCATCATCAAACCGGATAGTGTGCGGACCGTTTCCGCCAATATTGAACGTCGCGCCCAGCGGCTCAGTTCCATCCTGCAGTGGCAGCAGGTTATGCGGGAACTGGAGAAGCGCACCGAAGTGACCGCCGTGTCACCGTTGGTCGCCGGACCTTCATTCGCCATTCGGGGGAATGCCACCAAATCGGTCGCTCTGATGGGGATTGATCAGGAAAAATACACCAGAATAGTGCCGATGGCGTCATTCATGAAAGAGGGAGAGTTTCGCATTTCTGCAAATGATGCCGCCGTCGGAACCGATCTTGCGCGTGAACTGGGAGTGACCCTGGGAGATAAAATCCGCCTGCAGACCGCTGACGGTCGCAGTGAAACGATTACTGTCGCCGGCATTTTCGACGTCGGAATCCGCGATCTCAACCGGCGCTGGGTGTTTATCACGCTCCGTTCGGCCCAGAATCTGCTGGATCTTGTCGGCGGTGTATCGAGCATTGACGTTACCGTGCGGGAGCTTTTCAAAGCTGAGGTTATTGGTCAGCAGCTTGCCCGGCAGACCGGACTGACCGCCGAAAGCTGGATGAAAACCAACGCCCAGTTGATGGTCGGCCTCAAATCGCAGAGTGCCTCCAGCTATATGATTCAGTTTTTTGTCATCATCTCGGTGGCCTTTGGCATAACGAGCGTGCTGGTCGTATCGGTTATCCAGAAATCCCGTGAAGTCGGCATTCTACGGGCAATGGGTTGCTCACGGAGAAGAATACGGAACATTTTCCTCCTCCAGGGGGGGCTGGTCGGATTGGTCGGCTCCCTGCTCGGCAGCGGACTGGGGACTCTGCTGGTGACCTTCTTTGCCAGTACGGCCAAAAATCCGGACGGCACTCCGATCTTTCCGGTGGTGCTCGAACCGGGCATGTTTCTGATTGCAGCCGGAGTGGCAACAGTTACCGGTATTCTGGCCGCCGCTGCTCCGGCGGTACGGGCGGCAAAACTTGACCCTGTGGTGGCGATCCGCAATGTCTGATATGAACAACATACTTCAACTGTCCGATGTCCGCAAAGTGTACGGCAACGACGGCATCACGACGGAAGTGCTTCACGGCATAGATCTCACACTGCAGCGAGGGGAATTCACCGCTCTGATCGGGCCGTCCGGTTCCGGCAAAAGTACCCTGCTGAATATCATCGGGCTGTTGGAACAGCCGACGAGTGGCGTAATCCGGGTGCAGGGGCAAGAAACCGGAACGCTGGCGGATGAAGAGCTTACCAGACTGCGGGGCAGGAGTATCGGGTTTGTCTTCCAGTTCCATCACCTGATTCCGGCATTCACGGCCCTCGAAAATGTTATGATGCCGCTGATGCTGGAAGCGGGGCGGCCGACACCGCAGCAGCGCGAGCGGGCCACGGCACTGCTGACGCGCGTTGGTCTGGCAGACCGTCTTGATTTCAAACCGGCCAAACTTTCCGGTGGTCAGCAGCAGCGGGTTGCCATTGCCCGTGCCCTCGCGGCCGATCCTCCGCTTATCCTTGCCGATGAACCGACCGGCAATCTCGACACCGCCGCTGCCGATGAGATCTTCAAGCTGCTGTATGAAGTAAATCAGGAATCAGGCACCACTTTCCTGATCATTACGCACGATCCGCGTTTGGCGCATCGCTGCAGGAGGGTGGTTGAACTGGTTGACGGGCGGATTGTGGGATAATACCAATTCCATATCAAGGCCCTCTCTTCGTTGGCTCGTATTCGGCTGCTCAACGTACGGACATGCACGCCTCGCAGCCTCAATCCTCGCCGCCTTGATATCATCCTTGATCTGGAATTGGGATAACCTGTTATTTTTTGAACTTGTTGTACAGCACCGGAACGAGTGCAAACAGTCCCAGCAGTGCGAAGGATCCCAGTACGCGGGGCGTGGCGATTGCGGAGAGCGAATCAATGCTTGCCAGGCTGGCACCGGCATTGACAAAAACAAAACCGCCGGGAATGATGCCGAGCAGGGTGCCGAAGAAGAAGGTTCGCAGTGGCAGACGAGTCAGGCCGGCCGCCAGGTTGATCAGGAAGAACGGGAACAGTGGAACCAGACGTAGAAACAGCAGGTAATTGAAACCGCGGGTTTCAAGCTCCCGGTTGATCCCCTCCAGTTTGCTGCCGAATTTATTCAGAACGACATCCCGCAGCAGATAGCGGGTAATAAGAAACGCCAGGGTAGCGCCGAGAGTAGCGGCGATGTTGGTGTAGAGCGTGCCCATGATCGAACCGAAGATTGCTCCGGCTGCCAGTGACAGAATGGCTGCTCCCGGAAGGGATAAAGCGGTCTGGACTATATAGAGCGCCATGAAGCCGACCACCATGGTCAGCTTGTGGGCGGCGTAGTAATCCAATAGTATCTGACGATTCGTCTTGAGTGCCGCCAGGGTCAGAAAGCGACCCAGGTCGAAGGAGAAGAAGAGGGCGATTAAGAGCGTTGCAGCAATCGCCAGGATAATTTTTTGAGGTTTCATGTCGTTATCTCCGCTGCCATTTCAGCCACCTGCCGAGCAGGCCCTTCACCAACGGCGTCAACCTTGTCCGGTTGTAGGCATCAGCCAAACGTTTCATCACTTCAGCCTGAGTCGGATAGGGATGTATGGTCTTGCCAATGGCCGAGATTTCGAGACCATTCGTGATCGCCAGCGAAAACTCGTTGATCATCTCTCCGGCGTGACGGGCCACAAGCGTTGCTCCCAGTATTCTGCCAGTTCCCTTCTTCAGATGTACCCGGGCAAAACCCTCTGTCTCACCATCCAAAAGCGCCCGGTCGATGTTGGATAGCGGCACGGTCAGCGTTGTCACCTCGATTCCCTTGGCTCTCGCATCCCTTTCATACATTCCGACATGGGCGATTTCCGGGTCGGTGTAGGTGCACCAGGGGATGGTGAGGGCGGATCTTTTCTGCCTTCCCAGAAAGAGGGCATTGGCGATCAGGATACGGGCCATGGCGTCGGCGGTATGCGTAAACTTGATGAGGAAACAGACGTCACCGGCAGCATAGACATTCGGATTTGAAGTTTGCAGGTGGTCGTTGACGGTTACGCCTGCCAAATCAAACGTGATTCCTGCCTTCTCCAAACCAAGACCCTCAAGATTAGGCGCACGCCCGACTCCCACCAATATGGCGTCCACCGCCACAAGAATGTGCGTGCCGTCACGTTCAAGATGGAGAATCTTGTCACGACCGCGTATTTCAACGGCAACGATCTTCACGCCAAGCTGCAGATTAATTCCCTCTTGAACAAATACTCCTTGAAGAATCGTGCCGGCATCGCTGTCTTCACGATCAAGAATATGAGCACCCTGTTCTATAAGTGATACGCGGCTGCCGAAACGGGAAAATGTTTGCGCCAGCTCGCAACCGATGGGACCGGCGCCGATTACTGCCAAGCGGGGTGGGAGTTCGGTAAGGGAAAAGATTGTTTCGTTGGTGAGATAGCCAGCCTCATCCAGTCCTGGAATAGCAGGGGCGGCGGCACGGGCGCCGGTGCAGACGGCAGCCTTTTTAAAACGGAGCGTTGTGCCTGCAACCTCGATAGAATCACGACCACTGAAACTCCCCTGGCCAAGAAATACATCCACCCCCAGTTCATCCCGATAGCGCCGGGCGGAGTCGTGATAGCTTATTTCGGACCGTATTCTGCGCATGCGCTCCATGGCCGCGCCGAAGTCAAAACCTAGATGTGCGGCACTCTGCACACCGAATTCTGAGCTGTTGCGGACATCGTACAACGCACGTGATGCCCGAATGAGCGCCTTGGAGGGTACACAGCCGACATTCAGGCAGTCACCGCCCAGAAGATGCCGCTCGATGAGCGCAACTTTTGCTCCCAGTCCGGCAGCGCCGGCAGCTGAGATCAGTCCGGCAGTACCGCCACCGATCACGACGAGATTATAGCGCCCGGTGGGGGTCGGATTGACCCATTCGTCAGGATGGACATGTGCGGTACATGTCTGATTGTGGATGTCGTGTGGGTTCATTTTTGTCTGAATAATTTTGATGGGGCTGTTTCGGTGTGTCCTATTTTAACGGGTAATCTGACATTCGCACAAAGCGGAAACCGCGTCGTTGCAGCTCCGGAACCGCTGCTATGATCCCGGCCCCTGTTCCTGCATTGGGGTGATTCATGTGCAGCAGGGCAATGTCGCCCGGTTGCGCCTTCAGCAGAGCCGCTTTTACCTTGGTTGCGCTCCAGGTGGCGCCGGCATCACCCAAAAGCGAGAAGCCGGCCACATCATGCTGCAGACCGTTTGCTACCAGAATTGCAATTTCATCATAATATGCGGTGCCGGAGCGGTACAGCCGTGGTCGCTTGCCGCTGATGGCTTCAATCTTGCGGGCGTTCAGTTCGATTTCTTCGGTAAGCTCGCGCACATTTTTTGTTCCATTAATCCCGTAGATCGAACGACCGGTGACCGAAGCCGGCTTATGCCAGGTGCCGTGGTTGGCAATCTCGAAGAGCGGGTTGGCCGCCAGTTGCCGGAACAGCTCCTGGTTGGCGTCGATCCAGCGCGCGTTGATAAAAAGTGTGGCCGGTATCTGCTCCCGGATCAGGAAATCGAGCAGCTGTCTGTCAACGCCTTTGCCGTTGGTGCTGCCACAGGCGTCCAGTGTCATGGCAATAACGCGGTCAGCGGTGTCCAGTCGCGTACGTACGCCGGGTGCAGTTTCACCCCAATAGACTGGTTGCCGGTCGGCAAACTGTACGGATAAATGCTGACTCAGCACATCGAGTGATGGTGCGGTTCCTGCGGCGATGGCCGCATGTGTGGCTGCCATGAGCAGGATGGTGGTGAGTATCGTGCTTCGCAACATATAAGCTCCCTCATTTTATGTTCGCAGGTATTCTTTCGTACTTTCAACAGAGATGCAATTGAATCTTGCACGGAGACTGACAGGCGGGCATTAAAAGCTGGCGTTACGGTGATTCGGTGAAAAATAAATATGTGATTTGAAAAAGGTTCTAAATCTTCAAAAAACGAATATGTATACGTTTTGTATACATATTTTATCGTCCGGCATTTCAGCTGAAAAATAAAACTGAAAGATGTAATAAACCCAACGTAAATATATTAAAAGTGGATGTTTAACATGCTGATGCAAAAGATAAAAATGTATATTGTTCCGTATCATTAAATAAAATATTGACAATTTTAGAACATCATACTATTACAGTATACGTTCTTTAAAAAAGGTATTTTATTTTTGATATTTTTGCTGCCGGAAGCGGATGCAAAGGAGCTGTACATGACAAGTGAAAACGGTACTTATTCGGTGCAAGCCGTTACCAAGGCCATCGAATTGATCGAAACACTTGCTCAGGATGGCGCCAGTCCAACTATCGCTGTCTTGGCCCAGAAGCTTGAGTTAAGCCGTAACAAGGCCTTCCGGCTGCTTGCGACTCTCGAAAACAAAGGGCTGGTTGAACGAAACGAAGTAGTCGGCACTTACAGCCTCGGGCTTCAGGCTTATGAAATGGCGCAACATATTCTTAAAAGCGCCAATCTGATTCGACTGGCACATCCGATTATGGAAGAGTTGGCCCGTAAGTTGGATGAGTCGGTGTACATCGCTGTTATGAGCAATGATGAGGTGCTGTTCCTTGATATGGTCGATTCATTACAGCAGGTGAAGACGGTAGATCTGGTCGGCAAACGCTTTCCGTTCTTTACCAACGCCGCCGGTAAAGTACTCAAATCAGTTACGTCAATCGATTTTCGCGGGCGGGGAGCCAAAAAACGCAATTTTCCCGACCCTCAGCAACTGGAAGATGAACTGTATGAGATTCGTCAAAAGGGGGTGGCCGTCGATTTTGGCGGGTTGGGAGAGGGACTGTGTGCCGTTGCGGTTGTTGTCCGAGATTATGCCGGGAAGGTGGTTGGGGCGCTCACGCTGCTGGCCCCCTCGTTTCGCGTACTGCAGGAACGTCTGGAAAAAGAGATTATTCCGTCCATGCTGTCAAGCGCTGAAGAACTGTCAATGAAATTCGGCTACATAAAAATACCTGTTTGAAGTTGGGTACATATCTTAAGGAAAGGAGGAACTGGCAGCATCTTGAAAACCAACGGAGAGTCAAAATATCAACATCTTCATGAAAGGAGTAACTAATGGCAGAAAGAAAGTATGATTGGGCAGCAATAGCCCAAAACCCGAAATTCGTCGAGCTCCACCACAAAAAACAGGCGTTTCTTTTCGGCTGGTGGATTTTTTCCAGCGTGTACTACTTCCTGCTCCCGATCGGAGCAGCGTACGCACCCGGCCTGTTCAAGGTCAAAATGATCGGTGTCATCAACTTCGGCTACGTATTCGCCCTTTCCCAGTTTTTTGTTTCCTGGGGATTGGCCCTGTATTATGCCCATGTAGCCAACAAGGACTTTGACCGTTTGACCAAAGAACTGATCGACGAACTTCATCTTTAGAAAAGGAGGATACGACATGACTTTTAAGAAACTCATTATTGCCGCCAGTTTAACTCTCACCGTTGCCGCAGCCGCCTTTGCTGAAGAGCCGAAGGCCGCCGTCCCCGCACCTGGTTCAGCTCCTGTTGCCGCCGCTCCGGCTACCCCCGGTGCCCCTGTAGTTGCCGCTCCCGGTGCGGCCATGCCGACCCCTGCAGCTGCTCCTGCCCCTGTTGAAAAAAAGAAAGTAACCCTTAAGGCCAATAGGGTCATTACTCTGTCGATGTTTGCCGTCATCATCGGTATCACCATGAGTGTCGTTGTCTGGGCTGCCAAACAGACTAAATCAGCTGCCGACTTCTACGCAGCCGGCGGTGGTATCACCGGTACCCAGAACGGCTGGGCGATTGCCGGCGATTACATGTCAGCGGCATCGTTCCTCGGAATTTCCGGCCTTATTTCGCTGTACGGGTATGACGGATTCATGTACTCGGTCGGCTGGCTGGTTGCCTACATCACCGTACTCCTGATCGTTGCCGAGCCCTGCCGTAACGCCGGTAAGTACACTCTGGGAGATATTCTCTCCTTCCGTACCGATCCGAAGCCGGTGCGCGCTTTCGCCGCGATTTCTACCGTTGCCGTTTCCACCTTCTACCTGACCGCCCAGATGGTCGGTGCCGGTAAACTGATGGCGCTGCTGGTCGGAGTTCCTTACAAAACAGCCATTATCGGCGTTGGTATCCTGATGGTAGGCTACGTCGTTTTCGGCGGTATGACCGCTACCACCTGGGTTCAGATCATCAAGGCCGGTCTGCTCATGTCCGGTGCGTTCCTGCTGTCCTTTCTGGTTCTGCTCAAATGCAATTTCAATATCTTTGCGTTCTTTCAGACCATTGTCGACAGTCCTGACATTCAGGACCACGTATCAAAACTGGTACTGAAAGACGGCGTAACACTCAATGGAGCTGACGCTGGCCAACGCTTCCTTGAGCCCGGTCTGTTCCTCAAAAACCCGCTCGACCAGATTTCACTCGGTATGGCGCTGGTTCTCGGTACGGCCGGCATGCCGCATATCCTGATGCGTTTCTTCACGGTACCGACAGCACAGGCAGCCCGTAAATCGGTTATCATTGCCATGTTCATCATCGGCGGCTTCTATGTTCTGACCACTCTGCTCGGTTTCGGCGCCGCTATCAACCTGACACCTCAGGGAATCATTTCAGTTGACCCGGGCGGCAACATGGCTACCCTGATTCTTGCCCAGACTATGGGCGCGGAAATCGCCCCGATTTTCGGCGATATCTTCCTGGCCTTCCTCTGCTCGGTCGCTTTCGCTACCATCCTGGCCGTTGTTTCCGGTCTGGTTCTGGCCGCATCGGCAGCTATCGCTCACGACATTTATGTTAACGTTATCAAAGACGGCCATGCCGACCAGCATGAGCAGGTTATGGCAGCCCGTATCACCTCGCTGGTTGTCGGTGTTGTCGGTATCATGATCGGTTTAATGGCTGAAAAAGCAAACGTTGCCCACCTGGTTGCTCTGGCTTTCGCCGTTGCTTCATCCGGCAATCTGCCGGTTGTCGTACTGTCGCTGTTCTGGCGCAAGTTCAATACCGCCGGCGTTATCTCCGGTCTCTTGGTTGGTACGATCGCTTCCATCGGCCTGGTTATGGTCTCCCCGAACATGACTTATCCGAAAACTGTTGCTGCCGGTGCTAAGAAAGTCGTGGCTGCCCTTGAGAAAAAGCAGGCTGCCCTGCCTCCGGGAGCAACTTTATCTGAAAAAGATACCAAAGCGCTTGCCAAGGCTAAAGTTGATGAGCAGTTGACCGGAACATCCATGATGGGTCTTGAAAAACCGCTCTTTACGCTGAAAAACCCCGGTATAATCTCGATACCGCTCGGATTTTTCGCTGCTATTCTGGGAGCCCTCATGTTCCCGAGCAAACGTGCAGAAGAAATGTTTGACGAGGTCTATGTCCGCCAGAATACCGGTCTCGGCATGGCTAAAGCTATCGATCATTGATAACCTATCAATTCTTGATAGTATGCTTCAATTCAGGGGATGGCTTCGGCCATCCCCTTTTTTAATGAATACCGGTGTGAAAATGTATAGTATCGCTTCGTCGCTATAATGTGACTCTAAAGGTGCCCGCTATGTTGACCATACTTATTGTTGTCTTTGTTCTGGCCTATGCCGCAATCGCTTTGGAGCATCCGATCAGGATCCATAAAACCGCTTCGGCCCTGATCGGGGCCGGACTGCTCTGGACTGTCTACGCGGTCATGAGTGGTGATTTTCATACGGTGGGGGCACAGCTCAATGAATCTCTGGCCGCTACGGCCCAGATTGTCTTCTTTCTGATGGGCGCCATGACGATTGTCGAAGTGGTAGATGCTCACAATGGTTTCGAGGTGATCACGTCGCGTATCAAGACTACCCGGCTCTCCACTCTGATGTGGCTGGTCGGCTTTGTTACATTTTTTCTCAGTGCGGTACTCGACAACCTCACCACCACAATTGTAATGATTTCACTGATGAAAAAACTGCTCGATAATCATGATGACCGCCTGTTTTTTGCCGGAATGATTGTAATCGCTGCAAATGCCGGCGGCGCCTGGACTCCGATCGGCGATGTTACGACAACGATGCTCTGGATTGGCGGCCAGATCACGACGCTGGCGATCATGAAGGGAGTATTCCTGGCTTCACTGGTCAACCTGATCGTCCCGCTGATGGTGACCAGCTACCTGCTCAGAGGGCGCAAGATTGTTGCTCCACTGCAAGCTGCTGATTCCGGTTTGCTACAGACAACCGGCTTTGAACGCAATCTGATGTTTTTTCTGGGCCTCGGAATTCTGGTGGCAGTGCCGGTATTCAAGACCTTTACGCATCTGCCTCCGTTTATGGGCATACTCTTCGGGCTCGGCATCCTCTGGCTGGTGGGTAATCTGGTGCACCGTAACAAGGCGGATGAGGAGAAGGAACACTTGACGCTGGTGCATGCGCTGACCAGAATTGATATGGGCTCAATTATATTTTTTATTGGCATTCTGTTGGCGGTGGCGACTCTGGAACACACTCATATTCTGGGAACGCTGGCTGTGTGGCTGGATCACGCTGTCGGCCGCCTGGACCTGATCGTCACAATTATCGGCCTGGTCAGTGCCATTGTTGATAACGTGCCGCTGGTAGCGGCCTCGATGGGGATGTACAGCCTGGCGCAGTATCCGATAGACAGTTTTCTGTGGGAGTTTATGGCCTATTGCGCCGGAACCGGCGGATCGATACTGATCATCGGTTCGGCAGCCGGAGTCGCCGCCATGGGACTGGAGAAAATTCATTTTTTCTGGTATGTCAAGCGCATCAGCTGGTTGGCACTGATCGGTTATTTTAGCGGCATAGCGGTGTATATTATGCAGAACAGGTTGTTCCATTGAGGAGTTTATCGATGTCCCGACATACCACTATCAGCTATCTTTTATCGGTGATCGCTGTATTGCTGGTACTGTATTTTCATATGCTGCCGGCTGTGTTTGCCGGTTTGGCGGTGTATGTTCTGACCCTGAAGCTGGCCCGTCATCTCCCCAAAAACATGAACCGCTTTGCTCACAAGGTTGCTCTGGGAGTGGTGGTAATCAGCGTTATATCGTGTCTGACGAGTGCCGGAGCCGCCATCTGGTCATTTATCAACAGCAGCCAGGGCATTGCCCCCCTGTTGACGACGGTTGTTGATACGCTCGGGAGCCTGCGCCAGACGCTGCCGACCCCGATTGCAGAAGTACTGCCGACAACAACGGAAGGGCTACGCCAGCAACTCGCCGAAATGCTGGGTGAGCATGTTCAGAAAATATCCGTCGTCGGCATGGAAGGGTTCAAGGTCTTTGCACATATTCTCCTGGGTATGGTTGTTGGCGGAATGGCTGCCGTGCATCATTTCAAGGAACATGACACGGCGCCGCCTCTGATACACGCGCTGCGTTTCCGTCTGAGAACCCTTACAACGGCCTTTGATAAGGTTGTCTTTGCACAGGTCAAAATATCCGCGCTCAATACCACGTTGACGGCACTCTACCTGCTGGCTGCCCTGCCGCTGTTCGGTATTCATCTCCCGATGGCGATGATTCTGGTACTGTTTACGTTTGCCGTCGGTATGCTTCCGGTGGTGGGAAATCTGGTTTCAAATACGCTTATTGTAGTTATCAGCCTCGGCATCTCACCGGGAGTCGGAGTAGCGTCGCTGCTGTTTCTGGTGTTGATCCATAAAGCCGAGTATTTCATGAACGCCAGGATTGTCGGACATGAAGTACAGGCAACGGCGTGGGAGCTGTTAAGCGCCATGCTGCTTCTGGAGGCTGTTTTTGGCATACCCGGTCTGGTGGCTGCTCCGGTGGTGTATGCCTGGCTCAAGGCCGAGGTTAAGGAACAGGGTATGATCTGATCTAGGTTTGGAAAGGAACAGCTATGGAAACAGGATTATCTCAAAATATGTTGAGGTCGGCAGTACTCTCGATGGTGGTTGTGGCGGTGCTTTTGATGGTCTCCTATCCGGGCCTGTCGCACGCTTCTGAAATCAGACTTTCCAAGGGACAGACACTGTATGTGCCGGTCTATTCGAATGTATTTTCCGGTCCACGGCGACTCCCGCTGCAGCTGGCAGCCACCCTGAGTATCAGGAATACCGATCAGTCGGCATCGTTCAGGGTGACCGCAATCGACTATTACGACACCAACGGCAAGCTGGTGCGTCGTCACCTTGAGCGCCCGGCGGTTGTCGCTCCCCTGGCGACCATGTACGTTCATATCGAAGAGAAAGATACACTCGGCGGGTTCGGAGCCACTTTATCGTGCGTTGGCAGGCTGGCAGTGTCATTAACGCTCCGATTATCGAGTGCGTCATGATCGGCGCCACCGGCGGTCAGGGGATATCGTTTGTCAGCCCCGGACAGGAAATCAGGGAATAGCGCCATGACAGATCACTGACATGGAATTCGGGCTTCTCAAAGACATCGTCCTGCTGCTGGGATTGGCACTCTTCACGTTGATCATATTCCGGCAGTTTAAAATCCCCTCAATTATCGGTTTTCTGGTCACCGGTATAATTGCCGGTCCGCATGCCCTTGGTTTTGTCAAAAATATCCAGGAAGTTGAACAGATGGCTGAAATCGGCGTCGTCCTGCTGCTCTTCACCATCGGCATAGAATTTTCACTGAAAGAGCTGCTTCGAATCCGTCATCTGGTGCTCTGGGGCGGCGGGCTTCAGGTGGGGCTGACCATCGCTCTTGTCGCGCTGATCTCGACCATGGCCGGATTTACTCCGTCAGAGTCGATTTTTTTCGGCTTTTTGGTATCGCTTTCAAGCACTGCCATACTGATGAAGCTGCTCATGGATGCCGGTGAGATGGATACGCCGCACGGCAAGGCAGCCCTCGGCATTCTTGTTTTTCAGGATCTGTGCGTTGTCCCGTTGATGCTGTTTGTGCCCTTTCTTGCAGGTACCGGCAACGGTGTCGTCGATGTGGCGCTGGTTTCTGTAAAAGCTCTGGTCGTCGTTGTTATCGCCCATTTCGGATCACGTTTTGCCGTCCCATGGATTTTCAGTCAGGTTGTACGCACCAGAAGCAGAGAGCTGTTTATACTCACCATTATTTTTGTCGGTTTTGGTACCGCCTGGCTGACCGCACAGGCCGGGCTCTCTCTGGCTCTGGGTGCCTTTATCGCCGGCCTGGCAATTTCCGAGTCAGAATACAGTCATCAGGTTATGGGAGACATCATCCCCTTCAGGGATGCGTTCATCAGCCTCTTTTTCATCTCTGTCGGCATGCTGCTGGATCCTGCCTTCGTGCTCTCCAACCCGTTCATCATACTTGCCGTTGTCGCTATGATAATTGTCGTCAAATGTCTGCTCGTAGCCGGAACAATCCTGATACTGAAGTTCCCGACACGGGTGGCCCTGACCAGTGGCCTGATCCTGGCGCAGGTCGGCGAATTTGCCTTTGTACTCTCATATTCCGGTATAAAATACGGACTTTTGACAGAAGCAACGTATCAGGTGTTTTTGTCTGCATCGATTGCCACAATGGCGCTGACGCCGCTCTATCTCAAACTGGCTGATCCCTTTGCAGAAAAGTTTTCTGCGATCCTCTTCCGTATACTTCCGGCTTTTCTCCTCAAAGGAACCAGATCAACCGGAGTGAGCCACGCCCGCTTTCCGATGGAGGGACATGTCATCATCATCGGCTACGGAGTAAATGGAAAAAATGTGGCACGGGTACTGACCAGCAACGGGATTCCGTACCTTGCCGTTGAAGCGAATCATCTGACGGTACGAACCGAGCGGAAGAAGGGGATAAAAATAATTTTCGGGGATGCATCCCGGCCGGAAATTCTTCAGCATGCCCACATCGAGAAGGCGCGGATTCTGGTCGTCGCCATATCGGATGCGACCGCTTCCCGGCGCATCGTCAGCCAGGCCCGCAGCATGAGCAGCACTGTGCACATCATAGTGAGAACGCGCTATATCGCTGAAATGGAGCCGCTCTACACTTTGGGGGCCAATGAAGTTATACCGGAGGAGTTTGAAACTTCGATTGAGATATTTTCGCGCGTGCTGAGAAACTACCTGGATCCGCACGATCAGATCGAGCTCTGTATCGGCGAGGTGCGCAAGGACTCATACCAGATGTTCCGCTCGATGAGCAGACGCAATCTGCATGCGGTCGGTATTTCAAGTTATCTGGCCGGTTCAGAACTTTTGACCTGCAGGGTCCAACAGGGTTCCGCAGCGGATGGCTCGCACGTAAAAGACGGCTTGATTCGGGGGCAATCGGGGGCGACGATACTGGCTATCAAGCGCGGAGATGAGGTAACACCTAATCCGGATTCTGATTGGCAACTCAGTCCGGAAGATGTCGTGCTGCTCCTGGGAAACCCGCAGCAATTATCGGTGGCGTCAGTCCTGTTTGATGGACGCGACGCCTCCGCCTGAGACTCCACCGTCAGGGATTCCAACAGGGCCAGCGGCCCGCTATTCCTTTTGTGCCACGTGCCGTAACAGGGTGATCCGGCCTGCAATTTTTTTCTCGGTTGAATTACCGCGAGTGGCAAGGTACAGTATCGGCCCAACTGAAACAAGGAGTATCATCGTGTCGCGACGCCTGCCAAAAATGGTCTATGCCGACCTTAAAAGAAATATCTTCGATCACGCCGAACTCTGCATGGCCGGTATGAACGGTGCGGCAGCAGTTTTGCCAGACGATGTCGAGCTGATCCCGCTGCCGGATGACAGCAAGCTTTTCACCATGCCGGGAATGCCGCCGATCGCCTGGGACAGCCGTAAGAAAAACTTCACAACGGTTGCTGAACTGCGTGAGGGGAAACGAAATCAGCGCATTCAGGCGGTGGCCGCTTTTATGGCGCCCGGCTATCTGCGGACGTTGCTACCGGCCTGTGACTACTCTTCCAAAACGGTTCAGCTGCCGCTCTGGTCGTACACGGCGGTCGGCTGGGATGAGGAGCGTGACTGTTTCGTTGTCGCTGCGACCAAAGTGGACAGCAACAGCACCTGGAATCCGGTCAACTTTGACGACCGTACGCTTGATCCGCTGGTCAGGCGCATGTTGAAGGATATGCCGGACAACCGCCTGCTGGAGCAGCTGTCGCGCTGTGCCGTCGATTATCACTGCTTCGCCGCCAAGAATCTGTTCTATCGTCGCTGGGAAGCGCCGCTTCCGACCTCACCGATCTGCAATTCGGCCTGCCTGGGGTGCATCTCGCTGCAGGCTTCGGAATGCTGCCCCTCCAATCATGATCGCATCAGTTTCGTACCGACGCCGGACGAACTGTGCCAGGTCGCCCTGCCGCATCTGGAACAGGCCGATCAGGCCATAGTTTCCTACGGTCAGGGATGCGAAGGGGATCCGATCCTGCAGGCCGACACGATTGCCGAGGCGACTCTCCGGATGAAGAAAACGACGTCGCGCGGTACTGTCAACTTCAACTCCAACGGTTCGATCCCCGAACGGGTGCAGCTGCTCTGTGACGCCGGTATGGACTCCTTCCGTTTCTCGATGAATTCGCTGCGCGAAGATCTCTACAACCGCTACTATCGCCCCAAAGGGTACCATTTTGCCGATGTGCTGCGCTCGGTTAAAATTTCCAAGCAGGCCGGACGTTTTACCTCGATTAACTACCTGGTTTCACCCGGCGTTTCGGATGCTCCGGCCGAGGTCGAGGCACTGCTGGCGTTTGTTGCCGAAACCGGGCTGGACATGATCCAGATGCGCAACCTGTCGATTGATCCGGAGTATTACAACCGCGAGATGGGGGTGCTGGGAAAGGGCATCGGCATGTACCGCCTGCTGCAGCGGCTCAAAAAGGAATTCCCGCGCCTGCAATTCGGCTACTATAACCGCACCAAAGAGAATTTCTACCCCTCCGATCTGGAGACCGGCTGGCCGATCAGCTGATTGAACACACTTTTGTACGTGAAGGAACATGAAACGATGAAAAAAATTGTACTACTTCTTGTTGTCGTGCTGGTCGTGGCGGCTGTCGGCGGATATTTCTACTACAAACGTACTCCGGAAATCACCTACAAAACCGCAAAAATCGAGCGAGGAATGATCGTCTCGACGGTAGCCGCGACCGGTAACCTTTCGGCCGTTACCACCGTTCAGGTCGGTACGCAGGTTTCCGGTACGATTCAGAAGCTATATGTTGATTACAACTCGCGCGTCAAAAAAGGGCAGGCGATTGCCGAAATCGACCCTTCGCTGTTCAACGCCTCAGTCGAGCAGGCCCAGGGTAATGCCCTTTCGGCGGAAGCAAATCTGCAAAAAGCAAAGGTCGCCCGGGCTGATGCAGAACGAACCCTCAAGCGCAATAAACAGCTCCTGACGGACGGCATTATTTCGCAGAGTGATTATGATGTGACTGAGACCGCCCTGCAATCGGCGCAATCATCGGTCAAGGCGGCTGAAGGGAGTCTGGCCCAGACACGCGGTTCGCTGATGCAGTCCAAAACCAATCTGCGTTATTCCGTGATTCGCTCACCGGTTGATGGCGTCGTCATCTCGCGGGCCATTGATGTCGGCCAGACCGTTGCGGCTTCGTTTTCAACCCCGACACTCTTCACGATTGCGCAGGATTTGACCAAGATGCAGATAGAGGTCAGCGTCGATGAAGCGGATATCAGCCGCATCGTGCTTGACCAGAAAGCTACCTTCACGGTTGACTCCTATCCGGAGCAGACTTTTCGCGGCAAAGTTATTCAGGTCCGCTCGGCACCGGTCATTACCCAGAATGTGGTGACATACGTCGTTGTCGTTAGCGTCGATAATACCGAACTGAAACTGAAACCGGGTATGACGGCCAACGTCTCAATTGAGGTTGCCAAAAAAGAGGATGCCCTCAAACTTCCACCAGCTGCGCTGCGCTTTAAACCGAAAGTAAAACCTGAAGATGCAAAAGCAAAAGGGGAGCGGAACAGTGCCGCAGGCCAGCGTCCCGCAGGATCTCCTGGTGGCGCTAAAACCAGCGGCCGCAAGGGTGCTGGCGGTCAGCAGGTGTACATTTTGAAAGAGGGTAAACCTGCCCCGGTCGCAATCAAAACCGGAATAG
This sequence comes from Desulfuromonadales bacterium, assembly GCA_013349325.1. Classification (GTDB taxonomy): domain Bacteria; phylum Desulfobacterota; class Desulfuromonadia; order Geobacterales; family Pseudopelobacteraceae; genus JACRCG01. The sequence goes on from DUZX01000035.1 coordinate 19,872, forward strand.
CCAACAACAGCGCTATCGAACTGCTTGAGAGTACGCTCAAAGAGGGGGATGAGGTCATCGTCGAGCAGAGCGGCGGCGACAGCAAGAAGAAGAGCGGCGGCATGGGTGGCTCACCGATGGGACCCCGTTTCTGATGAGCGCGGTCATCGTTCTGACAGATATCCGCCGCGTTTTCATTATGGGCGATCAGCAGTTTGAAGCGCTGAAGGGGGTCTCCTTTGCGGTTGAGCAGGGTGAATTCGTCGCTATCATGGGTGCTTCCGGCAGCGGTAAGTCCACCTGTATGAACCTGATCGGATGCCTTGATCGCCCCACCTCCGGCAGCTATCTTCTGGATGGTCTGGATGTGGGTGGCATGGATGCCGATCAGCTGGCGGAGATTCGCAACAAAAAGCTCGGTTTCGTCTTTCAGGGATTTAATCTGCTGGCACGTACACCGGCGGTTGAAAATGTTGAACTGCCGCTGGTCTATTCCGGCATTCACTCAAAGGAACGTCGTCAGTTGGCCCTGGCCGCTCTGGAGCAGGTTGGGCTGGCCGGCAAGGAATTCAACCATTCCAGCCAACTCTCGGGTGGCCAGCAGCAACGGGTGGCCATCGCCCGCGCCCTGGTCAACAAACCGGCTCTGATCTTGGCGGATGAACCGACCGGTAATCTGGACAGTACCACGACGCTTGAGATTATGACGCTGTTTACGGCGCTTAACCGGCAGGGGATCACCATCGTCATGGTCACGCATGAACATGATGTGGCCGGGTTTGCACGGCGCCAGCTCACGTTTAAAGACGGGCAAATACTCTCCGATTGTCAGACCGGTCAGACGAGTCAGACTCTTCTGAAGGCCTAAAATATGGACTTCCTCCAAACACTCAAAATTGCCCTGCGGGCACTGCGCACCAACAAAATGCGCTCGTTTCTGACCATGCTCGGCATCATCATCGGTATTGCAGCCGTAATTGCCATGATGGCGGTCGGTTCCGGCGCCAGTTATGTCATCTCCCAGCAGATCGCCAGCATCGGCAGCAACATCATTCTGGTGATTCCCGGTTCCACCACCAGCGGCGGTCTGCGCACCGGCAGCGGCGGCGCACAGACGCTCACCAGCGACGATGTCAAGGCTATCATGAACGAGTGCCCCTCGGTTGCTCTGGCGTCAGGGACTGTTCGCTCGAGCGGCCAGGTGGTTTATGGCAACCTGAACTGGTCAACGCTCATCATGGGGGGAACGCCGGAGCTGTTCGAGATCAGGGAGTGGCCGGTGACCGCCGGTCGCAGCATTGAGCAGCAGGATGTTGATTCTGCCGGCAAGGTCTGTCTTCTGGGGCAGACGGTAGCCGACAACCTGTTCGGTTCCTCTGATCCGGTGGGTAAAATTGTGCGGATCAAGAAAATTCCCTTTACCGTGATCGGTGTACTGGAGCGCAAGGGGCAATCGCCGCAGGGAACCGATCAGGATGACACCGTTTTTGTGCCTCTGCGTACCGCCCAGCGCAACCTGGTGCGCTCCAACCACACCACTTCTGTCGGTGCCCTGATGGTGCAGGCCAGGAGCGCGGAGCTGCTGGACAAAGCCGAAGAGGAGATCAACAGTCTGCTCAAACAGCGCCACCGTATTACGGGGGACAAGGAACCTGATTTCTCGACCCGCAATCTTTCCGAAATTCTGGCCGTGGCGGAAAAATCATCCCAGGCCATGTCATTGCTGTTGGGAGCGGTTGCCTCGATTTCGCTGATCGTCGGCGGCATCGGTATCATGAATATCATGCTGGTCTCGGTGACGGAGCGTACCCGCGAGATCGGAATTCGTATGGCTATCGGCGCCCGCAAGAACGATATTCTGCTACAGTTCATGACCGAAGCGGTGCTGTTGACGATTCTGGGCGGACTGATCGGGATTGCACTGGGAGCTGCCGGAGCTACGATTGTGTCCAAAATGCTCTCCTGGCCGACCCTGATTTCCATTCAATCCATCACGGTTGCGTTTTTCTTTTCGGGTGCTATCGGCATATTCTTCGGATTCTACCCGGCCAAAAAAGCTGCCGGGCTCAATCCGATTGATGCGCTGCGCTATGAATAATGGTCTCTGTATCACGCTGCCGTTTAACGCAGACATGTCTCCCCGATGAAACAGGAAAGAAGATCCAATGAAGAACACTGCTCGCATTCTAACCGTATTCGTCACAATCATACTCTGTGTCGCCTGTGCTCCCAAAAAAGAGAAACCGAAAACAAAGCCTCCCGTGCCGGTCAAGGTTTCAAAGGCTTTACAGAAAGAGCTGCCGCTGCAGATCAAAACCATTGGTACTGTTGAGGCGATCAGCAGCGTTGCAATCAAGTCGCAGGTGAGCGGGCAGATCGCACGGCTGCATTTTACGGAAGGGAGCCATGTGTCAAAAGGCGCTCTGCTGGTCAGTATCGATCCGCAACCGTTCCAGGCGGTGCTGCATCAGGCTGAAGCGGCCCTTGCCAAGGATCAGGCCCAGGAAAAATTCGCCCGTGAACAGGCGCTGCGCTATGAGGGGCTCCTGAAAGAGGGCATCGTTACCCGCGACCAGTTTGATCTGTTGCGCTCCAATGCCGAGTCACTGGCAGCAACGGTTGCAGCTGACCGTGCTGTCATCAGAAATGCAAGAATTCAGCTCGATTACTGCTCCATCCGTTCCCCCATCTCCGGTCGGACGGGAAGTGTTACGCTTCAGCCGGGCAACCTGGTTAAGGCCAACGATCTGCCGATAGTAACGCTTAACCAGATCACACCTATTAATGTCATCTTCTCGCTTCCCGAAAAAAGATTACCCGAAATCAAGCGCGGCATGGCTGCCGGAAAACTCAAGCTGCTGGCCGGCATCCCCAATGAGACCATCGCGGAGAGCAGCACGATAAATTTTCTGGATAATGCCGTCAACGCTGCGACCGGAACGATCAAGCTCAAAGCGGTGTTCGCCAACACGTCTCACAAGCTGTGGCCGGGGCAGTTTGCCGACCTTCTGATTACGCTCGACACCCGTAAAAACGCCGTTGTTATTCCGATCCAGGCTGTGCAGACCGGCCAGCAGGGAGAATTTGTCTATGTCGTAAAAACGGATAACAAGGTCGAGCTGCGGCCGGTAACCTCGATTGCCATCGGTGATGAAGCGATGATCGAAAAAGGCCTGGCAGCCGGCGAGACAGTCGTGATTGATGGTCAGCTGCGGTTGACGCCGGGTGTGACGGTTGAGACGGGGAATAAGCACACGATGGAAAAGGGAAAAAAATAGTTTATGAGCTATAACGAGGCAGAAACCCGCTACTACCTGATTGATCCGGTTTTGCGGGAGAAGGGTTACGACTCTCACCAGTGGTTGAAGCTGGAAACACCTGCCCCGGTTGAGCCGACCGGCCCAAAAGGCAAACGGCGTAAAGGTTCAGGGCGTACCGATTATCTGCTCTGTGTTCAGGTTGGTGACATGCCCAAATCGTTGCCGGTGGCGGTACTTGAAGCGAAGAAAGAAACTGATGATCCATTGAAGGGTATGCAGCAGGCAAAAGGGTATATTGATCGCTATGATGTGAAGTATGTTTTTGCCACGAATGGCCACCGCTACGGTGAATATGACAAGTTCACTGGTCTGCAGGCCGGGCCGCACCCCTTTGTGGATTTCCTGGCACACCCTGATCTGACGGCACGTTATTCAAAAGATACCGGTATTGATGTTACCCTGCCCGAAGCAAAAAAACTCTTCATGCCGGATAGCGCCGCCTACCCGGACTCCCGCTACTATCAGGATGCTGCCATTCGCGCGGCATTTGAGAAGATCATCCACTGTCGGCAGAATGGTGAACCTGCGCGTGTGCTCCTTAGTCTGGTAACCGGCGCTGGTAAAACGATTATCGCTGCTAATCTGTTGTGGCGTCTGCACGAGGCCGAAGATCTTCCCAAACCGGCCCTGTTCCTGTGTGATCGTGATGAGTTACGCGAACAGGCCTACAACAAACTGAGCGCCGTATTTGGTGATAATGCCCGGATAGTTAAAACGGAAAAGAGCCTGAACGCCGCACGGAACGCCCGTATTCACATCGCCACGTACCAGACCTTGGGACTTGATGACGACACCGAAGAAGAAAAGATTGCCAGCTTCCTCACCGATTTCTATCCGCTTGACGCCTTCAGCGTTATCATCATTGATGAATGTCATCGTTCCGCCTGGGGGCGCTGGTCGGAAGTTCTCAAACGCAACCCGAATGCCATCCACATCGGCCTGACGGCGACGCCGCGCCAACTGCGCGAAGCAAAAAAGATAACCAGCGAAGATGAAGAAATTACCGCCAACAACCGGAAATATTTCGGTGAACCGGTCTACGAATACACCTTGATTCAAGCTCAGGAAGACGGCTATCTGGCCGCCTGTGAAATAGTCAAGCGCAAGCCGTCCATTGACAGCAAGATATTCACCAGAGAAGAAATACTTGCTGCCAAGCCGCTCGATATAAGAACCGGCAAGCCGATAACCGCTGAAGATCTTACCAAGAGCCAGTACAGCGGCAAGGATTTTGACAACGAACTGTTTATCGACATGCGTACTCCCGCCATGTGTCAGGATCTCTTTACGTTACTCTGCCAGAATGGCGGTCCGGAACAAAAAGTCATCATCTTCTGTACTCGCGAAATCCAGGCGGATCGTGTTGCCATGCGCATGAACAACCTTTACGCCACCTGGTGCAGGGAACAGGGCAGCACGCCGAAAGAGCATTACGCCTTCAAGTGCATGGGGGGCAAAAACAACGGCAGCGACATGATCGAACCGATGCGCGGCTCCGGCGAACGGGCCTTTATTGCTTGTACTGTTGATCTGCTGGAAGCCGGTGTCGATATTGAGCGCCTCAACGCGGTGGTGTTCTTTCGCTATCTGGAATCGCCGATCAAGTTTTATCAGATGGTGGGGCGCGGCACCCGTATCCATGAAGAAACCAGCAAATACAAGTTCTGGCTCTACGACTACACCGGTGTTACCGATCTGTTCGGCACTGATTTTATTACTGATCCGCCACGTCCCGGTGGCAGTAGTTCTGGTGGCGGAACCGGCGGCGGTGATGGTGGTGGTGACGGTGGCGATCCTCCCGCAGTTGCAGAGCTATCAGGGCATTTTGTGAGCATAACGCCTCAAGGTCGCTTCATCCTCTGCAGCCGTGATGGTCGCGATGTGCCTATTCCGGTGGATGAATACCGGCGAGATATGGTTGCGCGGGTTTTGCAGGAAGCGCACACCTTGAACGAATTCCGGCAACTGTGGGTGGAAACGCAGAAGCGTCGTCAGCTGGTCAAGCATCTGCTGGAGAGCAATCTCAGCCCGGAGCTGATTCGCGAGATCGACCAGATGAATGACTGCGATATGTACGATGTGTTTGTGCACCACGGCTACCGTGCCAGCGCTTTCAAACGTTCGGAGCGCAACTGGCTTTATCTTGATAACAATCGCAGATGGTTTGAGGAAGCGAATCCGAAAGCGGCTACGGTACTAATGGAGCTGGGGCATCAGTTTGAAATAGGCGGCACTGAAGCGCTGGAAACACCGGCGTTATGGGATGTGCCTGAGATCAAGCTGGTTGGCGGATTTGATGCGTTGAAGTCTTTGGGGAAGCCGCCGCTGGTGATGCATGAGGCGAAGATGAGGTTATTTACGTGACTCTCCTTCTCCCCCCTCCCGGCCTCCCCCCGCTGGGGGGAGGAGCTTTTAGTTCCCTCCCCAGGAGGGGGAGGGTTAGGGAGGGGGCTGGTGGAGATTATTGATGTGTGAGGTGGTTTCATATATGGAAAAAAGAATTGTAGAGCTTGGGGAAATATGCAAATTCGAGTATGGCACTAACCTGCCGGGGCGTATTCGTGTTCCTGGGGCAGTGCCTGTATATGGCTCAAATGGTGTTATTGGCACTCATTCAACTGCAATTACATCTGGGCCGACGATTATTATTGGGCGTAAAGGTTCAATTGGAGAAATTCATCAATCAAATCAGCCTTGCTGGCCGATAGACACTACCTACTTTATTGATGAATCATTCACTGACTGTGATCTTGATTGGCTTACTTACCAGTTGATCCATCTGAATTTATGTCGGTTAAATAAAGCCAGCGGTGTGCCTGGGTTGAATCGTGAAGATGCGTATAAGTTAGAAGTAATTCTGCCTTCGATTGAGCAGCAACGGAGTATTGCCGCATATCTTAAAGCCCAGCTCACCATCGTCGAAGAAGCAAGAATAGCAGCGAAAGCCCAACTCCAGGAAATCGAACAACTACCATCACGGCTACTTGCCCAGGCGTTCGAAACCTAGCTCCCCCCTCCCAGCCTCCCCCCGCTGGGGGGAGGAGTTGAAAACCGCAGTTTATTGAGATGTTTCGCAGTTCGTTCCCTCCCCCAGCGGGGGAGGGCTAGGGAGGGGGAGATTTCGGCCCATGGATAAAAAGCTCTTCATCCCCAAGCCAGTACCTGAACCGCTGCTCGCCGCTGCCCGTGCTCTGCGCGGAGCCATGACCGATGCCGAGCAGCTTTTATGGCACTGTCTCAGAAGGAAACAGCTCGGAGGATTCCGTTTCCGACGTCAACATCCGTTCGAGATGTACGTCCTTGATTTCTATTGCTGCGAAGCAAAGCTGGCGATAGAGCTTGATGGCGGACAGCACAATGAGCCTGAAGCTATTATCCGCGACAATATTCGAACCGAGTTTCTGGCAAAGCACGATATACAAGTACTTCGCTTCTGGAACAATGAGGTTTTCAAGAATCTGGAAGGTGTGTTACAGCGGATTTATGATGAGTTGAACAGGTAACAGCTCCCCCTCCCTAGCCCTCCCCCGCTGGGGGAGGGGATCAATACTCCTCCACCCAGCGGGGGGAGGCCGGGAGGGGGGAGAAGTGCAGGAGATAATTACACGATGAGTAACGCCCTGATATCACAATTGAACAGATTTTCGTATCAGTGTTACGACAATTGGAAGAGGAATTCGGCAAAGGTTTCAGTTATTCGGCGTTGACCCGAATGATCCGTTTACTGAGATGTTTCCGGACGAAGCAATTGTTGTATCACAGTTACAATAATTGATTTTATATAATTCTTGCCGAGAAAACGATATCGATTAAGGAACCAAAAAGAACCCATGCCCAGACAGCAAAAAACAACGAAACAGGAAAAGCAGAAAAAAGCCAAAACCATATCATCAGCTCAATCGCTTTCTTCCTTCGTCAAGTCGATCTGCGACATCATGCGCCGCTCCAACTGCGCCAGTGCACTGCAGTACGTTCCCGAGCTGACCTGGATTCTCTTTCTGCGTATTCTTGATGCCCAGGAAGAGAGGGATCGCGAGGCTGCTGAGGCGGTGGGCGGGACGTTTTCCCCGGCGCTGGTCAGCCCTTTTCGCTGGCAGGATTGGGCCGCCCCATTTTCCGAAAAGCCTGATCATCCCACTACAACAGAAGGAAAGCCGTTCGGTTGGAAGCGACAGGAGCTATTTGCCAAGGGGGACGGCAATCTGTTTGATTTCATCAACGCTGAACTGCTGCCGCATCTGCATGGCCTTGATATCGACTCCCGTACCGGTCTGCCCAATCCGGCTGCTTCGCGCAAACAGCGCATCATCGGGCGGATCATAACGGCTGTCGAGCGGGTTCGGGTGGATAGCGAAACCAATCTGCGTGACATCCTCGACAAGGTCCATGAGATCAGTATCGATAATATCGACGATACCCACTTCTTTACGCTGTCCCAGGTGTACGAGGATCTGTTGCTGAAAATGGGGGAGAAGAATTCCGATGGCGGCCAGTTTTTCACACCGCGAGAAGTCATCCGGGCAATGGTGCATACAATTGATCCTCAACCGGGCGAAACAGTCTATGACCCCTGTTGCGGCACAGGTGGCTTTCTGGCGATAGCCTACGAGCATATTGCCCGTAATCAGGGGAGTTCACCCGCGTCAACAGACATTGATACACTGAAACATGACACTTTTTTTGGCCGGGAAAAGGAGAATCTTGTTTTCCCGATTGCTTTGGCAAACCTGGTATTGCACGGCATCGACCAGCCAAATCTCTGGCATGGCAACACCCTGACCAGGCGCGCTACTTACGGAGCACTCTTTGATAATGCTCCGAAAACATTTGATGTCCTTCTGACCAACCCACCCTTCGGCGGCAAGGAAGGCAGCGATGCTCAGAAAAATTTTGCCTTTGAAACCGGATCCACTCAGGTCCTGTTCGTTCAGGACATTCTTGCTGAACTGGCTCCCGGTGGCCGCTGCGGGATAGTCCTTGACGAGGGACTTCTGTTTCGTACCAACGAAAGCGCCTTTGTGGAGACCAAGCGGAAGCTGGTGGATGAATGCAGCCTCTGGTGCATTATCAGCCTGCCGGGAGGAGTGTTTTCAACGGCCGGTGCCGGGGTCAAAACCAATCTGCTCTTTTTTACCGAGGGGAAGAAAACCGAGAAAATCTGGTATTATGATCTGTCACATATCAAGGTCGGCAAGAAAACACCCATGACGTTGGGACTTTTTGGCTTTGGTGCCGATGGTGAAACCCTTGACGACACTCTGCTGCCAGCAACGCTTACTGCGGATTGGCTGGAAGATGAAGCACACCAGGGTAAACCGTTTCCCAGCTACGCCAGGCTGTTTTCAAGTCGCGGCACTCCGGCGGGCGAGAGCCGCTATTCATGGACCATTGATTTCGCTGATCGTCGTAAAATTGCCAGAGAGGAGATGCAGCCCTACCTTGAGGAAGCCGCTAAGCTAAAGGGTGATACGGTGACGCTCAAGGAAAAACTGAAGGTGCTCAGGAAAAACAGTGCTACCACAGCAGAGATTGAAGCCGTTGAGTTAAAGATCAAAGAAACGGAAAAATCCTCTCGTGACGCGCAGGCAAAGGTAGACGAAATTGACGCTTCAGTATTCGACCTGAAAGCAGTTAATCCGAATGTCGTAACCAAGCGGGATGAACGTACCACAGACGAAATAATTGGAAACATCGAAGAGCAGGGAAAGATAGTTGTAAATGCCTTGAATAGACTGAAGGGGCTTCTGAAATGAGAGAGAAGAAAAATAAAAATCGATGAACATCGCCGCACTCTTCATCCGCCGTCCGATTATGACCTCGCTGGTTATGGTTGCGATCTTCATTTTCGGCGTCGTCTCCTATCGGCAGCTGCCGGTTAATGACCTCCCCAACGTCGATTTTCCGACGATACAGATCAATGCCAGCCTGCCGGGCGCCAACCCGGATACCATGGCGTCGGCGGTGGCGACTCCTCTGGAGAATCAGCTTTCCACCATTGCCGGCGTTGATTCGATGACCTCCACCAATGGCATCGGCACGACCAGGATCACGCTGCAGTTCAATCTGGACCGCGATATCGATGCCGCCGCCCAGGATGTGCAGGCGGCTATCTCGCTGGCCACCCGCTCCCTGCCCAAAGACATGAAAACGCCGCCATCCTTCCGCAAGGTCAATCCGGCCGATCAGCCGGTGCTGTACCTGGCGCTCAACTCACCAACCCTGCCGCTCTCCGCCATTGACGAATACGCCCAAACGCTGATTGCCCGACGTATCTCGACGGTCAGCGGTGTGGCGCAGGTCAATGTCTACGGTTCTCAAAAATATGCGGTACGCGCCCAGCTTGACCCGAAGGCGCTCGCCTCGCGGCAGATCGGCATTGATGAAGTGGCGAAGGCGATTGACGAGGCCAATGTCAATCTGCCGACCGGTACCTTGGATGGTAGCCAGCAGGCGTATACCATCGAAACCGGTGGCCAGCTCTTCAAGGCGGCCGAATACCGTTCGCTGGTGGTTGCGTATCGCGACGGCTCACCGGTTCGGCTGGAGGAACTCGGAAAAGTTATCGATTCGGTTGAAGACACCAAGCGGGCCGCCTGGTACAACGGCACGCGCGGGATTATCCTGGCGGTGCAGCGCCAACCGGGCACCAACTCCATTGAAGTGGTGGATAATGTCCAGAAACTGCTTCCCGATTTCCGCAGCAAGATGCCCGGTTCGGTTGAGCTGAATGTGCTTTTTGACCGTTCGATCCTGATCCGTGAATCGATGCACGACGTCAAGTTTACGCTGGTGTTGACGATCGGGCTGGTGATCATGGTGATCTTCCTGTTTCTGCGCAACCTGTCCGCCACGATTATCCCCTCGCTGGCGGTTCCGATGTCGATTGTCGGTACCTTTACGGTCATGCATCTGCTCGGTTTCTCGCTTAACAACATCTCCATGATGGCGTTGACGCTGGCGGTCGGCTTCGTCGTGGATGATGCTATCGTCATGCTGGAGAATATCGTCCGGCATATCGAAAAGGGCGAAAGCGCCATGGAAGCCTCCTACAAAGGTTCCCGGGAGATCGGCTTCACAATTATCTCGATGACGATATCGCTGGTGGCGGTCTTTATTCCGGTGCTGTTCATGGGCGGCATTCTGGGGCGACTGCTGCATGAATTTGCCCTGACGATCAGCGTTGCGATTCTGGTCTCCTGCTTCGTTTCGCTGACACTGACACCGATGCTCTGCAGCCGCTTTTTAAAACCGGCCGGTACGAAACAGCATGGTGCGATCTATATGGCCATGGAGCGCTTCTTTGACGGCTGGCTGAATTTGTATGAACGCTCCCTGAAGCTGGTACTCCGCTTTCGCCGGACGACGATGGTCGTGACGCTGCTGATTACGCTGCTGACGGTCTGGCTGTTCAGAATCATTCCGATGGGTTTCCTGCCGACCGAGGATACCGGACGGATCAATGCCGACATAGAAACCGCCCAGGGGACCTCTTTTGACAGCATGAAGCTGCATCAGGAGGCGGTGGCTGCCATTATCGCACAAGACCCGAATGTCGAAGGCTTCATGTCCTCCGTCGGTGGTGGTCGCGGCACCAATGCCGGCAGTTTTTTTATCCGGCTTAAACCGAGGGGGCAGCGCACGCTCTCAGCAGATGAGATTATTCAGAAGCTGCGCCCCAAGCTGTCCAAAGTGCCGGGGGTCAAAGTGTTTCTGAAAAATGTTCCTTCGATCCAGATCGGCGGCACCAGCTCCAAGAGCGAGTATCAGTTTACCCTGCAGGGGCAGGACACGGCCGAGTTGTACCGATCGGCAGCTGGTTTTGAGGTAAAGCTGCGCGAAATACCGGATCTGCTGGACGTTACCAGCGACCTACAGATCAGCAATCCGCAGGTTCATGTGGAACTTAACCGCGACAAAATAGCGGCGCTGGGACTCTCCGTTCTTCAGGTTGAGGATGCCTTAGGTTACGCCTATGGCTCGCGCCAGGTCTCCTCGATCTTTGCCCCGACCAATCAGTATCAGGTGATCCTCGAACTTGACCCGCTCTACCAGGGTGACTCGGCCGCGCTTGATATGCTCTATATCCGCGCTAAAAGCGGGCAGCTGATTCCGCTCGAAACGGTGGCGACGATCTCCAAAACGATCGGCCCGTTGGCGGTCAATCATCTCGGACAGCTTCCGGCGGTAACGATTTCTTTTAACCTGCGTCCCGGTGTTGCCCTGGGGGATGCCATGCAGCTGGTCGACAAGCTGGCCGCTACGGCTCTCCCGGCGACGATCAGCACCAGCTTTCAGGGTACGGCGCAGGCCTTCCAGTCATCATTCAGCGGCCTCTGGATCCTGCTGGTCATGGCGATTTTCGTCATCTATATCGTGCTGGGAGTTCTGTACGAAAGCTACATTCACCCGATTACGATTCTCTCCGGTCTTCCGGCAGCCGGCTTCGGAGCGTTGATAACGCTGATGATCTTTGGCAGCAACCTCAATGTTTACGGATTTGTCGGCATCATCATGCTGCTCGGCATCGTCAAGAAGAACGCCATCATGATGATTGACTTTGCCCTGGAGGCCGAGAGAACAGAAGGAAAGAACCCGCTGGATGCGATCTATGAAGGGGCGATTGTCCGTTTTCGGCCGATCATGATGACTACCATGGCGGCTCTGATGGGGACGCTGCCGATTGCGATCGGCTATGGTGCCGGTGGGGAGTCGCGCCAGCCGCTCGGACTGGCGGTCGTGGGCGGTCTGCTGACCTCACAGCTGTTGACGCTCTATATTACGCCGGTGGTCTATTACTATATGGATCGCCTGTTGAAGAAATTAACTACGGTGAAATAATAAAGAATAGAGGTGAGGTTATGGAAGAGCGGATCAACGAACTGGAACTGCGCTTCATGCAGCAGGAACGTACCATTCAGGAACTGGATGAAATTGTCTGTCGCCAGGAACAGGTGCTGGAATACCTGCAGCGGGAGTTTAATGTGTTAAAACAGCAGTTTTTGCTGATGTCGCCATCGGTCTCCCGCGATCCTGATCAGGAAGAACCGCCCCCGCATTATTGACCCAGAAACGATAGTTGAACTTCCTGCCTGATACCGATTGAAATTGTGCGCAATTATTTTAAAAATATGCTAGTCTCGAAACCTTATTTTTCCGGCCTGAAATATAAGCCTGTACGAACGTAGATAAAAACTAAAAGGGGAACATTCATGAGCAAGATTTTCGCAGACAATTCGCAGTCAATCGGCAATACACCGCTCGTCAAATTGAACCACGTTGTCGGGAACACCACAGCAACAGTGCTGGCCAAGATCGAGGGTCGCAATCCGGCCTATTCGGTTAAATGCCGCATTGGCGCCAATCTGATCTGGGATGCTGAAAAACGGGGCGTTCTCAAGCCGGGGGTCGAGATTGTCGAGCCGACCTCCGGCAACACCGGGATTGCGCTGGCGTATGTGGCTGCTGCCCGTGGCTACAAACTGACGCTGACCATGCCGGAGACGATGAGTATCGAACGTCGTCGCGTGCTGGCCGCTCTGGGTGCCAATCTGATTCTGACGCCGGGTGCAGAAGGGATGAAGGGGGCCATCAATCGTGCCGAAGAGATGGCCGCTTCCGACCCGCAGCGTTATTTCCTGCCGCAGCAGTTTAAAAACCCGGCCAACCCGGAGATTCATGAAAAAACGACCGGTCCCGAAATATGGGACGATACCGATGGTGGCATTGATGTGCTCGTGTCCGGCGTTGGTACCGGTGGCACCATTACCGGAATCTCCCGCTACATCAAGAACAGCAAGGGTAAAAAGATCATTTCGGTGGCCGTAGAGCCGAAAGAGAGCCCCGTGATTACCCAGAAACTGGCCGGCTTGCCGTTGAAACCGGGGCCGCACCGAATCCAGGGTATCGGGGCCGGCTTTATTCCCGATACACTCGATCTGTCGATAGTCGATCGGGTTGAGCAAATCGAGAGTGGTGAGGCGATCGAATTTGCCAGACGTCTGGCACGCGAAGAAGGCCTGCTGGTTGGCATCTCCTGCGGCGCTGCTGCTGCTGTTGCCGTACGACTGGCCCAGCTGGATGAATTTGCCGGTAAAACGATTGTCGTGATCCTGCCGGATGGCGCCGAACGCTATATGTCAACGGCGCTGTTTGAGGATCTGTAAGTCATGCCGCAGTTGACCCCTCTGTCCCGCCTGGACGGTATTTATCCGCAGCGCCAGGCCGGTTTCTTCATGCAGCGTGTCAAACTGGCTGCCGGTGTCATCTCGGCGGACCAGGCGCGGACCGTCGCTGCCGTTGCGGCGCGCTTCGGTCAGGGGGCCATCCATCTGACGACGCGTGGCAGTATGGAGATTCATTGGCTTCATGAGGCTGATCTCCTGGCGGTCAAACGTGAGCTGGCCAAAGTCGGTCTCACATCGCGCGGCGCCTGTGGCGGTGCCGTGCGGGGTGTGACCTGCGCCAGTCAGGGTGCTGCCGGTTTCCCGGTGGTCGAGGTTCTGGCAGCCCGGCTGCAGAAGCACTTTACCGGAAACCCCCGTTTTGAACGGCTGCCCAAAAAGTTCAAAATCGGCGTAGAGACTGATACGCTCGGCAGGCGCCATCTGATTCAGGATGTCGGCCTGGTCTACTCGTCTCATACAGAGGGTGTCGCGTATTTTGATCTGTATGCTGCCGGGGGACTGGGGCGTGAGCCGCAGCCCGGTTTTCTGTTTGAAGCGGGAGTCAGTGAAAACCGTATTATCCCGCTGATCGAGGCGATTGCCCGCGTCTATGCCGCCCATTCTCCGGCCGGCAAGCGCCTCAAGCATCTGCTGCGCGACGTTGGTGAGGAACAATTTCGCCGCCTGGTTGCGCAGGATCCCTCCGCGACGGAAGAGCTGTCCGCGCAGGAAGGGCTCAACAGCAATCTGATTCATCAGCCACCAACGCAGCGGTTGGTGGTCCGGATTCCGGCCGGAGAGCTGAACAGTCGGCACCTGATTACGCTTGCCGATCATGCCGATAGCTGGCAGCTCGGCTTTCTGATGGTGACCGCCGATCAGGACATCGCCTTCCATCTGCACGAATCAAGCGATCCTGTCGAGGCTGCCGCTGAACTGGAAGCTGCCGGTATTCAGCAGGCAACCATTAATTTCCGGACCTGTCCCGGTACCGCCACCTGCAAAGCCGGGCTATCCGCCACGCGTGAGGTTGTGAGCCAGCTCACCGCTCTGATTTCAGCGCAGGGCAAGCTCCTCACCTGGGCCATCTCCGGCTGCCCCAACTCCTGCACCCAGCCTCAGTTGGCCGATGTGGGCATTGTCAGCAGCGCTCTGGTAAAAGGGGAAGATGGCGAACGAACTCCCCGCTTTGATCTCTATCGATCCGGGGATGCCCCCTTTGGAACCCTCGTAGAGCGGGCATTAACGCTCGATGAACTCTGCAGCAGAGTGGCGGGGATGTAAACACGTTACAGATATGAAAGGAAACGGTATGGCGAACGGCACATTTGAAGTTTCAGCAGACGCGACCCCTCGCGAAATTCTTGAGGTCGGCATCAGAGCGGCAGACGGTCCGGTTTCGTTGGCCTGCTCCTTTTCGCTGGAGGATGTCGCCATTATTGACATCGCCTACGAGGCCGGTATTCCGCTGGGGCTGTTTGCCCTGGATACCGGGCGCTTGAACGAGGAGACCTACGAGGTGGCCGATGCCCTGGTTGAGCGCTATCGCCTGAAGATCGACTGGTATTTTCCGCGCCACGAAGCGGTGGAAACTCTGGAGTGCGACAAGGGGCTCTTCTCTTTTCGTGAATCGCTGGAAAATCGCCACGAATGCTGCCATATCCGCAAGGTGGAGCCGCTCTCACGGGCGCTGCGGAGCCTTTCCGGCTGGGTTACCGGTATGCGCCGTGAGCAGAGCGTTACCCGCAGTGACCTCGCAGCTGTCGAACGGGATGACTTAAATGGCGGCATCATCAAGATCAATCCGCTACTGAACTGGACCGAAGAGCAGCTGCTGGAGTATACCGCAATACACCATCTGCCCCAAAACCGCCTCCTTGGCCAGGGGTACCGCTCAATCGGCTGTGCCCCCTGTACGCGGGCGGTCCAGCCGGGCGAAGATGCCCGTGCCGGGCGCTGGTGGTGGGAAAACCCGGAACACAAGGAATGCGGACTGCATAGAAGATAGATAGTTTTGATTATTCAAGGAGAGTTGAAATGTACGACCATTTAGACGATTTGGAAGCCCAGAGTATTTATATCTTCCGCGAAGCCTACCGCAAGTTCGAGAATCTGGCCATGCTGTATTCAATCGGCAAGGACTCGACCACCATGATCCACTTGGCGCGTAAAGCTTTCTTCGGCAAGATTCCCTTTCCGCTGGTGCATATCGATACTACCTATAAATACCCGGAGATGATTCAGTACCGCGACCGGATGGCTCGCGAGTGGCAGGCTGATCTGATCGTAGGGAGTAATGCAGCGGCAATCGAAGCCGGTATGAGTCCGGCTGCCGGACGACTGGTCTGCTGCGAAAAGCTCAAAAGCGAAGGTTTGACCAAGATCATCGAGGAGCGCGATTTCCACGGCCTCTTTCTCGGTATTCGTCGCGACGAAGAGGGGAGTCGTGCCAAAGAGCGCGTATTCTCGCCACGTGACAAGAACTTCGAGTGGGCTTACAAGGATCAGCCACCTGAATTGTGGGATCAGTTCAACACGAACTTCGATCCGGGCACGCATATCCGCGTTCATCCGATTCTGCACTGGACGGAACTCAATATCTGGGAATATATCCAGCGTGAAAAGTTTGAAATTTGCCCGCTCTATTTTGCCAAGGATGGCAAGCGTTTCCGCTCGCTGGGGTGCATGCCCTGCACGACGCCGATCGATTCCCGTGCAACAACGGTCGATGAGATCATCGAAGAGCTGAAGACGCTCAAAGACCCGGAACGGGCAGGGCGGGCGCAGGATCAGGAAAACGCCTACGCCATGCAGAAACTGCGAGCTAAAGGGTACATGTAAACAGAAGTCCCCCTTGATAAAGGGGGATTTAGGGGGATTCGCTTCTGAATCTACAATCAAATCCCCCCAGCCCCCCTTTATCAAGGGGGGAGTAAAATTAAAAGGAATCTTACATATGAATCAAAATGAAACCTTGAAAATCGTCATCGTCGGTCATGTTGATCATGGCAAATCCACGCTGATCGGTCGGCTCTTTTACGATACCGGCAGTATCCCCGAAGTACGTTACCGTGAGATTGAAGCTACCTGTCGTGCCCAGGGGCGTGAATTTGAATTTGCCTATCTGATGGATGCCCTGGAAGAAGAGCGCGACCAGAATATCACCATCGACACCGCCTCGACCTTCTTCAAAACCGCCCAGCGTCCCTATGTCATCATCGATGCGCCCGGACACAAGCAGTTTCTTAAAAACATGATTACCGGCGCAGCCAGTGCCGATGCAGCTATCCTGCTGGTTGATGGCGCGGAAGGGGTGCGCGAGCAGACCCGCCGTCACGCCTATGTTCTCTCACTGCTCGGTATCCGTCAGGTGGCGGTCGCGGTAAACAAGCTGGATATGGTCGCATATGACCGCACCCGTTTTCAGCAGGTAGATAATGATATCCGCGTCTTTCTGCATTCGGTCGGCATCACCCCCTCCTATGTGATCCCGATTTCGGCCCGCGACGGTGAAAACATCGCCAGCCGCCATGGAAAGGTGCCCTGGTACGACGGTCCCACTATTCTTGAAGCGCTGGACAGTTTCGGTAATGTGCGTGCTGAAGCCGGAGCCCCGCTGCGTCTGCCGGTGCAGGATGTCTATAAATGGGATGACAAGCGTATCTACGTCGGGCGGGTCGAGACCGGTGAAATCAACAAAGGTGATGAGATCATCTTTCTCCCTTCCGGCAAGATCACGCGCGTCAAGAGTGTTGAAAAATGGGGCCAGACCGATCTTCCGCAGGCAATATCCGGCGAATGTATCGGCATCACGACTGATGATGAACTTTTTGTCGAGCGGGGTGAAATCATCTCGCGCCGCAGACGCAAGCCGGTGGCGGCCTGCCAGATACGCGCCAGTATCTTCTGGCTGGCTGATCGTCCCTTTCAGTCCGGCAAAACGTATACGATCAAACTCGGCACCGCCGAGGTGCAGGCGGTCGCTACCGCCATTGAAGAGCGTCTCGACTCATCAACGCTGGAGGTGACCGAACGCTATGCCGCCGAACTGATGCCTTCTGAGGTTGGTACGGTACTCTTCACCCTCAAAAACGAGATCGCCGCTGATCCCTACTCAGAGAACACCCGTACCGGGCGCTTCGTCGTTGAAGAGGGGCTCCAGATCGGAGGAGGGGGCATTATCCGCAGCTTGACCGACAAGAGCGGTGTTTCCGCCCAGCGTATCAATCTCGGAGAAAGCTTTATCGTCGGCGATGAGGGGGGGCTGGTTGATCTGGTCGACGAATTCGGCAGCATTGAATTTGACGTCACGTCTGGATTTGTCGACTATCTGGGCAAAGGCAACTGTATCCTCTTCAAGCTGCGCGACCTGGGGCAGCTCGATCCGGTGGCACGGCTGGCATTTCAGCATGATCTCTCCTTCCTGTTCAGTCGCGGAGACGGCAGCTTGAATATTGTCATGAGCAAGCGTAGCCCGCACGGTAGGTTAGTCAGTGATGATAACGGTAACGGACCGATCATCTGACTTTTTACAGACAACGGGACAAGCAGAGGTCAAGAGACTGTTCTCTTGACCTCTTTTTGGAGGTCGATTCATGTTGCTCTGGAAAATATTTGTTCTCTTCAGCCGGGTATCCCTGTTTTCCTGGGGGGGCGGACCGGCCTCACTGGCGCTCATGCAGCGTGAGACGACGGCGGCGACCTGGCTGCCGCCCGGTGCGGCGGAAGTGGCCCCCTGGACGACTCCTCTGGAATTTTCCGACGCAGTAGCGGTCGGAAACGCTCTGCCTGGTCCGATTGCGCCGCAGGTGTCGGCCTATATCGGCTACAAAATGGCCGGCCTTCCGGGTGCCATCGCTGCTGCTGCCGGAACGGTGCTTCCGACCACAATTCTGATGCTGATCATGGTGGTCTATTTTTTCAGGATCAAGGACAGTCTGCTGGTCCAGTCGATGCTCAAAACCGTGCGCCCGGTCGTAGTGGGGCTGCTGCTCTGGACCGCCTACGACATGGCCTACAGCGTCTTTGGCGTCAAGCGACTGGGATGGGGTTCTTCTCTGAATCTCGGCTGGGATAAAATTCTGATTGTTGCCGTTACGTTCGGACTGTTAACGATGACGAAGGTCAATCCTGCGCTGGTAATTCTGGGAGCCGCCTGCGCTGGTGGTGTACTGTACCGCTGACGCTTTGACTCCGCTCCGCGATCGGCCTTTGATGGATACCTATGGAGAAATCTGAGCGGAGTCGAAGGGTACTTTGTGAGGTGATGATGAGTAATCGTGATTTATTGCATGATCCAATCTGGCGGGCGGAAGAGCTGGGACAGGCGTTACCTCAATCGCTGCACGCGGTTTCCGTGGCGCTGCCGCGCTGGCAGGATGTTGTCGGGTATGAAGAAAAATGGCCCGCCGTGATCAGCCGATTGCAATGCGGGTATCCCCGTTTTGTTATTCACCGCCTGATACAGGAACTGGCCGGCTTGATTGGTGGCGGTCAGCCGTGTCTGCCGTTTCCTTCGCTTCAGACGGCGCAGCAGTGTGTCAGCTACATCAGCCGAAAGAGTGATGCCACGGCCAGCCTGGTTGAGCGGGGTGGACAGTTCGGCGTTACAACGACTGCGGCAGGCTACGACACGCTGAAGGCCTTCTGGCAGCATACCGGTTTGATTGTTTCGACCCGCCGGGCCGCGTCGGTTTTGAGCGGAACACCTCCGGAACTGCGGGATGACCAGAGAGTTCGCGATTCGCTGCGTCTTCAGCTGGCGGGGTTGTACGACTGTGCGCCGGACGATGTTTTTTTGCAGCCGAGCGGCATGGCGGCCATGCATGCCGCGCTGCGAACCGTCATGCAGCGCACGCCGGGAGCCGCTACGGCCCAGATCGGTTTCCCCTATGTGGATACCCTCAAGTTGCAGGAAAAATTCGGCTGTGGCGCGACACTGCTACACGACTTGAATCACTGCGCCGCCAATCTGAAGGAACTTCTGCAGCGGGCCCCCCTGGCGGCCTGTTTCAGCGAAATCCCCGGAAATCCGCTGCTCGGCTCGGCTGATGTGCGGCAGATCACCCCGATTCTGCGTGAGCATGGTATTCCACTGGTGGCCGATGATGTGGTGGCAACCCCGCTGAATGTCGATCTGGGTCCGCACGCCGACCTGATTGCCACCAGTCTGACCAAATATCTGGTCGGCACGGGTGACGTCATGGGGGGGGCGCTGATCTGTAATCCCCGTTCGCCGTATCATGCGGAGCTCAAGGCTATCGCGGCTGCACAGCATGAGGAGTTGCTCTGGATTGAGGATGCCGTGGTTCTGGAAGCGCAGATTCACAGCTTTCGGGAGCGGATGCGTATCCACAACCGTAATGGTCTGGTGATCGCCGAACGGCTGCGCACGCATCCCGCTATTGAAGCGGTCTGGTATCCCAAATGGTCGTTTGGTGACTCCTACGAGGCGGTCCGTCGGCCGGATGGCGGCTGGGGGTCGCTGATCACGTTTTTGCCAAAGAACGCCGAACAAACCGCGCCACGAATCTACGATAATCTGGAGGTTTGCAAAGGGCCCAGCCTGGGGACCAGCTTTACCCTGGCCTGTCCGTTTACCCTGCTGGCGCATTATACGGAGCTTGAATGGGCCGAAGCGTGTGGAGTGCCGCGTAACCTGATCAGGCTGTCAGTCGGTCTGGAGGATGCCGATGAGTTGTGGCAGCGTATCGAGCGGGCGCTCAATTTCTGATGCAGCGGGGATGCATGGCTGATACGAAAGACAGCATTTTTGATTTCGACACGATCGTCGATCGCAGTGCCACCAGCAGTGAGAAGTGGGAAAAATACCGGGGGCGCGACATCATTCCGTTGTGGGTGGCGGATATGGATTTCCGATCTCCTCCTGCCGTCATAGCGGCTCTGCATAAACGTATCGAACATGGGGTCTTTGGTTACACGCACGCTCCGCCCACTCTGGTCGAAGCGGTGCTGGAGCATCTGGAGCGGGATTTCGGCTGGCAGGTCCAGCCGAAGTGGCTGGTCTGGCTGCCGGGTCTGGTCTGCGGCTTGAACGTACTTGCCCGTACCGTGGGAGAACCGGGTGATGAGGTAATCACGTTTACGCCGGTCTATCCCCCTTTTATGTCGGCTCCGACCCTTTCAGAGCGTGTAACAGTCAAGGTGCCGCTCCAGCTGGTTGCAGGGCGCTGGGTTGCAGACATGGCCGCACTGGAGCGGGCCATCACGCCGCGCACGAAGCTGCTGCTGCTCTGCAGCCCGCACAATCCGGTCGGCCGGGCCTGGACACGCGCAGAACTGCTGCAGTTCGCCGACGTGGCCGAACGCCGCGATCTGATCATCGGTTCTGATGATATCCACGCCGGTCTGATCCTGGACGAGGGGATCCGCCACCTGCCGATTGCGACCCTGTCCCCTGAAACAGCCCGCCGCACCATCACGCTGCTGGCCCCCAGCAAAACCTACAACATCCCCGGGCTGGGCTGCTCCTTTGCCGTCATCAGCGATCCGCAGCTGCGGAAAAAATTCATTACAGCAGCCGGTCGGATCGTACCGCACGTAAATCTGCTCGGTTTCACCGCCACTGAAGCGGCTTATCGATTCGGCGAAGCGTGGCGGCAGGCGCTGCTTCGCTATCTGCGCGGGAATCGTGATCTGGTGGAAGCGGAGATTAACTCAATACCGGGACTTTCCGCAACGCACGTAGAAGCAACCTATCTGGCCTGGATCGATACGCGTGCAGCCGGTATTGAAAATCCGGCCGGATTTTTTGAAAAAGCCGGAGTCGGCCTCTCGGATGGGGCCGATTTCGATGCCCCCGGTTTTGTACGGCTCAACTTCGGCTGTAGCAGGTCGCTGCTGCGTACGGCGCTAAAGCGTATGCGTACAGCCATAACCACCTAGTACCAAGTAACACTTAAATAATCGTACAAAAAGCTCCCTCCCCCCTGGCGGGGGAGGGTTAGGGTGGGGGGGAGGTTGCCATGAAAGTACTCCGTTGCAGCTTCCCCCACCCCCTGC